>NZ_JBITKT010000003.1:312957-867821 GCF_044461265.1 Streptomyces sp. NPDC049879 | reverse complement strand
GGGTTGATAGGCCGGAGATGGAAGCCTTGTGAGAGGTGGAGTTGACCGGTACTAATAGGCCGAGGGCTTGTCCATAGATGCTCGCGTCCACTGTGCTTTTTGAAGCCACCCTTGTCGGGACAGGAATGTCCTGGCGGGATGAAGTGCTTCAGCTGAATGTCAACTGAAAAGTGTGCTTGTTCGCTTGGAGCACTTTCTAGTGTTCCGGTGGTCATGGCGGAGAGGAAACGCCCGGTTACATTCCGAACCCGGAAGCTAAGCTCTCCAGCGCCGATGGTACTGCATGGGGGACCGTGTGGGAGAGTAGGTCGCCGCCGGACAATCTTTGATAGGACCTCTGGTTCTTCAGCGACATGCTGGAGAACCAGAGGTCCTTTTTTGTTTTTCGTTTTCGTGTGTGTGAGGCAGGAGTCAAGTCAATGACGAATTCATCGGATGAGCGGCCGTCACGGTCGGAGCGCGAGTCGCGGGGTCCGCGGCGCGATGACGAGCGTGGTGGTTTCCGCCGCGGTGGTGGGAATTGGCGCGACGACCGCCGTGACGACCGCCGCGGAGGCCGTGACGAGCGGCCCCGCTACACCAACGACCGCCGTGACGACCGGCCTTGGCGTGACCGCCCGGACGACCGTCGTGGCGAGCGCGGCGGCGAACGTGGTGAGCGTACGGGCGACCGCTGGGGCGGCCGGCGCGATGACCGCGGTGGAAGCGGCCAGGGCTTCCGTCGTGACGACCGGCCGCGTCAGGACCGCCCGTGGGGTGACCGGGACCGGGACCGGGACCGGGACCGTGGGCGTGAGGGTGGCCGTGACGGTGGTGAGCGGCGGGAGTTCAGGCCGCGTGACGACCGTCCCCGTTATGACCGTCCCAGGGATGACCGGCCGCGCTACGACCGGCCGCGCCAGGATGACCGGCGGGACGACCGCGGTGGAAGCGGCCAGGGGTTCCGTCGTGACGACCGGCCCCGATACGGTGACCGGCCGCGTCAGGACCGGCCGTGGGGTGACCGTGGGCGTGACGGCGGTCGTGAGGGCGGTGAGCGGCGGGAGTTCAGGCCGCGTGACGACCGTCCCCGCTACGACCGTCCCAGGGATGACCGGCCGCGTCAGGATCGCCCGTGGGGTGACCGGGACCGGGACCGTGGGCGTGAGGGCGGGCGTGACGGTGGTGAGCGGCGGGAGTTCAGGCCCCGCGATGACCGTCCGCGCTACGACCGTCCCAGGGACGACAGGCCGCGCTACGACGACAGGCGTGGTGAGCGGCGCGATGACCGTGGTGGGAGCGGCCAGGGCTTCCGTCGTGACGACCGGCCGCGCCAGGATCGCCCGTGGGGTGACCGTGGGCGTGACGGTGGTGAGCGGCGGGAGTTCAGGCCGCGTGACGACCGTCCGCGCTACGACCGTCCCAGGGACGACAGGCCGCGCTACGACGACCGGCCCCGTTCGGACCGGCCCCGCCAGGACGACCGGCGTGACGGGCGCGGCGGTGGCTTCCGCCGCGACGACCGCAGGGACGGCCGGGGCGGTCCGCGCGGTGGCGGCTTCCGGCGGGAGGGCGGCTTCCACCGCTCCGAGCAGGGGCGCGCCGACCGTGAGCGCACCCAGCGGCTGCCCATCCCCGACGAGGTGACGGGCGACGAGATCGACCGCTCGGTGCGGCAGGAGCTGCTCAGCCTGCCCAAGACCCTCGCCGTGGACGTCGCCAGGAACCTCGTCATGGTGGCCAACCTGCTGGACGAGGAGCCGGAGCGCGCCTACGCGTACTCCCGTGTCGCGCTGCGGCTCGCGTCGCGTGTCGGCGCGGTCCGCGAGGCCGCCGGGTTCGCGGCGTACGGCGTGGAGAAGTACGCGGAGGCGCTGACGGAGTTCCGCGCGGCGCGGCGCATGACCGGCTCGGTCCACCTGTGGCCGCTCATGGCCGACTGCGAGCGCGGCATCGGCAGGCCGGAGCGCGCGCTGGCGATGGCCGGCGAGCCCGAGGTGCAGCAGCTCGACAAGGCCGGGCAGATCGAGATGCGGCTCGTCGCCGCCGGTGCGCGGCGCGACCTCGGCCAGCCCGACGCCGCCGTCGTCACGCTCGAATGCCCCGAGCTGGCGTCCACCGCCGTTCACCCGTGGACCGCGCGCCTGCGCTACGCCTACGCGGACGCGCTGCTCGCGGTCGGCCGGGAGGAGGAGGCGCGCACCTGGTTCGCCAAGGCGCTCGACGCCGACCAGGGCGGCGTCACCAACGCGTCCGACCGGCTGGCGGAGCTGGACGGCGTCGAGTTCGTCGACGCCCTCGACCCCGACCTGGACGACGAGGACGGGATCGAGGACGAGGAGGACGAGGAGAAGGCCGAGGCGGCGGACTCGTCCCGTCCCGCCGAGGACGACGGGGATGACGACGACGGTGACGACGAGGAGCCGCGTCAGGCGTAGGGAGCGAGGGGGTTCCGCAGGGTCCCGGCGTACTGGAGCAGGCTCGTCGGGTCCTGCAGATCCACCATCTGCTGGTTGTCGCGCAGCTGGAGGCGGTTCAGGCAGGAGAGGGGGAACTCCTCCTTGAACAGGTCGAACCGCTCGAACCGCTCGGCGAACTGCGGGGTGGCCTTCCGGTAGTCGCGGACGCACTCGGCGACCGCGGCCCAGAAGGTCTCCTCGTCCAGCACGCCTTCCTCGTCCAGCGTCGCGCCGAGGAAGCGGAAGAAGCAGTCGAAGACGTCGGTGAGGACGGCGAGCGGCCACTCCTCGTCGGACACGCGGGCGCGGATGCGCTCCACCTCCGGCGGGAGCGGGACGTCCGGGCTCATGACGACGATCTCCTCGGCGATGTCCTTCATGACGACGCGGCGCGGGACGCCGTTCTCCAGGACGAGGATGAGGTTCTCGCCGTGCGGCATGTACGCGAGGTCGTACGCGTACATGCTGTGCAGGAGCGGCGTCAGGTAGGCGCGCAGGTAGTGCCGGAGCCAGTCGGCGGGGGGCAGGCCCGACTCGGCGACGAACGCGGCGGCCAGGGAGCGTCCGTCCCGGTCCACGTGCAGCAGTGACGCCATGGTGGCCAGGCGCTGGCCGGGCGCGAGCGTGGGGACGGGGCTCTCGCGCCAGAGCGCGGCGAGCATCTTGAGGTAGGGCGAGCCCTTCTGTGTGGCCGCCTCGTAGTGCCGGTGGTGGTAGCCGATGGCGGCGCGCTCGCGGAGGATGGAGAAGCCCGTCTCGGCGAAGACGCTGTCGCGGGCGATCAGTTCGGCGAGCCAGTCGTTGATGGCCGGGGTCACCTCCATGTAGGCGGCGGACAGGCCGCGCAGGAAGCCCATGTTGAGCACGGAGATGGCCGTCTTGACGTAGTGCTTCTCCGGGTGCGAGACGTTGAAGAACGTGCGGATCGACTGCTGGGGGCGGTGGTCGTCGGGGCCTTCGCCCAGGAGCACGAGGTGACGGCGCGCCAGTTCGCCCGCGAAGGTGACGGACAGCCGGTTGTGCCACTGCCAGGGGTGGACCGGGAGGAGGTAGTAGCCGTCCGGGTCGAGGCCGAGGGCGCCGAGGCGGCCGGCGAACGCGGCGCGCGTGGCGGGGTCCAGTTCGGCGGCGATCAGCGTCTCGTAGTCCAGGTCGGCGCATGAGGTGAAGGTGGCCAGGTCGCGGCGCGCGGCGAGCCAGACGAGGCGGACGGGGGCGGCGGCCTCGGGCGCGTACGCGTGGTACTCGGCGGAGTCGAAGCCGAGGCGGCCGTTGTTCGCGACGAAGCAGGGGTGGCCCTCCGTCATGCCGGCCTCGATGGTCTGGAAGTCGGCGGCCGCCAGGTCGGCGGCGGAGCGGGCGGGGAGGGACAGCTTGTAGGCGGCCCCCGCGAGCGTGGAGGTGATCTCCTCCAGGTAGGTCGGCAGGACGGTGTCGGACAGGCCCAGGGTGCCGCGCGTCTCGATGAAGAAGGCGAGGGCGTCCAGGGGGAGCGCGGTGCCGTCCGCCGTGCGTTCGCGGGTGATGCCGTCCGCGTCGATGTGCCAGTGGTCCAGCGCGTGGCGGGTCGCGGGGAAGCGGTAGGTGACGGCGCCGTCGTCGCTGGTGACGCTCCAGCGGCCGTCCGCGGGGTCCTGGCGCGGGGTGAACAGGCGCTCGTGGGAGAACTCGGCGAGCGCCTTGCGTATCAGGTGCCGCTCGGCGCGCGCCCACAGGCCGGGTGTGAGGTGTGCGGTGACGTCGGTGGCGGTCATCGGGTCGCTCCCGGCGTGACGGCGGCGGTGAACTGCTCGCGGGTGCAGAAGCTGAGGAGGGCTTCCTTGCCCGGGAGGGTGACGGTGCGGTCGACCTCGAAGCCGACGAGGGCGTTCAGCCGGTGGACCGCCTCGTTGCGCACGTCGGGTTCGACCACGACGCGGCGGACGGACGGGTCGTCGAAGAGGAACGCCATGACGGTCGTGATGACGGCGCGGGTGAAGCCCGGCAGCGGGGTGTCGGCCGGTGCGGTGAGGAAGTGCATGCCGATGTCGCCGGTCTGGACCGTGAAGGCGCGGCCGACGGGCTCGGCCGCCGGGTCGTAGCGTTCGGTCAGGAAGGCGGGGCGGCCCTTGTGGAGGCCGAGGAACGCGTCGTGCGCCGGTGACGCCGCGAGGGCGCGGTACTCCTTGCCGACGTCCTCGGCGGTGGCGTCGCCCATCAGCCAGAACGCCGACTTGGGGTGTGTAAGCCAGCGGTGCAGGAGGGGGGTGTCGCGGTCGGGATCGACCGGGCGCAGCGCGAACTCGCCGAGGCGTGCGTCGTGCCGGGCGAAGAGGGGTGTACGCATGGGACTCCCGGGAGCGCGGGGGGAACGACCGAGAGTGAGGTTAGCCTAACCTAATCTTCTGGGGCCAGCGGGCCGGACGGGGCGTCAGCCGGTCACCGGTGGCCGCCCGGCGGAGACAACCGAGGCCTTGCGCCGGGCGCGCGTTACAGTGGGAACGTGGCCGTCGTAGCGATCTCTCGCCGATTTACCGGCCCCCTGGCCCCCGAAGGGCGCCGCAGGGGTCGGACCTCGCCACGTCCGCGGAACTGAGCGGGCCGTCCCCACCGAGCGGCTGGGCCCCGGGGCCGGGGGGTTCCCGAAACCCCGTCACCGCTCCGTGGCCAGGAGGCCGACATGCCCGCCCGTCTCACCGCTGAACAGCTCGCCCGCGACCTCTCCGTCCGGGACCTCACCGACCCCGCCGCCGGACCGCACGCGCTCCAACTCGTCCTCACCGACGCCGTCCAGGCGCTGGCGGACCGCTGGGGCTGCCAGGTCCGGTGGTGCCGGGGCGAACGCGTCGTCACCGTCGAGGACAACTACGACAACCTCGGCTTCCGCCCCGACGACATCACCCGCGACGCCCGCTACACCCGCTACGCCGACGACCGGCACATGCTGCGCAGCCACTCCAGCGCGCTGATCCCCGCCGCGCTGCGCGCCCTGGCGGCGGACCCGGCCGACGACGTACTCCTCGTCTGCCCCGGGCTGGTCTACCGCCGGGACAGCATCGACCGCCTGCACACCGGCACGCCCCACCAGCTCGACCTGTGGCGCGTCACCCGCCGCCCGGCCCCCATGACCACCACCGACCTCGACGGCATGGTCACCACCCTCGTCGAAACGCTGCTCCCCGGGGCGAAGCACCGCCACGAGGACCGCGTCCACCCGTACACCCTCTCCGGCCGCCAGGTGGACGTGGAACGCGGCGGCGAGTGGATCGAGGTGGCGGAGTGCGGCCTGGCGCATCCGGCGGTGCTCGCGCGCGCCGGGCTCGGCGCCTCGTGGAGCGGACTCGCGCTCGGCATGGGGCTCGACCGGATGCTGATGCTGCTCAAGGGCATCCCGGACATCCGCGCCCTGCGGTCGGCCGACCCGTCCGTGGACGCGCAGATGACCGACCTGAGCCCGTACCGGCCCGTGTCCGCCATGCCCGCCGTCCGCCGGGACCTGTCCGTGGCCGTCGACCGCGACGACCTGGCGGAAGACCTCGGCGACCGGGTCCGCGACGCGCTCGGCGCCGACGCCGACTGCGTGGAGAGCGTCGGGATCCTGGCCGAGACGCCATGCGCCGAACTCCCGCCGCAGGCACTGGAACGGCTCGGGGCCCGGCCGGATCAGAAGAACGTGCTCCTCAAGGTGGTCCTGCGGCACCTGGACCGCACCCTCACCGACCAGGACGCCAACCTGTTGCGCGACCGCGTCTACGCCGCCGTCCACCAGGGCAGCGCCCACCAGTGGGCGGCGGCGGCCGGTCCGGCGTGAGCCGGGGACGAGCCCTAGTCCTCCTCGTCGGCCAGGGACCGCATCACGAGGCCCGTGGCCGGTTTCGGGCCGAACGAGGTGGACTTCCGGGGCATCGTGACGCCCTGCTCGGCCAGCGCCAGGACGGTGTCCTCGCGGACGGGGCGGAGCAGGACGGCGGTGCCGCCGAGGCGTTCCGCCTGGGTGACGGCCGCCGCGGCGTCGTGCAGGTACGCGATGCCGCCCGGCCGGTCGGGGACGCGCCACACCGCGTCGAGCAGCGTGGCGTGCAGCACCGTCGCGTCGAGGCGGCGCCACGCGTCGGGACGGCCGCCGGGGACCGTGCGGTCGAGCAGCGCGCGATCGGGACGGTCGAGCAGGTGGAACGTGCCCGCGCCCGCGAGCAGGAACGCGGTGCCCGGCGTGCCGTCCAGGAAGCGCAGCGCGGCGTCGAGCGGGCCCGTGACCTGGCGGACGCGGAACGCGCCGGTGACGCGGCCGAGCGCGTCCGCCGGGGCCAGGCCCGGCAGGACCCGGTGGATCGCCTGCACGCGCAGCGGGTACCTGGCGGTGTCCACGAGCAGCACGAGCGTCCGGTCCCACGGCGGCCGGGCGCCGTGCTCGTCGCGCAGGCGCAGGCAGGTGGCCCAGCGGTGGTGGCCGTCCGCGATCAGGGCGCGGTGGGCCGCCAGGGCGCGCGTCGCGGCGGACTGTCCGGCCGGGTCGGTGACGCGCCACAGCCGGTGCGCCATGCCGTCGTCCGTGGTGAGGGAGGTGTCCGGGGCGCTGGCGGCGGTGCGTTCCACGAGGGCCGCGGCGGCGTCGTCGGCGTGGCCGCGGTAGGAGAGGAGCAGGGGCTCGAAGTTGGTGGCCGTGGCGCGCAGGAGCGCGGCCCGTTCCGCGACGACGTCGGGCATCACGTCCTCGTGGGGCAGCACGGTGCGTTCGGCGGGCGGGGTCAGGCGCAGGGCGCCGATGAGGCCGCGCTGGACGACCGTGCCGGAGGCGCGCTGCTCGTAGACGTAGAGGGCGGGCAGGTCTTCGGTCACGAGGACGCCCGCGCGGCGCCAGGCGGTGAGCGTGGCGGCGGCGCGGTCGGGGGAGGGCGGGAGGATGAGCCGCACGATGTTGTGCGGGTCGGCGGTCTCCAGCGCGCGCTGCCCGTCCGGCCTGACCACGACGTCGTACGGCGGCGAGGTGACGTCGGCGAGCCCCGCCACGCGGCCGGTCGCGTAGCGCAGGGCGCGGAACGGGGCGAGATCGAGGCCTGCGGTGCGCACCCTCGCATCGTAGGCCGCCGGTGTGATGGGGGATGATCGGTGCGAGATGACTGATACGAAGATTCCGGGGACGCCTCGCTCGCGACCCGACGCCTCCGAGCGGGAGTTGCACACGGCGTACGACACCGCGCTCCTCGACCTGGACGGTGTGGTCTACGCGGGCGGCGACGCCCTGCCGCACGCCGTCGCCTCGCTGCGCGCCGCCGAGGCGGACGGGATGGGGCTCGCCTACGTCACCAACAACGCGGCGCGGACGCCCGAGACGGTCGCCGGGCACCTGACGAGCCTGGGCGTGCCCGCCGACGCCTCCGAGGTCGTCACGTCGGCGCAGGCCGTGGCGCGCGTGATCGCGGACGACGTCCCCGCCGGGTCGCGCGTGCTGTGCTCGGGCGGCGAGGGCCTGCGCGTCGCGCTGCGCGAACGCGGCCTCGTCCCGGTGGACTCCGCCGACGACGGGCCGGTCGCCGTCGTCCAGGGGTACGGCGGGCCCGACATGCGCTGGGCGCTGGTGTCCGAGGCGGCGCTCGCGGTCTCGCGCGGCGTGCCGTGGTACGCGTCGAACACCGATCTGACCATCCCCAGCGGCCGCGGCATCATGCCGGGCAACGGGACGGCCGTCGAGGTCGTGCGCCTCGCCGCCGGGCGCGAGGAGGGGCCCGTCGTGGCCGGCAAGCCGCTGCCGCCCATGCACCGCGAGACGATCCTGCGGACCGGCGCGCGCCGCCCGCTGGTGGTGGGGGACCGGCTGGACACGGACATCGAGGGGGCGTACGCCGGGGGCGTGGACTCGCTGCTCGTGCTGACCGGTGTGACCACGCCCGCCGTGCTGCTGGCGGCCCGGCCCGACCACCGGCCGACGTACGTCGCCGCCGACCTGCGCGGCCTGCTCGTCCCGCACCCCGAGGTGGTGCGGGACGGCGACGGCTGGCGGTGCGGCGGCGTCCGCGCGCTCGTACGCGACGGGCGGCTCGCCGTCGAGGGCGAGGGGGACGCGCTGGACGGCCTGCGCGCCCTGTGCGCGGCGGCGTGGACCGACGCGGGGGAGGGGCGCTGCGGGCTTCCGGCGGACGAGGCGCTGGAGCGGCTGGGGCTCGGCGCGTAGCCCGCCCGTTCCGCGTCAGGCCGCGGCGGCGATGGCCTCCTGCATGAGCGTGTCCTCGGAGGCGTGGCGCCGCCAGTAGCCCGTGAACGTGATGTGGCGGCGGTCGATGCCGCGTTCGCGTACGAGGTGGCGGCGCAGCGCCCGTACGCAGCCCGCCTCGCCCGCGACCCAGGCGTACGGCGCGCTGCCGGGGAGCGGGGTGGAGCGCAGGGCGGCGAGCAGGGGGCTGTCGTCCGTGCCGGGGCGGGCGTCGGCGTGGGTGAGCCAGGTGATGTCGGCGTCGGCGTGGGTGGGCAGGTGCTGGCGGTCGGCGGCGTCGGCCGTCTCGACGAGGACGGTGGCGCGGGTGCCCGGCGGGAGCCAGGCGAGGATGCCCGCGATGGCGGGCAGCGCCGAGGCGTCACCGGCCAGCAGGACGGCGTCGGTGCCTGCGGGAGGGTGGAAGCCGATGCCTGCGTTCTCGTCCTGGGTGGGGCCCAGGATGGTCGCGGGGTCGCCGGGGCGGACGGTCGTGGCCCACTCGGCGGCGGGCCCCGGATGGGGGTGCAGGGCGAAGTCGATGTCCAGCTCGCCCGCGTCGCGGCGCAGTTCGCGCACGGTGTAGGTGCGCATGGACGCGCGTTCGGCCGGGTGCATCCGCTGCCAGGCGGTCCACCAGTCGGCGCCCTGGTCGCGGGGGACGGCGATCGTCCGGTGGCCAGGCTGGGGCACGAAGAGCTTGACGCGCTGGTCACGGCCGGCGTGTCCGACGGCGGCGATCTGCCCGCCGCCGAGGGTGACGCGGGCGAAACCGGGGCTGAGGCGGGACGTGCGGAGGACGTCGAGGTCGAAGAACGCGTAGGGAGCCGTGGCCATGGTGCGGGTCCTTTCCTGTGAGGCGGGCCGCGCCCGGCCGGGCGGGGGCGTGCCGGGGCGGCGGCGCGCGGCACGGTGGGACGCGGACGCGGGGCCCTGCACTGCCCCCGGTGGGAGCCGGGGCACGAGGTCCGAAAGCGAGGTTAGGCTAACCTAACTCGTGGGGCGCGGGGGAGGCCGCGTGGCGGCGGACGGGAAGCGCGCCGGGGGCGCCCGTGCGGCGCGGCGCGCGGTGCGTGGCGGTGGAAGGGGGCGTCCGATCCCGTGGACGGGCCGCTCCGGGGGGTCGGACGCGGCGGTCCTGGGCCATGCCCGATGGGGTGCGTCGCGGGTCACAGGGACGCGCTCGCGCGGACGTCCTCCTTCGACAACGCGGCGAGGTCCTGCGCGGGTCGCTGCCCGGAGGGAGTCCGGCAACGGAGCCCGGCGGGTGTGGGCCGTGTGCCCCGGGCGGGGGAGCCGTGGCGGAAAGGCGACCGCGCACCGGCTGCCCGGCGCTGTCCGGCACGAGGAGCTGGACGGGCTCGTCGCGGACGTCGTGGCGGAGGTGCGCGCCGGTGGTGCCGAGGTGCCGCGGGCGATGGGCGCGGTGATGAAGATCGTGAACCCGAAGGTCGCCGGGCGGGCCGAGGGCGGGCGGGAGAACGGCGGAAGGCCCTCCCGGCGCGTCGTGCGCCGGGGGGGCCTTCCTCATGCCGGGCCGCGGTCAGTCGCGGTTGGGCGGGAACTCGATGTCGGGCAGGTCGCCGAAGTCGAAGCCGCCGCCGTTGTTGTCACGGACACCCCCGTTTCGGGCATGCCTCCGCGACCTCCGCGCACCCCGTTCGCACCGGCCGCTGTGCGCTGCCGACCAGCAAGAGCCGCACGTGCGAGGCCGCCCGCGCTGTCGGTGTGCCGGTACCCGACTGGCGGGTCGTGTCGGACGCGGACGGCCTGCGGGCCGGTGTGCGTCAGACCGGAGGCGGATACTCCGCGTTCGGCTTCCGCATCCCGGATGTCGGTCGGCGCAGGCGCGCGCGAAGACACCCGGCTTCCTCGTGATGCCCTGCCTGGACGACCCCGAGGCGGCGCGGATCGCCTGGCGCGTCGTCGGACACTTCAAGCTCGCCTGCGTGTCGGATGTCCAACCGCGCCACTGCCGGGGCGGCCTGCGCTCCTCGAAGCGGACCCGCGGCCGTCCGCCGGGATCTTCCCGACAGCCTTCACCGGCGTCAACCCGCCCTGGGCCGCCGCCCGGCTCCTCCGCACCGGGAACACCGGCCCACTGTCAGGACTGCGATTCGGCAGCCGGGTGGCATCGCCGGGCTTCGATCCGTCGCCCGACCGGACCGGGGCGCGCGGCACCGACCCCTTCGGCAGGCGCCGCCGTCGCGCTCGTATCGACGAATCGACACGCCCCGCCCGCCGGACCGGTGGCGC
Source organism: Streptomyces sp. NPDC049879 (assembly GCF_044461265.1). Classification (NCBI taxonomy): domain Bacteria; kingdom Bacillati; phylum Actinomycetota; class Actinomycetes; order Kitasatosporales; family Streptomycetaceae; genus Streptomyces; species Streptomyces sp. NPDC049879. The sequence continues at coordinate 856,958 of NZ_JBITKT010000003.1, read as the reverse complement.
GGCGGAGCGGTGGCCCGGGCACCGGGTAGCGTCGGGGGCATGGACGAGTCCCCTTCCGCCTCCCCGGAAACCCCCGGCGGGCAGCTCCCGCCCGGGGACGCCGCCGAGGGCGCCACGCCCGACGACGGACCGCAGCCGCTCGGCATCGGCGTCAGGCCCACCGGCCACGCCCCGCTCGACGCGCACCTCCAGCGCCTCGCCGACGCCGACCGCATCGGAGTGGCGGGCCACCCCGAGGTGTACGAGGACGTCCACCGCGCGCTGCGCGAGACCCTGGCGGGCCTCGACCGCCCCGCTCCGGGGATGTGACCCGATGCCACCCGCCACCCAGGGCCGCCTCGCCCGGCTCGACGCGGAACTCGTCCGCCGCAAGCTCGCCCGTTCCCGCGACCACGCCAGGACCCTGATCGAGGCCGGACGCGTCACCGTGAACGGCACCCGCGCCGCCAAGCCCGCCACCCAGGTCGCCACCGGCGCCGCCCTCCTCGTCACCGAGGACGCAGACGACCCCGGCTACGCCTCGCGCGGCGGCCACAAACTCGCGGGCGCCCTCACCGCCTTCACCCCGCACGGACTGCGCGTGGAGGGCCGCCGCGCCCTCGACGCGGGCGCCTCGACGGGCGGCTTCACCGACGTCCTGCTGCGCGCGGGCGCCGCGCACGTCGTCGCCGTGGACGTCGGCTACGGGCAGCTCGCCTGGTCCCTCCAGGCCGACGCGCGCGTCACCGTCCGGGACCGCACCAACGTACGGGACCTCACCCTCGACACCATCGGCGGCGAGCCCGTGGACCTGGTCGTCGGCGACCTGTCGTTCATCCCCCTCGGCCTGGTGCTCCCCGCGCTCGTGCGCTGCGCCGCGCCGGACGCGGACCTCGTCCTGATGGTGAAGCCGCAGTTCGAGGTCGGCAGGGAACGGCTCGGCAGCGGCGGCGTCGTCCGCAGCCCGGCGCTGCGGGCCGAGGCCGTGCGCGGCGTCGCCGACCGCGCCGCCGGGCTCGGCCTCGGTGTGCGCGGCGTCACGGCAAGCCCGCTGCCCGGCCCGTCCGGCAATGTTGAATACTTTCTCTGGCTCCACGCCGGGGCGCCGCCACTCGACCCGGCCGACCTCGACCACGCCGTGACAGAGGGACCCCAGTGACCGACAGCCCACGCAGCTCCGGCGGGACCGGGCGACCGGCGCCGGAGCGCACCGTCTTCCTGCTCGCCCACACCGGGCGCCCCGCCGCCATCCGCAGCGCCGAACTCGTCGTCCGCGGCCTCCTCGGCCACGGCATCGGCGTGCGCGTCCTCGCCGAGGAGGCCGCCGACCTGGACCTGCCGGGGTCGGCCGAGCGCATCGTGAAGACCGCGCCCACCGACGACGGCGCCCGCGCCGCCGTCGAGGGCTGCGAGCTGCTCGTCGTCCTGGGCGGGGACGGGACGCTCCTGCGCGGCGCCGAGTTCTCGCGCGCCACGGGCGTGCCGCTGCTCGGCGTCAACCTCGGGCGCGTCGGCTTCCTCGCCGAGGCCGAGCGCGACGACCTCGACCAGGTCGTGGACCGCGTGGTGCGCCGGGACTACGAGGTCGAGGAGCGCATGACGCTCGACGTCACCGTGCTCGTCGACGGCGGCACGCGCCACACCGACTGGGCGCTCAACGAGGCGTCCGTCGAGAAGGCCGCGCGCGAACGGCTGCTCGAGGTCGTCACCGAGGTGGACGGCCGCCCCGTCTCCGGCTTCGGCGGCGACGGTGTGGTCTGCGCCACGCCCACCGGCTCCACCGCGTACGCCTTCTCCGCCGGGGGGCCGGTCGTCTGGCCGGAGGTGGAGGCGCTGCTGATGGTGCCGATCAGCGCGCACGCGCTCTTCGCCAAGCCCCTGGTCACCGCGCCGGGCTCGGTCCTCGCGGTCGAGGTGCGGCCGGGGACGGGACCCGGCGTCCTGTGGTGCGACGGCCGCCGTACGGTCGAACTGCCCGCGGGCGCGCGGGTGGAGGTGCGGCGCGGGGCCGTGCCCGTACGGCTCGCGCGGCTGCACCACGCGCCGTTCACGGACCGGCTGGTGGCGAAGTTCGCGCTGCCGGTGGCGGGGTGGCGCGGGGCGCCGCACTGATCTTCCGTACGGGCCCTCCGCGGGAGCCTCCGCACGGTATCCGTGCGATTTCCGTACTGATGTTCGGGTGCCGTCGTCGCCATCGCGCCCCCGAACCTCGTATGGTCGTATCCGTGTTGGAGGAGATGCGGATCAAGGACCTCGGCGTGATCGACGACGCCGTGGTCGAGCTGTCCACCGGATTCACCGCCGTGACCGGCGAGACCGGGGCCGGCAAGACCATGGTCGTCACCAGCCTCGGGCTGCTGCTCGGCGGACGCGGCGACGCGGGGTACGTACGGGCCGGGGCCGCCGCCGCCGTCGTCGAGGGCCGTGTCGCCGTGCCCGACGGCGCCCCCGCCGCCCGCAGGGCCGTGGAGGCGGGCGCCGAGCTGGACGACGGCGCCCTGCTGATCAGCAGGACCGTCTCGGCCGAGGGCAGATCGCGCGCCCACGTCGGCGGCCGCTCGGTCCCCGCGGGACTGCTCGCCGAGCTGGGCGAGGACCTCGTCGCCGTCCACGGGCAGACCGACCAGCAGGGCCTGCTGCGGCCCGCGCGCCAGCGCGGCGCGCTCGACCGGTACGCGGGCGACGCCGTCTCCGCGCCGCTCGCCGCCTACCTGGAGACGTACCGCCGCCTGCGCGCCGTCAACAGCACGCTCACCGAACTGACCACCCGCGCGCGCGAACGTGCCCAGGAGGCCGATCTCCTCCGCTTCGGCCTCGACGAGATCGCCGCCGCCGAGCCGCGCCCCGCCGAGGACACCGAACTCGCCGCCGAGGCGGCACGCCTCGGCCACGCCGAGGCCCTCGCCTCCGCCGCCGCCGTCGCCCACGGCGCGCTCGCCGGGGACCCGGCGGACCCCGAGGGCGTGGACGCCGGGACCCTCGTCGCCGGCGCCCACCGCGCGCTGAACGCCGTGCGCGGCCACGACGCGGCGCTCGCCGGACTCGCCGACCGGCTCGGCGAGGTCGGCATCCTCCTCGCCGACGTCGCGCAGGAACTCGCCGGATACGCCGACGGCCTGGACGCCGACCCCCTGCGCCTCGCCGCCGTCGAGGAACGCCGCGCCGCCCTCGCCCACCTCGTCCGCAAGTACGCCGAGCCGGGCGCGGCCGCCGAGGAGGACGGCTGCTCCGCCGTCCTCGCCTGGGCGGAACGCGGCGCCGCCCGCCTCGCCGAACTGGAGGGCGACGACGACCGCATCGACACCCTCGCCGCCGAACGCGCCCGCCTGCGCGAGGAGCTGACCGACCTCGCCCGCACCCTCACCGACGCCCGCAACGACGCCGCCAAGCGCTTCGCCGACGCCGTCACCGCCGAGCTGACGCAGCTCGCCATGCCGCACGCCCGCGTCCAGTTCTCCGTCACCCAGCCCGCCGCCGCGCCCGACGAGGACGCGCTCGACATCGACGGCCGCCAGGTCGCGTACGGCCCCCACGGCACCGACGACGTCGAACTCCTCCTCGCCCCCCACCCCGGCGCCCCCGCCCGCCCCATCGCCAAGGGCGCGTCCGGCGGCGAGCTGTCCCGCGTGATGCTCGCCATCGAGGTCGTCTTCGCCGACGCCGCGCCGGTCCCCACGTACCTCTTCGACGAGGTGGACGCGGGCATCGGCGGCAAGGCGGCGGTCGAGGTGGGCCGCCGCCTCGCGAAGCTGGCCGAGTCGGCGCAGGTCGTCGTCGTCACGCACCTCCCGCAGGTCGCCGCCTTCGCCGACCGGCACCTGGTGGTCGAGAAGACCAGCGACGGCACGGTGACCAGCAGCGGCGTCCGCACGGTCCACGGCGAGGGCCGGATCCGCGAGCTGTCCCGCATGCTCGCCGGACAGGAGGACTCCCGCCTCGCCCGCGCCCACGCCGAGGAACTCCTCGCCACCGCCGCCCGGCTCGGCCGGGGATAGCCCGTGCGAGTGGCCGCGCTACCGTACGCGGCGCCGGGACTGGCATCCTGGAGCCCCCGCGACCCCAGCGAACGAGAGGCCGCCGTGAGCCACGCGCGCCCGCGAGCACGATCCGGCGCCTTGCGGGCGCACGCACCCGGGGGACGGACGTCCCGGCCGGAGCCGGGCTCCGGGCGGGTGGCGCCGTGAGCGGCCCGTCCGCCGGTCCCCACGGCCGCGGCCCGGCGCACGTCGTCCAGCTCCTCGGCGGCGGCAGCGCGGGCACCGGCGTCCACGTCAGGTCCTTGTCGGCCGGGCTCGTCGCGCGCGGCCTGACCGTCACCGTCTGCGCCCCCGCCTCCGCCGAGCGGCGCTACGACTTCACCGGCGCGGGCGCCCGTTTCGTGCCCGTCCCCATCACCACGCGGCGGGCCGCCGTCGGCATCCTGCGGACCGTCTGCGCCGGGGCCGACCTCGTCCACGCGCACGGCATGCGCGCCGGGACGCTCGCCGCCCTCGCGCGCCGCCGCCGCGACACCAGCCCCCTCGTCGTCACCTGGCACACCCGCTCGACGACCCCCGGGCTGCGCGCCCGCGTCCGGCAGCTGACCGAGAGCTGGGTCGCGCGCACCGCGTCCGTCGTCCTGGGCGCCACCTCCGACCTGGTCGAACGGGCCAGGCGGCGCGGCGCCCGCGACGCGCGGCTGGCCCCCGTGGCCCTCCCGTCCCCGCCGCCGGAGCAGTCCGCGCCCGACACCGACGGCCTCGACCCCGACCCGCACAAGCTGCGCGCCGACCTCGGGGCGACCGACAGACCGCTGCTGCTGACCGTCACCCGCCTCGACCGCGACCCCAGCCTCGACGTCCTGCTCACCGCGTCCCGCGCCTGGCGCGGCCTCACCCCGCAGCCGCTGCTGCTTGTCGCCGGGGAAGGGCCTGGGCGGGCCGCCCTCCAGCGGCGCATCGACCGCGAACGGCTGCCCGTGCGCCTGCTCGGCGGCTGCCCCGACCCCGCGCGGCTGCTCGCGGCGGCCGACGCGGCGCTGCTCGTCGTCGAGTGGGCGGGGCGGGCGCCGCTGGCGCTTGAGGCGCTGCGGGGCGGCGTGCCGCTGGTCGCGACGGCGGTCGGCGGCGTCCCCGAGATGGTGGGGGACGCGGCGGTCCTGGTGCCGTACGGCGATCCCGTGGCGCTCGGGGCGGCGGTGCGCGTGCTGCTGGGGGACCCGGCGCGGCGCGCGGGCCTCGCCGCCGCGGGCCGGGTGCGGGCGGGGAGCTGGCCGACGGAGGACACGACGGTCGCGCAGGTCCTCAGCGTCTACGACGAGCTGACGCGCGCCGGCTGAGGAACGCGGCGTCAGGCCGAGTCGCGCACGACCAGCCGCGCCGGGGTGATGATCGGCGCGGGCGGCTCCCCCTGGGGGCTGCCGGGCGGCAGCAGGCGCAGCAGCAGCGCGGCCATCAGCTCGCCCATCCGGCGGACGTCCTGCCGCACGGTCGTCAGCGCCGGTTCCGACCAGGCGGCCGGTTCGAGGTCGTCGTACCCCACCACCGCCACGTCGTCGGGCACCCGCAGCCCCCGGGCGCGCAGCACGCGCAGCGCGCCGGTGGCCATCAGGTCGTTGCCCGCGAACACCGCGTCGGGCGGTGTGGGGGTGCGGTCGAGCAGCTCCGCCATGGCGCGGGCGCCGCCCTCCACGGTGAAGTCGCCGTGGACGAGCAGCGCCGGATCGGGGGCGGCGCGGCCGATGGCGTCGAGATAGCCGTCCAGCCGGTCCACGGCGGCCGTCTGGTCGAGCGGCCCGGTGACCACCGCGATGCGCCGCCTGCCGCGCGCCAGGAGGTGCCGTACGGCCTGGCGGGCGCCGTCGCGGTTGTCCGTGTCCACGTACAGCGGCCCCGGCCCGTCCGCCGCGCCCGGCCAGCCGGGGCGGCCGCCGTACACCGTGGGCAGCCCCGAGGCCGCCGCCATGGCCGGCAGGGGGTCGTCGGTGTGCACCGAGAACATCAGCACGCCGTCCACGTGGCCGCCCGACAGGTAGCGCTCGATGCGCTCGTAGTCCGTGCGGCCCTCCAGCAGCATCAGCAGTAGCTGCGTGTCGTGCGCCGACAGCTCGCTGCCGATGCCGCGCAGCTGCTGGGCGAAGAACGGGTCGGCGAAGACGCGGGTCTCCGGCTCGGCGATCACGACGGCCACGGCGCCGGTGCGGCGGGTCACGAGGCTGCGGGCCGCGGAGTTCGGGACGTAGCCGAGCGCCGCGACCGAGCGGCGGACGCGTTCGCGCAGCTCGGGCCGTACGCCGGGGGTGCCGTTCACGACGCGGGAGACGGTGGCGCGGGAGACCCCGGCGTGCGCCGCCACGGCCTCCAGGGTGGGATGGGCCGGCTGCACCGGACGCTCCTTTCCCGATGGTTTCGTCGGCGTTCCCCCGGCGCGCGGGTGTGCCGGGACGCGCGGGAGAGCGCTTTCATCCTCGCCGCGCCCGGGGTCCCGCGTCACCCCCCGGCACGTACGGGGGCCGCGCCCGCCGCGCAGGGCCGGAAGACGGCCGGATCTGCCCGGTGCACCGTACAGATCCGGCCACCGCGCCGCCGGGCCGTCCGGCCCCGGCGGCGCCGCGTCCGTGCGCTCAGCCGCCGTACGCGCCGGAGGCCGTCAGCCGCAGGGCGGTGTCGATCAGCGGCACATGGCTGAAGGCCTGCGGGAAGTTGCCCACCTGCCGCATCCGCCGCGGGTCCCACTCCTCGGCGAGCAGCCCGAGGTCGTTGCGCAGGGCGAGCAGCTTCTCGAAGAGCTTGCGCGCCTCGTCCACCCGGCCGATCATCGCCAGGTCGTCCGCCAGCCAGAAGGAACAGGCGAGGAACGCGCCCTCGTCGCCCTCCAGGCCGTCCACGCCCGCCTGGTCGCCCGCCGTGGGGTAGCGCAGGATGAAGCCGTCCAGCGTGGACAGCTCGCGCTGGATCGCCTCGATGGTGCCGATCACGCGCTTGTCGTCGGGCGGCAGGAAGCCCATCTGCGGGATGAGCAGCAGGGAGGCGTCCAGCTCCTTGGACCCGTACGACTGCGTGAACGTGTTGCGCTCCTTGTCGTACCCCTTCTCGCAGACCTCGCGGTGGATCTCGTCCCGCAGGTCGCGCCAGCGCTCCAGCGGGCCGTCCACCTCGCCGGACTCGATCAGCCGCACGGTGCGGTCCACGGCGACCCAGGCCATCACCTTCGAGTGGACGAAGTGGCGGCGCGGGCCGCGCACCTCCCAGATGCCCTCGTCCGGCTCGTTCCAGTGGTCCTCCAGGTAGCGGATCAGCTTGAGCTGGAGGAGATTGGCGTGATCGTTGCGGGCCAGGCCGGTCATGTGCGCCAGGTGCAGCGCCTCGGTGACCTCCCCGTACACGTCGAGCTGGAGCTGGGCCGCCGCGCCGTTGCCGACGCGGACGGGCTGCGAGTTCTCGTAGCCGGGCAGCCAGCTCAGCTCCGCCTCGGACAGCTCGCGGTCGCCCGCGATGCTGTACATGATCTGGAGGTTCTGCGGATCGCCCGCGACCGCGCGCAGCAGCCACTCGCGCCAGGCGCGCGCCTCCTCGTGGTAGCCCGTGCGCAGCAGCGACGAGAGGGTGATGGCCGCGTCGCGCAGCCAGGTGAAGCGGTAGTCCCAGTTCCGCGAGCCGCCGATCTCCTCGGGCAGCGAGGTCGTCGGCGCCGCGACGATGCCGCCGGTCGGCGCGTACGTCAGCGCCTTGAGCGTGATCAGCGAGCGGACCACGGCCTCGCGGTACGGCCCGTGGTACGTGCACTGGGCGACCCAGTCGCGCCAGAACTCGGCGGTCGTCTCCAGCGCCTCCTCCGGCTGCGGCACCGGCGGCGGCTCCTTGTGCGACGGCTGCCAGCTGATCGCGAAGGCGACCCGGTCGCCCGGGGCGACGGTGAAGTCGGAGTACGTCGTCAGGTTCTTGCCGTACGTGTCCACGCTCGTGTCGAGCCACACCGAGTCGGGCCCGGCGACGGCGACCGTGCGGTCCTCCACCTTGTGCACCCACGGCACGACCCAGCCGTAGGAGAACCGCATGCGCAGCACCGAGCGCATCGGCACCCGGCCGCTGACGCCCTCCACGATGCGCACCAGCTGCGGCGCGTCCGTGCCGCGCGGCGGCATGAAGTCGATCACCCGGACCGTGCCGCGCGGGGTGTCCCACTCGGACTCGAGGATGAGGGAGTCGCCCCGGTAGCGCCGCCGGCTGGCCGGGGGCGGGGGAGCGTCCTTGCCGTGGGCGGGCCCCAGCCGCCAGAAGCCGTGTTCCTCGGTGCCCAGGAGCCCGGCGAACACGGCATGGGAGTCGAATCTGGGCAGACACATCCAGTCGGCCGAGCCGTCCCGGCAGATGAGCGCGGCGGTCTGCATGTCCCCGACGAGTGCGTAGTCCTCGATACGCCCGGCCACTTGCGTCTCCAGTCGAACAGCGCTCCGCCCCCCGTGGGACGTGCGGGTTTCGTCGCCCATTCGAGCGTCCGAGCAGAATACGACGGCACCAGGCTCCCCGCGCGTCGCGCGCGGGGGCCGTCGTCGCGGGGCGGGGTGAGCTTGTTCACCTTGGGTGCGATAAGTCGGAATCGGGTTCAGCGACTCTTCAGCGAGTCCTCAGCGGCCGCCCGCGCCGCCGCCCGCTCCCGTCCGCTGTTACCCTGGTAGCCCGTGGACCGGAGGGCAGCCGAACCCCCGACATCCAGCGACGGCACCCACCCCGATGCGAGGCACCGCCTCCGCCGGGCGCTGTCACGCATCCGACCTCGCGACCACGGGAGCTCCCTTTGGCCATTCCGCCCAGCACCACGACGACCAAGCACATCTTCGTCACCGGCGGGGTCGCCTCCTCGCTCGGCAAGGGGCTCACCGCGTCCAGTCTCGGAGCGCTCCTGAAGGCGCGCGGCCTGCGCGTCACCATGCAGAAGCTGGACCCGTACCTGAACGTCGACCCCGGCACGATGAACCCCTTCCAGCACGGCGAGGTGTTCGTCACCAACGACGGCGCGGAGACCGACCTCGACATCGGCCACTACGAGCGCTTCCTCGACGTGGACCTCGACGGCTCCGCCAACGTCACGACCGGGCAGATCTACTCGACCGTGATCGCCAAGGAGCGGCGCGGCGAGTACCTGGGCGACACCGTGCAGGTCATCCCGCACATCACCAACGAGATCAAGCACCGCATCCGCCGCATGGCGAGCGACGACGTGGACGTCGTCATCACCGAGGTCGGCGGCACGGTCGGCGACATCGAGTCGCTCCCGTTCCTGGAGTCCGTGCGCCAGGTGCGGCACGAGGTGGGGCGGGACAACGTCTTCGTCGTCCACATCTCCCTCCTGCCCTACATCGGCCCCTCGGGCGAGCTGAAGACCAAGCCGACGCAGCACTCGGTCGCCGCGCTGCGCAGCATCGGCATCCAGCCGGACGCGATCGTGCTGCGCGCCGACCGCGAGGTCCCGACGGCCATCAAGCGCAAGATCTCGCTGATGTGCGACGTGGACGACGCGGCCGTCGTCGCCGCGATCGACGCCAAGTCGATCTACGACATCCCCAAGGTGCTGCACGAGGAGGGCCTCGACGCGTACGTGGTGCGCCGCCTCGACCTGCCGTTCCGCGACGTCAACTGGACGCAGTGGAACGACCTGCTGCGCCGCGTCCACCACCCGGAGCACGACGTGACGGTCGCGCTCGTCGGCAAGTACATCGACCTGCCCGACGCGTACCTCTCCGTCACCGAGGCGCTGCGCGCGGGCGGCTTCGCGAACAACGCGCGGGTCCGCGTCAAGTGGGTCACCTCCGACGACTGCCGCACCGCGTCCGGCGCCGCCGAGCAGCTCGGCGACGTGGACGCGATCTGCGTCCCCGGCGGCTTCGGCGAGCGCGGCGTGGAGGGCAAGATCTCCGCGATCCGCTTCGCCAGGGAGAACCGCGTCCCGCTGCTCGGGCTGTGCCTGGGCCTCCAGTGCATCGTCATCGAGGCCGCGCGCCACCTGGCCGGCATCGAGACGGCGGGCTCCACCGAGTTCGACCAGGGCACCCCGCACCCGGTCATCTCGACCATGGAGGAGCAGCTGGACATCGTCGGCGGCGAGGGCGACATGGGCGGCACGATGCGCCTGGGCATGTACCCGGCGCGGCTCGCCGAGGGCTCGATCGTGCGCGAGGTGTACGGCGGCGCCGAGACCGTCGAGGAGCGGCACCGCCACCGGTACGAGGTGAACAACGCCTACCGCGCCGAGCTGGAGAAGGCCGGGCTCCTCTTCTCCGGCACCTCGCCCGACAACCAGCTCGTGGAGTACGTCGAGTACCCGCGCGAGGTCCACCCGTACCTGGTCGCCACCCAGGCGCACCCGGAGCTGCGCTCGCGCCCGACGCGCCCGCACCCGCTGTTCGCCGGGCTGATCGGCGCGGCGGTGGCCGCGCGTGGCGAGGCGCCGGGCGGGGACGCGTAGGGCGGCGGGGGCATAGGAGACTGACTGCCATGACCGAGCAGACCGGCGACTTCCTCGCCGACACACCGGCACACTGGTCCGTCACCGTCACGGAGACCCCTTTCACGGGCGCCAAGACCAGCGTCCGCGCCGACGAGGTGGTGATGCCCGACGGCTCCGCCGCCCGCCGCGACTACCAGGTGCACCCGGGGTCGGTGGCCGTGCTCGCCCTGGGGGACGACGACGAGGTCGTGATCCTGGAGCAGTACCGCCACCCCGTGCGGCACAAGCTCTGGGAGATCCCCGCGGGACTCCTCGACGTGCCGGGCGAGAACCCGCTGCACGCCGCGCAGCGCGAGCTGTACGAGGAGGCCCACGTCAAGGCGGACGAGTGGCACGTCCTGGCCGACGTCTACACGTCGCCGGGCGGCTCCGACGAGGCGGTGCGGATCTTCCTCGCGACCGGCCTGTCCGACGCCACGGGCGAGCGGTTCGCTGCCACCGAGGAGGAGGCCGACATGCGGCTCGCCCGCGTGCCGCTCGGCGACCTGGTCCGCGCGGTCCTCGACGGCCGCCTGCACAACACCTGCCTCGCCGTCGGCGTGCTCGCCCTCCAGGCGGCGCGCACCGCCGACGGCGGCCTGGAGTCGCTGCGCCCGGCGAACGCTCCCTGGCCGGCCCGCCCGTTCAGCGCCTGACGTGCCCTGACGTGTCCTGACCGGCCCGCGCGGGGACCGTGGCATACGCTCGGGCCCGTGACGGACGTGACGCACCAGACAGTCACCGAAGGGCCACCGGCGCCCGAGTTCCTGGGCCGCCGCCGCGAGCTGGCGGCGCTGCGCTCCGACATCGCACGGGCCGGTCTCGACACTCTCGCGGGGCGCCCCGCACCCCGCTGCCGCGTCCTGCTGATCGCCGGGCGGCCCGGCACCGGCCGCACCGCACTCGCGGGCAAGTTCGCCCGCGAGCTGGCCGCCGACGGCGACCACCCGGACGGGGTGCTCCACGTCCGCCTCACCGACCCGGGCGGCGCCGCCGTCCCCACCGGGCGCGCCGCCCGTACGCTGCTCGACGCCCTGGGCGAGGCCGCCCCGCCGGGCGCCGACGACGCCGAACTGAGCGACACCCTCCGCGACGCGCTCCAGGAGCGGCGCGCCGTCCTCGTCCTCGACGACGTGCACGACGGCGCGCAACTCGCCGACCTCGTCCCCGACAGCCGCGACTGCCTCGTCGTCGCCGTCGCGCGCGGCCCGCTGACCGGCGTGCCCGACGTACGCCCCTGCACGCTCGGCGGGCTCGACCGGCAGACGTCCGTACGGCTGCTGGCGCGGGGCGCAGGACCCGTCCGCATCACCGTGGACCCCACCGCCGCCGAGAGCCTGGCCGAGGAGTGCGCCGACCTGCCCGCCGCCCTCGTGCTGGCGGCCGGGTGGCTCGGCGCCCACCCGGAGGCGACGGTCGCGGACGCGCTGCACCGCATGCGCACCGACCACATGGGCCCGCTCCTGGACACGGCGGAACGCCCCGCGGAGGACGGGGACGAGGGGGAGGACGACGACGCGGCGGCGGACGCCGGACTCGCGGACGGGCCGCTGCGCCGCGCGTTCGGACTCGTCCACGCCTCCCTGCCCGCACCGGCCGCCCGGCTCCTGCGCCTGCTCACCCTGGCGCCCGCGGGACCCGTGGACGCCCACACCGCCGCCGCCCTCGCGGGCTGCCCCGTGCAGGCCGCGCGCGCGGCCCTCGCCGAGTTCGCCACCCTCGGCCTGCTGCGTCCCGCGCCGGAACCGGGCCAGTACGTCCTGCCCGCCTGCTTCGAGACGCTCCTGCACACCCTCGTCCGCACCCAGGAACGCCCGGCCGAGGTCGTCCTCGCCCGCGCCCGGATGCTCGAACGGACGGTACGCCGCCTCCGCGCCGCCGAGGCCGTCACCGAGCCGCCAGGATCCGCCGCCAGACGCTGGCTCTCCGGGCTCCCCGCCGCGCTCCGCTTCGAGACGGGGGAGGCCGCCGCCGGGTGGCTCGACGCGCGGCGCGGCGCGCTCCTCGCCGCCGCCCGGCTGGCCGTCGCCGACGGCGGGCTCGACACGCTCGCCCGGCGCCTGCTCTCCGCCCTCACCCACGCGCTCGTCGCGCACCGGGGCGCCGGGGGCGCGGCCCGCGAGCTGTACGAGCTGCACGGTCTCGTCGTCGAGGTCGCCACCCGGCAGCGCCTGCCGCGCGAACTGGCCGCCGCGCACCTCAACCTGGGGGACATCGACGCGCGGGCGGGCCGCCACACCGCCGCGCTCGCCCGTTACCGCGCGGCGCTCGACGCGGCCAGGGACGAACGCGACCAGGCCGACCCCGCCACCCTCGGCCGGGCGCTCGAATCGATCGGCGACACGTACACCGAACTGCGCGACCGCCAGCGGGCCGCCGACTGGTACGGCCGCGCCCTGACGCTGGCCCAGTCGCGCGGCGACCTGGACGGAACGGCCCGGCTCCACGCCCGCATCGGCGCGGCACTCGCCTGCGCCGAGGAGTGGACGGACGCCCTGCGCGCCTGGCGCGCGGCGGGCGCGGCGCACCGGCGGCGCGGCGACGTGCCCGCGCAGGCACGCGCGCTCGCCGAGGCGGCACGCGTCCTGGAGCACGCCGACCGGACGCGGGACGCCGAACGCATGGCGACGGACGCGCTGCGCCTCGCCGTCCGCGCCGGTGACACACGGCTCCAGGCGGCGCTGCGCCTGCGGCTCGCGGAGTACGCCGACCGTCAGGGCGACACCCCGGGCGCGGACCGGCACCGGGCGGCGGCCGACGCGCTCCTGACACACGACGTCTCCCTGCTGCCCGAGGCCACCACTTTCGAAACATAGCCGCTACGTCGCACATGCTGACTGAAAGCAAGGCTGGACAACCTTAGCTCCTTCAATAGACTGGTCGAAGCGGCGCTGGCTGGCAGTGCTCCCGAAGCTTCACACGCTTCACAAGCCGAGGAACGTGATCCCCCATGAAGGTCGGCATCCCCCGCGAGGTCAAGAACAACGAGTTCCGCGTCGCCATCACCCCCGCCGGTGTGCACGAACTCGTCACGGCAGGGCACGAGGTGACCGTCGAACGCGGCGCCGGCGTCGGCTCCGCCATCCCCGACGACGAGTACACCGCCGCGGGCGCCACGCTGCTGCCCACCGCCGACGACGTCTGGGGCGGCGCCGACCTCGTGCTCAAGGTCAAGGAGCCGGTCGCCGAGGAGTACCACCGCCTCCGCAAGGACCAGGTGCTCTTCACCTACCTGCACCTCGCCGCGTCCCGGGAGTGCACCGACGCGCTGCTCGCCTCCGGCACCACCGCCATCGCGTACGAGACCGTCGAGACACCGGCGCGCGCGCTCCCGCTGCTCGCCCCGATGTCCGAGGTCGCGGGCCGGATCGCCCCGCAGGTCGGCGCGTACCACCTGATGCGCTCCGCGGGCGGCCGCGGTGTGCTGCCCGGCGGCGTCCCGGGCACCCCGGCCGGGCGCGCCGTCGTCATCGGCGGCGGCGTCTCGGGCTTCAACGCGACGCAGATCGCCGTCGGCATGGGCTTCCACGTGACGCTCCTCGACACCGACGCCGCCCGGCTGCGCGAGGCCGACCGCATCTTCGGCACGCGCGTCCAGACCGCCACCTCCAACGCGTACGCGCTGGAGCGCGCCGTCCTCGACGCCGACCTCGTCGTCGGCGCGGTCCTCGTGCCCGGCGCCCGCGCGCCGAAACTGGTCTCCGACGACCTGGTGTCACGGATGAAGCCCGGGAGTGTCCTTGTCGACATCGCGATCGACCAGGGCGGCTGCTTCGAGGGATCGCGCCCCACGACCCACGCCGAACCCACCTTCCGCGTCCACGAGTCGGTGTTCTACTGCGTGGCCAACATGCCGGGCGTCGTCCCGAGCACCTCGACCTGGGCGCTAACCAACGCGACCCTCCCGTACATCTCCCGCCTCGCCCGGCACGGCTGGCGCGACGCGCTGCGGCACGACCCGGCGCTCGCGTTCGGGCTCAACGTGCACGAGGGCGAGGTCGTCTCGGGTCCGGTCGCCGAGGCCCACGGTCTGCCGCACGCCGAACTCCGTTCCGTGCTCGCCTGACCGCGCGGACACGCCGGTCAACTCCCGGCGTCAACATCGGGAATGTCACACACCGCGTCGGCGCCACGCCGCCCGTTCCCCGGCGGGTCGGCTTCCGGCCACTCCCCGACGGGGCGTCGACTCGCGGCGAAGATGGCCCTTTGACCGTTTCGCGGCCCGGAGAAACGTCCCACTGGCGAGCCTTGTGCGGTTGACAGGCGAATGTTCGACGGCCGACACATCCGTGCCGGTCCGGCGGATTGTGTTGCTGTCGACCGCCGACACGCCATAGAGTCGCCAATCGTCGGCATGGTGCAACGCTGACTCTGTCCAGATGTTTCCTGGTCCCCAAGGAGGTAAGACGACTTGTGAATGAGTCGACAATTACTCCCGGGGGAGGACACCCAGGGGTCCAGGCTGGGCGCCACGGCGCCCCGGATCACGCGGGCCTGGGCTCCGTCGCCGTCCATACCTTCGCAACCCACCAGAGCCAACCGAGCATGACTGCGCATCAGAGCACGGACAGCCATGTGACCACGCCCATGGCAGCGGACCGCACGGCCGGCGACGCCGACCGTTTCCCCGACTACGAAGAGCTGCCCGACGGGCAGTTCTACGACCCCGACGCCGAGTACGAGCCCGACCCCGAGTACGCGGCCACCATCGCGCCCGACGCGGCGCGCCAGCGGCGCGAGCGCATCGGGCCCACCGGCCGCCCGCTCCCGTACTTCCCGATCCCGGGACCGCTCACCGAGCGCGGCCCGGCCAAGATCATCGCCATGTGCAACCAGAAGGGCGGCGTCGGCAAGACCACCTCCGCCATCAACCTGGGTGCCGCGCTCGCCGAGTACGGACGCCGCGTCCTGCTCGTGGACTTCGACCCGCAGGGCGCCCTCTCGGTCGGCCTCGGCGTCAACCCGATGGAACTCGACCTCACCATCTACAACCTGCTCATGGAGCGGGGGATGGCGCCCGACGAGGTGCTCCTCAAGACGGCCGTCGCCGGGATGGACCTGCTGCCGAGCAACATCGACCTGTCCGCCGCCGAGGTCCAGCTCGTCAGCGAGGTCGCCCGCGAGTCCACGCTCCAGCGCGCCCTGCAACCGCTGCTCGCCGACTACGACTTCATCATCATCGACTGCCAGCCGTCCCTCGGCCTGCTGACGGTGAACGCGCTCACCGCCGCGGACAAGGTGATCGTGCCGCTGGAGTGCGAGTTCTTCGCGCTGCGCGGCGTCGCGCTGCTCACCGAGACCATCGAGAAGGTCCAGGAGCGGCTCAACCCCGGCCTGCACCTCGACGGCATCCTGGCGACGATGTACGACTCGCGCACGGTCCACAGCCGCGAGGTCCTCGCGCGCGTCGTCGAGGCGTTCGACGACAACGTGTACCACACCGTCATCGGCCGCACCGTCCGCTTCCCCGAGACGACGGTGGCCGGCGAGCCCATCACCACCTACGCGTCCAACTCCGTCGGCGCCGCCGCCTACCGCCAGCTCGCAAGGGAGGTGCTCGCCCGGTGCCACGCCGAGTGAGTCTCCCGGCGGCTGACGAACTCTTCCGTACCACCGGTGGGGCCGCCGTGCAGCCCTCGACCCCGCACGACGGCGGCGGGGCCCAGGACAACGGCGCCACCCCACGGCTGCCCGCCCCCGCGGCCGAGCAGCAGCCCGCCGCCGCTCCCGGCGGCGAGGAGACCGCGGGCGGCACGGCGGAGGACTCCCGCAGGGGCAGGCCCGCCGCCGACCGGGCGCCCGGGGGCGGCGGCCCCCAGGCGCGCCAGCAGCGCGAACCGGCCGCCCCCGCAGGCGGCGGGAGCGCCCCGGCGGGAGGCGGCGGCGCCTCCGGGCCGCCCAAGCAGACGAGGGGCGGCGCCGGTTCCGGCGCTGCCCAGAACGCCCAGGGCGCCCAGTCCTCGGGCCGCCGCGGCCGGGCCGCGCGCCGCCCGAGCGGCCGGGAGCGGCACGACGAGAAGATCACGGTCTACGTCTCCGCCGAGGAACTGATGGACCTCGAACACGCGCGTCTCGTCCTGCGCGGCGAGCACGGCCTCGCGGTGGACCGCGGCCGCATCGTCAGGGAAGCCGTCGCGGTCGTCCTCGCCGACCTCGAGTCGCGTGGCGACGCGAGCATCCTCGTGCGCCGCCTGCGCGGTCGCTGACGTCCGCTTCGCCCGATACGGCGCGGTAGTCTGCCCCGCGATGACCCCGCCCGCCCCCGATCCCCGCCGCCGCCGTTCCCTCGGCCTCGGCCCGGGAACGGCGCCGCCCACGCAGCCGCACACCGAGCCGGAGGCCGTACCGCCCCCGCCCCGGACGGAAGACGCCGCGCACCCCCTGCCGCCCTCCGACGGCGGGACGGACGAGCCGCCCGCCGCCACTCCGCCGAGCACGGACCTTTCCCGCGCGGGAGACGACACTCCCGCCCCGGACACCGCGCACCCGACAACGCCCGCCGAGGCGCCCGGCCGCTCCGACACGGGTCCGGGCGACACCGCCGCCGTCCCATCGGGCAGGCGCGGCGACGCGGCGGATGCCGTCACCGCGGAGGGGCCGCCCGAGGACGCGCCCTCCGGCGCGGGTGTGGACCTGTCCTGGGCAGACGGCGCACGCGATGCCGCGTACCCCCCGTCGCCTTCCGACACCGCGGCGGAAGAGGTGGGCGCTTCCGGAGAGTTGCCCGGAGGCGCGCAGGGCGGTGAGCGTCCTGTGCCGTCCGCCGCCGTCGTTCCGGGCGGACGCGCTGATGTGCGCACGGCCTCGCCTCGGGCGGACGGTGGCGCACTCGACCGCCCCGATGAGGCCGACAGCGCCGGAGACCGATCGGAAGGCGCGGGGGAGTCAGGCGGCAGCGCGCATACCGGCGTGCGACCCGATGCCGGGGGCGACGTACGCAACGCCGCGTGGCCGCCGACATCTCCCGGCACAACGGCAGACGGGCCGAGCGCCTCGGGGGAGTCGCCCGAGGGCGCACGGGGTGCCGCGCGTTCCGGTGCAGGCGTCAAGGTGTCGGGCGCCTCGGAGGAGTCGCCCGGAGGCGTGCGAGGCGGTGAGCGCCCCGTGCCGTCCGCCGCCATGCTCTCCGGTGGACGCGCCGATGCCGCAAACGCCGTCACGGCGGGGGAGCCGTCCGAGGGCACGGAGGCCAGCGTGCGTTCCGGCGCGGCTGTCGGCCCGTCTCGGGCGGGCGGCGCACGCGATGCCGCGTACTCCCTGGCGCCTTCCGGTGACGCGGCGGACGGGGTGGGCGCTTCTGAAGAGTCGTCCGCAGGTACGCGGACCGGTGAGCGTCCTGTGGCGTCTGCCACTGTCCTTTCGGGTGGACGTGCCGATGCAGTGGGTGCCGGCACGTCCGAAGGCACGCGGATCCCCTCGGGCAGGCGTGCCGGCGAGGGCCCGGCCCCGGCGCGGGCGGCCGATGACGCGGCGGACGGGCCGGGCGCCGCACCGCCCCGGCCCAGGACCGGGGACGGCGGAGCCCCGGCGCGCCCCGCCGTTCCCGCCCAGGCGGGCCCGCCCGGCGCGCCCCCTGTCGGCGACCAGCCCGACGACGGCCGGTTCAAGGTCGTCCTGGAGAACTTCGAAGGCCCCTTCGACCTGCTCCTCCAGCTCATCTCGCGGCACAAGATGGACGTCACCGAGGTGGCGCTCTCCCGCGTCACCGACGACTTCATGGCCCACATCCGCGCCATGGGCCCCGACTGGGACCTCGACCAGACCACCGAGTTCCTCGTCGTCGCCGCGACCCTCCTCGACCTCAAGGCCGCGCGGCTCCTGCCCACCGCCGAGGTGGAGGACGAGGCGGACCTCGCGCTCCTCGAAGCGCGCGACCTGCTCTTCGCCCGCCTCCTCCAGTACCGCGCGTACAAGAAGGTGGCCGGCATCCTCGCGGACCGCCTCGCCGCCGAGGCACTCCGCCACCCCCGCACGGTCGGCCTCGAACCGCACCACGCCGAGCTGCTCCCCGAGGTCGTCATCCGCCTCGGCCCCGAGGGCTTCGCGCGCCTCGCCGTCAAGGCCATGCAGCCGAAGCCCAAGCCCCAGGTGTACGTCGACCACATCCACGCGCCGCTGGTCAGCGTCCGCGAGCAGGCGGACATCGTCATCGGCCGCCTGCGCGAGGCGGGCGAGGCGACGTTCGCCGAGCTGACCAGGGACGCCCCCGACACCCTCACCGTCGTCGCCCGCTTCCTCGCCCTCCTGGAGCTGTACCGGGAGCGGGCCGTCGCCCTCGACCAGGACGAGGCGCTCGGCCCCCTGCTGGTCCGCTGGAGCGGTACGGCGGCGGGGGACCGGCCGCTGGTCACGGACGAGTTCGACCAGGAGACCGCGGCGCCCGCCGAAGGGAAGGACGCGCAGGAATGACCGCAGACACCGAGGCCGCCACGGCCACCGAGGCCCCCCGGGACACCGAAGCCCCCCGGGACACCGAAGCCGCCGCGCCCCCGGACGGCGCCGCCGCGCTGCCGCTGCGCCCGGCGCTCGAAGCCGTCCTCATGGTCGTGGACGAGCCCGCCACCGAGGACCACCTCGCGAAGGTCCTCGGCCGCCCCAGGCGCGCCGTGGCCGCCGCCCTGCGCGAGCTGGCCGACGAGTACACCGCGCAGGAGCGCGGCTTCGAGCTGCGGCAGGTGGCGGGCGGCTGGCGGTTCTACGCGCGCCCCGCGTACGCCCCGGCCGTCGAGGGCTTCGTCCTGGACGGCCAGCACGCCCGCCTCACCCAGGCCGCGCTGGAGACGCTCGCGGTCGTCGCGTACCGCCAGCCGGTGAGCCGTTCCCGCGTGTCCGCCATCCGGGGAGTCAACTGCGACGGCGTCATGCGCACCCTGCTCCAGCGGGGGCTGGTGGCCGAGGCGGGCACCGAACCCGAAACAGGTGCGATCCTGTATGGGACGACGCACTACTTCCTGGAGCGGATGGGCCTGCGCGGCCTGGACGAACTGCCCGAGCTCGCCCCTTTCCTCCCGGAGGCCGACCAGGTCGAGGGCGAGAGCCGGGAGGGCGTGCCGTCGTTCAGCGTGGATGCAGATGCAGACGACAGCGGCGACTCACCGACGGATCATTGATGCGAAGCAGTGGCAGGAACAACGACCGGAACTACCGGGGCGCGGGCAACGACCGCGACGACCGGCGGCAGGGGGCGGGCCGCCCCCGCCCCGAGGAGCGCCGCCACGGCCAGGGCCAGTCCGGCGCCGGGCGGCCGGGGGCCGCCCAGGGCGGGGGCAAGGGCCAGGGCAGGGGTCAGGGCAAGCGCCGTCCCGCCGCGCCCGCACGCTCCCGTGAGTACGAGGCGCTGCTGGAGGACCGCAACCGCGAGCGGCACGCGGGGCCCGCCGCGAAGCTGCCGAAGACCTTCGGCGACCAGGAGGGCGAGCGGCTGCAGAAGGTGCTCGCCCGTGCCGGTCTCGGCTCGCGGCGCGCCTGCGAGGAGCTGATCGAGCAGCGCCGCGTGGAGGTCAACGGCAAGATCGTCACGGAGCAGGGCCGCCGTGTGGACGTCGAGAAGGACGAGATCAAGGTGGACGGCCTGACCGTCGCCGCGCAGTCGTACCTCTTCTTCGCCCTCAACAAGCCGGCGGGCGTCGTCTCCTCCATGGAGGACCCCGAGGGCCGCCAGTGCCTGGGCGACTACGTGCAGAACCGCGAGACGCGGCTCTTCCACGTCGGGCGGCTCGACACCGAGACCGAGGGCATCATCCTGCTCACCAACCACGGCGAGCTTGCCCACCGCCTGACGCACCCCCGGTACGGCGTCACCAAGACGTACCTGGCCGCCATCCGCGGGCCCATCCCGCGCGACCTGGGCAAGCAGCTCAAGGAGGGCATCCAGCTGGAGGACGGCTACGCCCGCGCCGACCACTTCCGCGTGGTCGAGAACACGGGCCGCGACTACCTCGTCGAGGTCGTCCTGCACGAGGGCCGCAAGCACATCGTGCGCCGCATGCTCTCCGAAGCCGGTTTCCCCGTGGACAAGCTCGTCCGCACCCACTTCGGCCCGATCGCGCTCGGCGACCAGAAGTCGGGCTGGCTGCGCCGCATGACCCACACCGAGGTCGGCCGCCTCATGAAGGAGGTCGGTCTGTAGATGCGCACCGCACTCGTCGTCGGCACCGGCCTCATCGGCACGTCCGTGGCGCTCGCGCTGTCCGCGCGCGGCGTCCGGGTGCACCTGGAGGACCACGACCCCGACCAGCCGAAGACCGCCGCCGCCCTGGGCGCGGGGACGGACGAGCCGCCCGCGGGACCGGTGGACCTGGCCGTCGTCGCCGTCCCCCCCGCCCACATCGCCAGGACTCTCGCCGCGCTCCAGAAGCGCGACGCGGCCCGCGGCTACGTGGACGTGGGCAGTGTCAAGGGAGGCCCGCGCCGCGAGCTGGCCGACCTCGGCGGCGACCTGGACAGCTACCTCGGCACGCACCCGATGTCGGGCAAGGAGCGGTCCGGGCCGCTCGCCGCGACCGCCGACCTCTTCGAGGGCAGGCCCTGGGTCCTGACCCCGACGCCCGGCAGCGACACCGAGGTGCTGAACCTGGCGCTGGAACTCGTCGCGCTCTGCCGCGCCGTCCCCGTCGTGATGGACGCCGACGCGCACGACCGCGCCGTCGCCCTCGTCTCCCACACGCCGCAGCTGGTCTCCAGCCTGGTCGCGGCGCGGCTGGAGAACGCGGCCGAGTCCGCCGTCCGGCTGAGCGGGCAGGGCCTGCGGGACGTCACCCGCGTCGCCGCGTCCGATCCCCGGATGTGGCTGGACATCCTCAGCAGCAACCCGGGACCGGTCGCCGACGTGCTCGCCGAGGTGGCCGCCGACCTGGAGGAGGCCGTACGGGCGCTGCGGGCCCTGGAGTCCGCCGACGACGCGAAGCGCGACGCCGGGTTCACCGCCGTCGAGGAGCTGCTGCGGCGCGGCCGCGCAGGGCAGGACCGCGTCCCGGGCAAGCACGGCGCGGCGCCCGCCGCGTACGAGACCGTCGCCGTCCACATCAGCGACCGGCCGGGCGAGCTGGCCAGGATCTTCGCGGACGCGGGCAGCGCGGGCGTCAACGTGGAGGATGTCCGCATCGAGCACGCCACCGGGCAGCAGGCCGGTCTCGTGCAGCTCATGGTGGAGCCCACGGCGGCCCCCGGGCTCATCGCCGCCCTGCGGCAGCGGGGCTGGCCGATCCGGCAGTAGGGCTCCGCGGCGGGACCGGTACCCTTCTTCCCCGGGGGCGGCCGGTCCCGTCCCCGCCGCGCTGTCTGGCGCAGGCCGGCATGTGAGAAAGGTGCGCACCCCCCGTGGCTGTTCCCGAGGCTGTTCCCACGACCGTCCCCCCGGCCGGGAACCCCGTCATCGTCGCCATCGACGGCCCGTCGGGCACGGGCAAGTCGAGCACCTCGAAGGCCGTCGCCGTCCGGCTCGGACTCGGCTACCTCGACACCGGCGCCCAGTACCGCGCGATGACCTGGTGGATGCTGGAGAACGGCGTCGACGTCGCCGACCAGGCCGCCGTCGCCGCCGCCGCGGCCAAGCCCGTCATCGTCTCGGGCACCGACCCGCGCGCGCCCACCATCACCGTGGACGGCACGGACGTCGCCGCCCCGATCCGCGGCCGCGCCGTCACCGCCGCCGTCAGCGCCGTCAGCGCCGTCCCCGAGGTCCGTACGCGCGTCACCGGGCTCCAGCGCACCATCGCCGCCGGGGCGGGCGGGGGCATCGTCGTCGAGGGCCGCGACATCGGCACCACCGTGCTGCCGGACGCGGACGTCAAGATCTTCCTCACCGCGTCCGCCGAGGCGCGGGCCGCCCGCCGCAGCGCCGAGCTGACGGGCGCCGAGGCCGCCGACGTGGCCGCCACCCGTGCCGCGCTCGTCCGCCGCGACGCCGCCGACTCGGGCCGCAAGACGTCCCCGCTCGCCAAGGCCGCCGACGCCATCGAGGTGGACACCACCGAGCTGACCCTCGACCAGGTCGTCGAACGGGTCGCGGAGCTGGTGGACGGGAAGCGGCGGCCGAGGTGACCGCACCCGGCGCCGGCAGGGGCGCGGCCACCGGACGCAGGCTGGCCATCGGGATCATCAACGGTGCCTTCCGCCCGCGCGTGCTGGGCGCCTGGCGGGTCCCGCCGGGCGGCCCGGTCATCCTCGCGGTCAACCACACGCACAACGTCGACGGACCCGTCCTGATGGGGACGTCGCCCCGGCCGGTGAGCTTCCTGGTCAAGAAGGAGGCGTTCGTCGGCCCGGTCGGCTCGTTCCTGCGCGGCATCGGGCAGCTCAGCGTCGACCGGAAGGGCACGGACCGCGCAGCCGTCACCGGGGCGCTCGACATCCTGAAGGGCGGCGGTGTTCTGGGGATATTCCCCGAGGGCACCCGCACCGAGGGCGACTTCGCCGCCCTGCGGGCCGGACTGGCGTACTTCGCGCTGCGCTCGGGCGCGCCCGTCGTGCCGGTGGCCGTCCTCGGCAGCAACGAGCGGCGCGGCCGCCTCGTGCCCGGCATGCCGCCGCTGCGCAGCCGCATCGACGTCGTCTTCGGCGACCCGTTCACCGTCACGCCCGAGGGCGCGGCCGGGGGACGGCGTACGCGGGCGGCGCTGGACGACGCGACCGTACGCATACAGGAGCGGCTGACCACGCATCTGAAGGACGCCCGCCGTCTCACCGGCCGCTGAGCGACACTGGACACCGGGGGACACCGCGCGCCGCGCCGTTCCCGCCCCGACAGCACAGCCCCGACAACGCACACCGACACGAGGTACTGAACTCCATGACCGACCAGAACCACCCAGGCACCGATGCCCCGCACGGTGCCCTCGGGGGCGCCGAGTACGAGGAGTTCATGGCCCTCGCGGCCGAGGAGGGCTTCGAGGCCGACGAGATCGCCGGTGAGCTGGCCGCCGCCTCGGCGGGCCCGCTGCCCGTGCTGGCCGTCGTCGGCCGCCCGAACGTCGGGAAGTCCACGCTCGTCAACCGCATCCTCGGCCGCCGCGAGGCCGTCGTCGAGGACCGTCCCGGCGTGACCCGCGACCGCGTGACCTACGAGGCCGAGTGGTCGGGCCGCCGCTTCAAGGTGGTCGACACCGGCGGCTGGGAGCAGGACGTCCTGGGCATCCAGGCGTCCGTGGCGGCCCAGGCCGAGTTCGCCATCGAGGCGGCCGACGCGGTCGTCCTCGTCGTGGACGCCACGGTCGGCGCCACCGACACGGACGAGGCCGTCGTCAAGCTGCTGCGCCGCTCGGGGAAGCCCGTCGTGCTGTGCGCGAACAAGGTGGACGGCCCCAACATGGAGTCCGACGCCGCCTACCTGTGGTCCCTCGGCCTCGGCGAGCCGCAGCCCGTCTCCGCGCTCCACGGGCGCGGCACGGGCGACATGCTCGACAAGGTCCTCGACGTGCTGCCCGAGGCGCCCCGCGAGACGTTCGGCGTCACCGTGGGCGGCCCGCGCCGCATCGCGCTGATCGGGCGCCCCAACGTCGGCAAGTCGTCGCTGCTGAACAAGGTCGCGGGCGAGGAGCGGGTGGTGGTGGACCCGACCGCGGGCACCACCAGGGACCCGGTGGACGAGCTGATCGACCTCGGCGGCACGACATGGCGCTTCGTCGACACGGCGGGCATCAGGCGCCGCGTCCACCTCCAGGACGGCGCCGACTACTACGCGTCGCTGCGCACGGCCGCCGCGCTGGAGAAGGCGGAGGCGGCGGTCGTCCTGATCGACGTGACCGAGCCGATCAGCGTCCAGGACACCCGCATCATCACCATGGCCGTGGACGCCGGACGCGCCCTGGTGATCGCGTACAACAAGTGGGACCAGCTCGACGACGAGCGCCGCTTCTACCTGGAGCGCGAGATCGAGCAGGAGCTGGTCCAGGTCCAGTGGGCGCCGCGCGTGAACATCTCCGCGCGCACCGGCCGCCACATGGAGAAGCTCGTCCCGGCCATCGAGACCGCGCTCGCCAGCTGGGAGAGCCGCATCCCGACGGGCAAGCTGAACGCGTTCCTCGGCGAGATCGTCGCCGCCCACCCGCACCCGGTGCGGGGCGGCAAGCAGCCGCGCATCCTCTTCGGCACCCAGGCGGGCACGCGCCCGCCGCGCTTCGTGCTGTTCGCGTCGGGCTTCCTGGAGGCGGGCTACCGGCGCTTCCTGGAGCGGCGGCTGCGCGAGGAGTTCGGCTTCGAGGGCACGCCGATCCACGTGTCCGTGCGCGTGCGGGAGAAGCGCGGGCGCGCCAAGAAGTAGTGGGGGGCGGATGGCACAAGGGGAAGGGCCGCGCGGCTGCGCGGCCCTTCCCCTTGCTCGTGCCTGCTGTGCGTGCCGCTCCGGCGCCCGGTGCCGTCACAGGCTCTGGGACGACGACGAGTGCCGCCCGGGGTCCTGCCGCGTCGGCGGCAGCACCGCGGGGACGAGCACGGCGGGCGCGTGGAGCGACCCGGCGGTGCCGTACCCGTACGCCGCGAGCGCGCTGCCCTGGCCGTGGTGCGCGCCGTGGAACGAGCCGAAGGCGACGAACGCCAGATGCTCCTCTCCCGAACGGTCCCCCGGCAGGGACCGGAACAGCCGCCGGTACTCGGCGCACAGCGCGTCGAAGATCGGGGTCTCCGACGTCACCGCGTGCTCGTAGGGCGCCCGCATGCCGGGGATGCCGGTGCGGGACGTCGCGTGCCGGGGGGAGTGCTGCGGTCGGGAAGGGTCATATGGGTGCACGCCCCTCCAACGAGCGGCGCGCCCGACGGATGCGGGCCGCGGAACCGCTTCTACCCGATCGTCCCAGCCAGGAGCCGCCCCCGGGCGCCCGCCCGCGCGCCCGCGCCGGGGCGCGCGTACCGGATCAGGTACCGGCGAGCGGCATCGCGGCGGCGACCAGCAGCCCGCCCGCCGCGGCCTTCTCCAGGGCCTCCCGCATCAGGTCCTCGCGCGGCTGCTGCCCGATGGCACCGGCCGGGGCGCAGTAGACGAGCACGGTGCCCCGCTGGTTCGCGCTCGCCCGCCAGCCGTCCGTCACGGCGAGCGGCTGGTGCGCCTGCCACCAGGCGAGCGGCTGGCCGCCCGGGTTGGCCTGGAGCACCGCGTGCAGCTGCCCCATGGCGACCAGCACGGACCAGCCGGGCAGCTTCTGCGGCGGCGTCGCGACATCGGTGACGGGCACGAAGCCCGCCTCGATCAGCAGGGGCAGGAAGTCGTCGCCAGGACCTTCCGTGCCGGGGCGGGCGATCGGGCCCGTCGGCTCGACGACGATCGCCGGGTACAGCTGCTCCTCGACGAGGATCTGCCCGCACGTCACGCCCAGCACGGCCTGCTCTGGCTGCGGTTCGGGGAGACCGCCGGGGGCGGTGGCCTGCGCGGGCACGCCGCCCACGGGGCTGTCGCCGGTCAGGGACCTGACCGCGCCCTTGAGCTGCTCCTCGGAGACCGTCACGACCTGGGAGGGGATGCAGGAGGCGTGCGCGAAGGCGAGGACGGCGGTCTCGTCCCCGACGAAGAGGACCGTGCTGGTGCGCTCCTGCTCGGTGTTGCCCGGGGTACGGCAGGAGGTGCAGTCGTAGCTTCCCGGGGCGTTCTCGCCGGCGAGCAGCCGTTCGGCCTCTTCGTCGCCGATCTCGGCGCGTACGTCGTCGCTGACGTCGAGCAAGGGGGACACTGTCGCTCCTCGGTTCGGGCTGTGGTCGGTTCGGGCTGTGGCATCTCGGGCGCCCCGCCGCGGGCGGCGAGGTGCCCCGTGCTCAACGGACGGGACGGCGCCCGGGTCACGCCCGCGGGGCGGCCAATCCTGCCCGGCGCCGTGCCCGGGCGCGGGCGCGCCCGGCCGGGGAGGGCGACGCCGCCGGGTCCCGCCGTTCCCGCTGTTCACCGGAAAGGTGAATTCGAGGTGGCGCGGGCTGATTTCGCCGCGTGCGGGAAAAGGCGCGGGAATTGTGCGGGGCGCCGGGCCGGAGGGGAATTGCGGCAGGCCGTGCGAACGCGAAGGCCCTGTTGGGCCGAACGGGTGGCGCGGGGTTCCGCTGTGACAGAAGCGTGACAGTTCGCCGATCCCGGTGGGACTTCCGGGTGGTCCGGCCGAGGCCGTACGGTGGCGGCATGGCTCCCGTACCCAGGCCGCCGCAGCCGCCGCAGGACGTCCCCGACCGCTACGTCGGCATGCGCGCCGACGACGCCGAGCGCTCCGCCACGGAACGGGGCTGGCCCCGCGTCCGGAGGTTGGCGCCCGACGCGATCGTCACCATGGAGTTCATGCCGGGGCGGCTCAACCTCGCCGTGCGCGACGGCGAGGTCGTGCGCTGCTGGCAGGGCTGACCCCCACCGGGGGCCTCAGTGGCTCCCGACGGGCCGTGCCGGGTGCTCCGGGTGCCCGGGGTGGCCCGGATGGTCGGGCTGGTGCGGGTGCGCGACCTGGTGGGGGTGCGCGGTGGCCGGGCGGAGGCGGATCTTCGCGAGCCGCGCGGGCTCGCCCGCCCCGGTCAGCTGCTCCTCCGGCACCCGCACGGAGGCGGTCGCCGCGAGCGGCGTGACACCCAGCGGGCGCGCCGCCCCGGTGCCTGGCCGCCGCGAGGCCGTCCCCAGGGCGTGGCCCCAGAGGGTCAGGAGGAGCCGTTCGACGTGCGTGATGACCGGCTCGCACCACGGGAGCGCCAGCAGGATCAGCAGGCCGGCGGCCCAGCCGAGCAGCACGTCGCTCACCCAGTGCGTACCGAGGTAGACGGTCGTCGCGCCGACGCCGAGGGCGCACAGGGCGGCGATGACCGACAGGCCGCGCCTGGCGCGGGGGGTGGTGGCCAGATAGGCGAGGATTCCCCAGGTCACGACGGCGTTGGCGGTGTGGCCGGAGGGAAATATATCGCCGGTCAGGAACATCTCGTTCGAGCCCATGACCGTCGCGTAGTGCGGGCCCTCGCGGCCCATGCCGATCTTCGCGGCGCCCACCGTGACGTTCAGCAGCAGCAGCGCGCAGGCCATCACCAGCAGCGGGCGCGGGGTCCGCGTGCGCCAGGAGCGCCAGCCCAGCCATGCCACGACCAGCGCGGCGGTCGGGCCGCGCTGGCCGAGGACGACGAAGTAGTCGAGGAACGCGTGCATCTCCGGCCACTGCTTGTACGGCCGGAACAGCATCACCTGCCAGTCCAGCCGGACCAGCCAGGACGTGCTCAGGACCGCCGCCACGATGGCCGCGTAGAAGCCCAGGGTGGCCCACAGCAGCGCGACGCGCGTGCGGCTCATCACGGGAGCCGGCGCGTCGGGTGGCTGAGGCTCCTGTTCGAGGCGGGCGAGGAGTCGGTCGGTACGCACTTTTTCAAGATTACAGCCCGTGATAGCGGCCCTCCTGCGCGGCCCCGCCTTCGTAATGGCTATGTGATGTATGGCCCGTCAATTCACCCACCCGGCTTCGCTTCGCTGCATGGAATGCGCGGCGTCCCGGAATTCCGTTCCGGCCAATTCGGGTGAGCCGTGCGGGAGTTTTTCCCGTGCCCGGTGGGTGAACGCCGCCCCTTGTCCCGGTGACGCGCTGCCGTAGTCTGTCTGACCATCCGCCCGCAACCACCGTGCCCGGCGCCGCGCGTGCCGCCGGGAGTCCCCCGTGGTGGCGCGGGACCGCCGTCCGCGCGCGCGGAGGAAAGGTGCGTCGATGTCCGGGATCGTCCCGCCCGGAGCCTGTCGCGGTGCCCGTAACCGCTGGACGGTCCTGGTCGTCCTCTGCGTGAGCCTGCTGGTCGTCGCGATCGACGCGACCGTGCTGCACGTCGCCGTCCCCGCCGTGACCGAGGACCTGCGGCCGAGCGGCGTCGAACTCCTGTGGATCGTCGACGCGTACCCCCTCGCCTGCGCCTCGCTCCTGATCCTCTTCGGCACCCTCGGCGACCGCGTCGGCCGCCGCCGCGTGCTGCTGGCCGGCTACGGCTGCTTCGCCCTCGCGTCCGCCGCCGCCGCGTACGCCCCCGGGCCCGGGACGCTCATAGCCGCGCGCGTGCTGCTCGGCGCGGGCGGCGCGATGATCATGCCCGCCACGCTGTCCCTCCTCCGGCAGGTCTTCCCCGACCGGCGCGAACGTGCCCTGGCCGTCGGCATCTGGAGCGCCGTCGCCGCCGTGGGCGCGGCGATCGGCCCGCTGGTCGGCGGTGTCCTGCTCGAACACTTCTGGTGGGGCTCGGTCTTCCTCGTCAACCTGCCGCTGATGGCCGCCTGCCTGCCCGTGGCGCGCCTGCTGCTGCCCGAGTCCACGGGCGACAGGACCGGCCCGTGGGACGTCACGGGCGCGCTGATGGCGGCCTGCGGGCTCTTCGCCGTGATCCTCGCGGTCAAACGGGCGGGCGGCGGCGACCTGTTCACGCCGGGGACCGCGCTGGCGGCGGGCGGCGGGGCGCTGCTGCTCGTCCTGTTCGCGCGGCGCCAGCGGCGGCTGCCCGAGCCGCTGATCGACCTGTCGTCGTTCGCCAGGCCCGCGTTCGGCACGGCGGTCGGCTGCATCGTGCTGACGGTGCTGGCGCTCGTCGGCCTCGCGCTCGTCGCGGCGCAGTACCTGCAGCTCGTCCTCGGGCTCTCGCCGCTCCAGACGGGGCTGCGCCTGCTGCCGCTCAGCGTGGCGGCCATCGCCGCCGGGCTCGCCGGGTCGCGCCTGCTGACGGCCCTCGGGCCGCGCCTGATGGTGACCGCCGGGTTCGTCCTGACGGCGGTGGCCGTCCTGACGCTGACCTGCCTGGACGGCCACGACCGGCCTGTCCTCATGGTGACCGGCTTCGTGCTGCTCGGCTTCGGCCTGGAGACGACGCTGTTCGCCTCCTACGAGTCGATGCTGAGCGACGTCCCGGTGCGGCAGGCGGGCGGGGCGGCGGCGATCGGCGAGACGGCCTACCAGTTCGGCGCGGGCCTCGGCATCGCCGTCCTCGGCAGCATCATGAACGCCGTGTACGGGCCCGCCGTCCACCGTTTCAAGGGCGTCAGGGGGGACGAGAGCGCAGCCGCGGGGCACTCGCTCGGCGAGGCGTACACGGTCGCCTCGCGCGTCGGCGGCGGGGCGGGGGAGGCGCTGCGGCAGGCGGCGCGCGACGCGTTCGTCCACGGCATGAAGACGACGCTGCTGGTCAGCGCCGTCCTGCTGCTCGCGGGCGCCGTCGCCGCCAGGCGCCTGCCGCGCGACCTGCGGGCGCCGGACGAGGAGACGCGGGCGCCGTCCGCTTGCCCTCCCGCGTTACCGGCCCGTAGCGTCGCGGGACGCGCGGGTGCGGCAGGGCCCGTCCCGCGCGCCGACAGCTGAGACGACGCAAGGGAAGGGGTCCCGCGTGCCGGACCGTCCCGCCTTCGATCCCGCCGACCCGCTCGGCATCGACGAACTGCTCGGCGACGACGACCTCGCCGTCCGCGCCACCGCGCGCCGCTGGGCCGCGGACCGGGTGCTCCCGTACGTCGCCGACTGGTACGAGCGCGGCGAACTGCCCGACCCGCGCGGCCTGGCCCGCGAGCTGGGCGCCATGGGCGCGCTCGGGATGCCGCTGCGGGGCTACGGCTGCGCGGGCGCGTCGGCCGTCCAGTACGGGCTGGTGTGCCTGGAGCTGGAAGCCGCGGACTCGGGCATCCGCTCCCTCGTCTCCGTGCAGGGCTCACTCGCCATGTACGCGATCCACCGGTACGGCTCGGAGGAGCAGCGCCGCGCCTGGCTGCCCGGGATGGCGTCCGGCGGGACCATCGGCTGCTTCGCCCTCACCGAGCCCGACCACGGCTCCGACCCGTCCGGCATGCGCACCCGCGCGGTGCGCGACGGCGGCGACTGGGTCCTGACCGGCCGCAAGATGTGGATCACCAACGGCTCGATCGCCGATGTCGCCGTCGTCTGGGCCAGGACGGACGAGGGCGTGCGGGGCTTCCTCGTCCCCGCCGCGACGCCCGGCTTCACGGCGCACACCATCCGGCACAAGGGCTCGCTGCGCGCCTCGGTGACGAGCGAGCTGG
Organism: Streptomyces sp. NPDC049879; assembly: GCF_044461265.1. Lineage (NCBI taxonomy): Bacteria > Bacillati > Actinomycetota > Actinomycetes > Kitasatosporales > Streptomycetaceae > Streptomyces > Streptomyces sp. NPDC049879. Next base: position 826,558 of record NZ_JBITKT010000003.1, on the reverse strand, counting down.
TCCTGGACGGCGTACGGCTGCCCGCCGGCGCCGCGCTGCCCGAGGCGCGCGGGCTGCGGGCGCCGCTGAGCTGCCTGAGCCACGCGCGGTACGGGATCGTCTGGGGCGCGCTCGGCGCCGCCAGGACGTGCTTCCGCGCGGCGCTTGAGTACGCCGGGACGCGGGAGCAGTTCGGGCGGCCCATCGGCGCCTTCCAGCTGACGCAGGCGAAGCTCGCGGACATGGCGGTGGAGCTGGAGAAGGGGCTGCTGCTCGCCCTGCACCTCGGGCGCCGCATGGACGCCGGGCGGCTGCTGCCCGAGCAGGTGAGCCTCGGCAAGCTGAACAACGTGCGCGAGGCGCTGGACATCTGCCGCACCGCCAGGACCGTCCTGGGGGCGAACGGCATCTCGTGGGAGTACCCGGTGATGCGCCACATGGCGAACCTGGAGACGGTCCTCACCTACGAGGGCACCAGCGAGATGCATCAGCTGGTGCTCGGCAAGGCGCTCACCGGTCTCGACGCGTTCCGCGGCTGATCCGCTCCGCCCGGTGGGGGCGGGAGCGGATCAGCTCTGGTTGTAGAAGCCGTCCTCGGCGGAACGGTCGCGCTGTGCGGTGACGATCTGGTAGTCGGCGGGGGTGAGGAGGAAGACGCGGTTGGCGACCCGTTCGATCGTCCCGCGCAGGCCGAAGGTGAGACCGGCCGCGAAGTCCACCACGCGCTTGGCGTCGGCGGAGTCGAGGACGGTCAGGTTGATCACGACGGGGACCCCGTCGCGGAACAGCTCGCCGATCCGGCGGGCGTCGCCGAATCCGTCGGGTGTGACCGTGGCGATACGGCCCCCCTGGTCGTGCGCGACCTCGGCCGCGACCCTGACCCGCGGGTCGGTGGTCCACGGACCGGCGTCGTCGCCGGGCTCGGGCCCCTCCGCGTACTCGTCGTCGTAGTAGCGCATCTCGCGGTCCTCGACGAGACCGAGCCAGGCGCTCGCCTTTCGCACCGATCCCATGGATGCCTCCTCTCCTCCCGGGCGGCTTGTACCCGTCCGCATCCCCCCTATGGTCGTCCATCATGCGGATGATGCGCCAAGGGTATGCCCATCAGATCCCGTTTTCGTGACGGTTCTGGTGCATTCGAAGTGGGGCTTCATCAGCGGTGTTGTGCTCGCGGCGTGCTGACTGCGAGTAAGTTCCCCGCGCCCGGCCGATCGGGTGACGGAGCGCGTGCGGAGGGTGTCCAAAAGGCGTTCTTTTCAACGGCGTCGGCGGTGAGAAGACTCTGCAGCAGCGCTTGTCAGGGTCATGGCGGAAGGGGCGCGTCCCCGCCGTCCCGCCCCTGGCCACGCCTCACCCCTGCCCAGACAGCCAATGGGCACCGGATTCCTTACTGGAGGATCAAGTGGGTTTGAAGCGCACCAACCCCCACGGGCGTATGTCCCGCCGGCTCCGGCTGGCCGCCGCCGCCTCTGGCCTGCTGGCCGCCGCCGCGTTCGTGATGCCGAACGCGGCCCAGGCCGAGCCGGTCGCCACCTACAGCACCTCGCAGCTGAAGGCCGCCAGCGACGCCGTGCTCGAGGCGGACGTCTCGGGCACCGCCTGGACGGTGGACAAGCAGTCGGGCCGCGTCGTCGTCACGGCGGACGAGACGGTCTCGAACGCCGAGATCGCCGAGCTGCGCAGCAGCGCCGGCGCGCTCTCCGGCGCCCTCTCGGTGGAGCGCACCGAGGGCACCCTCCAGCGCTACCTCGCCGGTGGCGACCCGATCTACGCCGACCTCGGCTGGCGCTGCTCGGCGGGCTTCAACGTCTCGATCGGCGGCGCCGCCTACTTCCTGACGGCGGGCCACTGCACCGAGGGCTTCCCGAACTGGTACACCAACTCGTCGCTGACCACGTACATCGGTCCGACGGCCGGGTCCAGCTTCCCGGGCAACGACTACGGCCTGGTGCGCTACGCGAACAGCGCCATCCCGGCACCCGGCGTGGTCAACCTGTACAACGGCAGCACGGTGGACATCACCGGCGCGGCGAACCCGACGGTCGGCCAGAGCGTCCAGCGCAGCGGCAGCACCACGGGTCTGTGGGGCGGTTCGGTCACCGGTCTCAACTACACGGTGAACTACGGCGGCGGTGACATCGTCTCCGGCCTGATCCGCACCAACGTCTGCGCCCAGCCCGGCGACAGCGGCGGCCCGCTGTTCTCCGGCCGCACCGCCATCGGCCTCACCTCCGGCGGCAACGGCAACTGCTCGACGGGCGGCACCACGTACTTCCAGCCCGTCGTCGAGGCCCTGAGCGCCTACGGGGCGACCATCCTCTGACGCCTTCGCGTCCCCTCGCACGACGCTCCGCCCCGCCGGTCCCCGACCGGCGGGGCGGAGTGCTGTCCCGGCCCGCCGACGGCGGCTCCCGGCGCCTTCCGTCCGTGGTCCTGTCCTGTGGCCCCGCGTCGGCCGGGGCGGTCGGCGGCGCGCTGACCCCGCCTCAGGGCGCCTCCCGGCCGCGCCTGAACGCCGCGCCGGGCGGCCCGTACGACGGCGCCCCGCGCGCGTACCGCCGTCCGCGGAGGGCGCCCGCGTACGCCGCCGACCTGCGCGTACGCCCGTCCCGGGCCGGCCGGTGCCGCCTCCTCGGCGCCGCGTCTGAGCCCCGCCGGGCGGCGGCGGTCGGCCCCGCGCGTACGCCTGAACGGCGCGCCGCCGTCCGCGACGTGACTGTGATGCAGATCACCTGACATGTGTTCGGGGGGACCGGTATGTGGGTGAAACGCGCGTAGCAGACGGCGATTTCCAGACAGGTCCAGACCACTTGATGTCGCTGCCCCCGCCACGCCGGGCGAGCGTACGCATGCGCAAGGTGCCGCCGCGCTGTCCGTCCCGCGCAGGAAAAGGCGGAGTGTTCTGGATGGTTTACGCGCATTACCTTCACCGGTGTGCTCATATGGTCGGGGCAAGTTCTCGGCCTTGTGCCGTACCCGCCCGGCTCGGATACTCGCCGGTATCGCTTGGCATGAACGTGACTGGCCCGCGCCGCGCCGGCCGGGACCGGCCGGGTTCATGCGCTCTCCGGAGCTCCGGCTCCAACCCCCACAGGAGGAAAAGAGCGTGACACACCGACGTACGTCACACCGGCGACGTGTCGCCGCCGCGGCGGCCGGCGCCGCGGCCCTCTTCGCCGGCACCTTCGCCGTCGCGGAGGCGAACGCCGACCCGGCCGCGGTCCCCACGGCCGCGCCCCGGGTCCTCTCGTCCGCCGAGGCGGGCACTCTCGCGGCCTCACTCTCCGCACAACTCACCCCCGAGACCTCGGGCGGCACCTACTACGACGCGGACTCGGGCAGGCTCGTCGTCAACGTCACGGACGAGGCGGCGGCTTCGACCGTCCGCGGCGCGGGCGCCGAGGCCCGCGTCGTCCGCCACAGCCTCGCCGAACTCGACGAGGTGAAGGACGCCGTCGCCGGGTTCGCGGTGGCCGGCACGGCCTGGGCCGTCGACCCGGTCTCCAACACGGTCCGCGTCACCACCGACAGCACGGTGCGCGGCGCGGAGCTGACGGACCTGCGCACCGCCGTCGCCGGACTCGGCGACACCGCCTCCCTGGCCGCGGTGCCCGGGGAGTTCCAGCCCTTCCTCGCGGGCGGCGAGGCGATCTACAGCTCGGGCGCGCGCTGCTCGCTCGGGTTCAACGTCACGGTGGACGGCGCCCCCGGCTTCCTCACGGCCGGGCACTGCGGGAGCGTCGGCAGCTCCTGGTCCGACTCCTCGGGCGGCGCGGCGGTCGGCACCCTGACGGCCGGTGAGTTCCCCGGCTCCGACTACGCGCTGGTCGAGTACGCCGACCCGGCGCCCGAGCACCCGAGCGAGGTGTCCCTCTACGACGGCGGCACCCAGGAGATCACGGGCGCCGCCGAGGCGACGGTCGGTCAGAACGTACAGCGCAGCGGCAGCACCACGGGCGTCCACGACGGCCAGGTGACCGCCGTGGATGTCGCCGTCCGCTACCCGCAGGGCACGGTCGAGGGCACGATCCAGACGACTGTGTGCGCCGAACCGGGCGACAGCGGCGGCGCCTTGTTCGACGGGTCGAGCGCGGTCGGCCTCACCTCGGGCGGCAGCGGTGACTGCACGTCGGGCGGGACGACGTTCTTCTACCCCGTGACGGACGCGCTCGCCGCGGTGGGGGCTACGATCCCGTAGCGGTAGACCGTCAGATCACCGGCACGTCGCTTCACGGAGCCCCCGGTCCGACAGGGACCGGGGGCTCCGCGCTGCGGCGCGACAGGGGGGAACGCGCAATGTTCGGAATCGTGCGGCCGTGCAGGCACCGGCTGCCCGAAGGTCTGTTCCAGGAGTGGATGGGGCACCTGTGCGGGCTGTGCCTGGCCCTGCGGGGGGTGCGGGGGCAGGCGGCGCGGGTCGCCACCAACTACGACGGGCTGCTGATATCCGTGCTGTTCGCCGCCCAGGCGCCCGCGGGCGCGCGGGTACGGCGCACCGCGGGGCCGTGCGCGCTGCGGGGGATGCGCACCGCCTCGGTCGCGGCGGACGAGGGCGCGCGCCTCGCGGCGGTGGTCTCCCTCGTCCTGGCGTCGGCCAAGCTGCGCGACCATGTGGCGGACCGGGACGGTGTGTTCGCCCGCCCGGTGCTCGCGGGCGCGGCGCGGCGCGTCGCCTCCGGGTGGGACGCGGCGGGCGCGCGTTCCGGCGGGGCGGTCGGCTTCGACACGTCGGTGCTGGTGGACGCGGTGGCGCGGCAGCCGGAGGTGGAGGGGCTCGCGGGGCCCGGCACGTCCGTGCTGGCCGTGACCGAGCCGGTCGAGACGGCGACCGCCGCCGCGTTCGCCCACACGGCGCGGCTCGCCGGGCGCCCGGGGAACGCGGCGCCGCTCGCGGAGGCGGGCGCCCTCTTCGGCCGCCTCGCCCACCTGCTCGACGCCGTGGAGGACCTGGAGAAGGACCGGCGGGAGGGCGCGTGGAACCCCATCGACGCCACCGGGACGCCGCTGCCCGAGGTCAGGCGGCTGTGCGACGAGGCGGTGACGGGGATACGGCTGGCGCTGCGGGACGCCGAGTTCTCCGACGGGAAGCTGGCGCACCTGCTGCTGGCGCACGAGGTCGGGCGCTCGGTGGACCGCGCCTTCGGCGGCGGGCACGCGCACGACGGGCACGCGCACGGCGCGGAGGCATCGGCCGACGGGTCCGGGCCGTCGCCTCTGCCGCCGGGGCTGCCCGACGGGCTGCCGGGCCTGCCGGATCGCGGCAAGCGGGGCGACCGGCGCGGCTTCTGGGCGGGCTGCGCGGCGTGGAGCGCGATGTTCTGCACCTGCCAGGTCTGCTGCCGCGAGGACTACGCCGACCCGTGGACGGGCAAGGAGCGGCACGGCTGGTGCCACTACGCGGAGTGCTGCGAGTGTTGCAACTGCTGCCAGTGCTGCAACTGCGGTGGCGGCGACAGCGGGGGCGACGGAGGCTGCTGCGACTGCAACTGCGACTGCAACTGCTGAGCGCCCCGGCCGTCCCCGGCCCCTGCCGCACCGTGGCGGTGGGGGCGGCCGACAGGTGACCGTGGTGCACTGACCGCTGCGCACGGGGGCTGTGGAGGTAGGGCACCGGGTGACGCGTGTGGACCGGGGTGCGCCGCCGGACGGGGACGTGGTGTCGGGCGGCGGCCCTGTTCCGCTGTGTGCGGCGGGCGGCCGCTCTCCGCCGCTCCGGGTGACACGGCAGGGCGCGGTGAGTGCGCCGGACGGTTGTGCCCGGGAGATGGGGTGCGCTGTACGGGATGGTTGTGGACCGGTGTGGCGGCAGGAGAGGACTTGCTGACCGCTACGTGGTGAGGGCACGAGGCCGACTGCGTGCACGGCGGGTGGGCCGGGTGGGGCGCGTACGGGATCACGGGGGGCGCCGGACCGGGGCTGCGCTCTGCGCGGCGGGTGTCTCGGGTGTCCGGCATGTGAGGGCCCTCCGGCGACCCGTGCCGAAGGCGTCAGAGTGTGTCGGTCGGCCGCTCACGCGGCGGCCGGTTCCCGTGCGGTGCGGGTGCCGCGACGGCACGGGCGCTGGGCGCAGGGGGCGTGGTCGTGGACGGTCGGTGGTGCTCGCCGGGCTGCGGTTCGCCTGTGGGACATCCGGCGGAGGGCGTCCTCGCGTTCCGTGACCGGGGCGGCCGTTCGGGGGGTGGCTGGGACGTGCCGGCCGGTGCTGGTCGGTGCGGCGGCGAGCGGTGTTCGGCGAGCCGGAGCGGTCGGGTGGTGGCGGTGGGGGAGGGGCGGCTGTCCCCGTGTCCTCGCGGGGAAGGGGGCAGCCGCCGCCCGTGACGGCTACAGGTCGGCCGCGACCACTTCCGCGATCTGCACCGCGTTGAGCGCCGCGCCCTTGCGCAGGTTGTCGTTGGAGACGAAGAGCGCGAGCCCGTTCTCCGCCGTCTCGTCCGCGCGGATGCGCCCGACGTAGCTGGCGTCGCGGCCCGCCGCCTGCTGCGGCGTCGGGATGTCGGACAGGGCCACGCCGGGCGCGCCGTCGAGCAGCTCGCGGGCGCGTGCCGGGCCGAGGGGGCGGGCGAAGCGCGCGTTGATCTGGAGCGAGTGGCCCGTGAAGACGGGCACGCGCACGCAGGTGCCGGAGACCTTGAGGCCGGGGATCTCCAGGATCTTGCGGCTCTCGTTGCGGAGCTTCTGCTCCTCGTCCGTCTCCTCCAGGCCGTCCTCGACGAGCGAGCCGGCCATCGGCAGGACGTTGAACGCGATGGGGCGGACGTACTGCTGCGGCGCGGGGAAGTCCACGGCCTGCCCGTCGAAGGCGAGGCGCGTCAGGTCCTGCCCGGCGGCGGCGCGCACCTGGCCCTCCAGCTCGGCGACGCCGGACAGGCCGCTGCCGGAGACCGCCTGGTAGGTGGCGACGACGAGGGCCGTCAGCCCCGCCTCGGCGTGCAGCGGGCGCAGCACGGGCATGGCGGCCATGGTGGTGCAGTTCGGGTTGGCGATGATGCCCTTGGGGCGGTCCGCAGCGGCGTGCGGGTTGACCTCGGAGACGACGAGCGGGACGTCCGGGTCCATGCGCCAGGCGGAGGAGTTGTCGATCACGACGGCCCCGGCGTCCGCGACCTTCTCGGCGAGCGCCTTCGACGTGGTCTTGCCCGCCGAGAACAGCACGATGTCGAGCCCGGAGAAGTCGGCGGCCGCCGCGTCCTCGACCGTGACCACGCCGTCCTGCCAGGGCAGCGTGCTGCCCGCCGAGCGGGCCGAGGCGAACAGCCGGAGCTCGTCCACCGGGAACTTCCGCTCGGCGAGGATGCCGCGCATCACGCCGCCGACCTGTCCCGTTGCTCCGACGATCCCGATCTTCATGAGGCTCCTTCGCAGTACGCCCGCCCGTCCGTACGGGCAGGGTGCTCGTCCGGTGGATGTCCCGCCGTCCCTCACCAGACTGCCCCGAGCGGAGTGCCGAAGGCCAATCCATTCACGCCGGTGATAGTTCTGTATGGAAGTAACGCCACCGTAACGAGGTCGAACTAACCTCCGGAACCTGGCGTTTCCGGTCCCCACGACAGCAGAGGTGGAAGGCGTGCAACTCACCCCGCGCGAGCAGGAGCGACTGCTCATCCACGTGGCCGCGGACGTCGCCGACCGGCGGCGCGCCCGGGGGCTGCGGCTCAACCACCCGGAGGCCGTCGCCCTGATCACCGCCCACGTCCTGGAGGGCGCGCGCGACGGCCGCACGGTCGCCGAGCTGATGGAGTCGGGCCGCCGCGTCCTCGGCCGGGCCGACGTGATGGAGGGGGTGCCCGAGATGATCCACGACGTCCAGGTCGAGGCGACCTTCCCGGACGGCACCAAGCTCGTCACCGTCCACGAGCCCATCGCCTGAGCAGGAGGAGGCACCCGTGATCCCCGGAGAGATCCTGTACGCCGACACCCCCGTCCCCCTGAACGAGGGCGCGCCCGTGACGCGGCTGACCGTCACCAACGGCGCCGACCGCCCCGTCCAGGTCGGGTCGCACTACCACTTCGCCGAGGCCAACCCCGGCCTCGTCTTCGACCGCGCCGCCGCGCGCGGCAAGCGGCTCGGGATCGCCGCCGGGACCGCCGTCCGCTTCGAGCCGGGCATCCCGGTCGAGGTGGAGCTGGTGCCGCTGGCAGGCCGCCGCGTCGTGCCCGGCCTGCGCGGCGAGACCGGCGGCGCGCTGTGACCACCACCGCCCCCGTCCCCGCCCCCGCCCCCGCCCCCGCCACCATCATCCGCACGACCGAGGAGAGGGGACGGGCATGGCCGAGCTGACCCGCGCCCGGTACGCCGACCTGTTCGGACCGACCACCGGCGACCGGCTGCGGCTCGCCGACACGGACCTGCTGATCGAGATCGAGGACGACCTCGCGGGCGGCCCCGGCAGGGCGGGCGACGAGGCCGTCTTCGGCGGCGGCAAGGTCATCCGCGAGTCCATGGGGCAGTCCCGCGCCACCCGCGCCGAGGGCACCCCCGACACGGTGATCACCGGCGCCGTCGTCCTCGACCACACCGGGATCGTCAAGGCGGACGTCGGCATCAGGGACGGCCGCATCACCGCCCTCGGCAAGGCCGGGAACCCCGACACCATGGACGGCGTGCACCCGGACCTCGTGATCGGCCCCGAGACCGAGATCATCGCGGGCAACGGCCGGATACTCACCGCGGGGGCCATCGACGCGCACGTCCACTTCATCTCGCCGACCATCGCCGACGAGGCGCTCGCCTCCGGCGTCACCACCCTCGTCGGCGGCGGCACGGGCCCCGCCGAGGGCACGAAGGCCACCACCATCACGCCCGGCGGCTGGCACCTGGCCCGCATGTTCGCCGCCCTGGACGGCATCCCCCTCAACATCGGCCTGCTCGGCAAGGGCAACACCGTCTCCCGCGACGCCATGCTCGCCCAGCTGCGCGGCGGCGCCGTCGGCTTCAAGATCCACGAGGACTGGGGCGCCACCCCCGCCGCCATCGACGCCTGCCTGTCCGTGTGCGAGGAGACCGGCGCCCAGCTCGCGATCCACACGGACACGCTGAACGAGGCGGGCTTCGTCGCCGACACCCTCGCCGCGATCGCCGGGCGCGGCATCCACGCGTACCACACCGAGGGCGCGGGCGGCGGGCACGCGCCGGACATCATCACGGTCGTCTCCGAGGCGAACGTCCTGCCCAGCTCGACCAACCCGACGCGCCCGCACACCGTCAACACCGTCGAGGAGCACCTCGACATGCTGATGGTCTGCCACCACCTCAACCCGTCCGTGCCCGAGGACCTGGCCTTCGCCGAGTCCAGGATCAGGCCGTCCACCATCGCCGCCGAGGACGTCCTGCACGACCTGGGCGCCATCTCGATCATCTCCTCCGACTCGCAGGCCATGGGCCGCGTCGGCGAGGTGGTCATGCGCACGTGGCAGACCGCGCACGTGATGAAACGGCGGCGCGGCGCGCTGCCGGGCGACGGCGCCGCCGACAACCTGCGGGCCCGCCGTTACATCGCCAAGTACACGATCAACCCGGCCGTCGCGCAGGGGCTCGACCACGAGATCGGCTCCGTCGAGCCGGGCAAGCTCGCCGACCTCGTCCTGTGGGACCCGGCGTTCTTCGGCGTGAAGCCGCTGCTCGTCATCAAGGGCGGCCAGATCGCCTGGGCGCAGATGGGCGACGCCAACGCGTCCATCCCGACGCCGCAGCCGGTCCTGCCGCGCCCCATGTTCGGCGCCACGGGGCGCGCCCCGGCGGCGAACTCGTTCAACTTCGTCACCGCGCTCGCGCTGGAGGCCGGGCTCGACGAGCGCCTCGGCGACCGGTACGGCGTCGGCAAGTCGTTCACCGCCATCGCGAACACCCGGGGCGTCACCAAGGCCGACATGCGGCTCAACGACGCCAGGCCCGCCGTCGCCGTGGACCCCGACACCTTCACCGTCACCATCGACGGCGAGGCGGTCGTCCCCCAGCCCGCCACCGAACTGCCCCTCGCCCAGCGCTACTTCCTCTTCTAGGGGCACGCCTTTGACGAGTTCCCGCCGCGCGGCCCTGCTGCTCCTCGCGGACGGCCGCTTCCCCGCCGGGGCGCACGCCCACTCCGGCGGCGCCGAGGCCGCCGTCCGCGCGGGCCGCATCCAGGGCCCCGCCACCCTGGCCGCCTTCTGCGAGGGCCGCCTCCACACCACGGGCCTGGTCGCCGCCGCCCTGGCGGCCGCCGCCTGCGCCGGCTGCGACCCGTACGCGCTCGACGCCGCCGCCGACGCCCGTACGCCCGCGCCCGCCCTGCGCGACACCGCCCGCAAGCTGGGCCGCCAGCTCCTGCGCGCCGCACGCGCCACCTGGCCCTCCCCCGAGCTGGACGCCGTGGCCGCCGCCAGGCCGCGCGGCCTGCACCAGCCCGTCGTCCTCGGCCTGACCGCCCGCGCCGCCGGGCTGGCGCCGCGCGACGCCGCGCAGACGGCCGCGTACGAGAGCTGCGGCGGCCCGGCGACCGCCGCCGTACGGCTCCTGAGCCTCGACCCCTTCGACGCCACGGCCGTGCTCGCCGGGCTCGCCGACGCCATGGACTCCGTCGCCGAGCGCGCCACCGCGGCCGCCGACGCCGTACGCGCCACCGGCGACACCGGCCGCCTCCCCGCCGCCTCCGCGCCCCTCCTCGACATCACCGCACAGCAGCACGCCGCCTGGCCCGTGCGCCTCTTCGCCTCCTAGGGAGCCCGCCCATGCACCTCGACCACCCCGAGACATTCCCCCACCGCCACACCTGGAGCAGCGCGCGCCCCACCCTTCCCGACGGCACGCGCCGCGCCCTGCGGATCGGCCTGGGCGGGCCCGTCGGCTCAGGCAAGACCGCGACCGTCGCCGCCCTGTGCCGCGCGCTGCGCGACGAACTGTCCATCGCCGTCGTCACCAACGACATCTACACCCGCGAGGACGCCGACTTCCTGCTGCGCAACGCCGTCCTCCCGCCGGAGCGCATCGCCGCCGTCGAGACCGGCGCCTGCCCGCACACCGCCATCCGCGACGACATCTCCGCCAACCTGGAGGCCGTGGAGGACCTGGAGGAGCGCACGGGGCCGCTCGACCTCGTGCTCGTCGAGTCGGGCGGTGACAACCTCACCGCCACCTTCTCCACAGGGCTGGTCGACGCGCAGATCTTCGTGATCGACGTCGCCGCGGGGGACGACATCCCGCGCAAGGGCGGGCCCGGCGTCACCTCGGCGGACCTGCTCGTCGTCAACAAGACCGACCTCGCCCCGTACGTCGGCTCCGACCTCGACGGCATGGCGCGCGACGCGAAGGCGCAGCGCGGCGACCTGCCCGTCGCGTTCACCTCGCTGCGCGGCGAGGACGGCGTGCGGCCGGTCGCGGAGTGGGTGCGGGAGCGGCTCGCCGCCTGGACGGCCGGGCGCCCGGTGCGTGCCGCCGCCGTATGACGGGGGCGGGGGTCACCGCCCACGCGCGCCTCACCGCGGCGGCGGACGGGACGCTGCCGCTGCTGCGGGGCGACGGCCCGCTCGCGCTGCGCCGCACGCGGGCGGCGGGGGCGTACAGCCAGGTCACGGTGGTCGGCGCGATGAGCGCGCCGCTCGGCGGGGACCGGCTGCGGCTGACCGCCGAGGTCCTGCCGGGCGCGGCGCTGCGCGTCACCTCCGCCGCCGCGACCGTCGCGCTGCCGGGGCGTGACGCGGCGGGCGCGACGTACGACACCGCCCTGAGCGTGGGCGGCGGCGGCTCGCTGCACTGGCTGCCCGAGCCCGTGATCTCCGCCGCGCGCAGCGACCTGCGGATGACGACCCGCGCCGACCTCGCGGACACGGCGCGGCTCGTCTACCGGGAGGAGCAGATCCTCGGGCGTTCCGGCGAGGCGCCGGGGCGGCTGGTGGCGCGGCTGGTGCTGGGGATCGGCGGGGCCGTCGTGCTCGACCAGGAGCTGGCGTACGGGCCAGGCGCGCCCGGCGCCGACGGCGGGGCCGTCCTGGGCGGGCACCGGGCGGTCGGCCAACTCCTCGTCGCCGACCCGGCGTTCACCGACAAGCCCGCCGAACCGCTGCTCCTCGGCGACACGGCGATGGTGACACCGCTGGCCGCCCCCGCCGCCCTGGTGACAGCGGTGGCGGCCGACGGCCTGACACTGCGCCGCCTCCTGACAGCGGGCGCGGAACACCTGGGCGTGCTGCTGTAGTCAGGCCACTTCGCCACCGATGGCACGCAGCACGTCCCCCAGCACGGCATCGAGCTGGGCCCACGTCTCCGAGAGCAGCCCGATGGTCTGCTCGGACGGATCGGCGCGGACGTCGGGCGCGGCGTGCACGGCCGCAGTTCTCCGGAAGAGATCCCGACCCGCTGCCCGTTCATCAGCGCACTCCGTTCGCCGTCCCGGCGCCCTGACGCCGCGCCGCCTCGTGGGCATGAGGCGGCGCGGCGCCGTGTCAGGGGGTGATCGGGGCCTGGTGGTAGATCTGGGCGGCCTCGTAGTCGGTCACCATGCGGTCCCAGACGCGGACGTCGTCGATGGTGCCGGGGAAGAACGAGCGGGGCGTGCCGCCGGTGTCGCCCGCGCCGATGAGGACGGGGCCGTCCGCCGTGAACGGGGTGTCGAAGGGGACCGAGCCCGCCCTCTCGCCGTCCACGTACAGGGTCAGCGTCCCCGCGTACGCGTCGTGCACGCCGACGAGGTGCGTCCACGTGTCCTTCGCGGCGGTCTGCCCGTCCGGCTGGGTGACCCGTGCCCCGGCGCCCTCCCCGTCGTACTGCGCGAAGGACCAGCGGTCGTCGGCCGCCGACCAGGACAGCTCGAAGCCGACACCCGCCGGGCCCGCCTGCGCGGCCACCACCGCGTCCGCCGCCGGGGTCCCGTCGAGCCGCGCCCAGGCGGAGACGGCGAAGTTGCGGCCGGTGTCGACCAGGCCGGTCGCGGTCGTGGCGTAGGCGTCCGTGCCGTTGTAGTGCGCGGCCCGGCCGTGGACGCCGGGGACGCCGGTCTGCACGCCGCCGTGGTACCCGGCGGGCAGCGCGGCGGCCGCGCCGGTGACGCGGCGGCCGGTCGTCTCGTCCAGCGGGAAGCGCGCCACGGCGGGGCGGCCGGTGCTGTCCGGGTCGGCTGGGGTCCTCGCGTGGTCCCAGACGCGCACGTCGTCGATGCTGCCGGGGAAGAACGAGCGGGGCGTGCCGCCGGTGTCGCCCGCGCCGATCAGGACGCGGCCGTACGCGTTCCAGGCGCCGTCGAACGGGGCGGTGCCGGCGAGCTGCCCGTCGATGTGGAGGAGCAGCTGCCCCGACGCCTCGTCGTACGTGCCCACCAGGTGCGTCCACGCGCCGGGCACCACGTCCACGTCGGTGGCCAGCGCCCGCACGGGCGCCGTGCCGTCCGCCGCGTCGGCGCCGTACCGGCCGAACGCCCAGCCGCCGTCGGCCGCCGACCAGGACAGCTCGAAGCCCGCCTGCCGCCTGCCGGTCTGCGTGACCACCACGGCGTCCTGCGCCGGTTCCGCGTCCAGCCGCGCCCAGGCGGACACGGTGAACGACCTGCTCGTGTCCACGACGGGGGCGGTCGTCGCCGCGTATCCCGTCGCGCCGTCGAGGTGGAGCGCCGTGCCGGTGGTCCCGGGGGTGCCCAGGGTGGCCGTGCCCGCCAGGTTCGCCCAGCGGGCCGGGACGGCGGCGGGGGTGGCGGACGCACCGGCGGCCTCGTCGGCCTGCCACCGCGCGCGGGGACCGGCACCGGCGGCGACGCGGAAGACGTAGGTGACCTCGTCGGAACCGTTGCCCGCGCGGTCGAGTGCCCTGACAGTGAGGGTGTGCTCGCTGGGAGTCGGTGGTACCCAGTCGATCGTGCGTGCCGCTCCGCCGGTGGTGGGGACCGTCACCATGGGGCCGCCGTTCAGCCAGTAGACATACTCGACCACGTCGTCGTCGTGCGCGGTCAGGGTGAAGCTGCCGTAGTGCCCGGTGCCCTGGTGCCAGGGCGCGACCGGGTCATCCCTCCGGAACTCCGGGTAGGCCGCCGAGGAGATGTCCGGCTCGGCGGGGCTCGTCCTGTCGTGCACGAAGTGGCAGGCGTGCCGCCCGTCGCCGCTTGAGGACCACGGGCTGTACGCCGTGCCGTCGAACGAGCGGGCGTGCCACCGGACGGGCGTGTCCGGCGGGATGTCCTCGGGCAGGGTGACGCGGAAGGTGGAGCCGGACGACAGGGCCGTGGTCAGCCCCGACTCCCAGCGCACCGCGTCCCCCTGGCCGTCCCCCGCGTCCCAGCTCGCCGCGAACTCCACGGCCACCGTGTCCCCGTCGGGGTCGGTGACGTCACGGGCCTCGATCTGTTCGAGCGAGCCGGTCCATGCGGGGTCGGAGGCGGGGCGGCACGCGCCGCCGTACTCCATGGACAGCTGGGCGGGAGTGATCTGGTCCGGTGGCCCCTCCACCGGCGCCGCTGTGGCGTCCGCCGCCAGGACGGCGGGCACCAGCCCGGCGAGCAGCGCCGCGGACGCCAGCAGCGTCCCCGCCCGTTCCTTGTTTCGTCGTCTTGCCTGTTGCAACGGTCCACCCCAACACGGATCAGCACGGCAGGTATACGCCAGCTGACCCTAGGGTGACGTCCCTGTAGCGGAAAGGTGGCCGAAGGGGGGCAATGGCGTGCCGATGACGTGTTCATGGGCAAACAATCTTGTGACTTCCCTCACTTCGTGGGTGGGGATATGTGTGGATTGCGTCGTTCGCCCGGCTCGACATGGTGTGACGTCGGCTCTTTTCTGTGGCACCCGATGCCGGTGTGGCAACATCTTTGGCACGTTATGGAGAAAACGTGTCCGCCGGGGGGAGGAGTGCGGGCCGTGTGAGGGGGAGTCGGTGTGAAGATCACGTTCTTGCTCAACAACGCCTACGGCATCGGGGGGACGATCCGGGCCGTGTCGACGCTGTCGGCGGCGTTCGCCGAGCGGCACACCGTCACGATCGCGAGCCTTTACCGGCACCGCGACACGACCAGCTTCACGTTCGACCCGCGCGTCCGGATCGTCACGCTGATCGACGAGCGCGAGGGGACGGCGGACGCCGCGCTGCTCGCGCAGGCCGGGCCGAGCGAGGTGCTGCCGGGGGAGCGGACCGCGTCGCGGCTCAGCGACGAGCGGCTGGGCGCGTTCCTCGCCGCCACCGACGCCGATGTCGTGATCGGCACCCGGCCCACCCTCAACACCTACCTCGGCAGGCTCGGCACCTCGCGCTACCTGCGGATCGGGCAGGAGCACTCGCAGCTCGGCACCCGGTCGGCCGAGTCGCGGGAGATGCAGCTCGCCGCCGTGCCGCTGCTCGACGCGTTCGCCCCCGTGGCCGCCGCCGACGCCGCCGACTACCGCGCGGCGCTGCCGGACGCCCCCGCCCGCATCGTCCACATACCCAACGGCTCCGCCGCGCCCGCCGTCGCCCCGGCCACCGGGGACAGCCGGGTGATCGTCGCGGCCGGGCGGCTCGTCGGCGTCAAGCGCTACGACCGGCTGCTCGACGCGTTCGCCAAGCTGACCGGCGAGTTCCCCGACTGGGAGCTGCGGATCTACGGCCGCGGCCAGGCCAAGCCGGGGCTGCGGGAGCACATCGAACGGCTCGGCCTCTCCGACCGCGCCCGCCTCATGGGGGCCGCCGCGCCCATCGAGACCGAGTGGGCCAAGGGCGCGATAGCCGCCGTCACGTCGGAGTACGAGTCGTTCGGCCTGACCATCGTCGAGGCGATGGCGTGCGGCGTGCCCGTCGTCTCCACGGACTGCCCGGTCGGGCCGCGCGAGATCATCACGCACGGCGAGGACGGCCTGCTCGTCCCGCCGGAGGGCGGCGCCGACGCCGTCGCGCAGAGCCTGCGGACCCTGATGGCGGACGCCGGGCTGCGCCGCCGCATGGCGGGGAAGGCGCAGGCCACGGCGGCCCGTTACCGGCCGGACGCGATAGCGCGCCGGTACGAGGAGCTGTTCGGCGAACTGCGGCCCGCGCTGCGCCCGGCCGGGAAGCTGCGGGGCCTGTTCGGCGGCCGGAAGCGGCAGGCCGCCGCCGAGCCGGTCGTCGCGGCCGTGCCCGACGCGGGACCGCCGTCCGCCCACTGCGCCGCCACGCCCGACGGCGGCTTCACTGTCGCGCTCGGCCAGGCCGCGCGGGGCGAGCTGGTGCTGCGGCTGCGCAAGTCGTCCCCGCGCCGGGAGATACGCGTCCCGCTGGACCGGGACGGCCGCGCCGCCGTCCCCCGCGCCGCCCACGCCCTCGCCGAGGGCCGCTGGGACTGCTTCCTCGCCACCGAGGGCGACAAGCCGCGCCGCGTCGCCGCCGCGCTCGTCGAGCAGGCCGCGCTCGTCACCGCGCCGCCCGCCACGGCCTCCGGCGGCGTCACCTCCTGGGTCCCGTACACCACCAAGGACGGCAACCTCACCGTCCGCGTCTGGCAGCGCCCCGCCCACGCGGAGGTCACCGGGATCGCGGCGCACGAGGACTCGGCCACCGTCACCGTGCGGCTGCTGGGGAACGCCGCCCCGGGCCGGGTGGCGGGCGCCGTCGCCGCGTGCCGCCTCGACGCCGGGCGCGACTTCACCGCCACGGCCGTGACCCTCGACGAGGAGCGGATGCTGCTGACCCTGCCCTACGGCGAGGCGTTCGCCCGGCGCGCCCAGGAAGAGCCCACGCAGTGGGAGGTACGCCTGCGGACCGCGGACGGGCACCTGCTCACGGTCGGCCGCATCGGCGGGGACAGCGCCGACCGCAGGGCCACGGACGTGTACCCGGCGGCCGTGCGAGACGGGGTCGCCGTGCGCGTGGGGTACACCTCGGACAACGTGCTCGTCCTGAGCGCCCGCGAGGTCCCGCCGCCCGCTCCCGGGGAGACCGCCGAGGCCGCCGCCGACGAGTGAGGTGAGTCAGCGGCCGAGCAGGGCGGGCAGCTCGCGCATGTCGTGGAAGACGACGGTGTCGGGCCCCGCCAGCCACTCGGCCGGCGTGAGCCCGCCCGCGTAGCCGAACGACCGCATCCCCGCCGCGCGGGCGGCCCGTACGCCGTACTGGCTGTCCTCCACGACCACGCAGTGCTCCGGCGCGACGCCCATCCGCTCCGCCGCGTACAGGAACAGGTCGGGCTCCGGCTTGCCGCGCGCCACCTCGGTGGCGCTGAAGATGCGCCCCGCGAACCGTTCGTACAGGCCCGTACGGCTCAGCGTGCGGCGCATCTTGTCGTGCCCGCCGCTCGACGCGATGCAGTGGGGGAGCGGGCCGAGCGTGTCCAGGGCGGCGGAGACGCCCGCGACCTCGGTCAGCTCCGCGTCGATGACGGCGGCGAGCCGCGCCCTGTACTCCTCGCCCCACCGCTCGGCCAGGGCCTCGCCGAGCCGCTCGGCGACCTGGAGCCGCACGGCCTGCTCGGAGCGGCCGAGGAAGCGGTCGACGATCTCGTGCTCGGTGAGCGGCCAGCCCAGCTCGGCGCCCAACTCGACGCACACACGCAGGGCGAGGGGCTCGCTGTCCACAAGCACGCCGTCGCAGTCGAAGATCACCAGGTCGAGGGGAAGCGCCACCCGGGCAGCCTAACCCGTGCCGGGCGGGGGGCGGGATCCGGCCAGGGGGCGGGAGGGTCCGCCGCTGACCTGCGATGCTCTCTGTCGTACATGTGTTCGATGGCTGGTTTATGGTGGACCCAGGAACGGAGAGACGGGGGCCTGGCATGACGGGAGGAGGTGCGGATGACCCCGCGTTTCACGCACCTGCACGCCGTCTCCGGCTTCTCCGCGCGCTACGGCGCCTCCCACCCCGAACGCCTCGCCGAACGGGCGGCTGAGCGCGGCATGGACGCCCTCGCCCTGACCGACCGCGACACCCTCGCGGGCGCCGTCCGCTTCACCCGCGCCTGCGCCGCCGCCGGCATCAGGCCGGTCTACGGCGTCGAACTGGCCGTCGCCGCCCCGGAACCCGCCGACGGCCCCCCGGGCACGGCGGCCAGGCGGCGCACGCCCGTGCGCGGCGGCGCGTTCACCGACGAGTCCGCGCCCCGCGTCACCTTCCTCGCCCGCGACGGCGCCGCCGGATGGGCCAGGATGTGCCGCCTGATCACCGCCGCCCACGCCGCCGTCGCGGGGACGGGCGAACGGCCCCTGCTGCCCTGGGCCGAGGTGACCGGCGGCGGGCTCGACGGCCTCGTCGTGCTGCTCGGCCCCGACTCCCCGCCGGGCCGCGCCCTGGCCGCCGGGCGCCCCGACCGGGCCGCGCGCCTGCTCGACCCGTGGCGCGAGGCCGCCGGAGACGGGCTGCGCATCGCCGTGGACGCGAGCGGCCCGTCACGCCCCGCCGCCCGCGCCCTCGGCCTCGCCGCCACCACCGGCGTACCCCCCGTGCTGACCAACGGCGTCCGCTACGCCGACCCCGGGCAGGGGCGCGTCGCCGACGTCCTCGACGCCGCGCGCCGCCTCGTCCCCATCGACCCGCGCGGCCCGCACGACAACGGCCAGCACTGGCTGAAGGGCCCGGCCGCGATGGCCTCAGCCGCCGACGCCGCCGCGGAGGCCGCCGGGATGGGCGCCACCGCCGCGCGCCGCCTGCTGGCCGTCACCGAGGAGACGGCCGACTCCTGCCGCGTGGACCCCGAGGGCGACCTCGGCATCGGCAGCGTCCACTTCCCCGAGGCCGGGCTCGTCGGCGCGGCCGACCGTACCGCCGACCGCGTCCTGCGCTCCCGCTGCACGGCCGGGATGGTCGCCCGGCGGCTCGAACGCGACCGGGTGCGCTGGGACCGGCTCGACGCCGAGCTGGACCTCATCGCCCGCCTCGGCTACGCGTCGTACTTCCTCACCGTCGCCCAGGTCGTGCGGGACATCAGGGGCTTGGGCATCCGCGTCACCGCGCGCGGCTCGGGCGCCGGCTCGCTCGTCAACCACCTGCTGGGCATCGCGCACGCCGACCCGGTCGAGCACGGGCTGCTGATGGAACGGTTCCTCTCCCCGCGCCGCGCCGTGCTGCCCGACATCGACGTGGACGTGGAGTCCGCGCGCCGCCTCGACGCGTACCGGGCGATCTTCGACCGCTTCGGGGAGCGGCGCGTGGCCACCGTCGCGATGCCCGAGACGTACCGCGTGCGGCACGCCGTCCGCGACGTCGGGCTCGCCCTCGGCCTCGACCCGGCCGAGACGGGGCGGCTGGCCACCGCGTTCCCCCACATCAGGGCCAGGGACGCGCGCGCCGCGCTCGCCGAGCTGCCTGAGCTGCGCGACGTGGACGCCGACGCGTACGGGCCGCGCATGTGGGAGCTGGTGGAGGCGCTGGACGCGCTGCCGCGCGGCGTGGCCATGCACCCCTGCGGCGTGCTGCTGTCGGACACGTCGCTGCGCGACCGTACGCCCGTGGTGCCCACCAGCGGCGAGGGCTTCGCGATGTCGCAGTTCGACAAGGAGGACGTGGAGGACCTCGGGCTGCTGAAGCTCGACGTGCTGGGGGTGCGGATGCAGTCCGCCATGGCGCACGCGGTCGCCGAGACCGAGCGTGCCACCGGGGAGCGGCTCGACCTCGACCGCGTGCCGCCCGGCGACCCGGACACGTACCGGCTGATCAGGTCGTCCGAGACGCTGGGGTGCTTCCAGATCGAGTCGCCGGGACAGCGCGACCTGATCGCGCGGCTCCAGCCGGAGAACTTCCACGATCTTGTGGTCGACATATCGCTCTTCCGGCCCGGCCCCGTCGGCGCCGACATGGTGCGGCCGTTCATCGAGGGCAGGGCCGGGCGGCGGGCCGCGCGCTACCCGCACCCGGACCTGGAGCCGGTCCTGCGCGAGACGCACGGCGTCGTCGTCTTCCACGAGCAGGTCATCGGCGTGCTCGCGCGGATGACCGGCTGCGACCGCGCGCTGGCGGACGAGGCGCGGCGCGCGCTGTCCGACCGGGAGCGGCAGGGGCGGGTGGCCGCCTGGTTCGCCGCCGAGGCGGGGAAGCGGGGGTACGCGCCCGAGGTCGTCGCGCGGACCTGGGACATCGTCGAGTCCTTCGGGTCGTTCGGCTTCTGCAAGGCGCACGCCGTCGCGTTCGCCGTGCCCACCTACCAGTCGGCCTGGCTCAAGGCGCACCACCCGGCCGCGTTCTACGCCGGGCTGCTCACGCACGACCCGGGGATGTACCCGAAGCGGCTGCTGCTCGCCGACGCGCGGCGCCGGGGGGTGCCGGTGCTGCCGCTGGACGTCAACGCGTCGGACGCCGCCTATCGAATCGAACTGGAGTCCGAATCGGGGCGGTGGGGCGTCCGGCTCGCCCTCGGCGACGTCCGGGGCATCAGCGGCGAGGAGGCGGAACGGATCGCCGCGGGCCGCCCGTACGCCTCCCTCAGCGACCTGTTCGCCCGCGCCGCCCCGTCCAGACCGGTCGCCGAACGGCTCGCCTCCGTCGGCGCCCTGGACGCCTTCGGCGCCAACCGCCGCGACCTGCTGCTCCACATCGCCGACCTGCACCGCCAGCGCGTCGGCAGCGGACCCGGCGGCGGCCAGCTCCCGTTCGGCGACACCGAGCGCACGCCCCCCGCCGGGCTGCCCGACCTGGACGAGGAGGAACGGCTCGGCGCCGAACTCGACGTGCTCGGCATGGAGTCCCAGCGCCACCTGCTGGCGGGGCACCGCGCGTTCCTCGACGAGCTGGGCGTGCTCAGCGCCCACCGCCTGCGCGACGCGCGGCAGGGGGAGACCGTGCTGGTCGCGGGCGCCAAGGCCGCCACCCAGACACCGGCGATCCGCTCCGGCAGGCGCATCATCTTCGCCACCCTGGACGACACCTCGGGCCTGGTGGACCTGACCTTCTTCGAGGACAGCCACGCCGCGTGCGCCCACACCGTGTTCCACTCCTGGCTGCTGCTGGTGCGCGGCACCGTCCAGCGGCGCGGCGCGCGGGCGCTGACCGTCGTCGGCCAGGCGGCCTGGGACCTCACCGAGCTGGCCGAACTGCGCCGCACCGGCGGCCTCGACGCGGTGGCGGAACGCCTCGCCGACAGCCCCGGGGACGGGGAGGCGCCGGAGGAGGGGACCGCCCGGCGCATCGAGCTGCCCACCGGCGCCACCCTCCACCCCTGGGCCGACCTCCGCCCGGCGGGCGGTTCCGCCGCCACCCCGCCGCGCAAGCTGTGGCACTCCAGCCCGGGGAGCGCCGGATGACCGGGCGGCACGTGCTCTACGTGCGCTACCTGACCACGGACCGCCCAGGCCACGCGCCCTACGACGGGCTGCTCGACGTGCTGCACGGCATCACCCCCGTCGTCCAGGCCCTGCCGCCCGACGCCGCGCTCGCCGATGTCCGGGGCGCCCTGCGCTACTTCGGCCTCGACGCCGTACGGCTCGCCCGGCTCGTCCGCGTACGCGGCCTGGCCCTGCACGGCACCGACTGCGCCATCGGCGTCGCCCCCAACCCGCTGCTCGCCCGGCTCGCCGCCGCCCCGCCCGGCGGCGGCCCGGGGATCGGCGCCGTGCCCGACGACCCGGACGCGATCGCCGCCTTCCTCGCCGACCGGCCCGCCGCCGACCTGCACGGCGTCGGCCCCGCCACCGCCCGCGCCCTCGCCGCGTACGGCATCCACACGGCGGGCCTGGTGGCCGCCGCGCCGCCCCTCACGCTCCAGCGCATCCTCGGCGCGTCCACCGCCCGCCGGGTGCAGGCCCTCGCCCGCGGCACCGACCCGACCCCCGTCGTCCCCGGCACACCGGCCAGGTCCACGGCGGCCGAGCACCGCTTCGGCCACGACGAACTGGACCCCGCCGTCCGCCGCCGCGCCCTGCTCACGCTCGCCGACCGGCTCGGCCACCGGCTGCGCGGCACCGGGCAGACCACCCGCGCCCTCACCCTCACCGTCCGCTACGCCGACCGCACCGCCACCACGCGCCGCCGCACCCTGCCGGAACCGACCGCCCACACCCCGGCGCTGGCGGGCACGGCCTACGCCCTGCACGACGCGCTCGGCCTCCAGCGGGCACGCGTCCGCACCGTCGCGCTGCGCGCCGAGGACCTGACGGACGCGCGGTCCTCCGGTCGGCAGCTCACCTTCGACCGGCAGACGGAGAGCGCCCGTCGAATTGAACCGGTCCTCGACCGTATCGCCGCGAGATGGCCCGGCTCGGTGGGGCCCGCGGCACTCGTCCGCCCGTGACGGCGTCACGGCTGCCCGGGCATGGCCGACGCGTCGGCCGGGAGACGGCGCCGCCGACCCCGTCCGCCCGACGGCAGCCGTCCTATGCCCGGCGGGCGGCCGAGCCGGAGCCCCTTGGCGCATGAGGCTCGCCGGGTGTTCCGCGGCCGGGCCACGCGAGGTCGTCGACGGCGAGGAACGGCTCGCCGGCCACGGCCGCGGGGGTCGCCCCGGTGAACGCCATGACGTCCCGGTGCAGGTGGGACTGGTCGGCGTAGCCGGCGTCGGCCGCGACCCGGGCGGCGCCTTCACCCGCGACCAGGCGGTGGGCGGCGTGGTCGAAGCGGACCAGCCTGACCGCGCGTTTGGGCGGCAGGCCGAGCTGCGCCCGGAACCGGGACCACAGGCGCTTACGGCTCCATCCGACCTCGGCCGCGAGTCCGTCGACCCGGGCCAGGCCACGGCCGGCGACGATGCGGTGCCAGGCCCAGGCCACCTCCGGGTCCACCGGCGGCGCCGCCTCGTACCGGCGGGCGAGCAGCGCGTCCGTCAACGCGAAGCGGCCCTGCCACGACGGGACATCACCGAGTTGCTCGCGGATCCGGGACGCCTCCCGGCCCCAGAGGTCGTCCAGAGGCACGACGGCGCCGTCGAGGCCGGCGGGGGAGGCGCCCAGGACCGCGCGTGCGATCACCGGTGACAGGCGTACCTGCACACACTCGATGTGCTCCCCCCGCACCCGGACCCCGCCGCCGGTCCCGAACCCGGGCCCGGCGACGGCGCTTCCCCGGTGCTGCCGTCCGGCGGCACAGTCGAGGACGGACGAGCGGGCGCCGAACTCCAGCGACAGTGTCACGGACGGGTGCGGGACCATCCGGAGCGCGGCCAGGTCGTGGACACGGAATCCGGCCATGGTGACACCGGCCAGCCTGCTGGGACGCCGCGGACATGCGACGTCCCACTCCGCCCCACCGTGCATGAAAGTCGACACCGGCCCATGCTAGGGGTCGTCTTCCGGATCCTCCCTGGCAGCTCTGCCGGTATGGGGGCGACCCTCCAGGCCCTTCGGGCCTGAGCCGGCCGAGGGGGACATTCGTCCAATCCGTCGGCGGAGTCGGCGGCGACAGTGGGCCCATGACTGCTTCTGACGACCGATCGCACGGGAACGGCAGCACCGGGGCCACCGTGCGGTCGACCCTGTCGCCGGACGACGGCGACATCCACGTATGCCAGGACGGCCAGGACGGCCCTCATGACGCCCCCGCTCTCCCGCTCATCCACGGGCCCGCGTCCTCGGCCCGCGCGTGGAACCCGATGGTTCCGCTGCTGACCGGTTCTCACCGCGTCATCCGGATCGGCCTGCCCGGGCACGGCCGGTCGGCCGAACCGGCCGACCGCGGCTACGCGCTCCCGGAGCGGCTGACGGCCCTCGGCAAGCCGCTGCCGGTGAACTTCGGCGCGGACGGCCGCGGGCGGCGGTCCTCGTCCGCCGCCGATCACCGCGCCGTTCCGGGCGCGGCAGTCGAACCGCTGCCCGGTCTCGGGCACTCACCGGTACCCGAGGACCCCCCGCGGACCGCCGTTCCCCTGTCGGCCTTCACCGCGACCCGCGCCGCACGGGTGGCCTGAATGACGAGGAGGGGCGGCATGCGGATCCTTGTCTCCGGCGCCGGCGTGGCCGGTCCGGTGCTGGCCTACTGGCTCACCAGGCACGGCTTCTCCGTCACAGTCGTCGAGCGCGCGCCGGCTCCGCGCGGGGCCGGCGGCCACGCGGTCGATCTGTTCCGGCCCGCGATGGACATCTCGGAGAAGATGGGCGTGCTCCCGCGCATCGAGGAGCGGGCCACCGGCACCAGCCGGATGACCGTCCACCGGGAAGGCGCGCGGCATCCCGTCCGGGTGAACCTCGCCAGGATCTTCCGTGCCGCCTCCGAACGGCACCTCGAGATCATGCGCGACGACCTGAGCCGGATCTACCACGACGCCGCGCGCGACGACGTCGAGTACGTCTTCGGCGACTCGGTCACCGCCGTCTCGCCCGACGGTGAGGTGCGGTTCGAGAAGGCCGCGTCACGCCGCTTCGACCTCGTCGTCGGCGCCGACGGGCTGCACTCCGAAGTGCGCCGCCTCGTCTTCGGCGAGGAGTCCCGCTTCAGCGCCTTCACCGGCGCCTGTTTCGGGGTGCTGACCCTGCCCAACCTCCAAGGGCTCGACGGCGAACTCGTCCTGCACGCCGGTGTCGGCCGCACCGCCGGCATGTACGGCGCGCGGCACCTCGGCGACGCGCGGGCGCTCTTCCTCTTCCGGAGCGGGCGTGAGCCCGGCCACCACCACGACGTGCACCGGCAGAAGGAGCTGGTGCGCGGTGCGTTCGAGGGCATGCACCCCGACGTGGACCGCTGGCTGGACGAACTGGACCGCACCCCCGCGTTCTACTTCGACTCGATCACCCAGCTCCGCATGGACACCTGGTCGCGGGGGAGGGTGACGCTCGTCGGCGACGCGGGCTGCTGCCCCGGCCCGGTCGTCGGCGGCAGCACCAGCCTGGCCGTCGTCGGGGCGTACGTCCTCGCCGGGGAGCTGGCGCGGGCGGCCGGTGACCACGAGCGTGCCTTCCCCGCGTACGAGCGTGCGATGGCGCAGTACGTACGCGGCAGCCGCGAGGCGGCGCTCAGCGCGGCGAAGACCCTGGTGCCCACCTCGCGCCTCGGCGTGTGGGGCCTGGCCCAGGGCGCCCGTCTGATCTCCGCCCTGCCCGCTGGGGCCGGCCGTGCCCTCCTCCGCCTCACCACCAGGAGCGCACGCCTCCACAACTCCGTGACCGTCGACGACTACCCGCCGCCGCCCACCGCGTCACGAGGCGCGGCCGGGGCGGGGTGAGGAGTCCGCAGGGCTGCTGTCGGCGCCCGCGCCGCAGGGTCCGCCGGGCAGCTCGATCCCCTCGGCGGCGGTGCCTTGGCGGGGGCCGGGCGACCAGGGCCGGGGATCAGGGCAGGTCAGGGGCGGGCTCGTGTCGGGAGAGGACCAGCCTCCGCCGCTCCCGGTCGATGCCCGCGACGACCACCGCTATCTCCTCGCCCGGCCGGACGGCGCGTGCCTGCCGGATCAGCCCCTCGACCCCGTCGGCGATCCGGACGAGGACACCGGCAGGCAGGGACCGGGTGACCCGTCCGCGCAGGGACTGGCCCACCGTCAGGCCGTCCGCGAAGGCCAGGAACGGGTCCGGCCGCGTCGCCCGCAGCGACAGCCTGGCCTCGCCGTTCCACGTGTCGAACTGGAGGAACGCGCACGAGACGCGCTGCCCGGTGCTGACGACGTCCGACGCCTCCTCGACGCGGTGCCAGGACAGTTGGGGGATGGTGATGAACCCGACGCCGGGGAACACCGGGTGCGCCGGGCCCTCGTCCAGGGCGACGAACACGCCGAACCTCTGGAGCGACGCGACGGTCCCCGAGAGGATCTCGCCGGGACGGCGCGCCTTGAGGAAGGCCCACAGCTCCGGGTTCTCGGTGGCGGCCATCGACAGCCTGACCCGTTCCTCGCCCGGTTCGACGGCGATCACCTCGGCCGTGATCCGCTGCCCGGCCCGCACCGCGGCGGGAACGCCCGGCCGCCAGGACACGTCCAGCGGCCCGACCGTCCCCAGCGGGCGCGCGGGGAAGCCGTCCAGTGTCACGACCAGCCCGTGCGAGCGGGTCACCTCGGTCGCGGTCCCCCCGCAGAGGTCGCCGACGCCGAGTGTCGCGAGGAAGTCCCGGGCAGCCCGCCCGTCCGCCGCTGCGTCCACGCCTCCCAGCCTTTCACGGGGCGTTCCGGCACGGCGGGCACCCCCCGTCACGGTGGACCGCCGCCGCGCAGCACGTCCAGCACCTTCTCCGCCACCGCGTTCATCCCGTGCCCGCGCAGGTCGAGCACGGGCCCCGGGACGGAGACGCCGTGGGACGCCAGCAGGTTCATCAGCGCCCACAGCACGCCGGGGCGTTCCGTCACGGCGAGTTGACGGCCATCCGGGGCCACGACGGTGGCGGCGCCCGTCCCGGCGAGCAGGCAGGTGCGGGCCCAGTCGACGATGTACGACCCGCCGTCAGGGGCGGCGTACAGGACGACGTCCCGGGTGCGGTGCAGGACCGCCAGGTAGTTCATCGGCACGGTCAGCTGCCGCGCGGCGTCGAACGGGGGCCCGCCGTCCGCCGGTTGCACGCGCAGAATCGTGTCCAGGACCGGACCGTGGTCCTGGAACGTGTCCGTGCAGCGCATCTTCAGGAACCGGCCCCGCACCAGCACGCCGCCGCGCCGCCACCATCGCCGGCTCACCGTGCCGAACGCCCCCTTCTCGCCGGGGAGCCGGTCCACGATCCACCGGGACGCCTCGCCCGGCTCGGCCACCGGCGCCCGTGCCTCGGGGGAGGCGCGGTCCCGCTCGGCCAGGGCGGTGTACCGCGCCGCCGTGTCCGCGTCGAGGCGCCGCAGGTCGATCGTGTCGCCCTCCAGCTCCACACCGCCTGCCGCCCGCGCGATCCGCATCTGCCGCAGCAGGCGGACCGGGCGCCCGGTCACGTCGTCCGTGCGGCCGTCGAGGCCGGTCACCCGGCAACTCCGCGTGCCCGCCAGCAGCGTGCTGCGCGGCCACTGCGGGACGACGTCACCGCCGGTCCGTGCGGCGAGCACGGCCAGGCGGCCCGCTGTCACCGCCGACAGGCACACGGACGGCACCCGCCACTCGCCCGTCGTCTCGAAAGGCCCCGCGGGACCGTGCACCCGCAGCCGCAGCCTGATCAGTGGCGTGAACTCGTCGGGTGTGTGGTCCCCGGTGCAGGTCGTGAAGGTCGCCTCGCCCTCCGGGCTGTAGCGCACGAGGGCCGCCTCCAGCACGTCCGCCCGTACCAGCTCCGCGTCCGCCGGGCCCGCGCCCGACCGGGGCGCCCACAGCACGAACGTGCCGTCCCGGTGGGGGAGGGGCGTGGCCCCCGCCAGGTCCTTGCGGGTGATCCGGGGCAGGTCGCCCCGCGCGGCCTTCACGGCGACGCCGACGATCAGCGCCGCGCCGGCGAGCCCGGAGACGAGCGCGATCCACGCCCAGTCCTCGCCCTCGCGCCAGGCGGTGTACGCCACGGCGAAGGCGATCGGCACCGGGAAGCAGCAGATCGTGACGAACACCAGCTTGCCGGCCAGCACCCCGGCCCAACTCCGCATGGCCTCACCCCACCCCGGTCCGTTCCGCGCCGCCATCTCCATGCTTCCCGCAGTCCCGCACCGCGCTCCGGGCACGATGGCGGAGCGCCGACAGGCTCCGGCCGCGCGGTGGTTCAGCCCTCGTAGAGGTGTTCCGCGTACCCCGGGCCGTAGTGTTCCTCCAGCAACTCCAGCGCGTCGTCCGGTCGTTCCAGCGCCTTGGATATCCGCGCCCGGGACGGGAGGGCGTCCGGGGCCCAGGTCTCCGGGGCCCACAGGTCCGAGCGCAGCGCGGCCTTGGCACAGTGGTGGAAGATCTCCTCCGCCTCCACGACCAGCGCGAGGCGCGGCCGGTTGCCCCGGACCGTCATGCGGTCGAAGAACGGCGCCTCCCGGACGATCCGCGCCCGCCCGTTGACCCGCAGCATGTCGCCCCGGCCGGGTATGAGGAAGACCAGGCCGACCCGCGGGTTCGCCAGGACGTTGCGCAGGCCGTCGAGCCGCTTGTTCCCCGGCCGGTCGGGTATCGCGAGCGTGTGGTCGTCGAGGACGAGCGCGAAGCCGGGCGGATCGCCCTTCGGCGAGACGTCGCACGAGCCGTCGGCGCCCGAGGTGGCGATCAGGCAGAACGGCGAGCGGGCGAGCCAGGCGCGGTCCAGCGCGTGCAGGGCGGTGCGGGTCTTGTCGCGGGTGTACGGCGCGGGCTCGCCCACCAGTTCCCGCAGTTCGGCCTCCGACGTGACGTCACGGACGGCCCCCGCGTCACCGCCGGACCACGCCGCCCCCACCCGTTCCGTGTCCACCGTGCGCCTCCCGCCGCTCACCGCCGGTCCGCCACCGGCGCGTTCCCGAGCCTACGCCCAGGCACTGACAGTGCCCCCGCCGTGACCACCCGCACACCGGGGCCCTGTTGACATAGTTAGGTATGCCTAACCTAAATTGATCCGCGTGAACGGAGACCGTCCGTCCAGCCGTCAGCCGACCCCCGGCTGCCGGACGCACCCCCATGTCACCGATGTCACCGATCAGCAGCCGACTCGACAAGGGACACCCGAAGACCCCATGAGCATGTCCGGCCATGCACCACTCGCCCCCGCACCCTCGGCCCTCCTGGAGCCCGACCTGCTCGCCGCCGACCCCGCCGGTCTCGCCGAGGTCGGACGGCTCGTCACCGAGCTGACCAGAGAAGCCGCCGGGGCGCTCCGCCGCCGCAGCGGACCCCTCCCCGCCCTCACCCCCGACGAGCTGTCACGCCTGATCGACACCCAGCTCCCCGACGGGCCCCTCCCGCGCACCGGCAAGGGCCGCGCCGCCGTCCTCGCCCTGGCCCGCTCGTACGCCGCCCACACCGTGGACCTGGCGGACCCGCGCGCCGCCGCCCACCTCCAGCCCCCCGCCCTGAGCATCGCCGCCGCCGCCGACGTCCTCGCCTCCGTCTTCAACGCCTCCGTGGACACCTGGGACAGCGGCCCCTACGCGGTGGAGCTGGAACGCCGCCTCATCCGCTCCCTCACCGGCCTCGCGGGCTACGGCCCCGGCGCCGACGGCGTCCTCACCCCCGGCGGCACCGCCTCCAACCTCCAGGCGCTCCTGATGGCGCGCGACGCCGTGCTCGGCGACCGCGCCGACATCCGCGGCACCGGACTGACCGGTCTGGCCGTCCGCCCCGTCGTCTACTGCTCGGAGCTGGCGCACTTCTCCGTCGCCCGCGCCTGCGCCCTCCTCGGCCTCGGCGAACACGCCGTCAGGGCCATCCCCGCCGACGCGGGCCACCGCATGGACGTCGCGGCGCTCGACCACGCCCTCACCTCCCGCGCCCCCGACGAGATCCCCCTCGCCATCGTCGCCACGGCGGGCACCACCGACTACGGCTCGATCGACCCCCTCCCCGAACTTGCCGCGCTCGCACGCCGCGAGGGCACCCGGCTGCACGTGGACGCGGCCTACGGCGGCGGCGCCCTCTTCTCCGACCGCCTGCGGCACCTCCTCACCGGCCTCGAAGCGGCCGACACCGTCACCATCGACCTCCACAAGACCGCCTGGCAGCCCGCCGCTGCCAGCGTCCTGCTCACCCGGGACGCCCGCGACCTCGCCGCCACCACCGGCCTGCGCGTCGCCTACCTCAACCCCGACGACGACGGCGCCGCCGGGTACGACGGCCTCCTCGGCAACTCCCTGGCCACCACCCGCCGCGCCGACGCTGTCAAGGTCGCCGCCACCTTCCTCGCCCTCGGCCGCGAGGGCGTCGGCGCCATGCTCGACGCCTGCCACGACCTCGCCGGCCACGCCGCCGCCGCCGTCACCGCCCACCCCCGCCTCGAACTCACCGCCGAACCCGTCCTCACCACGGTCGTCTTCCACTACACGCCGCGCACCGGCGCCGACCCCGACGCCGTCAACGGCGCGCTCCGCCGCCGCCTGCTGCGCCAGGGCACCGCCCTCGTCGGCCGCACGGACCTGCCGGGCGGCGGCGTGCGCCTGAAACTCACCCTGCTCAACCCGCAGGCCACCAAGACCGACCTGGACGAGCTGCTCGCCGCCGTCGTCGCCGCCGGTGAAGCCGTCGAGAGCACCGGAGAGCACCTGTGAGCACCACCCCGCACGCCCCGCAGGCCCCGCACACCCCGCAGGACGGCGCCGAGCCGCCCGTCCTCGACCTCGCCGCCGTCGGCATCGGCCCGTTCAACCTCTCCCTCACCGCGCTCGCCGACGAGGTCGAGGACCTCGCCTACGCCGCGTACGACCGCCGCCCCGCCTACGACTGGCACCCGGGCCTGATGTTCGACTGGGCCAAGCTCCAGGTCGGCTTCCTCGCCGACCTCGTGTCGCTCGTCCGCCCCACGAGCCGCTGGTCGTTCCTCAACTACCTGGCCGAGCACGACCGGATGTACCCCTTCTACATCGCCGAACGCTTCCACGTGCCCCGCCGCGAATACGCCGACTACTGCGCCTGGGCCGCCGCCCGCCTGCCCGGCTGCCACTTCGGCACGGACGTCACCGCCGTCCACTGGGACGCCGAACGCGCCCTGTGGCGCCTCACCCTGACCCCCGCCGACGGCGCCGCGGGACCCACGGCGGCCCACCCCACGACCCGGCTCGCCCGCAACATCGCCATGGGCATCGGCACCGAACCCCACCTCCCCACCGCCCTCGCCGTCCCCGCCGCCCGCACCCCCGACCGCGTCTTCCACTCGGGCGAGCACCTCCACCGCGTCGAAGGCCTGCGCGCCCAGGGCGTCAGGGACGTCACCGTCGTCGGCTCCGGCCAGTCGGGCGCCGAGGTCTTCCTCGACCTGCTGCGCCGCCAGCGCGACGCCGGATGGTCCCTCACCTGGCTCACCCGCTCGTGGGGCTTCGCGCCGCTCGACTACTCCAAGCTCGTCCTGGAGTACACGACACCCGCCTACATGCGGTACTTCAACGGCCTCGACCCCGCCGTCCGCGACCGCCTGATCGCCTCGCAGTGGCAGCTCTACAAGGGCATCGACACCGAGACGATCGACCTCATCCACGCCGAGCTGTACGACCACCTGCTCGACGGCGACCGCCCCCCGGTCACCCTCCTGCCGGGCACGGCGCTCCTCGGCGCACGGACCGCCGACGACGGGACCATACGGCTCACCACCTCCCACGCCGACACCGGCGCAGAACGCGAGCTGGCCACCGGAGCCGTCGTCGCCGCCACCGGTTACGCGGCCCGCCGCCCCGCCTGCCTCGACCCGGTCGAGAAACTCATCGCCTGGGACGGCCAGGGCAGGTACGACATCGACGCGGGCCACCGCGTCCGCACCGTCCCCGAGGTGACCGGCGGCCTGTTCGTGCAGAACGCCGAGCTGCACACCCACGGCGCCGCCGCGCCCGACCTCGGCATCGGCGCCTACCGGGGCGCCACGGTCCTCAACGCCGTGACGGGCCGCCAGGTGTTCAGGACGCCGGAGCGCACCGCGTTCCAGACGTTCGGCGGCTGACGGCGCGGGCCCGCCCGCCTGCGGCACAATCGGGCGGGTGAAGCTGACCATCGACCCCGCATCACCCGTCGCGCCGTACGAACAGCTGCGCGCCCGGATCGCCGGTCTCGCGGGCAGCGGCGAACTGCCCGCGGGCCACCGGCTGCCCACCGTCCGCGGCCTCGCCGACGAACTCGGCCTCGCCGCCAACACCGTCGCCAAGGCGTACCGCGCCCTGGAGGCGGACGGCGTCGTCGAGACGCGCGGGCGGCACGGCACCTTCGTCGCCGCCGCCGGGGACGCCGCCGCGCGGGAAGCGGCGGCGGCGGCCCAGGCGTACGCCCAGCGCGCCCGGCGGCTCGGCCTGGACCGGGAGGAAGCCCAGGCCGCCGTACGGGACGCGCTGCGTGCCGCGTACGACCCGGCCGGCTGACCCCTGGTCACCCGGCCCCGGCACGGGCCGCACGCCGTACGTCTCCCCGGCCGCGCCTACCGCAGCGCGGCGCCGCCGCCCCACAGCCAGACGGTGGTGTCGGCGGGCAGCGTCCCGCCGGTGATCCGGTCGCTGGTCAGCAGGACACCCCAGTCGCGCGGCAGCGGCATCGGATCGCCGGAGAAGTTCACCGCGCACCGCAGCACGGGGGAGCGCTCGAACGCCAGCACGCCCTCCGGCGCGTCCAGCCAGCGCAGCGTCCCGCTGTCGAAGCCGGGCTGCCCCCTGCGCAGCCGCAGCGCCGTCCGGTACAGCTCCAGCATCGACGCGGGCGCGCCCGACTGGAACTGCGCGCTGAAGTACTCCCACTCCGCCGGCTGCGGCAGCCACGGCGCCTCGCCGCCCGCCGGGCCGAAGCCGAACGGCGCGTCCGAGCCGGACCAGGGCAGCGGCACCCGGCAGCCGTCACGGCCGCGCACCGTGCGCCCGCTGCGTTCCCACGTCGGGTCCCGCAGGACGTCCTCCGGCAGGTCCTCGACCTCCCACAGGCCCAGTTCCTCGCCCTGGTAGAGGTACGCGCCGCCGGGCAGCGCGAGCATCAGCAGCGCCGCCGCGCGCGCCCGCCGGGTGCCGAGCGCGCGGTCGGTCGCCGTCGCCGCCGGCCTCCCGGTCTCGTCGCGTCGGCCGAGCGCGGTGTCCCGGCGCCCGTACCTCGTCACATGGCGGGGCACGTCGTGGTTGGACAGCACCCAGGTCGGCGGGGCGCCGACCTCGGCCAGCGTGCGGACGCCCCGGTCGATGACCTCGCGCAGTACGTTCGGCTCCCACGCCGACTTGAGGAAGGCGAAGTTGAACGCGGTGTGCAGCTCGTCCTGCCGCAGGTACAGCGGCAGCCGGTCCTCGCGCACATGCGCCTCGGCGACGAACACCCGGTCGCCCGCGTACGACTCGGCGACCTTGCGCCACGTCTGGTAGATCTCGTGGACCCCCTCCTGGTCCCAGTGCGGGTGGTCCTCCTTGCCGCCCTCGTGCTCGAACACCGCGTCGTCCGCGATGCCCAGGTCGGGCAGCGTGTGGTCCTTCACCAGGCCGTGCGCCACGTCGATGCGGAAGCCGTCCACGCCCCGGTCGAACCAGAAGCGCAGGATCGCCTCGAAGTCGGAACGCACCTCCCGGCTCGCCCAGTTGAGGTCCGGCTGCTCGGCGGCGAACAGGTGCAGGTACCACTGCCCCGGCGTGCCGTCGGGCTCCGTCACCCGGGTCCACGCCCGGCCGCCGAACTCGCTGCGCCAGTCGTTGGGCGGCAGTTCACCCGCCTCGCCCCGGCCGTCGCGGAAGACGTACCGGTCGCGTTCGGGCGACCCCGGCGCGGCGGCCAGGGCCTCCGCGAACCAGCGGTGCCGGTCCGAGGTGTGGTTCGGGACGATGTCCAGGACGACGCGGACGCCGAGCGCGTGCGCCTCGGCGATCATCTCCTCGGCCTCGGCCAGCGTCCCGAACGCGGGGTCGATGGCGCGGTAGTCGGCGATGTCGTAGCCCCCGTCCGCCATCGGCGACGGGTACCACGGGGTGATCCATACGGCGTCGACCCCCAGCTCCCTGAGGTAGGGCAGGCGGGCGCGCAGGCCGGCGATGTCACCGACACCGTCGCCGTTCCCGTCGGCGAAACTGCGGATGTAGACCTGATAGACGACGGCGGTGCTCCACCAGGGGGCGGCCGGCTTCTGATGAATGCGGGTGCGGGGCACGTATCTTCCATTCCTCTTGCGAGTTGACCCTGGAAAATGCGCGGATCGAGCGGCTCACCGCGCAGTAGTGCGGCTGTGCTGGTCCGGTTCAGGTCCCGGCCGAGGTGAGGAGATGTGATACAGGGAACGCGCGGCACGTGCCGCGCCCGTGGTGCCCCGGACGACGAGCCGGGTCGGCACCACCACCCGGGTCGGCTCCACGCTCGTCCCGGACAGCGCGTCCAGGACCTGGCGGGCGAGCAGCTCCCCCTGGTGAGCAACGGGTTGGGCGACGGTGGTCAGGTCGAGCAGCTCGGCGGTCTCGTGGTCGTCGAAGCCGATCACCGAGACGTCGTCGGGCGCCCGCAGCCCCATGCGGGTCAGGGTGCGCAGCGCGCCGAACGCCATCTGGTCCGACTCCGCGAACACGGCCGTCGGCGGGTCGGGCAGGCTGAGCAGCTTGGCCATCGCCGAGGCCGCTTCCTCTATTTCGAGGTGCCCCGGCACTTCGAGGTCCGGGTCGTACGCCACCCCGGCCTGTGCGAGGACGGTGCGGTACGCGTGCTGCCGCACGATCGGTGTGGTGAAGCCGCGGGGGTCGCCCAGCGCCCCCGTGATCATCCCGATGCGCCGGTGACCGAGGTTGATCAGATGGCGCACGGCGGTGCTCGCGCCCTCCGCGTTGTCGATCGACACGTGCCAGCAGCCGGGAATGCGGGTGCCGAGGACGGCGATCGGCACGTCCATCGAGACGAGCGCGTCGCACTCGGCCGTGGACAGCGGGAGGTTGAGGACGATCAGCGCGTCCACGCGGCGGCGCAGCGGCATCCGCGTGAAGAACCGCTCGTGGACCCGCTCGTCGCCGAGGTTGTAGAGCAGGATGTCCAGGTCGTTGGCGCGCAGCACGGAGTCGATACCGGCGACGACCTGGCTGTAGAACCACCGGTTGACGAACGGGAGGACGACCCCGACCGTCCCGGTCCTGCCGGAGGCGAGACGCGAGGCGTGCGGGGAGACGCTGTACTGCAGCTCCTCGGCGGCGCGCAGCACCCGTTCCCGAGTGGCCTCGGAGACGTTCGGCAAGCCGCGCAGGGCGCGGGACACGGTCGCGGTGGACACTTCCGCGCGCCGGGCGACGTCGTTGATGCTGGCGGCCATAACCCTCCGATCACGGCAGTGAGCCGAACGTACTGCCGACCGCGGAGAGAATGCAATCGCTTACAGGAAAAGATCTTCCTCCACCGCGGAATTGGCCTGACGGCCTCCCCCCGCCGCCCCGGACCCCCAGGTGACGGCGTGCAAGGGCTGATGTAAACGTGTACATGGTTTTTTGACGCACCCCGACAATTGACAGCCGGGCGGGGTGGGGAACGCGCGGCGACTGGTGCAGGATCGAGCCATGAGCAATCTGGACCGGACGCCGGTGGCCACCCGGTGCGGCGGGGGCCACGGCCCCGGGCCCGTACGCGACCTCCTGCCGGGCAAGGCCGTGCCGCTGGGCGAGAGCACGGTCGTGCGCCGCCTGCTGCCCACGATGGGGCGCCGCATGGTCGGCGCCTGGTGCTTCGTCGACCAGTACGGGCCCGACGACATCGCCGGCGAGCCCGGCATGCAGGTCCCGCCGCACCCGCACATGGGCCTCCAGACCGTCAGCTGGCTGCACGCGGGCGAGGTGCTCCACCGCGACAGCCTCGGCAGCCTGTGCACCGTACGGCCGCGCGAACTCGGCCTGATGACGTCGGGCCGCGCCATCGCGCACTCCGAGGAGTCGCCCCGGACGCACACCCCCGTGCTGCACGGCTCGCAGCTGTGGATCGCCCTGCCGGACGGCCACCGCCACCGCGAGCCCGCGTTCGAACACCACACCGCGCTCCCGGAGATCGCGGGCGGCGGCGGGCTGCGCGCGACGGTGGTCCTCGGCACCCTGGCCGGCGCGACGTCGCCCGGCACCGTCCACAGCCCGCTGGTCGGCGCGGACATCACGGTCGCGGCGGGGACGGACGCGCGGCTGCCGGTCGAGGAGGAGTTCGAGTACGCGGCGCTCGCCATGGCGGGCGGCTGTGAGGTGGACGGGGTACCCCTCGGCCCCGGCGCGCTCCTCTACCTCGGCACGGGCCGCCGCGAACTGCACGTACGCTCCGACACGGACGCGTCGTTCATGCTGCTGGGCGGCACACCGTTCGAGGAACAGCTCGTCATGTGGTGGAACTTCATCGGCCGCTCCTCGGAGGAGATCGCCCAGGCCCGCGAGGACTGGATGACCACCACCCGCTTCGGCGAAGTCCACGGCTACGCCGGCCCCCGCCTCGACGCACCACCTCTCCCCCCGACTCCCCTCAAACCCCGGGGCCGCGCCCGCTGACCGGTGCCGTCGTGGGCGGGGGCCGGCCCGGCCACCGGACGGGCGGGGCGGCGCGTCCGTTCAGCCGCGGCGCACCTCACGGACGAGCAGCCACAGGAGGTAGCCCCCGCCGAGGCAGACCGTGACGGCCCCGACGGGCAGGGCGGTGCCGGGGATCGCGTGCTGGCCGACGAGGTCGGCGCCCGACACCAGCAGCGCCCCGACCAGCGCCGATCCGACGAGGTCCACCGAGCCGCCGTGCCCGGTGAGGCGGCGGGCGATCTGCGGCGCGGCGAGGGCGACGAACGTGACGGGCCCCGTCGCGGCCGTCACCAGCGCCGTCAGCGCGACGCCCAGGACGACCAGCGCGGCCTTCGCCGCCTCGGTGCGGACGCCGAGCGCTCCGGCGGTGTCGTCGCCGAGTTCGAGCTGCCGCAGCCACCGCGCGGCGGCGGGCAGCGCCGGTGCGAGGAGCGCGGCGACGGCGGCGGAGACGGTCACGGGGAGCCAGTCCACGCCGCCCAGACCGCCGGCGCCCCAGACGGCGGCCCGCATGGCGACGTCGAGGTCCGCCTTGACCGTCAGCCAGGTGTTGACGGAGGAGAGCATGGCCGAGACGGCGATGCCGACGACGATGAAGCGGAAGCCGTGCACGCCGCCCCGGTACGCGCACAGGTACACCAGGGCGGTCGCGCCGAGGCCGCCGAGCAGGGCGCCGCCGGCCTGGGCCGCGTAGCCCGTGCCGCCGAGCGTCAGGACGGTGATGACGCCGGTGTGGGCACCGGTGTTGAGGCCCACGACGTCGGGGCTGCCCAGCGGGTTGCGGGTCAGCGACTGGAAGATGGCGCCGCTGACGCCCAGACAGGCGCCGAAGAGGACCGCGGCGGCGGCCCTCGGCGCGCGCCACTCGACCACGACGAGCCGGTCGAGCGCGTCCGCGTCCGGGCCGAACGCGGCCAGTACCCGGCCCGGGGTGAGCGGGCGGTCGCCGAGCATCAGCGCCGCCAGGGCGCAGCCCGCGACGAGGAGGACGAGCACCGCGTTCACGGTCAGTGCCCGCACGGTGGTGCGGCGGCTGACGGGCCCGGCCCGCAGGACGACGGCGCGGCTCACGGGACGCGCGCCTTCCCCCGCCGTGCCAGGGCGATCAGCACGGGGGCGCCGAGGAACGCGGTGACGACCCCCACCTGGAGTTCCGCCGGCCGGACGACGACGCGCCCGAGGATGTCGGAGAGCAGCACGAGGACCGGGCCGAGGACGAGGCTGAACGGCAGGACCCAGCGCTGGTCGGGTCCGGTGACGAAGCGCACGGCGTGCGGCACCATCAGCCCGACGAAGCCGATCGGTCCGGCCGCCGCCGTGGCGGCGCCGCACAGCAGGGTCACGGCCAGCAGGCCGACGACACGGGTCGCCACGATCCGCGCGCCGAGGGCCCGCGCCACGTCGTCGCCGAGCGCCAGCGCGTTGAGCCCCCGGGAGCAGGCGAAGGCGAGGACCACCCCCACGAGGATGAACGGCCAGATCAGCGTGAGCGTGCCGTCCGGGCGGTCGGCGACGGTTCCGGCGGCCCAGTACCGCATGCGTTCGAAGGTCTCCGGGTCGGTCAGGGCGAGGGTCTGGGCGGCGCCCATGAGCACGGCGCTGAGCGCGACACCGACGAGGGTGAGCCGCAGCGGGGTCGCGCCGCCGGGGCCCGAGGCGGCGATCAGGTGGACGACGACGGCCGCCGCCACCGCGCCCCCGAAGCCGTACCAGAGGTACTGCTCGATCCGCGTGACGCCCAGGACGGCCACGGCCAGCACGATGGCGAACTGCGCGCCCGCGTTCACACCGAGCACGCCGGGGTCCGCCAGCGGATTGCGCGTCAGGCCCTGGATCAGCGCACCCGCGACGCCGAGCGCGGCGCCGACGAGGACCGCCAGGACCGTGCGGGGCACACGCAGCGTGCGCACGGTGAGGTGGTCGATGCCGCCGCCCTGCCCGGTGACCGACTCCCAGACGGTGGACAGCGGCAGGTTCGCCGAGCCGATCGCGACGCTGGCGGCGCAGGCGGCGGCGAGCACCGCCACGGCCAGGGCCAGACAGGCGGGACGCCGCACCTTCCCGATCCGCCGCGGTGGTCCGTCGCCCGGGGCGGTCGGCGTGGCGGCGCCCCGTTCGCGCGGCGGGTGGAGCGTCACGGCGCGGTCCCGGCGGCGGCCAGCTCGACGCACCCGACGCCCCAGCCGAGCTTGCGGCGCCCCGTCACGGTCCACCCGGCCGTGGCGGCGAGGTGGGTGAAGCGGTCCGGCGTACGGGGTGGTGTGCCGAGCGTGGCCAGGTGCAGCAGGGCGCCCTCGGACAGCGCGGCGGGGCTGAGGCCGTCGGGCGCGAGCCGTTCGACCAGGACCGCGACGGGCGCGGCCGTCCGCAGGGCGCGGAGCAGCGTGGCCGCCTCGTCGTCCGTCCGGTGCCCGAGCGCGAGCGCGGTGGCCACGGCGTCGTACGTGCCCCAGTCCTCGGCGAAGGCGTGCGGGCAGTCGGGACGGGCCTCCGCGCGCAGCGCCGCCAGCGCGGCGGGCGCTTCGACGACCGTGACGTCCGCGGCGGCGTGCCCGTGCAGGACATCGGCGACGGAGAGCGCGCCGGGGCCCGTGACGCCGACGCGCCGGGCCCTGCCCCACACCGGGTGGCGCGGCAGGCCGGTGACGAGCTGGGCGAGCCCTTCGGCGTCCTCGACCAGTTCGGCGTAGCGCGCGGTGTCGCGTGCGGCGGTCTCCCGCAGCGTCAGGCCGTGCGCGGCCTGCCAGGCCGGGGTGGTGCCGGTGAGCGCGGCGGGCAGTTCGGCGAGGGCGGCGATCCGGTCGGCGTGGAGGCCGGTGTAGCGCTCCCGGGCGTGGTCGTCCTCGGCCAGTTCCTCTCCCGCCGGGCCGAGTCCGACGCGGCCGGACGCGTCGTGGGCGACCACCCCGGCGGTGACCAGGGCGTCCAGGAGCACGGCGAGGCGCGCCGGTTCGACGCCGACCCGCCTCGCGAGCACGTCCCCGTCGAGCGGCCCGGGCGCCAGCGCGTCCGGCACGCCGAGCCGCAGGGCGGCCCGTACGGCGAACCAGGCCACCGGTGCCGGCGGCGCACCGGTGCCGGACCGCAGATGCCAGTAACCCGTGATGTTCTGCCGCGTCTTGGGCGTGCCGAGCACGCGGGCGGCGTGGCGGCGCACCGGCAGCAGCGACCGGCTCTCGGCCGCCGCCCACACGTACGGGACGCCGTCCAGCGGCTCGACGGCGGCGACGGCGGCGGCCAGCGCCGCCGGGTCGCCCGGCTCGGCGACCACCCACGTCACCCGGTCCTCCGGGCGGACGGCGAGGTCCTGCCGGGCGGCGGGTCCCGGCACGGTGACCACGGCGCGGACCGGCGCGTCCACCGGGCGTTCCTCGAAGTACCGGCCGATGGCGGGGAGCGCCGTCTCGTCCCCGGCCAGCAGCACCCACGGGCTGTCGGGCGGGACGACGGTGGACGCCTTGGGACCGGCGAACCACAGCTCGTCCCCCGGCCGGGCGTGCCGCGCCCAGACGGCGGCCGGTCCGTCCCCGTGCCGTACGAAGTCGAGGTCCAGCTCCAGGGCCTCCGGATCGAAGCGGCGCGGTGTGAAGTCGCGGCCCTGCCGGGTGGCGGCGGGCGCCCACTCGATGCCGCCCTCCACCTGCCGGGGCAGGACCGCCCGCACGTCGCCGTCGGACGCGAAGACCAGCTTCACGTGGTCGTCGAACGCCGGACTGGCGAAGCCCGGCAGGGACATCCCGTCGCGTTCGAACGAGCCGAGCTGCGGCCCCGTGACGGTGATCCGCCGCATGCGCGGTGTCACGTCGGCCACCCGCGCGACCTCGGTGCGGCGCAGGACGAGCGGGTGGACGGTGACGTCGTGGTGAGACATGACTGCGTGGGTGACCCGTTCTCAGGAGAACTGCTGCTCGACGATGTCCAGGAGCGCCAGCGACTCGTCGTAGTCGCCGCGGACGGCCCAGTAGGGCAGGTCGTACGCGTGCTGCTCCTCGAAGGCGGGCAGGGCGGCGTACACCGGCTCGTCGGCGAGGGAGGCGACGTCCGCGGTGTCCGCGTTGAAGCCGGTGACGAACACGGTCGGGACGTCGGGCAGCAGCTGGCCCACCTGCTCGGTGGAGAGCTCGGCCATGTCGCCGCCCGGCTTGTAGGGCGGCAGACCGTGTTCGGCGACGAGCGGCGCGGGTTCGAGGCCGAGTTCGGCCAGGGTCTGCGACAGGCCCATGTCCTCGAAGAGGAGGTACGGCGTGCGGTCGGCGGTGATGGTCAGTGTCGCGACGGGGGTGGGCGGCAGGGTGATGGCGTCCCGGACCTCCGCGACCCGCGCGTCGTAGGCGGCGAGCGAGTCCTCGTACACCTCGGGCCGGTCGAAGACGTCCTCGGCGAGGAACGAGAACTGGTCCTGCCAGGTCGTCAGGCCGTCGCCGACGAGGACGGTGGGCGCGATCCGGCTGAGCCGGTCGTACTCCTCGGCGGCCAGCACGGCGGGCAGACCCACACCCCCGGCGACGATCAGGTCGGGCTCGGCCCCGAGGATCGCCTCGTGGTCGAAGCCGTCCATGCTCCACGGCAGGAACCCGGTGCCCTGCTCCTCGGGGGCGTCGCCCCAGAACTCGGAGAACTCGCCGTCGTGTTCGGTGTCCTCGGCGACCGTCGCGACGACGGGCACACCGAGGTCGTAGAGGTAGCCGGTCAGGGCGTAGTTGAGCACGACGACGCGCTGCGGGTCGCCGGGGACGGTCACCTCACCCTGGTCGGTGGTGACGACCCTGCTGTCCGCCGTACCGGGCGAGCCGGCCGTGGCGGGGTCGTCGCCGGAGGAGCCGGACGACGAGCAGCCCGCCAGGGCGGTGCTCAGGGCCGCGGCCGCGAGCAGGCTGACGAGAGCGGGACGACGGGCAGGCGTGCGCATGGAACCTCATTCACGAGAAGACCGGGACCCGCCCCCACGCGCCGGGAGGAAGGTTAGGCTACCCTAAGCCGGACTTACGGGGCGGGCCGGTCCCCATGCGACATCGGCCGCCACCGACGCGACATGGAACGCAGGATCGAAGTGACGAACACGCAGCGTGAACTCACCACCGTCGTCCCCGAGCACGCCATCCGCTTCCGGGGACACCGCTCTCACGCCCACCGGGAGCCGCACCTCATCCATGTCGTGGCGGGCACGGCGGACCTCCTCGTGGACGGCCGCGCGGTCCGGCTGGGGACGCGGGAGAGCCTCTGGCTCGCGCCCGGTGTCCCGCACTCGGCGCGGTACGCGCCGGGCAGCGTCGTTCTCGGCCCGCTGCTGTCCCCGGGGACGGTCCCGGCCCAGCGCGTCCAGCGGCTCGGCGTCGTACCGCAGGTGACGCGGCTGATGACCACCGTCCTGGGCGCGGCGCCCGCCACGCCTGAGCAGATCCGCCCTTTCCGGGCGGCGCTCGACGTGCTCCTGCGGTCCCTCGGCAGCCCGTACTTCACGCTGCGGCAGCCTGTCCACCCGGCGGCGCGCGCGGTGGCGCGCGCCGCGATGTCGGATCTGACGCTGGATGAGCTGGCCGCCGCGCAGGGGACCAGCGTGCGGCATGTCCAGCGGGTGTTCCGGGAGGAGACCGGCATGTCGTTCAGCAGGTGGCGGGCACGGGCGCGGCTGAACGTCGCCATCTCCCGCCTGCGCGGCGGGGACGGCCTGACGGTCGCGGCACACCTCGCGGGCTACACGACACGCAGCGGCCTGCTCAAGGCGCTGACCCGTGAGACCGGGCTCCCCGGCACCCACTTCACCGGCGACCCCGCGTCCATGCGCACCCTTCCCGGGACGCCCCCGGCCGGGGTCGTGGCGGGCTCACACTGACCCTGTCCCGGGCGGGCCCGGCCGCCGCGGCGGTTCTCCCCGTGGAGCGGACCGCCGGTGGCCGGAACCGCGCGGGGCGAGCCGGTGCCCGGGGGAGCGGGCACCGGCTGGATCGGAGAGGGAGGGTCAGCGGGTCACCGGGGTGGAGGCGAGGAGTTCCAGGGTGTCGACCACCCGGTGGGAGAAGCCCCATTCGTTGTCGTACCAGGCCACCACCTTGATGTGCCGTCCCTCGACGCGGGTCAGGGCCGAGTCGAAAACCGAGGACGCCGGGCGGCCGGTGATGTCGCTGGAGACCAGTGGCGCGTCCGCGTACTCCAGGACGCCCGCGAGCGGGCCGTCGGCGGCGGCGCGGTAGGCGGCGAGCACGGCGTCGCGGGTCACCTCGCGGGCGACGGTGGTGTTCAGCTCCACCAGCGAGCCCACCGGGACCGGCACGCGGATCGAGTCGCCCGACAGCTTGCCGTCGAGCCCCGGCAGGACCAGCCCGATGGCCTTGGCGGCGCCGGTCGTGGTCGGGACGATGTTCACGGCGGCGGCACGGGCGCGGCGGGCGTCGCGGTGCGGGCCGTCCTGGAGGTTCTGCTCCTGGGTGTACGCGTGGACCGTCGTCATGAAGCCGTGCTCGATGCCCGCCAGGTCGTCGAGGACCGACGCCAGCGGGGCCAGCGCGTTGGTGGTGCAGGAGGCGTTCGAGACGATCCGGTGGCACGCCGGGTCGTACGCGCCGGTGTTGACGCCGTAGGCGAGGGTGACGTCGGCGCCGGAGGAGGGCGCGCTCACCAGGACCCGTCCCGCACCGGCGGTGAGGTGGGCGCGGGCGGCGTCGGCCGAGGTGAAGCGGCCGGTGGACTCCAGCACGACGTCCACGCCGAGGTCGCCCCACGGCAGGGCGGCGGGGTCCCGCTCGGCGAGCACCCTGACGCGGCGGTCCCCGGTGACGAGCGTGTCCCCCTCCACGGTGACGGGGTGGGGGAGGCGGCCGAGCGTGCTGTCGTACTCCAGCAGGTGCGCCAGGGTGGCGGGGTTGGTGAGGTCGTTGACGGCGACCACCTCCAGGTCGCTGCCGCGGGAGAGCAGCGCCCGCAGGGTGGCGCGTCCGATGCGGCCGAATCCGTTGATGGCGATGCGGGTCATGGGTCGGCTCCTTTCGTCCTGCTCCCCATGCTCGGCGGGCGGGGGAGGGGACGGAAGTGGCTCGGATGACAGCGTGCGCAAGCATCTCGCCAGATGGCGCGCCACCGGCCGCAAGGATCGCGCCCCGGATCAGGCCGAGAACGTCTGCCGGTACTCGGTCGGCGACGTGCCCAGGATGCGCTGGAAGTGCAGCCGGAGGTTCGCGCCGCTGCCGAGCCCGACGCGGTCCGCGATCTGCTCGACCCCGAGGTCCGTGCGTTCCAGCAGCTCACGGGCCAGGTCCACGCGCGCCCTGAGCACCCACTGCATCGGCGTGCACCCGGTGTCCTCCACGAACCGCCGCGAGAAGGTGCGCGGCGACACCCGCGCCGTACGGGCCAGCGTCTCCAGCGTCAGCGGCTCGGCCAGGTGCGCAAGCGCCCACTCCCTCGTGTCCGCGAACAGGTCGCCCAGCGGCTCCGGCACACTGCGCGGCACGTACTGCGCCTGCCCGCCGCTGCGGTACGGCGCCGCCACCAGCCGCCGCGCCACATGGTGCGACAGCCCCACCCCGTGGTCACGCCGCACCAGGTGCAGGCACAGGTCGATGCCGGACGCCGCGCCCGCCGACGTCAGCACGTCGCCCTCGTCCACGAACAGCACGTTCTCGTCCACCCGCACCAGCGGGTGCCGCGCGGCGAGCGCCCGCGTGTAGTGCCAGTGCGTCGTCGCGCGCTTCCCGTCCAGCAGGCCCGTCGCCGCCAGCGCGAACGCGCCCGTCGAGATGGCCGCCAGCCGCGTCCCCCGCGCGTGCGCCGCGAGCAGCGCCGCCACGACCGCCGCGGGCGGCTCGGTGGTCGCGGGCTCCCGGTAGCCGGGGATGAAGACGGTGTCGGCGTCCTCGAACGCCTCAAGGCCCTGCGCCACGTGGTACGAGAGCCCGTCGCCCCCGGTGACGGGACCGGGCGCGGCGCCGCACACCCGCACCTCGTACGGCATGCTCGGGCGGCGCGTGAAGACCTGCGCCGGGATGCCCACGTCCAGCGGCTTCGCGCCGTCGAGCACCAGGACGGCGACACGGTGGTTCCCGT
The DNA here is from genome assembly GCF_044461265.1 of Streptomyces sp. NPDC049879. Classification (NCBI taxonomy): domain Bacteria; kingdom Bacillati; phylum Actinomycetota; class Actinomycetes; order Kitasatosporales; family Streptomycetaceae; genus Streptomyces; species Streptomyces sp. NPDC049879. The sequence continues at coordinate 782,786 of NZ_JBITKT010000003.1, read as the reverse complement.
GGTGCCCGTGCTTCATCGGATGGCTCCTCCCGCTCCCGCTCCCGCTCAGGGCATCCTGCCACCGGCCCCGACTGGCAGAATGCCCCGCCGTGGACCCCCTCGACTTCCAGCTCGTCCTGCTGCGCCGGATGGCCGACTTCCAGCCCGATCTGGTGGCGGACGCGCTGCGCACCCTCGGCGCGGGACGCGACCGCATGCGCGAGGCCAACCGCCACTGGCAGGCGATGGCCCGCGCCGGCCGCGCCCCGGGGGCCCTCGCACGGTACCGCTCGGTCCTCGGCGCGCCCGAGTCCACCGCCGCGCTCCGGATCGGCGACCTCCGGGCCGAGGCGCACCGCTGGCCGGTCCCGCTCTGGCCCGGCCTGCGCTTCGAGGTCCTCACCGCGCCCGGCGGCGCCGTGTGGAACGAGGAGCTGGTCCGCGCGCCCGGCCACCCCGCGCCCGCGCCGCGCACGCTGGACGACGTGACGCCGTGGTCCTGCACGGTCGCCGAACTCGCCCGCGCCTTCCCGCCCGCCCGGCCGATGGAGGGCTCCGCGCCCACCCGCTCGCGCCTGGCGTTCGCCGCGCCCACCGCCTCCGGCGAACTGCGGGACGTCATCGCCGAGTTCACCTGGGGCCTGGTGCAACGGGTGATCCCCTGACGGGGGTTCGTGTGCGGGACCACTGTCCCGGCTCCCCCATAATTATTGGCGACCTTGATCGATCTCTCTGCGAGGACAACGGACGATGGCAGCACGGATGACGAGGATCGGCGCGACCCCCCTGACGGCGGCCCTGGGCCTGGTGATGGCGGCCTCGCTGCTCACCGCCTGCTCCGACGACGGCGACCCCGCGCCCGCCGAGGACGTGCGGGAGACCGCCGCCTCGGACGAGGAGGGCGCCGGGAGTGACGACGGTGCGGACGACGCGGCCGAGGAGGAGACCGGCGGCGAGGCGGCCGGGGAGGCCGCCGACGTCCAGGGCTCCGCCCAGGACGTGGTGGCGGGCTGGGTGACGGCCGTCATCGACAACCGGCCCGAGGACGCCTGCCTGCTGATGGCCATGCCCGCCGAGGACGGCGGCGACCCGGAGGTCGGCACCGCCGGGACCTGCGGCGCAGGCGGCCCGATGAGCGCGCAGCTGACCGGCCTCGCCGAGACGTTCACCCCCGCGGACATGGCGGGCGAGCCCACCGTCACGGTCACGGGCGAGCCGGAGTCGGAGACCAGCGCGACGTTCCCGATCGAGCAGATCGACGTCGGCGGGCAGACGCTCCAGGAGGTCGTCCTCTCCCACTCCGAGGGTGTCAGCGCCGAGGACGTGGACATGTCCATCGAGGCCAGCGCGTTCGACGGGGTCTGGTACGTCACGGACCTCGGCCTCTCCATCGGCTGACCCGCCGCCCCGCCCCCGCCCCGCCATGCGCGACGGCGGGCCGCCGTCGACGGGGGCCACCGTGGAACGAGGGGCGGGCGGAGGCGCGGCTCCACTGCCAGGTCAACGTGCGGGACCGCCACCACGGGGACGGCGGCGGGACCACCGGGCCGTGGCAGCGGGACGCGCTGAGCCGTCGGGGCCCGTTCAGCCCGCCGTCAGAACCCGTACCGGCGCGCCGCTCGCGAAGGCCGCAATGTCCTCGGCCGCGTCCCCGTAGAAGATCCGGTACGACTCCTCGGTCACGTACCCGATGTGCGGCGTGAGCAGGGTGCGGGGCGCGGTGCGCAGCGGGTGGTCGGCGGGGAGCGGCTCGGTGTCGTAGACGTCGAGCGCCGCGCCCGCGAGCCGGTTCCCGTGGAGGGCGGCCAGGAGGGCGGCGGTGTCGACGAGCGGGCCGCGCGAGGTGTTGACCAGGTACGCGGTGGGGCGCATCCAGGACAGTTCCTCGGCGCCGATCAGGCCCCTGCTGCGCTCGCCCAGCTTGTAGTGCACGGTCACCACGTCCGACCGTTCGAACAGCTCGCGCTTCCCGACCGGTTCGACCCCCAGGCCGCGAGCGCGCTCCGGGTCGAGGCGGCTGCTCCACGCCAGCACCCGCATCCCGAACGCCGCGCCGATCGCCGCCACGCGCGTGCCCAGCCTGCCGAGTCCGACGACGCCGAGCGTCCGCCCGTCCAGGTCGCCGCCCACCGTGTGCTGCCACCCGCCCGCGCGCATCGCGGCGGCTTCCTCGGGCAGGTGCCGCAGCAGTCCGAGGATCAGCGCCCATGTCAGCTCGGGGGTGGCCGACTGGCCGCTGCGCGTGCCGCAGACGGTCACGCCCTGCCGGGCGGCGGCCGCCAGGTCGATCGCGGCGTTCGCCATCCCCGTCGTCACCAGCAGCCGCAGGCGCGGCAGCCGGGCGAGGCGCGCGGCGGTGAACGGGGTGCGCTCCCGCATCGCGACCACCACCTCGTACGGCGCGAGCGCGGCCGCCACCGCGTCGTCGTCGGGCAGGTGGTGGTGCAGGTGGTCGATCCGGCTGACGCCGTGGTCGCGGCGCAGGGCGTCCCAGTCGGCGAAACGGGCGGCGGCCCGCTGGTAGTCGTCCAGTACGGCGACGCGCATGAGACCCGAGTCCTCTCCCGACGCGTCCGCACGGGCGCGGACGCCGCGCCACGATCGTACGGGCGGGGGCCGCCGTCACTCGCCGGGGGCGTCGCCGTCCGGGCTCGCCGTCGGCGGCTCGATGTCCGTGCGCATCTCGCCGGTGGTGGGCTGGGCGAGGGTGCGGGAGCGCGAGCCGACGACCGCCAGCAGCGCGGCGGCGGTGCCGATCAGCGCGGCGGGCACCATCCAGTGCCGGTTGAGGAGGTCGCCCATGGCGTGGTCGAGGGAGAAGCGCCCCGGGCCCGTCACGGCGAGGGCGGCGGCGGTGAAGCCGAGGAACGCCGGGTACTCGTAGCCGCCGTTCATGGCGAAGAAGCCGTTGTCCGCGTGGACGGCCGCGGCGCCGCCCATGGTCCCGGCGGCCGCGGCGCCCGCCGCCGGGGTGGCCAGGCCGAGGGCGAGCAGCGCGCCGCCGCCCGCCTCGCCGAGCCCGGCGGCCAGAGCGCTGGCCTTGCCCGGCCGGAAGCCCATGGTGTCCATCGCGGCGGCCGTGCCGCTGAGGCCGCCGCCGCCGAGCCAGCCGAAGAGCTTCTGCGCGCCGTGGGCCGCGAGGACCCCGCCCGTCCCCAGGCGCAGCAGGAGCAGGCCCGTGTCGCGCCGGGCGGAGGTGTTCTTGCGCTGGGGGAACATCACGGTGTCACTCCTCGGTGGTGCGGCGCTCCGGCGGGAGCCGTGGGTACGGCGGGCCCGCGCGGGGGCGGGGCCGCCGTACCCAGCATCCGTCCGCGACGGGCGCGGCACCCGGTCTGCCGGACCGTTCGGGGGAACGGCGCCGCGTCAGCCGCAGTGCACGCCACCGGTGCCGCTGCCGCCCGTGGCGATGGGGGGAACGTCGCTGACCTGGCCGAAGACCCGGATGCAGTGCCCGGCGGCGAAGACGCTCACCGGCCCGGCGTGGAGGGAGGAGCCGCCGTCGTCCACGTCCCGGACCTCGTCGCGCCAGTCGCAGTGCCGGCCGGTGGCGGCGTCGTAGGAGAGGCGGATGCTGCCGTAGGTCGTGCCCGCGGGCGCGGCGGGCGCGGCGGCGACGGTCGCCAGGACAGTGGCGAGTCTGCGCAAGCCAAGGGGGATTCCCGACGGGTCAGGGGCTGCGGTGGCGGCGAAGGGCCGTGTCGGCGGCGAGCGCCAGGACGAGGACGGAGCCGGTGACGATGTAGCGCGACGCGGTGTCCAGGTCCAGCAGCGTCAGGCCGTTGGAGATCGACGTGATGACGAGCACGCCGACCACCGCCGACCAGGCGTTGCCCCGCCCGCCGAACAGGCTCGTCCCGCCGATCACCGCGGCCGCGATCGCGGTGAGGTACGTGTCCGCGCCGCCCGTCCCCTGGTTCGCGGCGGCGAGCCTGCCCGCCGCGAGGACGCCGCCGAGCGCGGCGAGCGCCGAGCAGGCGACGAAGCAGGAGACCGTCGTACGCCGCACCGCCACGCCGACCAGCAGCGCCGAGCGCCGGTTGTCGCCCACGGCCCGCACCGACCGCCCCCACCGCGTACGGCGCAGCAGCACGTCGACCACGACCACCAGGGACACGAACAGGACCACCGGGTAGCCGATGCCCCTGGCCGTCCCCAGGTACGCGACGGTCGCGCTGAGCACGGCGGCGAGCCCGGCCGTCCGCAGGACCAGCCTGCCCGTCCCGATCCGCGGCAGACCGGCCCGGGCGCGGCGCGCGTGCTCCAGGAGCTGCACGGCCGTCACGACCGTCACGGCCGCCGCGACCAGCGCCCACGCGGCCAGCGGCGACAGGAAGCCCTGCTGCGCGAACCGCACCAGCCAGGACTCGAACGGCAGGTTGATCGACCCGCGCGAGCCGAGCACCCGCAGCTGCACACCGGCCAGGATCAGCAGCCCGGCGAGCGTCAGCACGAAGCTGGGCAGCCCGAGCCGGGTGGCCGCGAAGCCGTAGCACAGGCCCACGGCGACGCCCACGGCGAGCGCGAGCAGGATGCCGAGCCCGATCGGCCAGTCGTGCAGCACGGTCGTGACGGCGACGACGGCGGCGGCGAGCCCGCTGACCGAGCCGACCGACAGGTCCATCTGCCCCACGAGCAGGACGAGGACGACGCCGAGCGCGATCACGCCGGTCGGGGCGGACTGGAGCGTGAGGTTGACGAGGTTCTCGGCGGACAGGAACGCGGGGTTGACCAGGCCGAAGACGGCCCAGATCACGGCGAGCGCGCCGATCACGGGGACCATGCCCAGCTCCCGGTCGGGGATGCGGCGCAGCAGGTTCGGCAGGGACGACTCGCCGCTGTCGAAGGCGGCGACGTGGGTGCGCACCGGGGCGGGCGCGGGGGCGCGGGTCATCGTGGCTTCCTGCCGCTCGGGCGGCTCACGCCGGTCATCGCGGCGAGCAGGTCCTCGTACCCGGCGTTCGCCGCGTCCAGCTCCCCGCCCATGCGGCCGAGCCGCAGGACGACGAACCGGTCGGCGACCGCCTGGAGGTCGGCGGCCTGGTGGCTGATCACGACGACGGCGTGGCCGCGGTCGCGCAGCCGTTCCACGAGGTTCAGCACCTCGGCGGTCTGGCGGATGCCGAGGGCGGCGGTCGGCTCGTCGAGGACGACGACCCGGGGCGAGCCGAGCAGGGCGCGCGCGACGGCGACGACCTGCTGCTGCCCGCCGGACAGGGCGCGGACCGGCAGCCGTACGGAGGGGACGCTGGTGGCGAGCTGGCCGAGGAGTTCCCAGGCCTTGCGCTCCATCGCGACCTCGTCGAGGAAGCCGCCGCGCGTCGGTTCGTGCCCGAGGAAGAGGTTCTCGACGACGTCGAGGTTGTCGCAGAGGGCGAGGTCCTGGAAGACGGCGGCTATGCCGAGGTTGCGGGCGGTGGCGGGGGAGTCCAGGGTCACGGGCTCGCCGTCCAGCGTGATCTGGCCCGCGTCGGGCCGGTACACGCCGGAGATCACCCCGGCGAGCGTGGACTTGCCCGCGCCGTTGTCGCCGACGACGGCCAGCACCTCGTGCGGGTGGACGTCGAGGTCGATGCCGGTGAGGGCGCGGACGCCGCCGAAGTTCTTCGAGACGCCGCGCAGCGAGAGCACGGGGGCGCGGCGGGGGGCGGGCGTGCTCACGGCGTCTCCTCGCGGAGTCCGGCGCGGTCGCAGGCCGTGCGGTAGGCCTCGGTGCATATCTCGTCCACCGAGTACACGCCGCCCGCGACGAGGACGTGGTGCACGTCCCGCGCGCCGACCGCGCGGGGGGCCAGCAGCATGCTCGGGACGCCGTCGATCACCGCGGTGGTGCGGGGCTCCTCGCCGCGCAGCACGCGCACGGCGAGTTCGGCGGCCGTGCGTGCCTGCTCGGTGGTGGCCTTGTAGACGGTCATGTACTGATCTCCGGAGATGATGCGCTGCGCGGCGGCCAGCTCGCCGTCCTGGCCGGTGACCGGCGGCACGGGGTCGAACCCGGCGGCCTTCATCGCGGCGACGGCGCCGCCCGCGATGCCGTCGTTGGCCGCGTACACGCCGTCGACGCGGTCGCCGAACTCGGTCAGCCGGCTCTCGACCCAGTCGGTGGCCCGGTCCGGGCTCCAGTCGGGTGTGTCGTACTGGGCCAGCACTTCGATGCCCTCTCCCTCGAGCGCACGGCGGACTCCCGCGGCCAGTTCCGCCGAGTTGGGATCGGTCGGGGACCCGTCGACGAGGAGGACGCCGGGGGGACGCCCGTCCTGGCGTGGACCCCGCTCCTCGACGGCCGCGACCAGGGCGGTTCCCTGGAGGTAGCCGATCAGCTCACTGTCGAAGGATACGTAGTACTCGACGTCGGCGTCGGCGATGAACCGATCGTAGGCGATGACCGGCACGCCGTACCGTTTCGCCTCCTGCACGATGCTGACGGCGGCCACCGCGTCCACGGCGTCGAGGACCAGGACGTCCGCGCCGCGCGCGAGCATCGACTCCGCCTGCTGCTGCTGGGTCGCCGCGTTCTGGTCGGCGTTGGCGTAGTACACCTCACAGCCGGGGCAGCGCTGGTCGACGATGCCCATGAACGTGGGCCGGTCCGTGGTCTCGTAGCGTGCCGTCTCGACCTCGGGGAGCAGCAGGGCGATGGCGCCCTCGGACGCGTCGCGGTCCGCGCCCGCCGCGAACACGGCGCCCGTCACGACGAGGACGAGCGCGCAGAGCCCGGCCGTCCACGCCGCGAGGCGGCCGCGCCAGGGGGACGTGCGGTCGGCGCCGGTCATGTCGTCACCCCCAGCGCCCCGCCGATGCGGGCGGTGTCGAGGGCGACGGCGAGCGCGCCGCGCACCTCGGCGGAGGGGCCGAGTCCGGCGGCGACGACGCGGACGGGGCCCGCCGTGCTGGGCATCGTGCGCTGTTCGACGACCGTGCGCATCGGGCCGAGCAGAATCTCGCCCGCCTCGGCGAGCTGGCCGCCGACCACGACGATCTCCGGGTCCACGAGGTTGCACAGGTTGGCGGCGGCGACGCCCAGGTGCTGCCCTGAGTCGGAGAGCACGCGGCGGCAGCCTGCGTCGCCCTCCGTGGCGCGGGCGATGACGTCGCGCAGCGTGAGGTGCCCGTGGCTGGCGGCGAGCATCCCGAGCAGCGCCGGGGCGCCCACGAAGGTCTCCAGGCAACCGCGGTTGCCGCAGCGGCAGATGGGCCCGTTGGCGTCGACCGTCACATGGCCTATCTCGCCCGCGCCGCCCGCGCGGCCGTGGACGAGCCTGCCGCCCAGCACGAGTCCGCCGCCCACCCGGTGGGACACCCGCAGGTACGCGACGGCGTCGTGTCCGGCGGCGGCCCCGAAGCGCGTCTCGGCGAGGGCGCCGAGGTTCGCGTCGTTGTCCACCGTCACGGGGACGCCGAGTTCCTCGCCGATCACCTCGGGGACGACCGCGCCGTCCCAGCCGCGCAGCATGCCGAGCGTGGTGATGCGGCCCGTGCGGTGGTCGACCGGGGCGGGCAGGCAGACGCCCACGGCGAGGAGTTCCTCGGGGCGCGCGTCGAGGGAGTCGATCATCTCCATGACCAGCAGCGCCGCCCGGCGCAGCCCGGTGTCCGCCCGGTGGTCGGGCGCCAGCGGCATCGACTGGTCGGTCAGCACCTGCATCGAGGCGTCGGCGAGCGCGACCCGCAGCGAGCGGAAGCCGAAGTGGACGCCCGCGACGAGGCCGAGGTTGCGGGCGAGGGTGACGCGCAGCGCCCGCCTGCCGCTGCGGGTGGAGGGCGAGGTGTGGAGCACGCCGAGCTGCGTCAGCTCCTTGACGATGTTGGACACCGTGGCCGGGGACAGCCCGGTGACGCCGGCCAGCTCGATCTGCGTCAGGGAACCGCATCGCTGAACGGCGCTCACGATGCGGGCTCGGTTGGCCTCACGCAGTGAAGTCTGTGAGCCCGGTGTCACCCGATCAGCGCGCACAGTCGGGAGGATACCCGCTGCTGTGCCGACCGGTCATGCCCCGCCGTCCAGGGGGCGTTCGGGACGCGGCGCGACCGCTCCCCGTTGGGTATGTGATCCAACTCCAAGGACCGCTTCCCGTTCGTTATGAATTTACTTCTTGACTTCAACGAATCCTGGGCCTTTGATGACTGCCGGACAACGAGGGCGCAACGGCGCCCGTCGGCGGCGCGCCGTCCCCCTGCGCGCCGATCCCAGGTACGGCAATGAAGGCGTAGGGACTCGCATGCGTGTCAATCGCAAAATAGGCATGATGGTGGCGGGCGCCGCCGTCACCGCCTTCACACTCTCCGCGTGCAGCGGGAACTCCAACGGCGGCGGCGGTGGCGGCGGCTCGGAGGGCGGCGGCTCCGACTCCGAGGTCGAGGTCTTCACCTGGTGGGCGGCCGGTTCCGAGAAGGCCGGTCTGGACGCCCTGGTCGGCGTCTTCGACGAGCAGCACCCGGACACCGAGTTCATCAACGGCGCCGTCGCCGGTGGCGCGGGCTCCGCGGCGAAGGACCTCCTGCAGTCCCGCCTCCAGGCCAACGACCCGCCGGACACGTTCCAGGCGCACGCGGGCGCCGAGCTGCTGGACTACATCAACGCCGGACAGCTCCAGGACGTCTCGTCGCTGTACGACGAGTTCGACCTGCGCGAGGCCTTCCCCGCCGACCTGGTGGACCTGCTGACGCACGAGGGCAAGATCTACTCGATCCCCTCCAACATCCACCGCGCCAACATGATGTGGTCCAACGCGTCGGTGCTGGAGGAGAACGGCATCGACCCGCAGAAGACCTACAACTCGCTCGACGAGTGGTTCGCGGACATGGACACCCTCCAGGACGCGGGCGTCACGCCGCTGTCCGTCGCCACCGCGTGGACCCAGGTCCACCTGCTGGAGACGATCCTGCTGTCCGACCTCGGCTCCGACGCCTACTCCGGCCTGTGGGACGGGACCACGGACTGGGAGGGCGCCGACGTCACCGCCGCCCTCGAGGACTTCGAGCGCGCGATGAGCTACACCAACAGCGACCGCGACGGCCTGGACTGGCCCGAGGCCACCCAGATGGTCATCGACGGCAACGCCGCCTTCAACGTGATGGGCGACTGGGCCATCGCCGCGTTCGAGGAGCAGGGCAAGACCCTCGGCACCGACTTCAACGCGGCGCCGGTCCCCGGCACCGACGGTGTCTTCGACTTCCTCGCCGACTCCTTCACCCTCCCGGTGGGCGCGCCCCACGAGGCGGGCGCCGAGGCGTGGCTGGAGACCATCAGCTCCGCCGAGGGCCAGACCGCGTTCAACGCCGCCAAGGGCTCCATCCCGGCGCGCACCGACGCCGACCCGGCCGACTTCTCGGAGTACCAGCAGACGGCCATCGAGTCGTTCGCCCAGGACACCATCGTCTCCTCCCTGGCGCACGGCGCCGCCGCCCCGGTGGCCACGCTGAACGCCATCACGGACGCCACCAGCAAGTTCACCTCCGGAGCGTCCGACCTCGCGGCGTTCCAGTCGGAGCTCGCGTCGGCGGTCAGCACGGACTGACCCCGCGGCGACACGACGGGGGCGGCGGCCGGACGACCGTGCCGTACGCCCCCGTCCCGCGGCGCCCCATCCGGACCGCGCCCGCGGCGAGCCCGCCGGACCTTCCGGCGGCGCGCCGCGGCGCTCAGGGAGACCTCAATGACCAAGACCCTCAGACGTGCCGGGGCGCCGCTGCTGCTCCTGGCCCCCTCGCTGATCCTGATAGGCGTGTTCGTCTACGGTCTGATCGCCGTCAACTTCCAGACGTCGACGACCGACATCCACACGGCGGCCCAGACGACGGGCCAGGAGCCCTCGGGCACCGTCTGGTTCAGCAACTACTTCGACCTCCTCGGCGACGAGGCGTTCCAGCACTCGCTGAAGAACCTCCTGCTCTACACCGTCCTCTTCCTGGCCGGGACCATGTTCATGGGCTTCCTGTGGGCCTGGCTGCTGGAGCGCCCGATCAAGGGCGAGGGCATCTTCCGCTCCGTCTACCTCTTCCCGATGGCGATCTCCTTCGTCGCCTCCGGTGTGGTGTGGCGGTGGCTGCTCAACTCCGGGCAGGACGAGAGCGCGACGGGACTCAACCGGCTGTTCCAGATGGTGGGCCTCGACTTCCTCCAGAGCAACTGGTGGAACAACGTCGACTACGGCATCACCGCCATCGCGATCCCCGCGATCTGGCAGCTGTCCGGCTATGTGATGGCGCTCTTCCTCGCCGGCTTCCGGGGCATCCCCGAGGAACTGCGCGAGGCGGCCCGCATGGACGGCACGACCACCTGGCAGCTCTACCGCCACGTGCTGTTCCCGCAGCTGTCCCCGATCGCGCTGTCCGCGCTGATCATCATCGGCCACATGTCGCTGAAGTCGTTCGACCTGATCATGTCCATCTCGAAACCGGCGAACTACCAGACCAAGGTCCCGGCCGTCGACATGTACATGTTTAAGTCGAGCTTCGACTACGCCAACGCCGCCGCCGTAGGAACGATCCTCCTGGTCCTCGTGGCCCTCGTGGTCGTGCCCTACCTCATCCGCACGAATCGCAGGGAGAAGTGATGGCCACGCTCTCCACCCAGCCGGTCCCCCCGGGGACCGCCGCGGGCCTCCCGGCCGCGTCTCCCGAGCGCGCGCGCCGCCCCAAGGGCTTCACCCTCGCCCGCACGCTGCGCTACGCCGCGCTGCTCCTCTTCCTCCTGATCGTCCTGATCCCCGTCTACGTCCTGCTGGTGACGAGCTTCAAGGGCCCAGGCGACGCCGCCCCCGAGCGCGCCTGGAACCTGCCGAGCACCTGGACGTTCGACAACTGGGAGACGGCCTGGGACGCCCTGGCCCCGGCGATCTGGCGCACCGTGCAGATGGTCGTCCCGTCGGCGCTGATCGCCGCGGTCCTCGGCTCGGTCAACGGCTTCGTGCTCTCCCGCTGGTCCTTTCGGGGCGCGAACCTCGTGTTCACGCTGATCCTGTTCGGGATGTTCATCCCCTACCAGGCCGTGATCATCCCGCTGAACGAGCTGGTGCTCGACCTGGGCCTGCCGAGCGGCATCCCGACCCTGATCCTGCTCCACGTGGTCTTCGGCATCCCGATCACGACGCTGATCTTCCGGAACTACTACCAGACGGTCCCGCACGAACTGGTCGAGGCCGCCCGCATGGACGGCGCCGGACTGCTGCGCACCTACTGGTCGGTGATCCTGCCGATCTCGGTGCCGAGCTTCGTCGTCGTGCTCATCTGGCAGTTCACCTCGGCGTGGAACGACTTCCTGTTCGCGGTGTTCTTCTCCTCCAGCCAGAACGGCCCGGTGACCCTGGCGCTGAACAACCTCGCCAACGGCGCCCTGCTGCAGAACTACGGCGTCTCCATGGCGGGCGCGCTCTTCGCCTCGCTGCCGACCCTGCTGGTCTACATCGTCCTCGGCAAGTACTTCATCGGCGGGCTGATGTCCGGCTCGGTCAAGAGCTGACCCGGGGAGGAATCCGACCCGCGCGGGCCCCGCGCCCCGGCCGCACGGCCGGGGCGCGGGGCCCGCATGCCGTCGTCCGGCCGCTTGGATAAATGTGGGAACGGCGGGGAGCGCGCGGCTCCGGAACGCCGCCCTGTCCACCATGTGCCCTGCGGCAAGATCACGCCCGCGTCTCGCCCCGGCCGCGCCGTCGTGTGAAGTCCACGCGCTGACCTGCGATTTCACCAGGAGTCCCGGGATTCACCCTGCATAACTCTTGACGCGGTGTCAGCGGCCCGCCTAGCTTCTCGCCTCGCAGAGTCGAACCGAAAGCGAAAAAAGCGAACGCTGCACTCCGAGATCACTGCGCGACGAGGAGTAACCGGTCATGACACCCAGCAGACGCACGATCCTCACCTCGGCCGTGGCCGCGGGCGTGGCCGCCACGTCCGGCGTGGCCAGCGCCGCCGACACCACCGCCGCCGCCCCCGCGTCACACGGCGGCACGGGCCGCGGACCGCGCCAGGAGGTCTTCGGGCACCTCCCCGACGGCCGCGACGTCCACCGCTGGACGCTCTCCCGCGGCGGCACCCTCCTGAAGGTCCTCAGCTACGGCGGCATCGTGCAGACCCTGGAGGTACGCGACCGCCGCGGCGAGACGGCGAACGTGTCCCTCGGCTTCGCGAGCCTGGAGCCGTACCTCACGCTCTCGCCCTACTTCGGCGCCCTCATCGGCCGCTACGGCAACCGCATCGCCGCCGGACGCTTCACCCTCGACGGGCGCACCTACAGCCTCCCCGTCAACAACGGCCCGAACAGCCTGCACGGCGGCAACCAGGGCTTCGACAAGCACGTGTGGCACGTCGAGCCCACCGGGCCCGCCTCCCTCGCCCTCACCCGCACCAGCCCCGACGGCGAGGAGGGCTACCCCGGCACGCTGGACGTCCGCGTCGACTACTCGCTCACCGACGACGGCGCCCTGCGCATCGACTACCGCGCCACCACCGACGCCCCGACCGTCGTCAACCTCACCAACCACACGTACTGGAACCTCGCGGGCGAGGGCTCGGGCACCGTCCTCGACCACCAGGTCCAGCTCGCCGCCGCACGCTTCACCCCCGTCGACTCGACGCTGATCCCCACCGGCGACCTGGCGCCCGTCGCGGGCACGCCCTTCGACTTCCGTCGCGCCAAGCCCGTGGGCCGCGACATCCGCAGGTCGCACGAGCAGCTCCGCTTCGGCCAGGGCTTCGACCACAACTTCGTCCTGGACAAGGGCATCACCCGGCGCCCGGAGCAGTTCGCCACCGTGTACGACCCCGCGTCGGGGCGGACGATGACCGTCAGCACGACGGAGCCGGGCGTGCAGTTCTACACCGGCAACTTCCTCGACGGCTCGTTCGCGGGCACCTCGGGCTCGTTCTACCGGCAGAGCGACGCCCTGTGCCTGGAGACCCAGCACTTCCCCGACTCGCCCAACCAGCCGGCCTTCCCGAGCACGGTGCTGCGGCCGGGGCAGACCTACAGCTCGTCCACCGTCTACGGGTTCGGCGTCCGCCGGGCGTGAGAGGGGGCGCGCACCGGGCCGTCCGCGCCGTCAGGACCGGTCCGCCGACGTGATTCTCGTCATGATCGGCAAGCCGTCCCGACCCCGCCGCCCCCCGCCGCGACCCCGCGGGACGGGAGGTGGCGGGGATCCGACGATTCCTCCGTGTGGGTGGATGGCGGCACCGCGTGGCGGCTGCCGCCCCGGTGCCGGGGACAAGCCAGGCGCATGGGGCTTTTTCGCGGTGACGCGAGGTGATCCGGGGTGCGGACGCCTCCGGCGGTGTTCGTCAACCCCGTTGCTGGGCAAGGTGAATCGTGGGACCGGGATACCCACGCGCTCGTGTGGGGCGTTAGGGTTACCCTGCCCGGACCGGGTGTCGTTGTACGGGTGGGAGAGTCATGGAGCAGATAACAGCGCGCAGCAGGCCGCCCCGCGTGCCTGCCATCAACTGCGGGAGCAGCGCGACCAGCGCGCGGCTCGACCGTCATCTGAGTGTGCTCTCCGGACCCGCCGTGCCGCAGCGCGACGCCGAAGAGGCCACCTCGCTCATGCTGGAGCTCACCCGGCGTGACAAGCGCGCCGCGCACACCAGCCGCGGCGCACGGGTGCTGCTGTTCGCGCCGTTGCGCAGGCTGCGGCGCACGCTGTTCGGCGGGCGCGGCTGACCGACCGGCGGGCGCGGCCGACCCCAGGGGAGGCGGCGCCCGCGCGGCGGACCTGACGCGCTCACCGCCACCCGTCCGTTCCCCTCCGGCCACCGCGCGACGACACCCGGGTCGACGCGGTGGCCGTCCGCGTATCCGCCGCCGCCCGCTCAGCGGTTCCCGGCGGGCACCGTGCGCGCGAGCAGTTCGGCCGCGCGCTTCCGGTTGCGGTAGGGCCGCAGCGCCTGCCGTATGTCGCGCAGCGCGCGCTCCGCGTCGCCGGAGCGCAACCGTTCCTGCGTGACGAGGAACCCCTCCCACGCCGCGCACGCCTCGTCCAGATGCCCGGTGCGCAACAGCAGTTGACCGAACCTCGCCTGGCTCAGCGCCCGGCCGCGCAGGTCGGACGGCGCCCGCTCACCCGAGGCGCGGCGCAGCGCGGCGAGCGCGCCCGGCAGCTCCCCGATGGCCTCCAGCATCGCCGACGTCTGGAAGTGCAGCGCCGCCACCGGGTAGTTGTCGAACGGCGACGCGCCGCTGTGCGACCGCTCCGCCGCCCGCTCGGCGCGCCCCATGACGGCGAGCGCCCCGCGCCGGTCCCCGTTCTGCCCGAGGACCACCGCCAGTTGCGCCTGGACGTACGCCTGGTGCGCGTGCGGCGCCGTACGCGCCCCCTCGTGCGCCGCCTCCGCCAGTTGCAGCGCCGCGGGGAGGTGCCCGAGCCGCTGCGCCTGGGCGCTCATGGCGCGCAGCACGACGCTCCACGCCGTCCGGTCCCCCGACTCGGCCGCGAGGCGCTGGGCGTACGTGTAGTACCGCTGGGCGACGCCGTGCAGCAGCCCGTCCTCGTACATGCGGGCCAGCAGGAACGCCAGCCGCGAGGCGAGGACGAGGAGTTCGGCCCGGTGGCGCCCCGGCGGCGCGGCGGCGAGGAGCGGGGCCACGTCGTCGGCGAGGTACGCGGACAGGGCGCTGCGCGCGTGCCGCCCGCCGTGCGTGTCGATGGACGCGGCGAAGAACGCGACGGCGTCGTGCAGCGCCGTCGTCTCGTCGGTGCGCGAGCCGAGCGGCCTGCCCGGCTCGGGTGCCTCGGGCGGCGCGGGCACCGTCGCGTCCGCCACGCGGTACGGGCGCTGGTGCAGCGGCGCGCGCCGCCCGGCGTCCGCGTCGGCGCGCGCCAGCGCGGTGAAGCCGCTCACGGCGTCCGTGGGGACGCTCTCGCGCACCGCGCCGGGGAATCCGGCCGCCTCCGGCGTGACGGAGCGCCCGAGGCGGCGTGAGAGCGCCTCGGCGGCGAGCTGGGGGACGGGGTGCCGCGGCTGGGTGCCGGACAGCCAGTGGGCGACGGCGGTGCGGTCGTAGCGCAGCACCGCCCCTATCTCGCCGCCGAGGGTGTTCACCGCGCGGGCCAGGGCTTCCTGGGTCCAGCCGGCCTCGATGAGCAGCGTCCGCAACTGAAGGTTGGGACCGCGCCGGTTCGTCATGTGTCCTGTCGTCTCATGCGGACGGCCCGGCCGACAGGGCGCACGGAGGCGTTCGCGGTCGCGCCCCTGCCCCGACATCACACCATCGGGTTGCTTTTTCGGTATTTCGTCATGTCAAGTGGCGTGGAGTAGCCGGTTGGTTGACGGTGAGTACATGAATGATCCGTACGCGTACGCAGCAGTTGTGTTTCCTCCGCACGCCCCGGCGCAGACGGCGCACGCGCCGTCCCGCACGCGCTCCCCGCAGTTCGCCGCGCCCCCGACGCCCGCCCCGGCGCCGCCGCGCGGCCCGGGGGGTGGTCAGAGGTAGTAGCGGGTCACGGTCTCGGCGGCGCAGACGGGGCGTTCGCCGCCCTCGCGCTCCACCAGCACGGCGAGGACGAGCTGCACGCCGCCCGGCACGTCGGCGGCGTCCGCGATCCGCCCGGTCGCCCGTACCCGGGAACCGGTGGGCAGCGGCGCGGGGAAACGCACCTTGTTCACCCCGTAGTTGACCGCCATGCGCGTCCCCGCGACCCGCAGCAGGCCGGGGACCAGGGCGGGCAGCAGGGCGAGGGTCAGGTAGCCGTGCGCGATCGTCGTGCCGAACGGCCCGGCCGCCGCGCGCGCCGGATCGACGTGCAGCCACTGGTGGTCGCCGGTGGCCGCCGCGAACAGGTCGACGCGCTCCTGGTCCACGCCGAGCCAGTCACCGGTGCCGAGCGGTTCGCCGACGGCGGCGCGCAGCTCGGCCGGTGACGCGAAGACACGAGGCTCGGCCATCCCGCCACCGTACCGCCGGACCCTGTGCGCCGGCCCCGGCGGGCGGGCAGGACTCAGCCGTCCGCCACCAGCACGACGGCGCACACCGCCGTCCCGGTGACCGCGCAGGCGGCGCCCACGACGGCCGCCACCGGCGCCGGGGGCGGCCCCGTCCCCGACAGGGCGAGCAGCCTGCGGTGGGCCAGGGCGAGGAAGGCGACCCACAGCGCCGCCGCCACGGCCACGGCGACCCAGCCCCGGCCCGTCCGCACGCCCTCGCGGGCGGCCAGCACCAGGACCACCGCGAACGCCAGGGTCGTACGCCGCCACGCGAGCCGCGTGCGCTCGCGCTGCGCCCCGGGCGGCGCGCCGCCCGTCATCCGCTCACCAGCACGGCGACGACGACCGCCAGCGCCGCCAGGGCCGTCGTCACCGCGAGGAGCGCGGGGAACCGCCCGGCGGGGAGGTCCTCGCCGCGGCGCATGGCGCGTTCCGTGCGGACCCAGTGGTTGACGGCGCGGATCGCGCACAGCCCGCCGCCCGCGAGCAGCACGACGGCGACGACGGTGCGGAACGGCCCCGGCAGCCCGGTGAGGAACTGGTCCACGGCGATGCCGCCCGCCAGCAGGGCGAGCCCGGTGCGCAGCCACGCCAGGAAGGTCCGCTCGTTGGCCAAGCTGAACCGATAATCAGGCTGGCTGCCCTCGGCCCGCACGCGCTGCGGCGAGAACCACAGCCGCACCGCGTCCCTGGCCCGTCTGATCATGTGACGACCCTAATCAGGCGCCGTCCACCCCTCCACCGCAGGGACACCCCCGCCCACGCGCCGCCCCCGGGACCTCAAGCCTCCGGGAAACCTGGGACAACGGACGGGGAACTCCTGGCGCGATGATCACAGAAGCGGCACATGGCCGTCACCGCACCCTGCGATGGCTCATTCTTCTGATCATGACAACGACGCGTGCCCGCAGGGGCACCCTGACCGCCGCCGTCGCCACCCTCCTTGCCCTGTCCGCCACCGCGTGCGGATCGGACGGCGACGACGGTGGCGGCGGCGAGAGCACCACCGCCGCCGCCGGTACCGAGGAGGAACTGCGCCAGGCCGTGGACGACAGCTTCGCCGCGATGCTCGACGCCGACGCCGAGGCCGTGCACACCGGGTGGAGCGCCGCCTGCCGGGAGGCCATGACCGCCGCCGAACTCGGAGAGGTGTTCGACCTGGCCGCCGCCGCGCCCGAGGGCGCGGCCCTCGACCGGGTGGAGATCGCGGAGTTCGACGGGACGAGCGCCCGGGTGCTCGCCACCATCAGCGACCCCACGGCCGAGGGCGGGACGACGGAGCAGGAGATCCCGTGGGTGTGGGAGGACGGCGCCTGGCGGGACGACAGCTGCGGCACCGAGGACGCCGGTGACACCGGTCACACCGAGCCGCCGAACGGGGTCGCGGTGGGCGAGGCCTTCACCTGGGACGACGGGGTGTCCGTGACCGTGTCGGCGCTCACCGAGGTGCCGCTCGACACCCTGGGCGAGTCCTCCGGCATCACGGAGGGCAGCACCCCGTTCCAGGTGGAGATGACCATCGTGAACGGCTCGGACCGGCCCGTCGACACGGCCGTCTTCGAGCCGTACGTCGCGGACGCCGTCGGCACCGAGGCCGAGGCGCTGTTCTTCGAGGGCAGCGAGCCCCTCGACGGCGAGTTCGCGCCCGGCGAGACAGCGGAGTACACGCCCACCTTCGCCATCCCGGCGGGGGAGGACGGCACCGAGCTGGTGGTCGAGGTCTGGTACACGACCACGGACACCCGCAGCGCCTCCTGGACCGGCACCCTCGCCTAGCTCCCGTACCCGCCGCCGGTCGGCGCGGCCCGCCGTCGCGGGCCTGGCAGACTGCCGCCATGACCGGCCGCCCGCCCGACGACGTGCGCGGCCGGTTCTCCCCGCCCCCTCACCCCGGGCGCGGAGAACCGGCCCGACGGCCACCCGCCGACCACCAGGCCCGCACCACGCGCCGTCACAGGAAAGCCCGCCGCTGAACACCGCACTCGCCGAGACGCTCTCGACCGCCCTCCTCACCGCCGTCCTCCTCAGCGCGGTCTTCCGCCCCCGCGGCTGGACCGAGGCGGCCGTCGCCGTGCCCGCCGCGCTGCTCGTCGTCGTCACCGGGGCGGTCAGCACCGACCACGCGGGGGAGGAGCTGGAACGGCTCGCGCCCGTCGCCGGGTTCCTCGCCGCCGTCCTGATCCTGGCCAGGCTGTGCGACACCGAGGGGCTCTTCCGCGCCTGCGGCGCCTGGATGGCCAGGACGGCCGCGGGCAGCCCCCGGCGGCTGCTCGGCCACGTCTTCGTCACCGCCTCGCTGATCACCGCCGTGCTCAGCCTCGACGCGACCGTCGTCCTGCTCACCCCGGTCGTCCTCGCCACCGCCGCCCGCCTCGGCGCGCGCCCCGAGCCGCACGTCTACGCGACCGCGCACCTGTCCAACACCGCCTCGCTCCTCCTCCCCGTCTCCAACCTGACGAACCTGCTGGCGTTCACCGCCAGCGGCCTCGGCTTCGCCCGCTTCGCCGCGCTGATGGCGCTGCCCTGGCTGGTCGCGATCGCCGTGGAGTACGCGGTGACGCGCCGCTTCTTCGCCGCCGAGCTGGCCGGGGGCACCGGCCCGGGGGAGAGGGAGGAGCCCCTGGGCATGCCGTGGTTCGCGCTGGTCACGGTCCTGTGCACGCTGGCCGGCTTCGCCGTCGTCTCCGCCTTCGGCCTCGAACCGGTGTGGGCCGCCGCCGCGGGCGCGGCCGTGCTCGCCGTCCGCGCCCTGGCCAGGCGCCGCACGACGCCGGGGGAGCTGGTCCGCGCGGCGGGCCTGCCGTTCCTCGCCTTCGTCCTCGGGCTCGGCGTCGTCGTCCGCGCCGTCATGGACAACGGGCTCGCCGACGCGCTCGGCCGCCTCGTCCCCTCCGGCACCTCCCTGCCCGCGCTGCTGGGCCTCGCCGCGCTCGCCGCCCTGCTGGCCAACCTGGTCAACAACCTGCCCGCCGTCCTCGTCCTCCTCCCGCTCGCCGCCCCCATCGGCCCCGGCGCCGTCCTCGCCGTCCTGATCGGCGTGAACATCGGCCCCAACCTCACGTACGCCGGCTCGCTCGCCACCCTGCTGTGGCGCCGCACCCTCCACGCGCACGGCACGGACGCGCGGCTCGCCACGTTCACCCGCCTCGGGCTGCTCACCGTCCCGGCCTCGCTCGTGCTCGCCGTCGTCGCCCTGTGGGCCGCGCTGCGCACCATCGGGATCTGACGCGACGCCCGCCGCGCGGCCCGCCATGATGGGACCCGGCGTACCCCGGCACGGCGAACGGCGAGGCACATGACGACCCCACCGACCCCACCGACCATCGACCTGAACGCGGACCTCGGCGAGGGCTTCGGCCGCTGGCGGCTGACCGACGACGACGCGCTGCTCACGCTCGTCACCAGCGCCAACGTCGCCTGCGGCTTCCACGCGGGCGACCCGGCGACCATGCGCCGCGTCTGCGACCTCGCCGCCGCCCGGGGCGTCGCCATCGGCGCGCAGGTCAGCTACCGCGACCTCGCGGGCTTCGGCCGCCGCACCATGGACGTCCCGCACGCCGAACTGGCCGCCGAGGTCGCCTACCAGATCGGCGCGCTGGACCTCTTCGCCCGCGCGGCGGGCTCCGCCGTCTCGTACGTGAAGCCCCACGGCGCGCTCTACAACCGCGTCGTCCACGACCCGGCCCAGGCCGCCGCCGTCATCGAGGGCATCACCCTGACCGGCCGCCCCCTGCCCGTGCTCTGCCTGCCCGGCTCGCGCCTGCACGAGGCCGCGCGCGCCGCGGGACTCCCCACCGTGGACGAGGCGTTCGCCGACCGCGCCTACACCGCACGCGGCACCCTCCTGCCGCGCAGCGAGCCGGGCGCCGTCGTCACCGACCCGGAGGCGGTCGTCCAGCGGTCCGTCGGCATCGCCCGCGACCACGAGGTCACCTCCCACGACGGGGAACGCGTCGCCGTCCGCGCCCGGTCCCTGTGCCTGCACGGCGACACCGACAGCGCGCAGGACCTCGCCCGCCGCGTACGCGACGCCCTCACCGCCGCCGGGATCACCCTGGAGCGCTTCGCATGAACGTCCTGCCCTACGGCGACCGCGCCCTCCTCGTCGAACTCCCCACGGGAGAACGCACCCGCGCCCTCCACGCCGAACTGCTCCGCCGCCGCGCCGCCGGGACCCTGCCGCCCGTCGCCGAGATCGTCCCCGCGGCGCGCACCGTCCTGCTCGACGGCCTCACCGACCCCGCCGCACTGGCCCGCGCGCTCCCCACCTGGGACATCCCGCCCGCCACCCCCGGCGAGAGCGGCACCGTCGAGATCCCCGTCCGCTACACGGGGCCCGACCTCGCCGACGTGGCCGCGCTGTGGGACGTCACCCCGGCGGAGGCCGCCCGTCTCCACGCCGCCACCGAATTCACCGTCGCCTTCTGCGGCTTCGCGCCCGGTTTCGGCTACCTCACGGGCCTGCCCGACGACCGCGCCGTACCGCGCCGCGCCACACCCCGCACCTCCGTGCCCGCCGGGTCCGTCGCCCTGGCCGGGCCCTACACCGGCGTCTACCCCACCGCCTCGCCCGGCGGCTGGCAGCTCATCGGCACGACCGACGCGGTCCTGTGGGACCCCGCCCGCGAGCCCGCCGCGCTGCTGACGCCCGGCACCCGCGTACGCTTCACCGCCGCCCCCGGAGCGCCGGCATGACCGGCCGCACGAACGACCGCGCCTGCACCGTCGTGCGCCCCGGAGCCCTCACCACCGTCCAGGACCTCGGCCGCCCCGGGCAGGCCCACCTCGGCGTCCCCCGCTCCGGCGCGCTCGACCCGCCCGCCCACCTCCTCGCCAACCGCCTCGTCGGCAACCCGCCCGACGCCGCCACCCTGGAGACCACCCTCACCGGCTGCGCCCTGCGCGCCCACGCCCCGC
The DNA here is from genome assembly GCF_044461265.1 of Streptomyces sp. NPDC049879. Taxonomy (NCBI): domain Bacteria; kingdom Bacillati; phylum Actinomycetota; class Actinomycetes; order Kitasatosporales; family Streptomycetaceae; genus Streptomyces; species Streptomyces sp. NPDC049879. The sequence goes on along the minus strand of NZ_JBITKT010000003.1, from coordinate 761,972 downwards.
TCACGGCCGCCCTCACCGGCGCGCCCTGCCCCGTCACCGTCGACGGCCGCCCCGCCCCCTGGGGCCTGGCCTTCACCGTGCCCGCCGGGGCCGTCCTGGACATCGGCCCCGCCACCAGCGGCGTACGCACCTACGCGGCGCTCTCCGGCGGCATCGCCTGCCCGCCCGTCCTCGGCAGCCGCTCGACCGACCTGCTGTCCGGCCTCGGCCCCGCGCCCCTGCGCACCGGCGACGTCCTCCCGCTCGGCGCCCCGCCCCCGCGCCCGGCACCCACCGACGCCGTGCCCCAGCCCGCACCGCCCGCCACCCTCGTCCTGCCGCTGCTGCTCGGCCCCCGCGACGACTGGCTCACCCCCGACGCCGCCGCCACCCTGGCCACCGCCCCCTACCGCGTGTCCGCCGACAGCAACCGCGTCGGACTGCGCACGGAAGGCCCCGCCCTCACCCGCGCCCGCCACGGCGAACTCCCCAGCGAACCCATGGTCCTCGGCGCCGTCCAGGTCCCGCCCGACGGACGCCCCGTCGTCTTCCTCGCCGACCACCCCACCACCGGCGGCTACCCCGTCGCGGGTGTCGTCCCCGAACGCGCCCTCGCCGCCGCCGCGCAGGCCGCCCCCGGCACCCCCCTGCGCTTCCTGCCCCGCCCCCGCAACGGTTGACGCCACACCCGCCCCACCCGCAGGATCGGTCCGGCACCACCACCGGCAGCGCGGCAGGGGAGGCGGGACGGCATGGCGTACGACGCCGACGTGATCGTGATCGGAGCCGGTCTGGCCGGTCTCGTCGCCACCGCGGAACTCGCCGACGCGGGCCGCCGCGTCCTCCTCCTCGACCAGGAGCCCGAGGCGTCCCTCGGCGGCCAGGCCCACTGGTCGTTCGGCGGCCTCTTCCTCGTCGGCTCCCCCGAGCAGCGGCGCCTCGGCGTCCGCGACAGCCACGCGCTGGCCTGGCAGGACTGGCTCGGCACCGCCGGGTTCGACCGGCCGGAGGACCACTGGCCGCGCCGCTGGGCGGAGAGCTATGTCGACTTCGCGGCCGGGGAGAAGCGCTCCTGGCTGCGCGGCCACGGCATACGGTTCTTCCCCGTCGTCGGCTGGGCCGAGCGCGGCGGCGACGCGACCGGCCCCGGCAACTCCGTGCCCCGCTTCCACATCACCTGGGGCACGGGCCCCGGCGTCCTCGCCCCGTTCGAACGCCGCGTGCGCCGCGCCGCCGAGCGCGGCCTCGTCCAGCTCCGCTTCCGCCACCGCGTCACCGGCCTCGCCGCCACCGCCGGGACCGTGGACACCGTCACAGGCGACGTCCTCGCCCCCAGCGCCGCCCGCCGCGGCACCGCGAGCAACCGGTACGTCGCGGGCGCGTTCAGCCTGCGCGCCCAGGCCGTCGTCATCACCTCGGGCGGCATCGGCGGCGACCAGGACCTCGTCCGCGCCCACTGGCCGCAGCGCCTCGGCACCCCGCCCGCGCGCCTGCTGTCCGGCGTGCCCGCCCACGTGGACGGCCGCATGATCGGCATCGCCGAGGAGGCGGGCGCCCACGCCGTCAACCGCGACCGCATGTGGCACTACACCGAGGGCATCACCAACTGGGACCCCGTCTGGTCCCGGCACGGCATCCGCATCCTCCCCGGCCCCTCGTCGCTGTGGCTCGACGCCACCGGCGAACGGCTCCCCGCCCCCTACTTCCCCGGCTTCGACACCCTCGGGACGCTCGCCCACATCACCCGCACCGGGTACGACCACACGTGGTTCGTCCTGACCCGCCGCATCATCGAGAAGGAGTTCGCGCTCTCCGGCTCCGAGCAGAACCCCGACCTGACCGGCAAGAGCGTCCGCGACGTCATCGGCCGCGCCCGCGCCGGGGCGCCCGCGCCCGTCCAGGCGTTCATGGACCACGGCCCCGACTTCGTGGTCGAACGCGACCTGTCCGCCCTCGTGCGCGGCATGAACGCCCTCACCGGCGAGCCCCTGATCGACGAGGCCGCGCTGCGCCGCCGCGTCGAGGACCACGACCGGGAGATCCGCAATCCGTTCTCCAAGGACCTCCAGCTCGCCGCCGTCCGCGCCGCCCGCCGCTACCTGGGCGACCGCCTCGTCCGCGTCGCCCCGCCGCACCGCATGCTCGACCCGGACGCGGGGCCGCTCATCGCCGTCCGCCTCGGCATCCTCACCCGCAAGACGCTCGGCGGCCTGGAGACCGACCTGTCCGGCCGCGTCCTCACCCCGGACGGCGAACCGCTGCCCGGCGTGTACGCGGCGGGCGAGGCCGCCGGGTTCGGTGGCGGCGGGATGCACGGCTACCGCTCGCTGGAGGGCACGTTCCTCGGCGGCTGCCTCTTCTCCGGCCGGACCGCGGGCCGCGCCGCCGCCCGCGCCGTCGGCTGACCCGGGGCACGCGCGCCCGGGGCCGTGCGAGACAGTGGGACGGTCCCCGCCGGCCCCGCACCCCCAGGAGGAACCCCGTGCCGACCGTGCCGATTGTGCCCGCTGTACCGACGGGGTACGACGTCATCGTGCTGGGCGTCGGCGGCATGGGCAGCGCCGCCGCCGACCACCTCGCGGCGCGGGGCGCCCGCGTCCTCGGCCTGGAGAAGTTCGGCCCGGCCCACGCCCAGGGGTCGAGCCACGGCGCCTCGCGCATCACGCGGCAGTCGTACTTCGAGGGCGCCGCGTACGTGCCCCTGCTGCTGCGCGCCTACGAGCTGTACGAGCGCCTCGGGCGCGCCACCGGCCGCGACGTCGCCACCCTCTGCGGCGGCCTGATGATCGGCCGCCCCGACAGCCGCACCGTCGCGGGCAGCCGCCACTCCGCCGAGACCTGGGACCTGCCGCACGAGATCCTCGACGCCCCGGAGATACGCCGCCGCTTCCCCACCTTCGCGCCGCACGACGACGACATCGCCCTCTTCGAGCCGCGCGCCGGGCTGCTGCGCCCCGAGGAGACGGTCGCCGCCCAGATCGAGCTGGCCACCAGGGCGGGGGCCGACCTGCGGTTCCACGAGCCCGCCACCTCGTGGGAGGCGCTGCCGGGCGGCCGCGGCGTGCGCGTGACCACCGCGCGCGGCACGTACACGGCCGGGCACCTCGTGCTGTGCCCCGGCGCCTGGGCGCCGCGCGAACTCCCCGGCCTGGGCGTGCCGTTCACCGTCGAACGGCAGGTCATGCACTGGTTCTCGCCCACCGGCGGCACGGCCCCCTACGCGCCGGAGCGCCACCCGGTCTACATCTGGGAGGACCCGGAGGGCGCCCAGATCTACGGCTTCCCCGCCGTCGAGGGGCCCGAGGGCGGCGCCAAGGTCGCGTTCTTCCGCAAGGGCGAGGAGTGCACCCCCGAGACCATCGACCGCACGGTGCGCCCCGCGGAGATCGCGGACATCGCGGCCTACGCGGCCGACCGCCTGCCGACCCTCCCGGGACGCCACCTGCGCGCCGCGACGTGCATGTACACCACGACGCCCGACGAGCACTTCGTCATCGCGCCGCACCCCGCGCACCCGGCCGTCACGGTTGCGTGCGGCTTCTCGGGGCACGGCTTCAAGTTCGTGCCGGTCGTGGGCGAGATCCTCGCCGACCTGGCGCTGACCGGCAGCACCGCCCATCCGATCGGCCTGTTCGGGCCCGACCGGTTCGGCGGCGCCGCCTGAGTCCGCCGTTCCCCCGGCCCCGGAGCGGGCCGGGGGGACGGCGGAACGGCCTCAGCCGCCCGCGGGCCGCGACGGCTGCGCCGGCCGCGGTTCGGCGGTCGCGGTCTGCTCGCCGCCCGGGCCGGGCCCGATGCGGATCTCGAAGTCGCCGTCGTACTTCTCGTTGCCCGCGATGACGGCCATCTCGACGGCCGCCTCACCGCGCTCGCCGCGCACGATCAGCGGGTCGTGCCGCAGGTCGCGCATCAGCGCGGCACACAGCCCGACCATCACCAGCGCGAACGGTACGGCCGCCAGGATCGTCAGATTCTGCAATCCGTCGAGCGCCGAGGAGCCGCCACCGCCGACCAGCAGCATCACCGCCGCCACGGCACCGGTCAGGACGCCCCAGAACACGACGACCATCCGGCCGGGCTCCAGCGTGCCGCGCTGCGACAGGGTGCCCATCACGATCGACGCCGCGTCCGCGCCCGAGACGAAGAAGATGCCGACGAGGATCATCACGAGGACCGACGTCAGCCCCGCCACGGGGTACTCGCGCAGCACCGCGAAGAGCTGCCCCTCGGTGGTGGACTGGCTGGTGAGGTCCGCGCCGTTCTCCTCCAGGCGCATCGCCGTCCCGCCGAAGATCACGAACCAGACCAGGCTGACCGTGCTCGGCACCAGGATCACACCGCCGACGAACTGCCGGATCGTCCTGCCCCGGCTGATGCGCGCGATGAACAGGCCCACGAACGGCGTCCACGAGATCCACCACGCCCAGTAGAAGACCGTCCAGCCCGACAGCCACCCGGCGACGTCCTCGCCACCACTGGCCTCGCTGCGCGCGGCCATCCCCGGCAGGCTGTCGATGAAGGAGCCGAGCGACGTCGGCAGCAGGTCGAGCATGAGCACGGTCGGGCCGACGACGAACACGAACACGGCCAGCAGCCCCGCCAGCACCATGTTGATGTTGGACAGCCACTGGATGCCCTTCGCGACGCCCGAGATGGCCGACGCGATGAACGCCGTCGTCAGCGCGGCGATCAGCACGACGAGCAGCCCGGTGCCGACGTTGTCCAGCCAGCCGACCTCCTCGATGCCGCTGCCGATCTGGAGGGCGCCGAGGCCGAGCGAGGCGGCCGAGCCGAAGAGGGTCGCGAAGATCGCCAGGATGTCGATGACCTTGCCGACCGCGCCGTTCGCGTGCCGCTCGCCGATCAGCGGCGTGAAGACCGCGCTGATCGTCTGCCGCCGCTTGCGCCGGTAGGTGCTGTACGCGATGGCCATGCCGACGACCGCGTAGATCGCCCAGGGGTGCAGGGTCCAGTGGAACAGCGTGGTCGCCAGGGCGGTGGACATCCGCTCGCCCGGATCGTCGGGCGAGGTGCCGGGCGGCGGGGAGACGAAGTGGCTCAGCGGCTCGTTCACGCCGTAGAACATCAGGCCGATGCCCATGCCGGCGCTGAACATCATCGCGACCCAGGAGACCGTCCTGAACTCGGGCTTCTCGCCCTCGGTGCCGAGCGTGATCCGGCCGTAGCGGCTGATCGCCAGCCAGAGCGCGAAGACCACGAACGACGACGCGGCGAGCACGAAGGCCCAGCCCGCGTTGTGGATCACACTGTTCAGCGCGGAGGAGGACGCGTCGGCCAGGGAGTCCGTGCCGACCGCGCCCCACAGGACGAACGCCAGCGTGATCGCCGCCGTCACGCCGAAGACCACGGGGTCGGTCCGCGAGTTCGTGAACGACGGGCGCCACGATGTGGTCGCCGGTCCCCGGATCTGCTTGTCGCCTGGCACGCCGGTGCCTTTCTCTCAGCCTGCGCAGCGGATAGCTGTACAGGGAAACGAACGAATGTGCCGCGGCTACCCCGGATCACTCAGATCATTCGACTTTTCTTCCGCCTCTTCCGGCTCTCCTTCACCTGGTGCCATCGCACAGCGTAGTCATCACCTCACCCAACGGCGCCGCGGCCCGCGTCGTTCCCGTCCCGCGCCACGGGATCGGGCGCCCGGTTCGGCCGATCGGAGGGGCCGCCCGCGTGGACACCCGGCGGCATCCGGAGTTATGTTTGAGAGCAAATGCTTTGTTGTCAAAGAGAACGGAACCGCCCGTGCCGCACCTGACCGTCCACGTCCCCGAGAACAGGCTCGCGGGCAACGAGTCCGCCCTCGTCGCCGCCCTGACCGACGCCGTCGCCGACGTCTACGGCGCCTGGGCCCGCGACCTCGTCGGCATCGTCCTGACCGGGGTCCCCACCGGCCGCTTCGCCCAGGGCGGCAAGGCGGTGGACACCCACGTCTCGGTGGTCCTCGGCATCCGCGCCGCCGCCTTCGACCGCCCCGAGGCGGCCGAGATCTCCGTCCGCCTCGCCGCCGCGCTCACCGACGCGGTCACCGGCGCCCTCGGCGAGGAGCTGCGCCCCGGCACCATGGTCGAACTCGTCGCGTCCCCGCAGGAGCGCACCTTCGTCGGCGGCGCCCCCGCCGAGTGACCCGCGCCCGCCGGCCGGCCCGGCCGGGTCAGGCGCCCGCGACCCGTTCGGGCACGCCCTCGGGCAGCCCCGCGCCGTCCAGGCAGCCGAGCCGGCCGGCGAGCGCGCGGGAGAAGGACGCGGCGAGGGTGATCTGCGCGTCACGCGTGGCGGGCGAGTCCCCGCCGGTCCAGAGGTTCGCCTCGACGTATCCGGCGTCCCCGGGGCCCGCGCCCGCGCACGGGAAGACGACGATCGCCGACGCGTCGGTGGCGTACGCGTAGTCCCCGGCCGCGTAGCGGACCTCCCGCGGCCCCGGCGTCCCGGGCACGTCCACCGCCTCGCGCAGGCCGAAGGCGATGCGCGCGGACGGCTCCCCGGCGCCCGCGGCCCGGACGATGCAGAAGTCCTCGTAGTACGCCTCGGACGCCGGCAGCCGGTCCGCGTACGCGGCGAGGTCGGCCGGCGCCACGTCCCCCGTCTCGTGGAGCTGTGCCTCCTCGAACTCCGACGCGCCCGTCAGCTCCTCAAGCGCCGCGCCCGCCTCCGGCGAGAGCGCGCCGTCGCACACCTCGGCCGCGCCCACGGGGTCACCGGCCGCCCCGGCCGGGGCCTCCTCCTGGGTCTGCCCCGCCCTGGCCCCCTCCCGCGTGGCCTCCGGCGCGCCGTCCCCGCCGCCGTCCGCCGAGCAGCCCGCGGCGGCCACCGCGAGCAGCGCGGCCAGCAGGGGGAGGGCGGTCCGCACGGGTCGGGCGATGACGCTCGGCATGACGCCTCCTCGGTCGCGCACACGGGCGGGCCTGACCGAGCAGCCTAGCGAGCGCCGCGCGGCACCGGAAGGAGCCGACGCGCCGTCAACGGGCGGGCAGGGCACGCCCGTCGGCCGCCGCCGCGTCCTCAAGGCGCGCCACCAGCCGCCGCAGCAGCACGGTCAGCAGCTCGTCGTCCCCGCCGCCGGGCAGCCCCGCCCAGCTCTCCGCGACCCGCCGCTCCAGCGTCCGCCACAACTCCACGCCGCGCGGCGTCAGATACGCCAGGATGCGGCGCCGGTCCACCGGGTCCACCCGCCGGTGCACCAGCCCGTCGTCCACCAGCTGGTCCATCAGCCGGGTCAGCGTCGGCGGCGGCAGCAGCACGCGCCCGGCGACCGCCGTCATGCCGTGCCCCTCGCCGTCCGCGAGCAGGTCGAGGACGCGCCACGCGTCGGCCGAGCAGCCCGCGCCCTCCAGGACGGCGCGCAGCCTGCGGTCCGACAGCCGCCCGGCCCTGGTGAGCAGAGCGGCCAGATCCTCGGGTCGTTCCTCGCTCGGCACGGCCATCTCACTCCTCGGGCGACAGGCCAACCATCGTACAAACCAAGGATGATGGGCCGATGGCCGACGGAGAGTGGCTCGCCGCCGACGCCGACACCTTCGGCGTCGCGCTGGTCGTGCCGCGCCAGGGCCCCGCCGGGATCTTCGGCCCCGCCTGCGAGCTGTGCGCCCGGCTCGCCGCCGACGAGGTGAACGCCGCGGGCGGTCTCCTCGGCCGCGAACTGCGCCTGGTCACCGTGGACGGCGGCGCCCCGCCGCGGCAGGTGGCCGCCGAGGTCGCCGCCCTCGTGGACGCCGGGATCGTGCGCGCCGTCACCGGCTGGCACATCTCCTCGGTGCGCCGCGCGCTCGCCCCGCGCCTCGCCGGCCGCGTGCCGTACGTGTATACGGCGCTGTACGAGGGCGGCGAGACGACCCCGGGCGTCTACCTCACCAGCGAGACCCCCGAAGGACAACTCCGGCCCGCCATGCGGCTGCTGGCCGCCGAGCACCGCGTACGCCGCTGGTACGTCGTCGGCAACGACTACGTGTGGCCGCGCCGTACCGCGCGCGCCGCCCACGCGTACGCCCGCGAGAGCGGAGGCCGGATCTGCGGCACCACCTATCTCCCGCTCGGCACCGACGACTTCGCCGCCGCCCTGCGCCGCGTCGAGCGCCACGACGCCGACGCCGTGCTGATGCTGCTCGTCGGCAGCGACGCCGTCCGCTTCAACCGCGCCTGGGCCGCCGCCGGGCTGGACCGCCGCGCCCTGCGGCTGAGCACGCTCATGGACGAGAACATGCTGCTCGCCAGCGGCCCCGACGCCACCCGCGGCCTGACCGCCACGGCCGGGTTCTTCGGCTCGCTCGCCACCGCCGACACGCTCGACTTCCACGGCCGCTACGCCGCCCGCTTCGGCCACGGCGCGCCCGCGCCCAGCACACTGGGGGAGTCCTGCTACGAGGGCGTGCTGCTGCTGGCGGCCCTCGTCGCCGCGGCCGGTTCCTGGCACGTCCCGGCGATCGAACGGGCGGCCCAGCGCGTGAGTTACGAGGGGGCCCGCGGCCTGCTGCGGCTGAGCGGCCGCCATGTCAGGCAGCGGATCTACCTCGCCGAGGCGGACGGCCTCGACTTCCGGGTGACGGCCGACCTCGACGCCTGGAGCACGCGCCCCGGCTGACGGTCCGTTCCTTCCGGCCGGAAGTGTTAACTGTCGAGAAATCCCGGAGAAATCAAGCCTGTTGAGGCTGTGGCATGTTCAGGCCGGGCGGCGCGGCCCGGTGTCACCTTCCCCTTACCCCGCCACTCGGGCGGGACATGGAGGACGGACATGCCCAGATTCCGTGGACGGCGCTTCCGCCTGTTCGCCGCCGCCGTGTCGGCGCTCACCGCCATGACGCTCACCGCCTGCGGCGCCCGCACCGGCGAGGAGACCGCGGGCAGCGCCGCCGCCGAGGTGGACACCTCGGGCGACACGATCAAGGTCGGCCTGCTCAACTCCCTCTCCGGCACCATGGCGATCAGCGAGGTCACCGTACGGGACGCGCTGCTCCTGGCGATCGACGAGATCAACGCGGCTGGGGGCGTCCTCGGCCGGCAGATCGAGCCGATCAGCGAGGACGGCGCCTCCGACTGGCCCACCTTCGCCGAGAAGTCGGAGAAGCTGATCCTCCAGGACGGCGTGGCCGCCGTCTTCGGCTGCTGGACCTCGGCGAGCCGCAAGGCCGTGCTGCCCGTCTTCGAGCAGAACGGCTCGCTCCTCTTCTACCCCGTGCAGTACGAGGGCCTGGAGCAGTCGCCCAACATCTTCTACACCGGCGCGACCACCAACCAGCAGATCATCCCGGCGCTCGACTACCTGCGCGAGGAGGAGGGCGTCGAGTCCCTCTACCTCGTCGGCAGCGACTACGTCTTCCCGCGCACCGCCAACCGCATCATCACCGCCTACGCCGAGGAGCACGGCATCGAGATCGCCGGCGAGGACTACGCGCCGCTGGGCTCGACCGAGTTCGCCACCATCGCCAACAAGGTTGAGGACTCCGGCGCCGACGCGGTGTTCAACACCCTCAACGGCGACAGCAACGTCTCGTTCTTCCGCGAGTACGCCGCGGCCGGGCTCACCGCCGAGGAGATGCCCGTCCTGTCCGTCTCCATCGCCGAGGAGGAGGTGGCGAGCATCGGCGCCGAGTACCTGGCGGGCCAGCTCACGGCCTGGAACTACTACCAGACCACCGAGGGCGCCGCCAACGAGGGCTTCGTCGCCGCCTACCAGGAGCGCTACGGCGAGGACCGCCCCACCTCCGACCCCATGGAGGCCGCCTACACCTCCGTCCACCTCTGGGCGCGGATGGTCGAGGAGGCCGGGTCGTTCGAGGTGGAGGACGTCCGCGCCGCCGCCGACGGCATCACGTTCGACGCCCCCGAAGGCACCGTGACCGTGGACGGCGAGACGCAGCACCTCTACAAGACCAGCCGCATCGGCCGCATCGGCGCCGACGGCGGCATCACCGAGGTCTGGTCGTCGGACGAGCCGATACGCCCCGACCCCTACCTGGAGGGCTACCCGTGGGCCGAGGGCCTGTCCTGACATGACGGTCTACCTCAGCCAGTCGTTCACCGGCGTCAGCATCGGCGCCGTCCTGCTGCTCATCGCCCTCGGACTCTCCCTGACCTTCGGGCAGATGGGCGTCATCAACATGGCGCACGGCGAGTTCATCATGGCGGGCGCCTACACCGTGTACGTGCTGCAGGGGCCCGTCGAGGACGCCGGGCTCTCCCTCCTCCTCGCGCTCCCGGTGGCCTTCCTGGTCGCCGGGGCCATGGGCGCCCTGCTGGAGTGGCTGCTGATCCGGCGGCTGTACGCGCGGCCGCTGGACACGCTGCTGGTCACCTGGGGCGTCTCCCTGATGCTCCAGCAGCTGGCCCGCGACATCTTCGGCGCGCCGAACGTGCACACCGAGTCGCCCGGCTGGCTGTCCGGGCGGCTGACCCTGACCGGCGGCGACGACCCGCTCACCCTGGCGTACAGCAGGCTGTTCATCCTGGGCCTGGCCGTCGCCGCCGTCGCGGCCCTCACGCTGACGCTGCGGTTCACGCCGCTCGGCCGCCGCATCCGGGCCGTCGTGCAGCACCGCGACCTGGCGGAGGCGTCCGGCATCGCGACGGGCCGCGTGGACCGGCTCACGTTCTTCGCCGGTTCCGGCCTCGCCGGTCTCGCCGGGGTCGCCCTGACCCTGGTGGGACCGATCGGGCCCACGATGGGCACGAACGTGATCATCGACGCGTTCCTCGTGATCGTCGTCGGCGGCATCGGGCGGCTGCGCGGCGCGGTGATCGCTGCGTTCGCCCTCGGCGTCCTCCAGGCGGTGATGGAGTACTCGACCACCGTCAGCGTCGCCCGCGTCACCGTCCTGATCGCCATCGTGGCCTTCCTCCAGTGGCGCCCCCAAGGCATCCACACCCTGCGGACCCGGAGCCTGGCATGACCACCCGTACGCTCGACCGCTGGCGCGCGCCCGCGGGCTACGCGCTCCTCGCCGTGCTGCTGTTCGCCGTCGCCCCGGCGCTGCTGGGCGACTTCAGGCTCGGGCAGCTGGCCCGCTACCTGTGCTTCGCCATCGTCGCCGTCGGCATCTCGCTCGCCTGGGGGCGCGGCGGGATGCTGACCCTCGGCCAGGGCCTCTTCTTCGGCCTGGGCGGCTACGCGATGGCGATGCACCTCAAGCTCGCCGACGCGGGGGCGGGGCGGCTCCCCGACTTCATGCTGCTGTACGGCGACGCGAACGAACTGCCGTGGTGGTGGGAGCCGTTCCGCTCACCGGCGGTCGCCCTGGCCGCCGTGCTGCTGCTGCCCATGGGGCTCGCGGCGGTCATCGGCTACGCGGTCTTCCGCCGCCGCGTGCGCGGCGCGTACTTCGCCATCCTCAGCCAGGCGCTGGCCGCCGCGTTCGCGATCCTCCTCGTCGGCCAGCAGGCCACCACGGGCGGCACCAACGGCCTGACCAACTTCCAGGGCTTCTTCGGCTTCTCGCTCCTCGACCCGGTCAACCGGCGGACCGTCTACTTCCTCATCGCGGGCGTCCTGCTCGCCCTGATGGTCCTGACGCGGCAGCTGTTCCTCAGCCGCTACGGCGAACTGCTCGTCGCCGTACGGGACTCGGAGGAACGCGTCCGCTTCCTCGGCTACGACCCGGCGCTCGTCAAACTGGCGGCCTACGTCCTGTCGGCGGGGATGGCGGGCGTCGCGGGCGCCCTGTTCGTCCCGGCCGTGGGCATCATCTCCCCGGCCCTGATCGGGATCGCGCCGTCCATCCAGTTCGTGATCGGCGCGGCCATCGGCGGCCGCGCCAGCGTGGCCGGGGCGGTCGCGGGCGCCGTCGCGGTCGCCTGGGCGCAGACCTCGCTGTCCGAGGAGTTCCCGGCGGCGTGGACGTACTTCCAGGCCGGTCTCTTCATCGCCGTCGTGGCGTTCCTGCCCGGCGGACTCGTCTCGCTGCGGCGGCTGCTCGCCCGCCGCGGCCCGCGCCCGGCGGAGGTGCCCGCGTGACGACCCCCGACGCACCGCTGAAGGGCCTGCGGATCACCGACCTGCGCGTCACGTTCGACGGCTTCACCGCCGTGGACGGCGTGAGCCTCACGGTCGGGCCCGGCGACCTGCGCTTCCTGATCGGGCCCAACGGCGCGGGCAAGACCACGCTGGTGGACGCCGTGACGGGCCTGGTGCCCGCGACCGGCTCCGTCGGGTTCGGCGGCACGGAGCTGCTCGGCAGGCCCGTGCACCGCATCGCCCGCCTCGGCATCGGCCGCACGTTCCAGACCGCCACCGTCTTCGAGAACCTCACCGTCCTGCAGAACCTCGACATCGCCGCGGGCGCGGGCCGGTCGCCCGCCGCGCTGCTGCGCCGCCGCCGTGGCGTCCCCGAGGCGGTCGCCCGCGCCCTGGAGACCATCGGCCTCGCCGACCGGCGCGGCGACCTCGCCGGGACGCTCGCGCACGGCCGCCGCCAGTGGCTGGAGATCGGCATGCTCCTCGTCCAGGACGTGCAGCTCCTGCTCCTCGACGAGCCGGTCGCCGGCATGAGCCACGAGGAACGGGACGCGACCGGCGGCCTGCTGCGGCGTATCGCGGCGGACCGCACCGTTGTCGTCATCGAGCACGACATGGACTTCATGCGCGCCTTCGCCAGCAGCGTCACCGTCCTGCACGCGGGGCGTGTGCTCAGCGAGGGCTCGGTCGCCGAGGTCAGGGCCGACCCGCGCGTCCAGGAGGTCTACCTGGGCCACAGCCCCGATGGGCAGAAGGAAGGAGTCGCCTGATGCTGGAGGTCACCGGGCTGACGGCCGGGTACGGGCGCACCACCGTCCTGCACGGCGTGTCCCTGTCCGTGCCGGCCGACGGTGTGGCGGCCGTCCTCGGGCACAACGGCGCGGGCAAGTCCACGCTGCTGCGCGCCGTCGTCGGACTGCTGCGGCCGCGGTCCGGCGCCGTGCTGTTCGAGGGCGAGGACATCACGCGGCTGCCCGCCCACCGGCGGGTGCGGCGCGGCCTCGCGTACGTACCGCAGGGGCAGCAGAGCTTCCCGCAGCTCACCGCGCTGGAGAACCTGCGGCTCGTCGCCGACGCGCGGCGCGACGGGCGCGCGGCGCTGGACGAGGCGCTGGACCGCTTCCCCGCGCTGCGGGCCGTCACCGGCCGCCGCGCCGGGCTGCTCTCCGGCGGCCAGCGGCAGCAGCTCGCCCTCGCCCGCGCCCTGCTGACCCGGCCGCGCCTGCTGCTGCTCGACGAGCCGACCGAGGGCATCCAGCCGTCCGTCGTCGCGGAGATCCAGGAGACGGTGCTCGGCCTCGGCGCGTCAGGTCTTTCCGTGCTGCTGGTCGAGCAGCACATCGCCTTCGCGCTGCGCGCCGCCGAGCGGTACCACGTGCTGGAGGCGGGCCGCGTCACGTCGTCCGGCGCCAGGGGCGCGGACGCGGAACGCGCGGTGCGGGAGGCGCTGAGCGTCTGAACCGGACCGCCCGGCCCGCGCCCCGGGGAGGGCGCGGGCCGGGCGGCCGTGGAGCCCGTGGTCCTTCATGGGGACCACGGGCCCGCGGTGGTGGCGGGTCAGACCGCGCCGCGCCGTGACGACGGCGCGACCACGGGCGCCGCCGCCGCGTCCTGGCGGGAGTCCTGCCGCTGCGAGGCACCGCCGGTGTTGCCGCCCGTGATGACGAACTGCGAGCCGGGCTGGACGACGATGTGGCCGTCGGCCGAGTCCGTGATCGTGACGTTGGTGAGCGTCGCGTTGCCGCGCGCCCCCGCCATCGCGAGGATGCCCGCGCCGTTGTTCGAGCCGTCGATGCGGACGTTGGTGATCCGCGCGTCCGGGACGCTGCCGCCACCCTGCTTGAACTGGATGCCGTCGTACGTCGAGTCGTAGATCTCCGTGTCGCGGATCACCACACCCGGGATGTTCTGGCTCGCCGGGAAGATGGTGATGGCGCCGAACTCCTGTGCCTCGCCCCAGAACGCGCCGCCGGTGCGGTGCAGCACGTTGTTCGCGATCAGGGTCTGGCCCGAGAAGGGCAGCGGGTCGTGGTCGGTCGCGAGCATGATGCCCGGGTAGTTCATGGTGTCGGAGATGATGTTGTTCTCGATCGAGTTGTCGTAGCCGCCGTAGATCGCGATGCCGTTGGCGCGCCAGGGCAGCTGGATGGTGTTGTTGCGGAACGCGTTGTCGTGGCCGACGTCCACGGACGTGTCGCGGACGTAGCGGCTGGCCCAGACGGCGAGCGAGTCGTCGCCCGTGTTGCGGAACGACGAGTTGAACACCGTGGAGTTGCGCGTGCCGTTGGTGAAGTTGATGCCGTCGGCGTAGGTGTTGCGGATGCGCATGCCGCTGAACTCCAGGCCGTCGCCGGGTCCCCACAGGGCCGGGATGTTGTCGAAGTCGCGGCCGACCCAGACGCCCACGTTGGCGTGCTCGATCCACACGTTGCGGATAGCCGTGTTCTCGCCGAAGCGGCCGTTGAGGCCGACGCCGCCCTCGTGGTTGCCGTCGCCGCCGCGGATGGTGCCTGAGCCGAAGATGGCGATGTCGGAGATCTGGGTGTTGTCGTCGATGTCGAAGCCGAAGTTGCCCTCGTGCGGGTGGTTGATGCCGTTCGCCAGGTGCGGCGGGGTCAGCGTGTAGAGCTGCGAGTGCCACATGCCCGCGCCGCGGATCGTGACGTTGCTGATGCCGACCTGGTTGAACTGGCCGCGGTTGAGCGGGTCGTCGGTCAGGATCTTCTGCTCCTGCCGCCACTGGCCGGCGGGGATCCAGACGCAGTTGATCTGGCCGTTCTGGTCCGCCGTCACGGCGCGCTGGATCGCGGCCGTGTCGTCGATCCCGTCGTTCGCCACGGCGCCGTACTCGGTGATCGAGGTGCACTCGGCGGGCTTGGCGGCCGGGGGAGCGACCTGCTCCAGGTCGACCAGGTCGATGATGTAGAACGACGCGGTGTCGTTCGCGTCCCGCTGGAGCCGGAAGACGGTGCCCGCCGGGTAGCTCTGCGACAGCAGCGCGTTGGACTCGTCGAACAGGCGCCGCGCGTCGCCGCCCGGCGTGTTGGTCAGGCCCTCGGGGCTGTCGGTGTTGCCGTACAGCCAGCTGTACTTGGACGACAGCGTGATCTTGCGGACGAAGGTGCCGTTCGCGTACAGGCTGATCGTCGCCTCCTGGCCGCCGCCGCCGGGCGCGTCCGGGATGGAGTTGCGCACGACGATCGAGTTGGCCGGGCTGGTGGACGTGAACTCGACGTACTGGCCCGTGCTGTTCAGGCGCACCGACTCGCGGCCCGAGGACTCGGTGGCGTAGTTGGTGTGCCCGAAGGTGCGCTCGGGGTCGGTCTGGAGCAGCGTGCCGTTGTGCCGGCCGTCCTCCGCCTCGTACTCGGTGTACGGCACGGCCGCGCCGCGGCCGACGACGATGGCGCGCGAAAGGACGTTGTTGTTCTCGTTGGTCTCCGCGACGGTGTTGGTCGCGTCGGCGGTGGCGGTCAGCGTGGCGCCGCCGCTGGTCGCCGTCCAGGTGCCGTTGACGCTCACGGTCGCCGTCGCCCCGGCGGCGATCGACGGGGTGTTGGTGTTGAGCGTCGTCGTCCCGGCCGTCAGGCGCGTGACGGTGGTGGCGTTCGTGGCCGTGGTGCCGCGGTTGTTGACCCGCACGGTGAAGGACACCTGCGCGCCCACCGCCGGGTTGGCCGGGCTGTGGTCGATGCCGAGGACCTGGAGGTCGGGTCCCGGGCTCTGGCCGACCACGAGCTGCGTGGCGGCGGTGCGGCTGTTGTTGTCGTTGTTCTGCTCCACGACGGTGTCCGTCGGGTCCACCAGCGCGGAGACCGTGTAGCTGCCCTGGGGGCGGCGGCCCGCGTCCACCGTGACGGTGGAGGAGGCCCCGGCCGCCAGCGCGCCCACCGGGGCGCTGCCGACGACGACGCCGCCCAGGCTCACGTTCACGGTCGTCGCGGGGGAGGCGGCCGAACCGGCGTTGCGCACGGTCGCGCTGATCCGCACCGCGTCGGTCTCCACCGGGGCGGCGGGCGTCCACGTCAGGTCGGTGACGGTCAGGTCGGGGTTGGGCGCCGGGACGCCGATGACCTGGAGGTCGGCGACCTGGCCGCCGGGCGCGCCGGTGTTGCTTGTGAAGCGCAGCTGGAGGTCGGCGACGCGTCCGGTGACGGGGATGGTCACCGTGTTCTGGTTGGAGGACGGGCTGAACGAGTAGCCGGCGGCGGCGCGCAGCGAGGTGAACGTGCTCGCGTTCTGCTCGCGGCCGAGGATCTGGATGTTCTGGGTGCGCGGGCCCCAGGCGGCGTCCGGATTGAGCCGGACGACGACGGTGTTGACGTCTGCGTTGGCGCCCAGCCGCACCGTCAGCGTGGACGGGAAGCCGTTCGACTCCCAGTAGGTGGACAGGCTGTTGTCGTTGGCGTTGGCCGCGACGAAGTTGAAGGTCGTGGAGGACGCCTCGATCGGCCTGCCCTGCGCCAGGTTGGAGCCCTCGCCCGGCTCACCGGGCTCGCCGGGACCGCCCGGGTCCTCGCCGCCGTCCTCGCCGTAGATCTCCAGCTCGGAGAGCTGCGCGGCGGGCCAGCCGGTGTTCGCGGTGACGTGCACCCGCACGTACCTGACCTGCGTCGCGGTGAAGTCGACGGTGACGGTGTTGGCCGACCCCGGGGTGAACTGGCGGCCCTGGGAGGCGGCGAGCGTCGAGAAGGAGCTGCCGTTCGTGCTGCCCTGGACGCTGAGCGTCTGGGTGCGTGCCTCCCAGGTGGTCGGCAGCTTCAGCACCACCTGGTCGATCGCGGCGGCGGAGCCGAGGTCCACCTGCACCCAGTGGGGGAAGGCGTTGTTCGGCCCCTCCCAGTAGGACGCCTGGTTGCCGTCGTTGACGCTGGACGCGGGGAAGCCGCCGTTGGTGGCGCTGGCGGTGGCGGACTTGCCGAGGGCCAGGTTCGGCCCGTCGGCGGCCGACGCGGCGCCGGCGACGGGCAGCAGCCCGGCGACCAGCAGGCCGGCCAGGGCCAGGGCGCTGATCAGCCGCCGGCCGAGTTGTCTCCAAGTCATGGGGGGTCCTCAGTTCCGTGGGAACGACGCAGGGGCTGCCGGGGGACCCGCCCGGCCCCGGCGGACGCACCGGGTCGGGGGCGGAACGGGGACCGCGACAGACGGGATGTGCGCTTGCCGAGAACTTGCAAGAATCTTGCGAAGAATTAAGCGACTTAGTCGATCTCTTGCGAGAGGGTAGTCAGAGTTTTCAAGCAGGTCACGAGTTTGTCAACGGTTTGCGCATGACGGGGACATGTCGTGCCGCAGCCGCACCCGGCGGTCACACCGCGTGTCCTCCACGGGGGGTCGCGCAACGGGACAGAACATGCCGGACGTGCCAGAGTGGGAGGAACCGTACTCACCGAGGTCCTCAGATGAGCGAGAACAGGCGGCACGAGCCCGCCCCGCAGGAGTCGCTGCCGCAGGACTGGCCGGTCCACCCGGACACCTCCCTCGCCCTCAACCGGATGGGCAGCTTCGACTGGGACCTCGACCGCAACGTGATGCACCTCGACGAGGCGGCCCTCGACGTCTTCGACCTGCGCCCCGAGGAGTGGGACTCCCGGCCCGAGTCGCTCGCCAGCCGCGTCTCCCGCGCCGAGGGCGACCGCCTGGACGCCATGCTGCGCAAGTCCCTCGGCGACGGCAGCGGGGGCTACGGCGCGTACTTCCGCATCCGCCGGCGCAGCGGCCTCACCCAGTGGACCCACACCCAGGGCCACATCGAACGCGACGAGACGGGGCGCCCGTACCGGATCATCGGCATCGTCAGGGACGCCACCGCCGAACTGTCCCACGCCGTGGACCGCGAGGCCGTCGCGGTCGAGCGGCGCAAGCAGACCAGCATCGTCGAGGAGACCACCCGCGCCATCGCCAACGCCAGGACGGTCCGGGACGTGACGTCCGTCCTCGGCGGCCCGGCGGGGCTGCGGCTCGTCGGCGCCGCACGCGTACGCCTCGGCCTGATCGAGTCCGGGCACCTGCGCCTGGTGCTCGGCGGCCTGGAGGCGCCGCCCGAGGTGGAGTACCAGCGCATGGAGGACGACCTGCCGATGAGCAGGGTCGTCCGCGACCGCGCACCGCTCTTCCTCACCTCGGCCGGGGAGCTGGCCGCCCACTTCCCCGAACTGGCCAAGGCCCTGCTGGCGCACGGCATCAGGGCCGCCGCGTACCTGCCGCTCACCGCGCAGGGAACCGCGCTCGGCGGCCTCGGGCTGCTTTTCGAGGAGGACCGCCCGTTCCCGCCCGAGGAGCGCAACCTGATGGTCGCCCTCAGCAGCAGCATCGCCCAGAGCCTCCAGCGCGCGGTGCTCTACGAGCAGGAGCACGACCTCGCCGAGGACCTCCAGCGCGCCATGCTCCCGCGCGACATCCCCGAGGTCCCCGGCGCGCGCATCGCCGTCCGCTACCGCTCGGCGGGGCTCGGCCGCGACGTCGGCGGCGACTGGTACGACGTGATCCCGCTGCCCGGCGGGTGCGTCGCGACGGTGATCGGCGACGTGGAGGGGCACGACACGCACGCGGCGGCCGTCATGGGGCAGCTGCGCATCGTCCTGCGCGCCTACGCGTCCGAGGGCCACCCGGCGGGCGCCGTGATGTCACGGGCCTCCGCCTTCCTGCGCGACCTGGAGACGGAGCGGTTCGCCACCTGCCTGTACGCCGAGCTGAACCCGGCGACCGGGCGGCTGCGGCTCGTACGGGCGGGCCACCTCGCCCCCGCGCTGCGGTCGGCGGACGGGCGCGGCGTGCTGCTGTCCGTGCCGGGGACGCTGCCGCTCGGCGTGGACGTCGGCGCCGCCGAGCCGGACTACCCCGTCAGCGACCGCACGCTCCGGCGGGGGGAGACGCTGATGATGTACACGGACGGCCTGATCGAGAAGCCGGACCGCGACCTGGACGAGGGCACGTCCTGCCTGACGGCCGCGCTGAGCGACGGCCCGTGGGACCTGGAGGACCTGGCGGACCACATGTCGGAGATCCAGCCGGGGGCGGACCAGGACGACATGGCGTTGGTCCTGCTCCGCAGGCAATGAGAGGAAGTCTGCTCCGCAGGCAGCAGGGAGCAGCCCCGCGCCCAGCGGTCAGTCGCGGGCGATCTCCGACCACACCGTGCAGCCGCCCGACGCGTCGGGCGAGACGACACCCCAGCGGCTCGCCAGCGCGTCGAGGAGCAGCAGGCCGCGCCCGCACTCGTCGTCCGCGCGCACCAGGCTCGTACGTCCCCCGCCTGGCCCGTCCCCCTCGTCCGCGACCTCGACCCGCAGCAGGTCGGCGCGCGCCTCGACGCGGCACACGACGCGTTCGCCCCCGGAGTGCAGCACGGCATTGGTGACCAGCTCGGACACGACCAGCAGCACGGCGTCCCGCGCGTCCCCCGCCACGCCCCAGTGGCTGAGCCATTCACCGGTCCTGCCCCGCGCCGTCGCGACGGCCGAGGGCACCGCGGGCAGCTCGAACCGCTCCCTGCGCCCGTCCGCCCCCGGGAAGGGGGAGCGGGGCAGCGGCAGCGCCTGGGCCACAGGGGTGTCGCGCGGATGGGACACGGGCGGAGTCGCCTTCCGGAAGGCCTGGGGGACGGCCGGAACGGGGGTGAGCCGGATCACCTGATAACTATGCGCAATGCTGGGGGCAGAGCGCAAGGGGAGTTCTGCGATTCGCAGAGCGCGAAAGCATCTCTGTCGATGCCGCTACGGCGTGTGGCAAACTTCTTCCCTGAACCGGGAATTGGGGCCGCCGACATCGGCGGGGGCCGTCAGGAGGCGACGTGGCAGAGGCGCGGTCGGGACCGACCGTGGGACAGATCGTGCTGGGTCTGCGCCTGCGCGACCTCCGGGAGAACGCCGGCTGCACCTTCGCCGACGCCGCCGAGGCGCTGAGCGTCAACACCACCACCGTACGCCGTATGGAGAAGGCCGAGGTCGGCCTCAAGCCGCTCTACGTCAAGGCACTGCTGGAACGGTACGCCGCGCCGCCCGAGGAGGCCGCGGCCTTCCTGCGGCTGGTCGAGGAGGCCAACCGGCCCGGCTGGTGGCACCGCTTCCGCGACGTCCTGCCCGACTGGTTCAGCCTGTACGTCAGCCTGGAGGGCGAGGCCAGCCTGATCCGCGCGTACGAGCCCCACTGCGTCCCCGGCCTCCTCCAGACCCCCGACTACGCCCGCGTCCTCTTCAGGACCGGCTTCCCCGGCGCGGCCGAGGAGGAGATCGAGCGCCGGGTCGCGCTCCGCATGGAGCGCCAGGAACTGCTCTCCCGGCCACGGGCCCCGCTGCTGTGGGCCGTGGTGGAGGAGCATGTGCTGCGCCGCCGCGTCGGGCCCCCGTCCGTCATGCGCGCGCAGATAGACCGGCTGATCGAGGCGACGGCACTGCCGAACGTGACGCTGCAGATCATGCCGTTCAGCGCGGGTCCGCATCCCGGCATGTTCGGGCCGTTCCAGCTCTTCAGGTTCGAGATCCCGGAGCTGCCCGACATCATCTACGCCGAGAGTCTGACCGGCGCGGTCTACCTCGACGAGAGGCCCGACACCGTGGCCTATCTGGAGGTTCTCGACCGCATGGGTGCGCAGGCCGCACCGGTACAGGACACCGGGTCCATCCTCGGTGATATTCGCAAGGAGCTCTGAGACCCATGGGTCAAGAGAAGCGTCGTCCGACGGACTTCATATACAACGGCATGCCCGCCAGGGAGCTGGGGGCCGACGGCTGGCACAAGCCGTGGAGCGGCACCAACGGCGGGAACTGTGTCGAGGCCATGAAGCTGGCCGACGGACGGGTGGCGCTGCGGCAGTCCACGGACCCCGACGGGCCCGCCCTGATCTACACCCCCCACGAGATCGAGACCTTCATCCGGGGCGCGAAGCGCGGCGAGGCGGACTTCCTCCTCGCCTGAGCCGGTCCGGCCCCGGGCCGTACAGCAGGGAGCCCCCCGTCCGCGCGGACGGGGGGCTCCCTGCTGTGGTGGCGCGGCGGCTCAGTGGTGGCTGCGCAGCGCCACTTCCTTGACGAACACGGTCAGCACGAGCGCCGCGAACGCGGCGGGCACCGCGTAGAGGAACACGTCGGCGACGCCGTGGCCGTACGCGTTCTCCAGCACCGTGCGCAGCGGCGCCGGGAGCGCGTCCATGTCGGGGATGCCGCCCCCCGCGCCCCCCGCGGCGGCGGGGTCGATACCCGCGTCGGCGAGGCCGTCCTTCGTGTACGAGGTGACCCGGTTGGCCAGCAGCGCGCCGAGGGCCGAGACGCCGATCGCGCCGCCGAAGGAGCGGAAGAACGCGACGACGGAGCTGGCCGAGCCGAGGTCCTTGGGCTCCACCTGGTTCTGCGTGGCGAGCACGAGGTTCTGCATCATCATGCCGATGCCCAGGCCCATCAGGGCCATGAAGACCGCGACGCGCCAGTAAGGGGTGTCGTACCGGATCGTGCTCAGCAGGCCCAGGGCGGCGGTCACCAGCACACCGCCGGTGACCAGCCAGTACTTCCAGCGGCCGGTGCGCGTGATGACCTGGCCCGAGACCGTGGACGACACGAACAGACCCGCGATCATCGGGATGGTCATCACACCGGACATGGTGGCGCTGCGGTCCCTGGCCAGCTGGAAGAACTGCCCGAAGTAGACGGTGCCCGCGAACATGGCGACGCCGATGAACAGCGAGGCCACCGACGTGAGCGTGATCGTCCGCACGCGGAAGAGCCGCAGCGGGATGATCGGGTCGCTGGCCCGGCTCTCGACCAGGAGGAAGAGCGCCCCGAGCACGAGCGAGCCGCCGACCATCAGCGCGGTGGTCCCGGACGCCCAGTCGTACTTGTCGCCCGCCAGGGTCACCCAGATCAGCAGCAGGGAGACGGCCGCGCTCACCAGCAGGGCGCCCGCCCAGTCGATGCGCACCTCGCGGCGGACGGTGGGCAGCCGCAGCGTGTGGTGCAGCACGAAGAGGGAGGCGATGGCGAACGGCACACCGATGTAGAAGCACCAGCGCCAGCCGAGGCCCGGCGTGTCGGTGAGGACGCCGCCGATCAGCGGGCCGCTGACGGTCGCGACCGCGAAGGTCGCCCCGAGGTAGCCGCTGTACCGGCCCCGCTCGCGGGGCGGGATCATCGCCGCCAGGATGATCTGCGACAGGCCGACGAGGCCACCCACGCCCAGACCCTGCACGACACGCACGGTGATCAGCATCGCGGGGCTCTGCGAGAGGCCGGCGACGATCGAGCCCGCCACGTAGATCACGATCGAGATCTGGATCAGCAGCTTCTTGCTGAACAGGTCGGCGAGCTTGCCCCAGATGGGCATCGACGCGGTCATCGACAGCAGCGTGGCCGTGACGACCCAGGTGTACGCGGACTGGCCGCCGCCCAGGTCGGAGACGATCTTCGGCAGCGCGTTCGTGACGATGGTGGAGGACAGGATCGCGGTGAACATGCCGAGCAGGAGCCCGGAGAGGGCCCGCATGATCTCCGAGTGCGTCATCGCCACAGGCGTGTCGGGCGGCGGCGGGGCTATGTCGGCCTGCGTCGTCGAGTCCTTACTGTGAGTGGTCACTTTCTCCCAATCGGTAGCAACTCGGACTCGACGATACGACAAGGTGCTTACTACACGTAAACAAATTGGGGAAAGCTTTAGCCAACGTGAACGCACCTGTTGAAGTCCGGCACATGCACCGGTAAGGTCCGCCCCCCTCAGTCGTCACCGCCGCGCCGGGAGCCCATCGGGGCGCGGACCAGCGTCTCGTCGGGGAAGCACCAGCGCCAGTCCTCGCCCGGTTCCAGCGACTGGATGATCGGGTGCCCCGTCTCCCGCGCGTGCGCGCTGGCGTGCCGAAGCGGCGAGTCGTCGCAGCACCCGACATGGCCGCAGGTGACGCACAGCCGCAGCTCCACCCACTCGCTGCCCGCCTCCACGCACTCGGGGCACACGTCGGTGTCCGTTTCCGTCACCCGGATCTGGTCCAGATGCGTGCAGGACGTGCTGATCGTCTCCTCCCGCACATAGCGCCAGCCCGGCCGCAGCAGCCAGTCCGGCATGAACCGGGCCAGGTACTGCGACTTCGCCGCGAGCAGCGGACTGAGGATCGCCAGCACCAGCACGTACAGCGCGACGAACGGGCCGATCCTGCGGTCGAGACCCGCGCCCATCGCCAGCGTCGCCAGGATCAGCGAGAACTCGCCGCGCCCCAGCACGGTCAGCCCGATGTTCGCCGCCCCCCGCTGGTTGAAGCCGAACAACCGCGCCGCCACGATCCCGGCCGACACGTTCGCCAGCACCGTCAGCGCGACCGCGGCCAGCACGGGGACGAGCACCGGGCCGAGATCCGCCACGTCGATCGTCAGCCCGAACGTCACGAAGAACACCGCCGCGAACACGTCCCGCAGCGGCAGGACGAGCCGCTCCACCCGTTCGTCCAGCTCGGTCCGCGACACCACCAGGCCGATCATCAGGGCGCCGATCGCGTCCGAGACCCCCACCTCCTGCGACAGCCCGGCCGACACGAGCACCAGCCCGATCGTCAGCACCGCGAGCAGCTCGTCCTCGCGGCTGCCGATCAGCCCCTGCACCGCCCGCGCCCCGAACCGCGCCACCGCGAAGAGCAGCAGCAGGAACCCGAAGCTGCGCAGCACGTCCCCGACCAGCTCGACCGGCCCGCCGCCGCCCGACAGGACGGGGGACAGCAGCGCCAGGTAGAACGCGAGGAACAGGTCCTCGATCACGATGACGCCCAGCAGCACCGGCGTCTCCGCGTTCGTCAGCCGGTGCAGCTCGATCAGCGACTTCGTGACGATCGCCGACGACGAGATGCCGAGCGCCCCCGCCACCACCAGCGCCTCGGGCCCGCCCCAGCCCAGGGCGAAGCCGAGCAGCAGCCCGGCGGACATGTTCAGCGCGATGTAGCAGCCCGCCGTCGCGAACAGCCGCCGCCCGCCGCCCACGACCTGGTCCACCGGGAACTCCACTCCGAGGTGGAACAGCAGCAGCACCAGGCCCAGCGCCGCCAGCAGCGACAGCTCCCCGGGATGCCCCACCAGCACCGGGCCCGGCGTCCCGGGACCCGTCACGATCCCGACGAGCATGTAGCACGGCACCGACGGCAGCCCGAACCGCCGCGCGCCCCGCGCGACCAGCCCGGCGAGCAGGACCGCGACCCCCAGACCCAGCAGGTCGGCCTCCGCCACCCGCCCGCTCTCAGTCCTCGAAGAAGGTGGCCGACAGCACCGCCGCCACCTTGCGCGCCTGCTCCTCCGCCAGCTCGATGACGGCCGTCGGGTCCGCCGACTCCGAGGCGAACACATAGAGGTCGCGCACCCCGCCCGACCGGATGACCACCGAGATCCGCTGGTCGGGACGCCCGAGGTCGATGTCGTACCGCTTCCCCACCCCCGGCAGCTCCTGGACGTGCACACCCTTGCCCATGACGGCTCCTCGCGTTCCGCTCGATCCCTGCGGCGACCCCGCCCCGCGTCCGCTACGCGCGGCGGTGTCCTGAACGCCCCGATTCTCACCCCCGCGCGCCCCGAAACCCGGCAGCCACCCGCCACAGGCCGCCACCGAGAGTGTCCGAGCCATTGGGTACGGTAGGGCGATCTTCGTCACCCGGCCGTGAAAGGACGCTCAGCGCATGGGAATCCGATGGCCGAGGCGACGCGGGCGGCTGCTCGCCGCCGCCACCGCCGCGCTCGCGGTGCTCGCGGGCGCCGGCACCTGGACCGTCCTCGCCGACGACGGGCCCGCCGTCCGCCGCTCCGACCTCGCGCTCGACCTGCCCGCCGGGCCGGGCGGGAACGGCACGGTCAGCATCGACGCCTCCTGGTTCACGGCCGACGACGGGGACGCGCGCCGCCCGGCCGTCCTCGTCGCCCACGGCTTCGGCGGCAGCAAGGACGACGTGCGCGACGAGGCCGAGGACCTCGCCCGCGCCGGGTACGCCGTCCTCACCTGGTCGGCGCGCGGCTTCGGCGCCTCCACGGGCCGCATCGGGCTCAACGACCCGGACGCCGAGATCGCCGACATCAGCGGCCTCCTCGACTGGGTCGCCGACCGCCCCGAGGTCCTCCTCGACGCCGACGGCGACCCCCGCGTCGGCATCACCGGCTCCTCCTACGGCGGCGCCGCGGCGCTGCTCGCCGCGGGCCACGACGACCGCGTGGACGCCATCGCGCCCCGGATCACGTACTGGGACCTCGCCGACGCCCTCTTCCCCGGCGGCGTCTTCAAGAGCCTGTGGGCCGGCATCCTCTTCACCACCGGCTCCACCGAGACGGGCGCCGCGGGCGAGACGGGCGAGGAGCCCGTCTCCGAGCCGGGCTGCGGCACGTTCACCGCCGACCTGTGCGAGCTGTACGAACGCGTCGCCGTCGCCGGGGCGCCCGACGACGCCGCCCTCGCGCTGCTCCACGACCGCAGCCCCGCCGCCGTCGCGGACCGCATCGACGTGCCCACCCTGATCACCCAGGGCCAGCACGACTCGCTCTTCCCCCTCGGCCAGGCCGACGCCATGGCCACCGCCATCGCCGCCAACGGCGCGCCCGTCTCCGTCGACTGGGTATGGGCCGGGCACGACGGCGGCGTCTCCGAGGCCGGGCGCACCGAGGGCCGTATCACCGACTGGTTCGACCGCTACCTGCGCGAGGACCCCGGCGCCGACACGGGCCCCGCCTTCCGCGTCACCCGCGTCACCGGCTTCGACTCCACCAACGGCGACACGCTCCTGCGCAGCGCGAGCGGCGGCCACTACCCCGGCCTCGGCGGCACCGAGGACGTCACCGTGCCGCTGGACGGCGACCCCGCCACCTTCGTCAACCCGCCGGGCGGCGCGCCGCCCTCCGTCTCCGCCGTCCCCGGGCTCGGCAACGTGGTGGGCAGCCTCGCGGGCATCGGCCTCGGCCTGTCGCTCGACTTCCCGGGCCAGTACGCCCAGTTCGACAGCGCACCGCTCGACCGGACCGTGCACGTCACCGGCTCGCCCACCGTCCGCGTCCGCGTCACCGCCGACACCCCGTCCGTCGTCCTGTTCGCGAAGCTCTACGACGTGTCGCCCGACGGCGGACAGCAGTCCCTGCCCGCCCAGCTCGTCGCCCCCGTCCGGCTCGACGGGACCGACGAAGGCGTCACCGCCGACCTCACCCTCCCCGCCATCGACTACCCCTTCGCCGACGGCCACCGCATGCGGCTCGTGCTGTCCACCACCGACATGGGCTACGCCTCCCCGGCCCAGCCCGCCACCGTCACCGCCGAGCCTGTGGGGGACGGCCTCTCCCTCCCCACCGCGCCCGAGGTGACCACCGGCGGCACCGGACTGCCCTGGTGGACCTGGGGACTGCCGCTCGCCGCCGTCGCCGTCGCGGCCGCCCTGCTGCTGACCGGCCGCCGCCCCACCTCCGCGCCGCCGCCCGACCCGCAGCTCGCCGACGTGCCGCTGCGCATCACCGGACTCAGCAAGCGGTACACGCGCTCCTCCGACCGGTACGCCGTGCGGGACCCCTCCTTCCAGGTCGCCCGCGGCCAGGTCCTCGGCCTGCTCGGACCGAACGGCGCGGGCAAGACGACCACCCTGCGCATGCTCATGGGGCTGATCACCCCGGACAGCGGCGAGATCCGCGTCTTCGGCCACGCCGTACGGCCCGGCGCGCCCGTGCTGTCCCGCGTCGGCGCGTTCGTGGAGGGCGCGGGCTTCCTGCCGCACCTCACCGGCCGCGCCAACCTGGAGCTGTACTGGCGCGCCACCGGCCGCCCCGCCGCCGACGCGCACCTGGACGAGGCCCTGGAGATCGCCGGCCTCGGCACGGCCCTCGACCGCGCCGTCCGCACCTACTCGCAGGGCATGCGGCAGCGCCTCGCCATCGCCCAGGCCATGCTCGGCCTGCCCGACCTGCTGATCCTCGACGAACCGACGAACGGGCTCGACCCGCCGCAGATCCGCGCCATGCGGGACGTGATGATCCGCTACGCCGCCGAAGGCCGCACCGTCATCGTCTCCAGCCACCTGCTGGCCGAGGTCGAGCAGACCTGCACGCACCTCGTCGTGATGGACGGCGGGCAGCTCGTCCAGGCGGGCCCGGTCGAGACCATCAGCGGCTCGGGGGACACCCTGCTGGTCGCCACCGAGGCGCCCGTCACCGACGAGCAGCTCGCCGAGGTCGCCGCCCTGCCCGGCGTGGCCGCCGCCGAACGCGGCGGGACCGGCCTGCTGGTCCACCTCGACGGCCGCACCGCCGCGGAACTGATCGCCGAACTGGTCCGCAGGGACATCCCGGTGAGCGGCGCGGGACCGTACCGCCGCCTGGAGGACGCCTTCCTGACCCTCATCGGAGGTGCCCGATGACCCCGCCCGCCATCCCGCAGCCGTCCGCACCGCCCCCCGCCGGGGGCGCGACCACGGCCCTGGACTCCGCGCCCGGCTACGCGCCGCGCCGCACCCTCCCGGTCCGCGTCGAGGCCGTACGGCAGCTCCGCCGCCGCAGGACCCTCGTCATCGCCGCGCTGCTCGCGCTGCTGCCGCCGGTCGTCGCCGTCGCGTTCGCGGTCGGCGGCACACCCGACGGTGGCGGCGAGTCCACCCTCGTGGACGCCGCCACAACGTCCGGGGTGAACTTCGCCGCCACCTGCTTGTTCCTGTCCGCCGGATTCCTCCTGGTCGTCCCCGTCGCGCTCTTCTGCGGGGACACCGTGGCATCCGAGGCAGGATGGTCCTCGCTGCGCTATCTGCTCGCCGCGCCCGTCCCCAGGTCGCGGCTCCTGCTGGTCAAACTGTGGGTGGCGCTGCTGTTCAGCGCCGCCGCCATGGTGCTGCTGCCGCTCGCCGCCCTGCTGGTCGGCACCGCCGCCTACGGCTGGGGCCCGCTCGCCCTGCCCACCGGCGGCAGCCTCTCCGCCGGGGACGCCACGGGCCGCATCGCCGTCACGGTCGCGTACCTCTTCCTGTCGCAGCTCGTGACGGCCGCGCTGGCCTTCTGGCTGTCCACGGTGACCGACGCGCCGCTCGGCGCGGTCGGCGGTGCGCTCGGCCTGACCATCGTCGGGTCCATCCTCGACGCCATCACGGCGCTCGGGGACTGGCGTGAATTCCTGCCCGCGCACTGGCAGTTCGCCTGGACCGACGCCTTCCAGCCCGAGCTGGAGTGGGGGGCCATGACCCGGGGCGTGTCCGTCTCGGTCACCTGCGCCGTCGTCTTCCTGGCGCTCGCCTTCCGGGCCTTCCGCACCAAGGACATCGTGTCGTGACGGGAGCGGGGGCCGGGTCCCGGGTCAGTCGACCCGGCCGCCACCGGCCTCGATGAGGTCGAGCAGTTCCTCGGCCGCGTGCTCCACCAGCTCGGGGCGGCCGGGCCGCACCAGCTTCCCGGCACGGTCGCCGTACCCGGGGGAGACGTTGTAGCGCGAGCCGTCGACCTTCATCGCGACGGTCATGCCGCCGGAGAAGCGCGCCTTGCCCGCCTCCACCTTGCTCATGGGCGCGCTGGCGATCAGGTGGCGGTCCGAGCCCAGCAGGTTCAGCACGCCGTCCTCGACGGTCACATATCCGTGCTGGGCGACCGGACGGATTCCCTTGCCGATCTGCACCTCGTCGAAAACCCTGGAGTACTTTCCGTCGGTCGTCATAACCTTTCTCCGATCTTCCGTCATCCGGAATCATCGGATACCCGCTTCTGCGTCCTGAAACCCGGCCGTCACTCCAGAACGGGTCCCCCGGCCGCCGCGTCGGCCCCGGGACCGGCCGGTCCGCGGAATTCCCCCGAGAGCTCCCGATCGCCGCTCACCAGCGTGAACGCGCCATCCTGACGCACCGTCACATCGACCGTGAGCGGGTGGTCCGCGTCATAGGTCCACGTGGCCAGATTCTCTCCCGCCTGGATCTCCAGGACCCCCGTCCCCGCCTCCCCGGCCGGGCTCCGCCCGTCCGCGCCGCTCCCGTCCACGAGCTGGATCAGTCCCACGGTCCCGATCCGCACCCGCGCCAGGCCCCGCGTCGCGTGCGGGCGGCCGATCGTGACGGCTGTCCCGGCCGCGACGGGGTACTCGACCACCACCGGCAGCCGGGACTCGTTGGTGACCGTGCCGAAACCCCACATGGCGTGCTCCTGTCCGCAGGGGAGGGTGAAGAGGGAAAGGTCTAGAGGGAAGGAAAGCCTCCCCCCGCGCCCGTCCGGTGCCCCGCCCGCCCGCCCCGGCCGGACGGCACTCCACCCCACCGGCCCAGCCCCCCGGACCCGACCGGCCCACACCTGCCGCGGTTCAGCGTACGCGCCGCCCCGCCAGCAGCTCCTCGAACAGGTCCTGCCAGCGGCGGCCGATCACCTCGGGCGCGTACCCCTGGACCGTCGCGAGCGCCGCGTCGCCCATCCGCGCGCGCAGCGCCTCGTCCGCCATCAGCCGCCGCATCGCCCCGGCGAGCCCGCCGACGTCCCCCGGCGGGACGAGCAGCCCGTCCGTGCCGTGCGTGAGCACGTCGGCCGGTCCCGTCGGGCAGTCGAAGCTCACCACGGGCACGGCGTGCGCCATCGCCTCGATCATCACCATCGGCAGCCCCTCGGCCCGTGAACTCAGCACGTAGAACGACGCCTTGGCGAGTTCCTCGTCCAACTGGTCGGTGCGGCCCATCAGGAACACCTGGTTGTAGAGGTGGTGCTCCTCGATGAGTTTCCGCAGCTGCTTGCGCCGGTCGCCCTCGCCGTAGATCCGCAGCTGCCAGTCGGGGAATCCGGCGGCCGCCTCCGCGAAGGCCGGGATCAGCAGGTCGAAACCCTTCTGCGGCCGCAGCCGCCCGGCCGCGACCGCGATATGCCCGACGCACGTCGAGGGCTTCTGCTTGAGGGAGTGCACCGCGTTCGGAATGCGCTCCACCCGCGCGCCGGGCGCCGCCGTCCGGTAGTCGTCCTGGTCCCGCTGGGTCAGGACGCTGACGGCCTCCATCCGCGGGTACCAGCGCGCGATCGCCGCCCGGACGTCGCCCTTGTGCACGCCCAGGTTCATGTGCTCCTGCGCGACGCGCACCACCCCGTGCGTCGCGAACCGTGCCGACAGCAGGTTCAGCGCCGGGCGCGTGGTGACGAGCACGCCGTCCGTCAGCTGGGCGAGGTAGGCCACGACCTTCTGTTCGAGACCGCGGTCGAACGCCCCGTAGCCGCTTTCGCCCGGCGGCACCCAGCGCGGCGGCCTGGCCGCGAGCCGCCCGGCCCGTCGGACGCGCAGCCGCCCCGCGATTCCCTGCCCCGGGCGCGGCGCCACCCGGCGCGTACCGGCCCGCCGGTCGTCCAGCGCGGTCAGCCGCACGCGGGGGTCGAGCGGGAAGTAGGGCCGGTCGGCGCGCCGCACGACGCTGACGACCCGCACGTCGTGCCCGGCGGCGGCCAGGGCGTTGGCCTGGGTGAAGACGGTGCGGATCGTCCCGCCCATCCCGTAGGCGTGCAGCAGCAGGTAACGGATCTTCATCGCGCCGGCCGAACCTCGACCGACAGGTTGTCCTTGACGGTGTAGTACGGCCTGACCAGCACCGCCGCGTCCGCCCTGGGGACCGACTGGCCCGGATACACCATGATCTCCTTCTTGCCGGTGATGCCGTCCAGGAGCCTGCCCGCCCGCAGCCGCGCGTCCGGCGCCGACAGCCAGACGTCCCAGTACGCGGGCACCCGCAGGTCCTCCGGCGCCAGGTCGGCCACCGGCAGCGACACGTCGAAGCGCGTGCCGTCCAGCGGCGCCGGGTAGCGCAGCCGCCAGGGACGGCCCCGGTCGTCGCGCAGCACGAACTGGAGCGACCAGTCCCCGGCCGCCGTGGTCAGCGCCCTGAGCCGGTCGAGCGCCCGCCGCCGCGGCGCGTGGCCGTTCAGCGCGCCCACCAGCCGCAGGCGCCCGTCGCGCGGCCACACCTCCGCGATCTCGGCATGCCCGCTCACCTGGCGACACCGCCGGGCTCGGGCGCGTACCCCCAGGCGTCGCAGACCTCCCGCAGGACGGCCGGCACCTCCTCGGCGTCCGGCAGGTCGCGGCCCGGCTGGACGCGCCCGGTGCGGATCTTCTCCCGCCAGTCGCCGAGCCCCTTCTCCAGCCCGTCGATCTCCCGCGCGCGCCCCGCGCCGTACTCGACCATGCCCGGCTCGAACTCCTCGCCGAGGAACGCGCACAGCTCCCGCAGCGCGCCCTCGGGGTCTCCGGTCAGCTCCTCGTACCTGACGGTGTGCCCCGGCAGCGCCGCGCGGGCGCGCTCGACGGCCCGCATGTACCGCAGCGCGTCGCACGCGGCCTGCTCGGGGTCGCGGCGCACCGGGTCGGCCTCGTGCCACGACCTGGCGATCGCGCCGGGGTGGCGCAGCAGGAAGACGAACCTGGCGTCGGGCCAGCAGGCGGCGAGCCGGTCGTGGACGAACGCGTTGCTCGGCGTCTTCTCGACGAGGCAGGACTTGCCCGAGCGCACCAGTTCCCGGTGCAGCACGCGGTCCCACAGCAGGTGTTCGAGATCGGCCTGGTGGAGGTCGAGGACGGACAGGGCCCGTTCGGCCAGCCGGGTCGTGCAGCGCACCTCCAGGCGGCGGAAGTGCAGCTCGTGCGGCGCGTGGAGGCGGGAGTGGGCGTTCAGTGTCATCCGCAGCAGTGTCGAGCCCGAGCGGACCGGGGCGATGATGAACACCGGGCGGCGCAGCAGCCGGTCCGTCTCCGGGTGCGCCGGGGGGCGGAACGGGGGCGGCTCGGGGCGCGCGGGCGGGACGGGCGTGCGGGCGGCGGGCTCCCGGACCGCCGGGGGGTGGACGCGGCAGACGCGGAATCCGGTCGCCGAGCCGAGTGCGGCATTGATTTTCCGTAGCAGAGTCATCGCGTATGTACCGAACACCAAGTGGGGTAAGAACAAGGGAATGTCATTCAGGCTTGTTCATACACCAGAAAGAGAGGCGCGGGAAAACCCCGCGTACTTCGGCGCGTTGGTGTGCCCGGCCCGTAAAGCGGAAATGCTCACTCGCGCGGGTGAATTGCCGCGCGAGTGAGCGAGGTGGGGAAAGGGGGCGGGGGAGTGGGCGCTGGGCCGGACGGGCGCCGCGCCCGGGGGTCAGTCCTCGCCCTCGAAGGCGTCGCCGATCTCGTCGACGATCTCCGCCGCGACGAAACCGCCGACGATGCCGGCCGCCACACCGGCCACCACGGCGCCGGCGCCGGGGCCGCGGTGCTCGTCGTGGTCGTGGCCCCCGTGACCGCCGTGGTACCCGTGGCCGCCGTGCTGCTGCCCGTACGACGGCTGGTGGCCGCCGGCGAGCTGCCGCACCCACGAGTCCACGAGCGCGGTGAAGTCGACGGCGCCGACGTCCCCGTGCCCGACGGCGAAGCGGTTCACCGCGTCGTGGCCGGACGAGAACCAGCCGCCGCGCTTGTCCGCCTCCAGCACCACTTCGAGGCCCGCCGGGGAGGCGATGAAGCTGATCTCGACCTCGCGCATCGCCCCCGCGTACTGCGCGGGCGGCGTCAGCTCGATCTCCTGGTAGAACGGCAGGGTCTGCCCGGTGCCGCCGATGCGGCCCAGCTCCAGGTCGGCGGACCTGAAGCCGAAGCCGAGCTGCCCGAACGCTTCGAGCACCGCCTCCTGGACGGGCAGCGGGCGGACCAGCAGCGGGTCGAGGTCGCCCTTGTCCACGGCGCCCGCCACCGCCAGCTCGGTCCGCACGCCGAGCACGATGCCGAGCGGCTGGCCGTACAGCTCGGTGATCGGCGTCTCCCACGGCACCGGCAGCGAGAACGGCACCTCGTACGACTGGCCCTCGGCCAGCCGGAAGCCGCCGCCGACGCGGGCGCGGTCGAAGACGACGACGCCCTCGCTCTCCCCCTCGTGCCCCTCCGCCTCGACACGGGCGATGAAGTCGAGGGTGATGTGGCTGATCTCCACGTCCGAGGTGCCGCCCCGGACGAGCACCCGGCCCGTCAGCACCGAGCCGGGCAGCACGGCCCCGCTGTCGAGGACCGTGTCCACCGAGGGGCCGCCCACGCCCATGGCCCCGAGCAGCCGTTTGAACACCATCCCGGTGTCTCCTTCATGTCGTTTCGCGCCGTCATGTCGTCGTGCGGCCGTCGCGCCGATCCGCGCCGGTGCCGTGCCGGGGCCAACTGTCGTGCCCCGCGCGGCCGGTGCCACGCTATCGCGCGCGCGTGCCGTCGCAGGCGAGGACGCCGGATCGCCCGCGGCGGTTCATTCCGGCACCGATCCGGTCCTTTCCGGCCGCCGGAGGACCGGAACCGCTGCGTGTCCGTACGGGTGCGGTCGGCACCGGTTCCCTGGAGATCGCCCATGAGTACGATGACCGTCGATGAGCCGAACAGGTGACGGACACGGTGGAACGGGCGGCCCCGCGGCCGGCACCGTCGCCGCACGCTGCCTGCTCGTCCTCGTCACGCTGCTGTGCGCCATCGGCCTGTGCTCGCCGGCCACGGCCGCCGGACACCCGGCCGCGGGACAGCCGCCCGCCAGGACCGAGATCCAGCCGCCCGCCGCCCTGGACGCCCCGGCGGACAGCTGCCACGGCGCGCCCGGGGCGGCGGTCAGCCCGGTCCTGCCGCTCCCCGTCGCGCTGCACGTCCCCCCGCAGGACCCGCCGCCGCCCGCCCTGCGGCCGGTCGCGGACGCCTGCGTGCACGGGCCGGTGCACGACGCCACACCGGCGGTGGACCTCCACCGGCTCCAGGTCCACCGGACGTGACGGGAAGTCCCGCGCCATCCGCCGTTCGACCGACCGCAACCCCCTCATCCGTGACAAGGACTTCCCCATGGGCACCAGCAAGACGAAGCGCGGCCCTGCCGCCGACCGCCGCGCGAAGATAGCCGAGGCGCGCCGCATCGAGCAGGCGCGCGACCGCCGCAACCGCATGCTCACCATCGTCGCGTGCGTCGTCATCCTCGCCGCCGTGGTCGGCGGCGGCGCCTGGCTCGTCGCCAGCACCGGCGGCGACGACGACGCCCCGTCCGGCGACGCCGCCACCGTCCAGGGCGAGCAGACCTGGTCGGACCTCGACCGCAACCACGTCGACGGCACCGTGGACTACCCGCAGACCCCGCCGGTCGGCGGCGACCACAACCAGGCCTGGATGAACTGCGACGGCGACGTCTACACCGAGGCGATACCGAACGAGAGCGCCGTCCACTCGCTGGAGCACGGCGCCGTCTGGGCCACCTACAACGAGTCCGCCACCGAGGCGGACATCGAGGCCCTGGGCGAGCGCGTCTCCTCCACCCCGTACTCCCTGCTGAGCCCGGTCGCCGAGCAGGAGAGCCCGGTCATGCTCACCGCCTGGGGCCACCAGCTCGGCGTGGACAGCGCGGACGACGAGCGGGTCGGCGAGTTCTTCGAGACGTACGTCCAGGGCCCGCAGACCCAGGAGCCGGGTGCCGCCTGCACCGGCGGGATCGGGCAGTGACCTCGGCCACGCGGCGCTGGCTGACGGCGGCGAGCGGCCTGGCGGCCGTCGCCGCCCTGCTGCTCGTGGTGCTCACCGCGTTCGCGCGCGCCGACTCGGGCCCGTCCGTGCCGGCGGAGGACTCGGCCGACGTGGGCTTCGCCCAGGACATGGCGATCCACCACCAGCAGGCGGTGGAGATGTCGTTCATCGTCAGGGACCGCACCGACGACGAGGAGGTGCGGCGGCTCGCCTACGACATCATCAACACGCAGGCGAACCAGCGCGGCATGATGCTCGGCTGGCTGGACAGCTGGGGCGCGCCGGTCGCCCCCGGCACCCCGCCGATGAGCTGGATGGACGACGGCGGGCACGCCCACCAGGGCGGGGACGGCGCGCTGATGCCGGGGATGGCGACCGACGCGCAGCTCGACGAGCTGCGGGCCGCCTCGGGGCGTGACGCCGAGGTGCTGTTCCTCCAGCTGATGACCGTGCACCACCGCGCGGGTGCCGAGATGGCCGAGGCCGGTGCCGAGCTGGCCGACACCGACGAGATACGGGACCTGGCCGCCGGGATGGCGCGTTCCCAGGAGTCGGAGATCGGCCTGATGACCGACCTGCTGACCGCCAGGGGCGCCACGGCGCCGCCCGCCTGACCCGCGG
Source organism: Streptomyces sp. NPDC049879 (assembly GCF_044461265.1). NCBI lineage: Bacteria > Bacillati > Actinomycetota > Actinomycetes > Kitasatosporales > Streptomycetaceae > Streptomyces > Streptomyces sp. NPDC049879. Next base: position 726,994 of record NZ_JBITKT010000003.1, on the reverse strand, counting down.
GGGCGGCGCCCCGCGTGCGCGGCGCCGCCCCTGAGGCGAGGATGGTCCGGTGGGCATCACCGTCACGGACAACGAGTACGCGAGCCGCTTCGAGGCCAGGGACGGCGACACCGTCGCGGGCTTCGCCGACTACCTGCGCGACGACCGGCTGGCCGTCTACCCGCACACCCAGGTGCGGCCGGAGTACGAGGGCCGGGGCATCGGCGGGGCGCTGGCCCGCGCCGCCCTGGAGGACGCGCGGCGGCGCGGGCTGCGTGCGCTGGTCGCCTGCCCGTTCATCGCGGACTGGCTCACACGCCACCCCGAGTACGACGACGTCGCCTTCGAGCCGGGCAGCGACGCCACCGACTGAGCCCGCGCGCGGCGCCGCTGGGCCAGGTGGCCGCCGTGCGATGCGCCATCGGGGACCTCTTCCGCGGGATCGGGCATACAACGTGTCGATATGCCCGGCTTTGTTGGTATGCAGGGTGCCGTGGTCCGGGAACCGGACCGATGCCCCTCGAATCGACGCGTGGAGAGCAAGTGAGCAAACCCAGACGCACCCGGCTCCGCAACCTGGCGTTCTCCGTGGCGGCCGCGGCGCTCACCGTGGGCGCCGTCCCGGCGGCACAGGCGGCGCCGGACGACGGCACGGGCGGGGACAAGGGCGGCTGCCACCACAAGTGCCCGTCGGAACCCGGCCCGCCCGGCCCGCCCGGACCCGAGGGCCCCGCGGGGCCCGAGGGCCCGGCAGGTCCTGAAGGCCCCGCCGGCCCGCCGGGAGCAGTGCTGCCGACCACGATCGTCACCGAGACCTTCGTCAACACCGACCCGGAGCAGAGCGAGTTCCCCGTGACCGCGACCTGCCCGGCCGGCACCACGGTCACCGGCGGCGGGTACAGCCAGGCGGGGGCGTACACGTTCCCCCGCGACAGCTACCCGAACGACGAGAACGGGTGGACCGTCTTCATCCAGGTCGGGTTCGACACCGAGGTGACGGTCTACGCCGTGTGCCTCCCCCTCACCGCGGAGCCCGCCTCCGGCGCTGCCTGATGCACGGCCCGCCGGGCGGCGGGGACCACCGTCCCCGCCGCCCGGTTCACTGGCCGCGCAGGCGGTCCAGCTGGCGGCGTTCGCGCTTCGTCGGCCGCCCCGCGCCCCGGTCCCGCAGTCCGGCGGGCGCGGGCGCCTCGACGCGCGGCGGGGGCGGCGGGCTGTTGTCCACGTAGCACTCGACGGCGACCGGGGCGCCCACGCGCTTGCTCAGCAGGCGCTTGACGACGACGATCCGCTCGCGTTCGCCCTGCCGCACCCGCACCTCGTCGCCCACCCGCACGTGCTGCGCGGGCTTGGCGCGCTCGTCGTTGATCCGCACATGGCCGCCACGGCAGGCCGTGGCCGCCGCGGAACGGGTCTTGGCGAGCCGCACGGACCAGATCCAGCTGTCCACCCGCACGCTGCCCTGGTCGGTGTGTCCCGGCTCCGGGCGGGGACGGTTCTCGGTCGTGGCCATACCGCCGACTCTAGGCGCTCCCCGGCCCGTGTCCCCCACCCCGGCGGCCGGGGCGGGGGACCGGAGGTCATGCCTGGATGTTGCCCGACCGGAAGTCGGCGACCTCCAGGATGTGCGCGGCCGGCGGCTCCACGACCTCGACCGGCTCGTTGAAGGCGCTCAGCCCGACCTCCATCGGCTGGCCGTTGTCCTCGCCGGTCATCAGCAGCGGGTACGGCTCGCCCTCGGTGGCGACCAGCATCGTCGACGGGCCGTCGGCGTTGTCCGCGTGCAGCTCGACGGCCGGGACACCGTCGTGCTCGGTGGTCTCCCCGATCGTCAGATCCTCGTCGGTGCCCGAGTCCTGGCTCACGTCGTCGAGTATGGCGTCCAGCGCGCACGCGCCGGACATCGTGGCCATCTCCGGGTCGTCGGCGGTGCCGTGCAGATAGCGGCCGTCGAGGAGGGCGACCAGCTCGGGGTCGGCGGCGCCCAGGCTGGTCCGCCAGAACTCGGCGTCCGGCTTCATCCAGACTTCCTCGCCGTTGCGCATGATGACCTCGGCGGTTCCCATGCCCGTGGCGCTCATCGAGCCCACACAGGACCCGGAACGGTCCAGGTGCAGGTCCACGGTCATGGTCTCGGACGCGGATCCGCCGCTCATGGCGAAGCGCACCGAGTCGACCGACACGAGCGCCTCCTGCGCGCGGTCCGAGATCTCCCGGGCCGTCAGCCCCTCCAGCGTCCCCAGGTCACCGCTGCCCGCGTCGTCACCTCCCGCGGCCGAGGACTCGCCGGCCTCGCCGAAGGGCCCGGGGCCGTCCTCCCCGCCCCCGTCCCCGCCGCAGGCGACAGTCAGCGCGGCGAGTCCCGCCACAGCCACGGCCACATGGACCCGGCGTCTCATCGATGACATGGATGGCATGGTGGTCCCCCCTGATCGTCCTCTTGAATACGTTGATCATACAAAGAGTTGTCGCGGCCCCCGCGCCGCGGCCCCGCGGACCGCGTTCACCCGCCGGGGCCCTCTGCCCGGGTGTCCGGCCGGTGGCGGCGCAGGGCGCTGGGGGTGGTCCCGTAGGCGGCGCGGAACCGGCGGGTGAAGTGGCTGTGACTGGTGAACCCGCACCGGGCGGCGAGGGCCCCGACGGACAGGTGGGCCCAGCGGGGGTCGCCGAGCATGTGGCGGGCGCGTTCGAGGCGTTCGGTGATCAGCCACTGCTCCAGGCCGATGCCGGCGCGCGCGAGGACGGCGTAGAGGTGGCGCACGGAGACGTGGTGCGCGTGGGCGATCCGCTCCGGCGTCAGGTCGGGATCGGTCAGGTGGCGGCGGGCGTAGGCCATGACGCGCGTGGGGAGGGAGTCGTCCATCGTGCCGCGGACGCGCGCGTCGTCGGCGTTCCAGGCCGCCGACGTCAGCAGGGCGCGCACCAGCTCGACGGTCGTACGGGACAGGGCGGCGGCGCCGGGATCGGCCTGGAGGCGCTCCGGCTCGTGGAAGAGGCATCGCAGGTGGGACAGGACCAGGCCGTGCAGGGGGCTGGCGCGCAACCGCAGCGAGGCGTGGACGACGGCCTCCACCGGCAGGCCGAGGTCGGCCATGTCGAGGGTGACGGCACGGGACGCCCCCTGGCCCGACCACCCGTAGGCGCGCGGGGCCAGTTCGTGGAACACGCAGATGTCCGACGGCCCCAGCACGCGCTGCCGCCCGCCCGTCTCCGCCCGGTGCGTCCCCCGGGTCTGGAGGGACACCGACACCACCGGCCGGTCGCGGTGGCGGCGGACGTGCCAGGCCGTGCGCCGGACCTCGAAACCGGTGCTGCGCATGTCGAACAGGTCGAGGCCGCCGATGCGCCAGCCCTCGAAACGCGCCCGCATGCCGGTGTCGGGTTCCTCGTGCCGGATGCGGTTCGGCACCGAGGTGTCGGTCATCGCGTGGTGGAAGGCCTCGACCCGCTCGCGCGGCGGGACGCCGTCCAGGTCGAGCAGCAGCACGGCGCCCCCCATCGGCCCGTTCGAACGGTCCGGCACATTCTCCCCGGCGACCGGACTCCCGGCATCCCGCACGCAGGGGCCAGAGCCGTGCGTCCGGAGGCAAGGACGGCCACCGCTTCCGGGCGAGACTGCGAGCGTTCCCGGTACGCCCTACTCCTGCGGAGACTTCCCATGAACCGTTCCCGGTCCGTCCGCGTGGCCGCCACCTCCCTCGCCGCCGCCGCGCTGCTGTCCCTGGCCGCGCCCGCCGCCCAGGCCGGTACCGCCGACTACAGCCAGGCGTGCCGCGGCGAGGTGGCGGAGGCGCGGGCCTGGCTGACCAGCCTGGGCCACAACCCGCACACCAACGACCCCAAGGTCGTGCGGCAGAAGCTCGTGGATCTCGTTCCGCTGGTCAGCGGCCAGGTGGCCGCCGTGCTCTACGACCACGAGGCGGACATCTACCGGGAGTGCTTCCAGTGACCGGCCGGTCACCGCGCCGGTAGTACCCGGACCCTCCGCGCACCGGACGCGCGGAGGGTCCGGCCGCTCGTGGCGCCCGGATTCGGCGCCACGTGCCACGCGTCAGGTGTCCCGGGGGCCGGTGGAGGCGCGCCAGTGGATGGTGGTGGGGAGGGTGACGGGCCCGGCCGGGGGTGCGTCCCCGCCGTCGCCGACGTCCGCCGCGCCGAGCATGCGGATCAGCAGCCGGGCGCACTCGCGGCCCAGTTCGCGCGGGCGCATGTCCACGCCGGTGATCGCCGGGCTCGTCGCCGACAGGACGCGGCTCTCGGCGCAGCAGGCGAGCAGGACGTCCGTGCCGGGTGAGCGGCCGTGGGTCCGCAGCGCGGCGAGGGCGCCCAGGGCGATCGGCTCGGAGGAGACGATCAGCAGGTCGGTGCCCGGCTCGGCGGTCAGCAACTCGTCCACTTGGGCCTCGTGTTCGGGGACCGAGGGGTTGCCGAAGCGGCTCCGCCGCGTCGCGCCGCGCAGCCCGTGCGCCGCGCACCAGGCGGTGAACTCGGCGCGCAGGACCTCGCCCCACCCGCTGTTGGCGTCGGGGCCGAGCAGCGCGGGGCGGCGTACGCCCCGGGCGAGCGCGTGGTCGAGGATCTCGCGCAGCGCGCTGCCGTGGTCGGCGGCGACGACGGGGCAGGCGGGCATGCCGGGCGGCAGGTTCTCGCCCGCGACGACGGGCAGCCCGGAGTTGAGCAGTTCGTGGGCGCGCAGGTCGTCGGCGATGGGGTCGGCGATGATGACGCCGTCCACGCGCGGGACGCGGTTCCTCGGCACCTGGGGGTTGCTGTTGAGGAGCGTCAGGTCGTAGTCGTCCGCCTGGGTGCCGTCCAGGACGCCGGTGACGAAGTCGCGGAAGTAGTCGGAGGCGAACCGGTCGCCGGAGTGCACATGGTGCACCGCGATGGACTTCAGCTGCCCCGTGCGCAGACCGCGCGCGACCGCGTTCGGCCGGTAGTTGAGCACCTGGGCCGCGCGGACGACCGACTCGCGGGTGGCGGCGGTCATGCGGCCCCCGCCGGACAGCGCCTCGGACGCCGTGCTCGGCGACACGTTCGCGGCGCGGGCGACGTCCTTGAGCGTAACGGTCTGGCGCCTCATGGTGCTCATCATACGAGCGCCACGGGGTGGTGCCGTCCGGCATGTGAACGCGGCCGACGCGCCATCAGGGCAGTTGTCCGGCGCGCCTCCTGTTACAGGAGTGCTAACACCCGGGGTCGGTCCCGCGTCCTGCGCGCGGTCCGCCGCCCGGCTGTGTAAACACCGTCCTCCGCACGCCGCAGACCATTGACGAATCGATTCGGCAGTTCCTACTTTCTGTGCCTGCCACCCCGCACCTGAGAGGGTCCATGACTGAGCACACGCACCACGCGCACGACGAGCAGCACGGCCACCACCACCCCGACTTCGGCGAGGGCTTCTGGCAGCAGCCGCCGCGCCTCGGCAGCGGCCTGGAGGGCCACGGCGCGGTGGACGACTGGAACGTCGGCCGCAAGCCGGGCCCGATCTTCGTCAACCGCCGTGCGGAGGGCGGCTTCTCCGGCATCCAGACGTTCGCCAAGCTGCCGGTCTGCCTGACCCCCGAGGACCTCGTCGCGGGCAAGATGGACGTCGCGGTCTGCGGTGTCCCGTGGGACGCCACCGCGTCGGGGCGCAGCGGCACCAACCACGGTCCGATGGCCATCCGTTCCTGCGACTACAAGGGCGGCTACGGCAGGCCGCACTTCTCGCTCGACGTCCACGTGGACGCGTTCGAGGTGCTCAACGTCTGCGACTACGGCGACGCGCCCATCAAGGTGGGCAACACCTGGGCGACGTTCGAGGACATCCGCAAGTTCGTCGGCACCATCGTCGACTCAGGGGCCATCCCGATCATCCTCGGCGGCGACCACGCCACCACCTGGCCGTCCGCCACCGCCCTCGCCGACCACTACGGCTACGGCAAGGTCGGCATCGTCCACTTCGACGCGCACGCCGACACCGGCCCGGACTCGCCCGGCACCCTCGCCAGCCACGGCACCCCGATGCGTAAGCTCATCGAGAGCGGCGCCGTCCCCGGCAAGAACTTCGTGCAGGTCGGCCTGCGCGGCTACTGGCCCGACCAGGAGGTCCTCGACTGGATGGGCGAGCGGCAGATGCGCACGCACTTCATGGCCGAGATCAACCGCGACGGCTTCGACAAGGTCCTCGAACGCGCCGTGGACGAGGCGCTCGACCAGGCCGACCACCTCTACATCTCCCTCGACATCGACGTGGCCGACCCCGCCTACGCGCCCGGCACCGGCACCCCGGAGCCCGGCGGTCTGACCAGCATCAACGTGCTCACCGCCGTCCGCCGCCTCGCCGCCGAGGTCGGCATCGTCGGGATGGACGTCGTCGAGGTCAGCCCGCCCTACGACGACCGGGGCGAGATCACCGCGCTGCTCGCCAACCGCGCCGTCCGCGAGGCGCTCACCGGCATCGCCATGCGCCGCAAGGGCCTCACCGAGCCCGACTACCTGCACCCCACCGCCCTCGGCCCCGGCCACTCCCGCGCCCTCCGCCACACCGCCGCCGCCGCCGACCCCGGCAACCCCGCCTGACCCCGCCGTCCCTCCGCCGAACTGCCCCGTCAGGAGCGCCCATGCACCGTCGTCCCCTCCCGGGCCCGGCCCGCGCGTCCGCCGCCGCCGCGCTCGCCGCGTCCCTCGTCCTGACCGTGGCCGCCTGCGGCGGCGGCGCCTCCGCGAGCGGCTCGTCCGCCCCGACCGACGGCGTGCTGACGATCGGTCTCCTCAACGACATAGGCCAGCCGCCGGACCCCGACGTCTACTACTCCGGCAACGGCCTCGCCCTCACCACCAACATCTACGAGGGCCTGGTCCGCTACGAGCCGGGCGTCGACGAGTCCACCATCGGCCCCAGCCTGGCCACGGAGTGGGAGGTCTCCGAGGACAACACCACCTACACCTTCACGCTCCGCCCCGACGTCACCTTCCACGACGGCACGCCCTTCACCTCCGCCGCCGTCCAGGCCTCCTTCGACCGCCGCGCCGCCGTCGGCGCCGGCCCGGCGTACATGGTGGACGGCATCGCGTCCGTCGAGACCCCCGACGACCTGCACGTCGTCATCACCCTCGAACGCCCCAACGCCGTCTTCCTCGACTACCTCGCCTCCCCCTACGGCCCGCGCATGATCAGCCCGACGGTCCTGGAGGAGCAGGCCGGGGACGACTTCGCCCAGACCTACCTGTCCACGCACGACGGCGGCACAGGACCGTACGAACTCACCACCGCCCGCGTCGGCGAGCGCTACGGCATGACGGCCTACGAGGACTACTGGGGCGGCGAGCCCGACTTCACCTCCGTCGAACTGCCCGTCTACACCGACACCTCCGCCATGCAGCTCGCCCTCGACAACGGCGACCTGTCCGCGATCATCGGCGCCGTGCCCTCCGCCTCCCAGGAGCGGTACGTGAACGACGACACGCTCCAGGCGTACAGCCTCCCGTCGTTCCAGGTCGGCGTCCTCTACATGAACCCCAACCGCCCCTTCCTCGCCACGGCCGAGGCGCGCCGCGCGATGTTCGACGCCGTGGACTGGGACACGATCATCGACCAGGTCGTCACCTACAAGGCCGAGCCCGCCACCGGCGTCTTCTCCCGCGGCGCGATACCCGGCGGCGCCGACACCCGCGAGACCGTCCACGACCCGGCGGCGCTCGAACAGTACGTGGCGAGCCTCCCCGCCGCCGAGAAGAAGGTCGTCATCGGCCACAACGCGGGCAGCGCCGACGACGCGCAGGTCGCCAACCTGATCGCCGCCCAGCTCCAGGGCATGGGCGTGGACGCCACCATCACCGGCTACCAGACGTCCCAGGTCTTCGGCTCCTTCGCCGCCGACCCGGCCGAGGCCCCCGACCTCTACATCGCCTCCGGCACCTGGCCCGACGCCAGCAACCCCTACATGTACGGCCACGTGTTCTGGGACCAGGACGGCGGCCTCAACTTCCTCCAGTGCACCGACGACGAGGCCACCGCGCTGCTCGCCGAAGGCCTGGCCACCGGCGACACCGACACCTACCTCGCCGCCGGGCAGGCCATCACCGACGCCGCCTGCACCCCGTCCTGGGCGTACGTCAACGACTTCGTCGTCACCCAGCCGTGGATCGGCGGCGTCGAGGAGTCCCACAGCATCGCCGAGCCCTACACCCTCGACTTCAACACCCTGACCCTCCAGGACACGGGAGCGTCGGAGTAGTGCTCGCCCCCGCCCCCGTCCGCACCCGCCTCCGGGACCTGCCCGCGAGCTTCTGGTGGCTGTGGCTGGCCGTCCTCGTCACCTGGACCGGGCGCTTCGTCGTCCCGTTCATGACGCTCTTCCTCACCAAGGACGCCGGTCTCTCCGTCTCCGAGGCGGGCCTGATCGTCTCCGGTTACGGGGGCGGGGTCGTGGTCTCCACCCTGGTCGGCGGCGTCCTGGCCGACGTGGTCGGGCGCCGCCGCACCCTGGTCGGCAGCGTGGTCGCGTCGGCCGCCACCATGACGGTCATCCCGTCCTTCCCGCAGCCGGCCACGATCGCGGCGCTCCTGTTCCTCTTCGGCCTGGTGAACGGCGCCGCGCAGCCCGCCGTCGCCGCCCTCATCACCGACCTGGTGCCCGCGGTCCACCGGCGCGCCGCGTTCGCCTACAACTACTGGGCCGTCAACCTCGGCTTCGCCCTCGGCCCGCTGCTCGCCGGGTTCATCGCCGACCGGGCGTTCTCGCTCCTCTTCTACGCGCAGGCGGCGGTCCTGCTCACCTCGGCCGCGATCGTGCTCGGCGGCGTGCGGGACGTATACGTTCCGCAGCGCCGCCGGCGCGCCACGGCCGGTCCCGCCCCCGCCGCGGGCGCCCGGCTGCGGGACGTGCTGAGCGACCGGGTGTTCATGTCGTTCGTCGCCGTGATGTTCGTCTACTGCGTCGTCTACGTGCAGTCCACCGTCTCCCTGCCCGTCGCGATGACGGACCAGGGCTTCACCACCCAGCAGTACGGCCTGCTGCTCACCCTCAACGGCATCCTGCTGTGCGCCCTCCAGATCCCCACGGCCCGGCTGTTCGCCCGCTGGCGGCGCGAACTCACGCTCTGCGCCGCGATGGTGGTCACCGCGGTCGGCGTCGGCCTCCAGGCGTTCGCCGACAGCTGGGTGCTGTACGCGGTGGCCGTCAGCGTCTGGACCCTGGGCGAGATGGGCGGCCACCCCTCCGCCCAGTCCATCGCCGCCGACATGTCGACCCCGGCCGCCCGCGGCCGCTACCTCGGGACGTACGCCCTCGCCTTCTCCTCGGCCACCATGGTCGGGCCGCTCGTCGGCGGCGGCGTCGTCCAGTTCGCGGGCAGCGCGGCGCTGTGGTCCGGCTGCGCCGTCGTCTGCCTGGCGATCGCCCTCGTCCTCCTCCTCACCGCACCGTCGCGCGAGGCCCGCGTCGTCCGCGCCCAGACCGGCGAGGACGCCGGACCCGACGCGCGGCACGCCGCCGCACCCGGCGCCCTGCCCGACGCGGGGACGCCCGCCGACCGGACCGGCCCGTAGACGCGCCCGCCCGGCCCTTCGAACGCACCGATTCCCCGACAGAGGGAAACCCGCGATTGCGAGGTCACCACGTGCTCCCCCTCACCGGCGAGAAGCCCGCAGAAGAACCCACGCGCGCACCCGTCCCGAACCCGCCCGTCGCCGTCGTCCGCGACCTCCACGTCAGCCTGGAGCGCGGCGGCGTCCGCTCCCCGGTCGTCAAGGGCGTCGACCTCGACATCAGGCCGGGCGAGATCCTCGGCCTCGTCGGCGAGTCGGGCTCGGGCAAGAGCGTCCTCAGCCTCGCCCTGCTCGGCCTGCTGCCCGCCTCCGCCGCGCCCCGGGTCACCGGGACGCTCACCGTCGGCGGCACCGACATGGCCCACGGCCCCGAACACCTGCGCCGCGCCGCACGCCGCGACGACCTGGGCGTCGTCTTCCAGGACCCGATGACGTCCCTCAACCCGACGATGCGCGTCGGACGGCAGGTCGCCGAGGCGGCCGGTTCCGGCGCGGAGGCCGTCCGGCTGCTGCGCGCGGTGGGCGTCCCCGACCCCGAACGCCGCATGCGCGCCTACCCGCACGAGCTGTCCGGCGGGCTGCGGCAGCGCGTCATGATCGCCATGGCCATCGCGGGCGGCCCCCGCCTGATCGTCGCCGACGAGCCGACCACCGCCCTCGACGTCACCGTCCAGTCGCAGGTGCTGCGCGTCCTGCGCGGCCTGACCGACGACATGGGGTGCAGCGTGCTGATGATCACGCACGACCTCGGCGTGGCCGGGCAGATCGCCGACCGCATCGCCGTCATGTACGCGGGGCGGCTCGCCGAGACGGGCCCCGCCGAGCAGGTCCTGCGCGACCCGCGCCACCCGTACACGCTCGGACTCCTCGCGTCCCGGCTCGACTTCACGACCGACCGCGCCGCGCCCCTGCGCACGCTGCTGCCCGAGCCCACCGCCACGGCCGCGCCCGCCACCGGCTGCCTCTACCAGTCCCGCTGCCCCCTCGCCATGGACCGCTGCGCCACCGAACGGCCCGACGCGCCCACGGCGGACACCGCGCCCCACCAGGCCGCCTGCTTCCGCGCCGACGACGCCGCGACCGCGCTGGCGGCCCTCGCGCCGCCCGAGGAGACGGTGCCGCACGCTCCCGCCGTGCCGCGGGACACGGGCGGCAGGAACGGCGTCGTGCTCGGCGCCACCGAGCTGACCTGCGACTTCACCGTCCGCGACAGCCGGGGCCGCAAGGCGGCGCTCGCCGCGCTGCGCGGCGTCACGCTCGACATCGAGGCCGGGGAGTCCCTCGCCCTCGTCGGCGAGAGCGGCTCGGGCAAGTCCACCCTGCTGCGCGTCATGGCCGGGCTCCAGAAGGCGACCGGCGGCGGCCTCGAAGGGCCGGGCCGCTCCGGCATCCAGATGGTGTTCCAGGACGCCGGGGCGTCGCTCACCCCCTGGCTCACCGTCCGCGAACTGCTCACCGAACGCCTCGGCCGCGGCACCGACCGCGCCGCGCGCCGCGAGAAGGCCGCCGCCGCGCTGCGCGCCGTCGGACTGCCCGAGGCCGCCCTCGACGCCCGCCCCGCCGAACTCTCCGGCGGCCAGCGGCAGCGCGTCGCCCTGGCCCGCGCCACGATCGTCCCGCCCCGCGTCCTCCTGTGCGACGAGCCCACCAGCGCGCTCGACGTCTCCCTCGCCGCCAACGTCCTCAACCTCATCCAGAAGCTCCGCCGCGAACTGGGCATGACCGTCGTCTTCGTGACGCACGACCTGTCCGTCGCCCGCGTCATCGGCGACCGCATCGCCGTCATGTACCTCGGCCGCCTCGTCGAGATCGGCACGGCGGACGAGATCATCCGCGACCCCCGCCACCCCTACACCCGGGCGCTCATCGCGGCCGTCCCCGGACTCGGCGTCACCCTGCCCGAGATCACCGGCGAGCCCGCCAGCGCCCTGTCCCCGCCCAGCGGCTGCGCGTACCACCCGCGCTGCCCCGTCGCCCGCGACGAGTGCGCCGACACGCTCACCGGCATCCAGCTCGTCCCCATCGGGCCGCGCCCGCCCGGCACGGCCAGGACCGCCGCACCGTCCGCCCGCCGCAGCGTCGCCTGCGTCCACCGAGGGGAGATCCGATGACCGCCGCCGCCGTGACGGGCACGCCGCCCGCCGTCCGCCCGCGCACCCGCGTCCTGCGCCCGCGCCTCGCCGCCGCCAGGTGGCTCGACTGGACGGTCCTCGCCGTCGTCGCCCTGGTCACCCTGACCGCGCTGCTCGCACCCGTCCTCGCGCCGCACGACCCCGTGCGCACCGCCGGGGCCCTGTACGCCGAGCCGGGCTCGGACGGCGCGCTGCTCGGCACCGACGGCATCGGCCGCGACCTGCTGTCCCGCACCCTGATCGGGCTGCGCACGAGCTGGCTGATGGCCCTGGTCGTCGTGGCCGTGGGGCTCGTCGTCGGCGGCGTGGTCGGGCTGGTCGCGGGCGCGTTCGGCGGCTGGGTGGACTCGGTCCTGATGCGGGTCACCGACCTGTTCCTCGCGCTGCCCGCCATGCTCGTCGCGGTCGCCGTGGCCGCCGCGCTCGGCTCCGGGCTGTGGAACACGTTCCTCGCCATCTCCGTCGTCTGGTGGCCCTACTACGCGCGGATCGTGCGCGGAGAGGTGCGGTCCCTGGCCGCCAGGCCGCACGTCGAGGCCGCCCGGATGGCCGGGGTGAGCCGTACGCGCGTCATCACGCGGCACCTGCTGCCGGGCGTCGTGCCGTCCGCCGTGGTCACCGCGAGCCTGGACGTGGGCAACGTCGTCCTCGTCCTCGCCAGCCTGTCGTTCCTCGGCCTCGGCCAGTCCGCGCCCGCGCCCGAGCTGGGCGCCGACACCTCCCGCGCCCTGGCGGAGCTGCTGCCGCACTGGTGGATACCGGTCATCCCGGGGCTGACGGTGATGCTGCTCAGCCTGGTCGCCAACCTCGGCGGCGACGCCGTCCGCAACATCCTCGCCCGCAAGGCCCGCTGAGGCCGCGGACCACCCACGCACCGAAAGGCCAGGTGTCCGCCGTGTCCCTGCGCTTCGCCGCCACCCGCGTCGCCTCCCTCGTCACGCTGCTCGCCGTCCTGTCCGTCGTCCTCTTCGTCCTCCAGGAGATCTCGAACACCGACTCCGTCGCCGCCACCCTCGGCCCCACCGCGTCCCCGGAGGCCGTCGCCGCCGAACGGGCCAGGCTGGGGCTCGACGACCCCGCGATCCAGCGGTACCTCAGCTACCTCGGCGGGCTGGTCACCGGGGACCTCGGCACCTCGTTCCGCACCCACCGGCCGGTGACCGACGACATCGGCGCCTACCTGCCCGCGACCATCGAGCTGGTGCTGTTCGCGTTCGCCGTGGCGCTGGTGCTGGCCCTGCTGTTCGCGCTGTCGTCCGTGCTGCGCTGGCGGGCCGCCGCGCCGTTCCGCGGCCTGCTGTTCGTGTCCTCCACCGCGCCGACGTTCCTGCTCGGCATCCTCAGCCTGATCCTCTTCTACAAGCAGCTCGGCTGGCTGCCCGCGAACGGGCGCGTCAGCGGCTCGGCGCCCCCGGACGGGCCGACCGGGCTGCTCGTCCTCGACGGCCTGCTGACCGGCGACCCCGGCCTGTCAGGGGACGCCCTCCAGCACCTCGTCCTGCCGGGACTGTCCCTCGCGCTCGGCCCGGCGCTCGCCATCGGCCGCGTCTTCCGCTCCAGCCTGCTCACCACGCTGGACGCCGAGTACGTGCGCACCGCCCGCTCCAAGGGCCTGGGCGAGCGGACCATCGTCCTGCGGCACGTCGTCCGCAACTCCCTGAACGCCGCGCTGTCCATGAGCGGACTCCAGATCGGCTTCATGTTCGCGGGCGTCCTGGTGGTCGAGAGCGTCTTCAGCTGGCCCGGGCTCGGCAGCTACCTCGGCGCGTCGATCCCCGTCTCGGACTTCCCGGCCGTCGCGGGCGTCACGTTCCTCCTCGGCGCGGTCTACATCGTGGCCAACACGGTGGCGGACGTCCTCCAGGGCGCGGCCGACCCGCGGGTGACCGTCTGACCCCCGCGCCGCCGTCTGACAGAGTGAGGGCGCACAGCGAGCCGAGCCGAGCCGGGCGGAGGACGGAATGCACACGCGCCTACGGACTTTGGGACTGGTGACGATGGTCCTGCTGGGTGCCGCGGCCTGCGGTGACGGCGGGGGCGGGCAGGGACCGGACGGCCGGTCCACCGCGTCGTCGGACGCCGTGCCCGAGCCCGACGCGGGGATCACCGAGCCGTCGCCCGAGGAGGGGCTGACGGACCCGCTGCCCGGCGGCCCCGACCTCAGCGGCAACGAGCCGGCGCCCGGCGCGTCCGGGTCCGTGCCCGGCACGCCGCCTGAGCAGGACGAGGACCCCGTGCCGGACGGCACGCCGTCGGAGTCCGCCTCCGCGGACGGCGAGGACGAGTCGGCGGCGGGCGAGGCGCTGCGCGTCTTCTGCGAACTCGCCCGCAGCTACGAGGAGGACTGGGACGCCCAGACCGAGGAGCTGTGCGCGCCCTTCCTCGACGACTGAACAGGGGGCCGCGCAAAAGCCGTTGCGCCGACGGGACCCGACGCGCGACGCTCGGCCTCCGGTCCGTGCGGGCGAGGGGAGACGCGGGTGCTGTCGGCGGCGGAGACCGAGGCGTTCGTCAGGGACGGGTATGTGCGGATCGCGGGCGCGGTGCCGCGCGGCGTGGTCGCGCGGTGCCGTGACGAGCTGTGGGCCGCCACCGGCTGCGACCCCGGCGCCCCGGCGACCTGGACGCGGCCCGTCGTGCGGCTCGGCGGCTTCTCGACGCCGCCGTTCCGCGAGGCGGCCAACACGCCCGTGCTGCACGAGGCGTTCGACCGGCTCGTGGGCGAGGGGCGGTGGGTCGCGCCGCAGGGGCTCGGCACGTTCCCCGTCAGGTTCCCCAGCGACGAGCCGCCCGGGGACGACGGCTGGCACCTGGAGGCGAGCTTCGCGGGCGACGCGGGCGAGTACCGCGTGAACCTCGCCTCGCGCGGCAGGGCGCTGCTGATGCTCTTCCTCTTCTCCGACACCGGCCCCGACGACGCGCCCACCCGCGTCCGCACCGGCTCGCATCGCGACGTGCCGCCGCTGCTTGCCGGCTCCGGCGCCGCCGGGCGGCCGTGGGCGGAGCTGTGCGCCGAGGCCGTCCCCGCCACCGCGCACCGCCCCGAGGCGCTCGCCACCGGCGCGGCCGGGGACGTCTGGCTGTGCCACCCGTTCCTCGTGCACGCGGCGCAGCCGCACCGGGGGAGCGTGCCGCGCTTCATGGCGCAGCCGCCGCTCGTCCCCACCGGGGATCTCGACCTGTCGGGGGCCGCCCCGTCGCCCGTCGAGCGCGCCGTGCTCGACGGGCTCGGGGGAGCGGGTCACGCGTCCCGGTAGGTCTCCAGCAGGCGCAGCCAGATCTCGCTCATCGTCGGGAACGCCGGGACCGCGTGCCACAGCCGCTCGACGGGCACCTCGCCCGCCACCGCGATCGTCGCCGCGTGCAGCAGCTCGCCGACCCCCGGGCCCACGAAGGTGACGCCCAGCAGCACCCCGCGTTCCTCGTCCACGACCATGCGGGCCTTGCCCTTGTAGCCGTCCGCGTGCAGCGCCGCGCCGGAGACGGACCCCAGGTCGTAGTCCACCGCACGGAACCGGTGGCCCGCCGCCTCCGCCGCCTCGGCGGTCAGCCCGACCGACGCCACCTCAGGCTCGGTGAACACCACCTGCGGCACCGCCGCTGCGTCCGCCGTCGCCGTGACCGCCACGTCGCGGCCCTGCGCGCGCGCCGCGATGGCGTCCCCGGCGATCCGCGCCTGGTACTTGCCCTGGTGCGTCAGCAGCGCGCGGTGGTTGACGTCCCCCACCGCGTACAGCCACCCGCCGTCCACGCCCTCCACGAGCAGCGTGTCGTCCACGGTCAGCCACGAGCCGGGTTCGAGCCCGACCGTCTCCAGGCCGATGTCGCCGGTGCGCGGGCTGCGGCCGGTGGAGAACAGCACCTCGTCGGCGACGAGTTCGCCCGCGTCCCCGTCCAGGACCAGCGTCACCGGGCCCTCGGGGTCCGGCCTGCGCAGCGCGGTGACGGACGTGCCGGGCCGCACGTCCACGCCCCGCGCGGCGAGGCCCTCCGCCACCAGGTCCCCGGCGAACGGCTCCATGCGCGGCAGCGGCCGTTCCCCGCGCAGCAGCAGAGTCACCTCGGAGCCGAGCGCGCTCCACGCCGCCGCCATCTCCGCGCCGACGACGCCGCCGCCGACGATCGCGAGCCGCCCCGGCACCTCCCGCGCCGACGTGGCCTCGCGGCTCGTCCACGGCCGGGCCTCCCCGATCCCCGGGATGCCGGGCAGCCGCGCGTCGCTGCCGGGACAGACGGCGACGGCGTGCCGCGCCGTGTACTCGCGCCCGTCCACCACGACGGTGCGCGGACCGCTCAGCCGCGCGTCGCCCCTGATCAGGTCGATCCCGGCCGACTTCAGCCACTCGACCTGCCCGTCGTCCTTCCAGTCGCTGGTGAACGAGGTGCGCCGCGCCAGCACCGCCGCCGCGTCGACCTGCCCGTCGCCGACCGCCTCCTTCGCGCCGCCGACGGCCTTCGCCGCGTCCAGCGCCGCCGGGGGCCGCAGCAGCGCCTTGCTGGGGATGCACGCCCAGTATGAGCACTCGCCGCCGACCAGTTCGCGCTCCACGATCACCGTCCGCAGCCCGGCGGCGCTCGTGCGGTCGGCGACGTTCTCCCCGACCGGGCCCGCGCCGATCACGATGACGTCGTACTCGCTGTTGCTGTCGCTCATCCGGAAATCTCCTCCACCAGCCGACGGACCGCCCCCACCGTAGGCGAGGCGGCCCCGGGACACGGCGGTCAGGATGCCCCGGACGCCCCCGGTGCAAGCCAAACGGCGGTGTCGGACGGCAGGGCACCGTCCGGCGTGAGCGGACCTGAGGCCAGCAGGACCCGTTCCCCGGCGGGCAGCGGCAGCGGGTCCGCACCGAAGTTGACGCGGCAGACGAGGCCCGCGCCCTTGCGGAACGCCAGCTCGCCCCCGCGCGCCGGGAGCCACGTGAACGACACGTCCCCCAGCGCCTCCCGCCGCAGCCGCAGCGCCTCGCGGTACAGCTCAAGGAACGACCCCGGCCGCCCCTCCTGCGCCGCCACCGACCGGCCGCCCCACCCGGCGGGCTGCGGCAGCCAGGCAGCCTCGCCAGGGCCGAAGCCGTACGAGGGCCCTTCCCGCGTCCACGGCATCGGCACGCGGCAGCCGTCGCGGCCCCGGACGCGGTGTCCGGTCCGCTCCCACATCGGGTCGCGCAGGGCTTCCTCCGGCAGGTCCGCCACCTCGGGCAGGCCCAGTTCCTCGCCCTGGTAGAGGTAGCTGGTGCCGGGCAGCGCCAGGGTCAGCAGCGCGGCGGACCGCGCGCGCAGCTCGCCCGCCGCCGTGTCGGGCTCGGGGTCGCGGCCACCGGCGGTGAGCCACGCGCGGTGGTCGACACCGGCGGGCAGGGCGTAACGCGTCACGTGCCGCATCACGTCGTGGTTGGACAGGACCCAGGTCGGCAGGGTGCCGACCGCGCGTGCCTCGGCGAGCGAGGTGTCCACGACCTCGCGGAACGCGCAGGCGTCCCAGGGGCAGCGCAGGTAGAAGAAGTTGAACGCCTGGTGCAGCTCGTCGGGCCGTGTGTAGAGCGGCAGCCGGTGCGCGCTGACGCCCGCCTCGGCGACGGTGACGCGCGGCGGGTCGTACGAGTCGGTGATCTTCCGCCAGGCGCGGTAGACCTCGTGCACCTCGTCGCGGTCCCAGAACGGGTGGTCGTCGCCCTCGGGCGGGGCGTTGAGGGGGGCGGTGTCGCCGCCGTGGGTGTCGCGCAGGGGCGGCGTCAGGTCCTTGCGCAGGCCGTGCGCCACGTCGATGCGGAAGCCGTCCACGCCCAGGTCGAGCCAGAAGCGCAGGGTCTTCTCGAAGTCGGCCCAGACGTCGCCGTTGTCCCAGTTCAGGTCGGGCTGCTCGGCGGCGAAGATGTGCATGTACCACTGGCCGTCCGGCACGCGGGTCCACGCCGGGCCGCCGAACTTCGACTGCCAGTCGGCGGGCGGCAGCTCCCCGTTCTCGCCGCGCCCGTCGCGGAAGACGAACCGGTCGCGCGCCGCAGACCCGGGCGGGGACGCCAGGGCCTCCTGGAACCAGGGGTGCCGGTCCGAGACGTGGTTCGGCACGACGTCGATGATCACGCGCAGCCCGAGCCCGTGCGCGCGGGCCAGCAGCTCCCGGAAGTCGTCCAGCGTCCCGTGCCGGGGATCGACGTCCCGGTAGTCGGCCACGTCGTAGCCCGCGTCGGCCCAGGGGGAGGGGTAGAACGGCGTGAGCCACACCGCGTCCGCGCCGAGCCGGGCGACGTGCCCGAGCCGCCCGGCTATGCCCCGCAGGTCGCCGATGCCGTCCCCGTCGGCGTCGGCGAAGCTCGGGACGTAGATCTGGTACACGACCGATTCGCGCCACCAGTCCGCCGTGGTGGTGTCTTTCACGATGACCTCTCAGGGGGAACGCGTGCGGGGACGTCCGCACACGCCGCGCGGGGACGCTGTGCAGCCGTGGGGGTGTGCCGCGTCCGCCGGGCCGCGTGCCGGCGCGGGCGCCGTGGCGGCGCCGCCTGGGCCGCCTCCGGGACGGGCGCGCCGCAGGGGGGTGGGGCGGACCCTGACCGCGGGGGAGGCGGCGGGGGCTGTGGGGAACGATCGGTCCCCGTCAGCCGTCCGGCCAGCGTAACCGACCGGCGGCGGCCGGTGCCGTGCTCAGGCGGCCCCGTCCTCGCCGGTGAGCATGCCGAGCAGGCCGCGCGGCGCGTCGGCACCGAACATGAAGTCGTGCTGCTCGGCGGCGTCGGCCGCCTCGGCGGCGCTGCGCGGGAACAGCTCGCGCTCGTACGCGGCGAGCGCGGCCTCGGCGTCGCCGGGGTGCGCCGCGAGGGCCTCGCCGAGCCGCGCGCCGTCGTACATGGCGAGGTTCGCGCCCTCGCCCGAGGGGATCATCAGGTGCGCGGCGTCGCCGAGCAGCGTCACACCCGGCACGCGGTCCCAGCGGTGGGCGGCGGGCAGGGTGTGGAGGGGGCGCAGGACCGGGGGCGTGTCGCCGTCGGTGATCAGCGCGGTCAGCTCGGGCGCCCAGCCGTCGAACTCCCGCGCGATCCGCGCGCTCGCCGCGGCGGGGTCGCCGAAGCCGACGCCGTCGAACCAGTCGCGCGGCTTGGACAGCGCGACGTACGTGTGCAGCGTCGCGCCGCTCTCCCGGTGCGCCTGGATGCCCTTCCCGGGCGCGAGGGCGAGCATCGCGCCGCCGCCGACCGCCCCGGCGGCGGCCGGGTGCCGGGTGTCGCAGTCGTGGAGGTAGGTCTCCACGAACGACGTGCCGGTGTACTCGGGCGTCGCGGCGGAGAGCAGCGGCCTGACCTTCGACCAGGCCCCGTCCGCGCCGACCAGCAGGTCCGTGACGGTGGTGGCGCCGTTCGCGAACGTCACCTCGTGGCGGCCCCCGCCGAGGGCGCGGACGCCGCTGACCTTGTGGCCCCAGCGGACGGTGCCGGGCGGCAGCGCGTCGAGCAGCAGCCGCCGCAGGGCGCCGCGCTGCACCTCGGGGCGGGTGCCCGTGCCGTCGTCGGGCTGGTCGAGCAGGACGGTCCCGTCGGGGGCCAGGACGCGCATCGCCTCGCGGCCTTCGAGGACGAGGTCGCGGAACGCGTCGTACAGGCCGGCGGCGCGGAGGGCGGGCTGGCCGTTGCTTTCGTGGATGTCGAGCATGCCGCCCTGGGAGCGGGCGGTGGGGGAGGCCTCCCCTTCGTAGACGGTCACGGGGATGCCGTGGACGTGCAGGACGCGGGCGAGCGTCAGGCCGCCGAGCCCGGCGCCGACGATGGTGACGTGGGTGCTGGTCATGGTTGCTGTCCTCCTGGTCGCGATGTCGGTCTGGAACGGTGTTCCAGCAGTCCCCAGCATGGAACGGCGTTCCAGGAGGCGTCAAGCTGGAACGCCGTTCCAGCCCGCGCGCTAGGCTGGGCCGCATGGCAACCAGGGCGCGCCGCCAGGACCGGCGGCAGGAGCCGCTCACCCGCGAGCGCATCGTCACCACCGCCGTCGAGATCCTGGACGCGGAGGGTGAGGGTGGCCTCACCTTCCGTGCCCTCGCCGACCGGCTCGCGACCGGCCCCGGCGCGATCTACTGGCACATCACCGGCAAGGAGAACCTGCTCGCCGCCGCCACCGAGGCCGTCGTCGCCGCCCTCCCCGCCGACGACCCGGGCGCGACCCCGCGGGAGGCCGTCCGCGCCCTCGCGCTCGCCGTCTTCGACGCGATCGACACGCACCCGTGGGTCGGCGCGCAGCTCGCCCGTACGGCCTGGCAGTCGCCGATGCTGCCGGTCTTCGAGCGCATCGGCCGCCAGGTCACTGCCCTCGGGGTCCCGGAGGCCGCCCGCTTCACCGCCGCGTCCACGCTGCTGAGCTACATCCTGGGCGAGGCGGGCCAGAACGCCGCGAACGCCCTGGCGGCCCGCCCCGGCACGGACAGGGAGGCGTTCCTCGACGCCACGGCGGACCGGTGGGCGGACCTCGACCCGGAGCGGTACGCGTTCACCCGCGGCGTCGCCGGGCGGCTGCGCGCGCACGACGACCGGGCGGAGTTCGTCGCGGGCGTCGACCTCTTTTTGGCCGGGATCACCGCTCTCCGGGGGGCGGAAGGCTGATCTCCCCGGCCGTCCGGTCGGGGCGCAGGCCGCGCCAGACCGCGTGCCGCAGCCGCCCGTCCCGCGTCCACGTCCGGTGCGTCACCTCGCCGACCACGCGCGGCTCGACCCAGCGGGCGCGCCGCGCCCTGTCGCGCGGCACCGCCCCGCCGAACGGGCTGCCGCCGCGCGCCAGCGGTCCGAGCCGCTCCGCGAGCCCGGTCAGCGCCGCGTCGGAGAAGCCGGTGCCGACGTGTCCGATGTAGCGCAGCGCGCCGTCCTCGTCGTACGCGCCGAGCAGCAGCGACCCGATCCCGCCCGCGCGGTGCCCCTCGCCCGGCTGCCAGCCGCCGACGACCACCTCACGCGTCGTGAACAGCGGCCGTTTCACCCACAGCCGCGAGCGCTTCCCGGGTAGGTAAGGGGAGTCGAGGCGCTTGGCGACGATGCCTTCGAGCCCGTTGCCGCGCGCCACCTCAAGCAGCGCCGCCGGGTCGGCGTCGTCGCCGCTGTAGGCAGGCGGCACGGCGAACGCGTCCAGCCCGCCGAGCCCGAGCCGTTCGAGCGCGGCGCGCCGCTCGGTGTACGGGGACTCCGTCAGGGAATCGCGGCCGAGGCGCAGCAGGTCGAAGGCGAAGAACACCACCGGCACCTCCGCCAGGAGCCGGGGCCCCGGCCGGTCGCGGTGCCGCCGCTGCAACTGCCCGAAGTCGGGACGGCCGCCCTCCCCGAGCGCGACCAGCTCACCGTCGAGCACGGCGGCCCGCCCGCCCAGGGCGCCCCCGGCGGCCCCCGTGATCTCGGGGTACGCGCCGGTGAAGTCGTTCCCGTTCCGGCTGGTCAGCCGCACCTCACCGGTGTCGGCCACACGCAGGCAGCAGCGGTAACCGTCCCACTTGTACTCGTAACCCCACGCCCCGGTGGGCGGCTCACCCTCCACCGCCAGCATGGGCGGCACCACCTGCGGCATGTGTGCCATGCCTACCAGTACACGCGGGGCTCACGCGCGGCGCACGCCCACCGCGCAGGCGTGGCCCGTCCGCGCCAGGAGCGGCCCGTGCTCCAGGCAGGTGAGCCCGGCGGCGCCGAGGAGGTCCCGCAGTCCGGCGGCGGTGCGGGGGTGGAAGGGCAGGAGGTGGCGGGCGGCGGCCTCGGCGGCACGCCGGACGTCCGGGATGTCGTCGGGACCGGCGGCCATCACCACGGAGCCGGGGGCGAGCGCGCGGGCGAGGACACGGGCGGTCCGGCCGGGGGCGCCCGTACGGGCCATCGCCTCCGGCAGCAGCACGCACACCGGCCGGCCCAGGTCGAGGCCGCCGTCGCGCACCGCGCGCGCGAATGCTCCGCCGGGATCGGCGGCGGGGTCGTCACGCAGGACGGCGACGGAGCCGTGCCCGCACAGCGCGCGCAGCGCGGCGGCGGCGATGGGATCGGGCTCCAGGTACAGCACGGCCGCGTCCGGGGAAGCCTGGTGGACGGTGGTGTGCAGGTCAGGACCCGACATGCCGGCGGTCGGGTAGCCGTAGTCGGCGACGAGGACCTGACGGATGCCGAGTCCGCCCACGGCATGCCGGGCGGTGGTGTGGACGGCCGCGCGCAGGGCGGCGGTGGCGCGGGCGATGTCCGGCCAGGCGGCGGTCACTTCGGCGGCGGCGAGGCGGTCCACCGCGTAGTGGTCCTTGCCGCCGAGGAACAGGTCGCGGACCCGCGCGCGGGACGGGGCCGCCAGAACTTCCCGTACGGTCGGCCCCTCGCACGGCTCGCCGGGAGGAAGGGCGGCGAGCGCGTCCTCCAGACGGGCACGGTCGGCCGCCGTCACAGCGGTTCCGCCCCGCCGCACGCCACCGCCGCCGAGCAGCGCGTCGAGGGCTGCCTTCCAGGCGTCTGTCGTCACCGTTCCTCCTCCGCACGGACGAGGGCCCGCACGAACAGCACGACCAGGACCATCCCGGCCGTCATCGCCACCAGCCCTACCCCGGCCAGCGCCCCAACCGTCCACCAGGCGCCGACCCGCCACCGCCGCCTCACCGCACCGCGTCCCGGTACAGCGCCTCCAGCTCTCCCGCGCACCGCGCCCGGCAGAGCCACAACGGCACCGGCCCCGCATCGCCGACGAGTTCGCCGTGCACCGCGAGGCCACCGTCCACGGCACCGCACCGCCAGCACCGCCGCGCGGCGGCAAGCGCCCTCGCCACGTCCCGGACCACCTCCGGCCCCGAAACCCACGACCCGCTCACCCCGCCTCCGCCCGCGAAGCGACGGGAAGCAGCGCCCACACACTTTTGGTCGTCTCCCCGACATCCACGCCCCACGCAAGGCTCAACCCGGTCACCAGCGCCAGCCCACGCCCACACTCCGCGACAGCCGATACGGAACGCGCAGGACAAGACGGCGGCAGCACAGCGGGCGCCCCATCCACGACCAGCACCCGCAACACCGCGTCACCCCTGACACAGGACACCTGCGCAACGATCAACCCACCACGCACGGGCCGGGCATGACGCACGGCATTCGCTGCCAACTCGGAGACGACGACAGCGGCATCCGAGACGGTCACCGCAGCCATCTCCCAGCCACCCAGGATCACTTGGACCTGCCGCCGCAACACCGGCACACTCTCGACGCGATACGGCACGGACACCTGCCGCAACAGACACCCCTGCTCCCCAGCCCCACTCAGCACACCCCCACCTCCGGGTGAGACCGGATCGGGCGCACGGCACGCCTGACGGGGTGCGCGGCCGCCCCGGGACAGCTGCTCCGACACTCCGTCACAGGACCTGGAAACGCTGGCACGGCTTGGCGTTGCACGGACACCTCCTTTGACGAGTGGTTCCAAGTCCACTGCGGCCGGTTGGACTCCCGTTCCGTTGGAGGCGGACATCTAGGCGGACATCTCGCCTCTCGGCGAGGGCCCAAATCGATACCGTGGAGTAGTAACGACCACACGGGGAGTTGGGTCCATGGCGGGGACCAGTCGGCTCGCGGCGCTGCGGCGCTCGGCCGGGCACACACAGACATCATTCGTCGCGGCCTTCCTGGCTGAGTCGCGGCGGCTGGGGATCACCGCGACGCTGACGGTGCGGACATTGCGCCGATGGGAGACAGAGGCGCCGCCGCCACTGCCGTATCCGGGGCAACGCGCCGTGTTGGAGGCGATGCTCGGGATGCCCCTGCCCGAGATGGGCTTCGTCGTCCCGGAGACACGTCGGCATTCGGCGCCTGGTCCGGGAATCGGTGACGATGAGGACATGAGGCGCCGAACCCTTGTAGCCGCTACGGGTGGCATCGCTGCTGGAGCGCTCCTGCCCGACCTGCCGCAGGCCGGGACATGGCTGGCAGCAGCGGACGTGGGCCGGCTCCGGCGCGCGCTGGGCACGCTGTACGAACTGGACCACCGGCGTGGCGGCATCCCGGCGCAGGCCCGCGCCCGCGCTTTGGAAGACCGCATTACGCATGCTTTGAACGGGACGGTGTACACAGCGGCGGTCGGTCGTGACCTCCAGATCATGCTGGCCGAGATCGCCGCGCACCGTGCGTGGTTCGCCTATGACGCCGCGACCGGTGGCGGGCACGGACTGGGCGGGGCACGAGCGGCCGCGGACGGGGCGATCACCGCGGCTTGCCTTGTGGATGACCCCCTCCTGCAGATTCGTGCGTTGGCCTCGCTGTCACTGATTGCCGTGGAGGCGGGGCGGAGCTGGGAGGCCCGTTCCGCGGTAGAACGGGCATGGTCGCTGGCCGAGACCACCGGGGCCGGGGCGACGATCCGACTGGTCGTGTCGTTGCGAGAAAGCAACGCAGCGGTCCACACCGGGGATCTGCTGCTCGCCCGCCGAGCGTTGAGCCGTGCGGCCACGCTGGTGGGCCGCATGGACCGGGACCAGGAGGTGCCGCGCTGGGCGCGTTACGCCGGACAGGTCGAGGTGGACTACGCGACGGGCGCCTGGCACCGCCGCGCCGGACGACCCGCACAAGCTGTCCCGTTCCTGCGCTCGGCCGTGCGCGGGCTCGGAACCGCATCGGCGCGGAACACCTCGTGGTACCGCGCACGGCTCGCCCAGGCGCTCGTGGAAGCCCGCGAGGTGGAGGAGGCATGCGCCGAGATGCACGCTGTGCTCGATGGCTGCGGCCAGGTCGCCAGCCGTCGTCTCAGGGGCCGTCTCGCCGCGTGGGCCAGGGCCGTCGGAACCACCGGCTCCCTAGCCGCCGCAGAGCCCGTGTCGCGTATCCAGGATCTGTTGGAGCGCGCCGTATGACGCAGGTCGTGTTGCTCGATGGGCCGGGTGCTGCTGCGGCCGAGAACGCCGTGATCGCGGTTTACGCCGAGGCGTTCGCCGAGCCGCCCTACCTCAAGACGGCGGCTGATGTCGCGGCGAACCGGCGGCGGTTCCGCTCCCAGACCCGGAAGCCGACGTTCCGGGCCGCCATGGCGACGAGTGCCGAGGGCGAGCCGGTGGGCATCGCGTACGGCTTTCCGCTGAGCCCCGCAACCGGCTGGTGGGCGCGTCTGATCACGCCCGTTCCCAAGGAGATGTCCCGCGAGACGGGGAGCCGCACGTTCGGGCTGATCGAGCTGGCCGTGCGGGCGCCATGGCGGCGACAGGGCGTCGCCCGCTGCCTGCACGACGCGCTTCTCGACGGCCCTGAGGAACGCGTCCTGCTCAACGCGAGACCTGACGCCCTGCCCGCGCAGGCCGCCTACCGTTCCTGGGGCTACCGGGTCGTCGGTCAGGCCCACCCTTGGGACGGCGCCGCCCTGCATGACGTGATGCTCCGAGAACTGCACTCCGCCTGACCACGACACGATCTGAAGGACGAGATGACTACTGCTCTGACCGGTGACCAGCTCAGCGCTGCCTTGACGGGTCTTCCCGGCTGGCGCGTTGAGGAGGGGGATCTCACTGCCGAGTTCCGCGTTGCCCGTGATCGGCTGCCTGCCTTCTACGCCGCGGTGGCGGCCGCGGAGGACGCGGCGAATCATCATGCGCGGATCACGGTGTTGTACTCCTCGGTGACATTCGCCCTGAACACGCATGACGCGGGTGGTGCGATCACCGAGCGGGACACCGCCCTCGCCGGCCAGATCGACGCCTTGGCCCAGGCCCACGGAGCCGAACCCGCCTGACCCGCCACAGACCGCTCCGGTGACAGACCATCGCGGCCCGCGTGACTCTCAGCCAGGCGAAGAGATCGCCGTACTTGAAGGGGAACTCATATGACCGAAGAAGCAGGCCGTGTCTTTCGAGAGGCGTGGATCGCCGGAGTCAGGAAGCACTACCCCGGCGAGCCGAAACCCGGCTATGTCGCGCCGTGGGAGGAGACGGCGGAGTGGGAGAGGGAGGCCGCCGCCGCTGTGTACCAGCAGATCCGGCAGTTCGCGGAGATCAGTGGCGAGAACACGTCGAAGCTGTCCCGGGAGCAGAAGGGCAGGTTCGTGGCGATCTGCTGGATTGCGCAGATCCACAAGCACTTCGAGGACCCCAAGCCGAGCTATGTCGCCGACTGGAATGCACTCCCGGACTGGCAGCGTGAGACCGACAGCGACATCTTCGAAGCGATCGAGTGAAGTAGCCACCACCGTCTGCCCGGCTCTGACGCGCGGCGACCCGGGATGATGGACTCCTCGTCCTCGACCAGGGAGAACGCGTGAGGAACGACCAGCAGGGCATCACCGAGGATCAGTGGCGCCAGGCCAAGCTGGTGTGGGACCACCACTTGATGCGGCACGAGCTGCGGCCCGTTGACGTGGCGATCGGGCTGGGCAGCCACGACCTCGGCGTCGCGACCCACTCCGCCGAGCTGTACCGCTCCGGCCTCTTCCCGACCCTGGTGTTCAGCGGCGGCAACAGTCCCACCACCGCCAACGTCTTTCCGCGCGGGGAGGCCGTCCATTACCGCGAGCACGCCATCGGCCTCGGCGTCCCCGCCGAGGCGATCCTGCTGGAACCGAACGCAGGCAACACCGGTCAGAACATCACCCTTTCGCGCGAGGTGCTCGCCGCCGCAGGGATCACCCCGACGTCGGTGCTGCTCGTCTCCAAGCCTTATATGGAGCGGCGGTCGTTCGCGACCGCCCGCAAGCTGTGGCCCGACGCCGAGATCCTCTGCGCGTCGGAGCCGCTGGAGTTCGACGACTATCTGAAGTCGATCGGCGACGAGAAACTCGTCCTGGACATGCTCGTCGGCGACCTCCAGCGGGTCATCGAGTATCCAAAACTCGGATTCGCCATCGAGCAGGAAGTCCCGGAGGACGTGCACGCAGCGTACGAGTTCCTTGTTCGCGATGGCTTCACCAGCCGCCTCGTCAACCCCTGAACTGCCCGAGCCGGGCGGGTTGTGTCCCATTCATCAGTCGAACGCCTGACCACCCCTGCTCAAAGGCCGAGTTGGGCCACCTTGTACTGCCTGGCTCCGCGATGCACGGTAGAGCGACGAAGGGAGCGTCATGGCTGGTTACGCGGAGATCGCGGGTCACTTCCGCCAGTTGATCAGTGCTGGGGAGCTGCGGCCGGGGCAGCAGTTGCCGACTGTGCAAGAGGTCATGGGGACCTGGGACGTATCGATCGCCACGGCGACGAGGGCCTACAAGGTGCTTCGCGCCGAAGGGCTGACCATGCCAGCACCGGGGCTGGGACAGTGGTGGCCACTGGCCGCCCCACGATCGCGACGCGGGTGAGCACACACGCGGTCACCGGCCGTGCCCTGGACAGGGGCGAGGAGTCGCGCATCACCGAGGTCGGCATCACGGGAGCCGATGAGACGGTCGCGCCCCGGCTGGGCGTGGAGCAGGGAACACCGGTGCATGTGCGGCGGCGTGTGGTCACCCGGGAGGGCGTGCCGGTGCACATGTCGTCCTCGTTCTACACCGCCGACGTGATCGCGGCGGTCCCTGAACTGGCCGAGCAAGTCTCCACCGGGGGAAGCCGCGAGCTGGCAGCGGAGCGGCTGGGGTCTCCGCAGGACCGAGTGCTCGAAGAGGTGACCTCACGTCTGGCGACCGATCCGGAGAAGGACGCTCTCGGCCTGCGCGGGCCAATCGTGATCGTGACGCAGGTCGTGCGCACGGTCTACCTCGAAGACGGACGGATCGTGGAAGTGGCCGTGAAGGTGGTTAGCGGCACGACGCTGCAGAGTTGGTCCACCCCGCTGCGCTGATCCGGCGCAACACGGGCCCGCACCCCCTCCTGGCGCGAGCGAGGGGTGCGGCCCTTCTCCGTGCTCCCGCTGGTGGGGATGGATGACCACGCCCGTTCGGGAGGAGATGTCCCGCGAGACAGGGAGCTGCATGTTCGGGCTGATCGAACCGGCTGATGCTTCGCGGTCGCGGCGTCGCGGAGTCTTCAAGGCACAGTCCGCCATCTTTGGATGAACGACCGCCCATACGGACAAGTAGGACTGTCCGCATGGGCGGTCGTCTTTCAGGGATGATTCCGCAGGTCTACCCGAGTGGGACATGCGGACAGTCCGCCGGTCATGCGGACAGTTCACCTGTCTCACTTGATTAACTGCCCAACCACGGTGCAGCATCTTCGGCATGAGCGAGCCGAATAGACATCACCAGCATGCTTTCGAACTTCGCTGCGGAGTGGTGCATGTGGTTGTCCAACGTTTCCCGACATGGTTAGTGGTCGCTGCCGCCACAAGTGTGGGTAGCGGACTGACAGCGTGGTTCACTTCCCGCTAGGCGCTATTACCCTGCCTGTCTCTTTCCCGTGGAATCCTCGGCAGATTGCTTCTGCATGCGGGTCGATCTCTTCTCCACTACGGGCAAGCAGGAGGGATGGATTTTCATCGTCCCCGTGTACGAGCAGATCCGGCAGCTCGCAGAAATCGGTGCTGAAAACGCTTTGAAGCTAACCTGGAAACAGGGAAATAGGTCTGTGGCGATCTGCTAGGTTACGCAGATCTACAGGTACTTCGAAACTTCGAAGCCTAGCTACGTCACCGACTGGGACTCTCCTCCTGAATGGCAGTGTGAGACCGGCAGCGACATCTTCCAAGCGATCGAATAGGAGGCTCCAACTTTGCGCTCGAGCCTTCACGTTCGCCCGGCTCATCGCCCACGACAGGCAAGGACGGGCATCCGGGCTCCTGCAGTATCGGCCGCCAGTCGGATGACCTCCTCCTCGCATGGGTCCGTTATGGACACCTCGGGTGCTGGGGAAACGGGGCGACGCGCGTCGTGGGGTGGGGATACGCTCCGGCGCGCTGGTTGTTGTCGTGTGAGCGAGGAGTTGTCCATGACTGCCACTGCCGCGTTCGATCATCTGCCCGTGCGGAGCCGGGTTGTCGCGCAGGTGCTTGCGGCGGCCGGTGTCGCCGGGGCTGTGCGGGAGTTGGAGGTGCCCGCGCGTACGGCTGCCGAGGCCGCTGCCGCGCTCGGGTGTGAGGTGGGGGCCATCGCCAACAGCCTCGTCTTCGTCAGTGGCGCGGATGCCGAGCCCGTGCTCGTGCTCACCAGTGGCAGCCACCGTGTCGACACCGCCGCCCTCGCCGCGCGGATGGGGCTCGCCGGCCTTGAACGCGCCACCGCCGCCCAGGTGCGGGAGGCGACCGGACAGGCCATCGGTGGTGTCGCGCCGGTCGGGCACCCCGCGCCGCTGCGCACCGTCGTGGACACCGCGCTCGCCGACCACCCGAAGGTCTGGGCGGCGGGCGGGACGCCGCATACGGTCTTTCCCACCACGTACGCCGAGTTGCTCGCTCTCACCGAAGGGACCGCGCTGGTCGTCACGGCCTGAGCGTCAGGACCAGGCGTCCCGCTCCTGGCCGAGGCGCACGCCGACGCGCTGTGCGTGGAGGAGCATGCGGCGGCTCATGAGATAGCTGGGGATCAGCAGCGCCGCCAGTACCACCCACATCAGCGCGGCGGCGTCGCGCCCGGCCAGCCACTGCGCCGCGCTCGTCACCAGGAACATGCCGGTCAGCAGCGGCCAGAACCACCGGCGGCGGCCGAGCTGCTTGCGCTGCTGCCGGACGAGGAGCGCCATCTCGCGGCGCGCCGTCGGGTCGCGCGGGATGCGTTCCTGCCTGATGCGCCGGAGCAGGACGGGCAGGCGTGCGGGCGGCACGCCGACCTGCGAGGCGTACGTCCGCCGTGCGAACCGGCTCATCGCGGCCGTCAGCCCCGTCCACACCACCCAGGCGGCGCCCAGGCCCAGCGCGCGCGGCGCGTCCGCCAGCCACGCGATCAGCACAGCGGCCACCGCCCCGGCGGCGGCGAGGGCCCCGAGGAACACCCAGGGCTTGTCCATGGGGCGCCGTTCCGCCTCCCAGTCGATGTCGCCACCCGCGCTGTCACCCACTGCGTCCACCGTCCTCGCCGTCCCTTCCGCCGGTCGCCTCCGCGTGTCCTCGCTGTCCGGATACCCGGCGGGGAGCCGCCCAAGGTCGGTCGGTCAACGGGAAGTTGACGGGGGCGGCCGTCCGCGCGTCCGCTGGCTGAGACGGGCTTACGGGCCGTTCGGGCGCTGTGCCAGAATCCTCGGCGAGGTCACGAGTGACAGCGCCATGGGCCCCGGCCCGCTGTCCGGCAACCCTCCGTCGTGGCGGGGTGCCCCGGGTGATGACCGGGCGGTGGGACAGACGTCCCGCGGCAAGTGCGGCTTCGAGGAGTACTCCATGCGAATGCGAATGCGGTAGAGCGCCGGGCGCTCCCCCTTCCCGTCCCACCGGCCGTGACCCGGCCGTTGCCCTTCTCGACCTTCATCCCGTTCCCGGCGCCGTCGCCGCGCCATGCCTTCGGGAGGCCACGCCATGACCGTTTCCGGTATCCCCGCCACCGACGTCACCCCGCCGCGGCAGGACGACGCGCTCGCCGTCCTCAGCTCGGACGTCACCGTTCCCCTCGCCACCGGCGGCGAGGTCACGTACGCCGCGCTCGACTACGCCGCCAGCGCCCCCGTCCTGCGCCGCGTCTGGAACGAGGTCGCCGCCTACGCGCCGCTGTACGGCAGCGTCCACCGCGGCACGGGCCACCTCTCCCGGCTGTCCACCGAGCTGTTCGAGGCGAGCCGCGAGACGGTCGCCGCGTTCCTCGGCGCGCGCCCCGGCGACCAGGTCCTCTTCACCCGCTCCACGACCGACTCGCTCAATCTGCTGGCCGCCGCGCTTCCCGCCGGGACGCACGTCCTCGTCTTCGAGACCGAGCACCACGCCGCCCTGCTGCCCTGGGCCCACCACGGCCACGACGTCACGTACCTCGACGCGCCCGCCGGCCCGGCCGAGGCCGTCGCCACCGCCGAGGCCGCCCTCGCCGCGCTGCCGGAGGGCGAGGCGCTGCTGTGCGTCACGGGCGCGTCCAACGTCACCGGCGAGCTGTGGCCCGTACGCGAACTGGCCGCCGCCGCCCACCGCCACGGCGCCCGCATCGTCCTGGACGCCGCGCAGCTCGCCCCGCACCGGCGGATCGACGTGACCGCGCTGGACGTGGACTGGGTCGCGTTCTCCGGGCACAAGCTGTACGCGCCGTTCGGCTCCGGTGTCCTCGCGGGCCGCTCCGACTGGCTCGACGCCGCCCCGCCCTACCTCGCGGGCGGCGGCGCCACCCGCGTCGTCAGCCGCAGCGCGGACGGCGGGGTCGCGGTCGAGTGGAACACCGACGAGGCGCGCCACGAGGCCGGGTCGCCCAACGTCGTCGGCGCGCTCGCCGTCGCCGCCGCCTGCCGCGCCCTCACCGAGGCCGGTCCCGACGCGCTCCTCGCCCACGAACGGCGGCTGCTCGGCATCCTCCGCGAAGGGCTCGCCGCGATCCCCGCCGTCCGGGAGCTGTCGCTCTTCGGCGCGGACGCCGACCGCGTGCCCGTCGTCTCGTTCACCGTCGCCGGATGGGACAGCGCCGACCTCGCGCGCACGCTGTCCGACCGGTACGGCATCGGGGTGCGCTCCGGGCTGTTCTGCGCCCAGCCGCTGGTGCGCGCGCTGCTCGGCGCGTCGGCGACGGACGGCGACTGCGACGGGCCCGTGCAGGCCGTACGCGCCAGCTTCGGCGCGGGCACACCGGACGAGCACGTCACGCGCCTGGTCGCGGCCCTGCGTGAACTGGCGGGCGCCTGACGGCTCGGCTCAGCGCGCGGCGCGGTCGCGCAGCGGCCGCCACCAGTCCGGGTGGTCCCGGTACCAGGCGACGGTCGCGGCGAGCGCGGCGGGGAAGTCGGCGCGGGGCGCGTAGCCGAGGCGGGTGCGGATCTTGGTCCAGTCGACCGAGTAGCGGCGGTCGTGGCCCTTGCGGTCGGCGACGTGCCTGATCCGGTCGGGGCCCGCGCCGCAGGCCTCCAGGATCAGGCGGGTGAGGGCGAGGTTGGTCAGCTCGGTGCCGCCGCCGACGTTGTAGACCTCGCCCGCCGCGCCCCGGGTGCGGACCAGTTCGACGGCGCGCACGTGGTCGTCCACGTGCAGCCAGTCCCTGACGTGCAGCCCGTCGCCGTACAGCGGGACCGTGCCGCCCTCCAGCAGCCGGATGACGAACGACGGGATGAGCTTCTCGGGGAACTGGTACGGCCCGAAGTTGTTCGAGCAGCGCGTGATCCGCACGTCCAGGCCGTGCGTGCGGTGCTGCGCCAGGGCCAGCAGGTCGGCGGCGGCCTTGGACGCGGCGTACGGCGACGTCGGGTCCACCGGATGCGTCTCCGGCCACGAGCCGTCCGCCAGGGACCCGTACACCTCGTCCGTCGAGATGTGCACGAACACGCGTACGCCGCCGAGGCGCGCCGCGTCGAGCAGCACCTGTGTGCCCAGCACGTTGGTCGAAGCGAACAGGCCGCCGTCCCGGATCGACCGGTCCACGTGCGACTCGGCCGCGAAGTGGACCACCTCGTCGTGCTCCGTCATCAGGCGCGCCGCCAGCGCGGCGTCCCTGATGTCGCCGTGCACGAAGCGGAACGCGGGGTGGTCGCGCACCGGCGCGAGGTTCGCGCGGTGCCCGGCGTAGGTGAGGGCGTCGAGCACGGTGACGGCCACGCCGCCGGGGCCGCCGGGGCCGCTCGGGCCGAGGAGCGCGCGGACGTAGGCGGAGCCGATGAAACCGGCGCCGCCGGTCACGAGAATCCGGGTCGTCATGGGTCGTCGGGGAGCCTTCCGCGCCGCTGTGTCCTGCCTGTCCTGGCCTGTCCGGTCCCGACCGTATCCCGCACGTTCCTCACGCCCGGGGGTCGGGCTGGCAGTGCGGGCACCAGACGGTGGAGCGCCCGGCGATCCTGCCGTGGGCGAGGGGGCCGCCGCAGCGCGGGCAGGTGCCGTCGCGGTCGCGGCGGTGGCCCGTCAGCCCGTCGGTGTCCGCCGGGACGTGGCCGGCGGGCACCGCGTCGGCGAGCACGTGGTGGGTCGCCCCGACGAGGCGGCGGCGCTCCGCGTCCGTGAGGCGGTCGGCGCGGGCGGCCGGGTGCAGCCGGGCCTGCCACAGGATCTCGTCGGACAGCAGGTTGCCGAGCCCGGCCACCACGGACTGGTCGAGCAGGGCGCCCTTCAGGCCGCCGCGCCGTCCGGCGAGGCGCCGGGCGAAGTCGGCGTCGCCGACCGCCAGCGCGTCGGGGCCCTGGTCGCCGATGACCCGTTCGGCGTCCTCGTCGGTGGGCGCGAGCCAGATGCCGCGCAGCTTGCGCTGGTCGCGGAAGCGCAGCTCGCGCCCGTCGTCCAGGCGGAACGCCACCCGGTCCCAGCGCTCGCGCGGCGCGCCCGCGTCGGCGGGCACCAGGCGGCCCGTCATGCCGAAGTGGAACAGGACGGTCGGGCCGTCGGTGCGGCCGAGGAGCCACTTGCCGCGCCGCTCGGCGGCCCGGAAGCGGCGGCCCTCCAGGCCGCGCCGCAGCCGGGCGGTGCTCACGTCCCGCAGGACGCCCGCGTCGGCGACCTCGACGCGTACGACACGGTGGCCCGTGCCGCACGCGTCGAGGACCCGGCGGAAAGCCTCGACGTCGGGCAGTTCCGGCATGGCGCCAGCGTAGGTCGGCGCCCGCGTGCCCGCGCGTCGGCGGGGCCCGGCGTCGGGTGGGGTCAGAGGAGGGTGAGGCCGTAGACGGCGAGGATCTCGGCGATCGGCTGGTAGAACGACATGCCGCCGCTCGTGCAGTTGCCCTGGCCGCCGGAGAGGATGCCGACCGCGCGGCCGGTCGTGCCGGACGGGTCGATCGTGAACAGGGGGCTGCCGCTTTCGCCCGGCTGGGAGCAGATGTTGGTGGCGGTGAGGCCGGAGACGATGCCGTTCGCGTAGTTGACGGTGACGTTGACGGCGGTGACGTTGCCCGGGCGGCAGCCGGACGGGCCCGAGTGCCACACCCGCTGGCCGACGGCCGGGGAGACGGGGCCGGTGATGTCGATCTCCTGGCCGTTGCAGATCACGGTCCCCGGCCGGGGGACGGCGGAGTTCGCGTAGCGGATGATCCCGTAGTCGTTGCCGGGGAAGCTCGACCCGGTGACGGGGCCGATGGGGACGCTCAGCGCCGGGTTGGTGTACCAGGTGCCGCCGAGCGACGTGCAGTGCCCGGCGGTCGCGACGTAGTCCACGCCGCCGCCCCGCACGTTGAACCCGGCGACGCAGCTCCCGCCGCCGCTGAAGATCTGCTCGCCGCCGCGCAGGTGCGGGCGGAAGACGCCGCCGGTCCGTTCGACCGCCAGCGCGCCCGCCAGGTCGTCCGCGCGCTCGCGCAGGCGGGCGAGGTCGCGGTCGGAGACGGTCGTGTCGGCGAGGACGCGGACGGTCCCCGACGCGGTGTCGGTGTACCAGGCGGTGCCGGTGATGTCGGCCGCCTCGACGGCGGCGCGGGCGTCCGCCAGCTCGGCGGCGCCGTACGTGCGGGGCGCGGCCGTCGCTCCGGCGGGTGCCGGTGCGAAGAGGGCCGCGGCGATCAGGGTCGCCACCGTGGCGGCGATGCGTTTGACGAAGGGCGTGCGCTGGATGCTCATCCGGTCCTCCCGGGCGGCCGGCTGCGGGGCGTGCTCCTGACAGGCGGTGCGGGGCGGTACGCGTCGGTACGTGGCGCGTTCGGATTGTCCCATCGCCCTGCGCGCTGCCAAGGGGCGTTTCGGCCACCCGGCCCGGAGCGGGATCAGCCCACGGGCACGCCGGTCAACTCGTCCACGAAGCGGTCCAGTTCGGGCTGCCAGAAGTGCGCGACGTCGCAGTGCAGCGTCCCGGCGCCGTCGGGCAGCCGCAGCCGCACATGGCTGGCGAGCGACCCACGGCCCGAGTCCTCGACCAGGAAGCCGCCGTCCCTCGGCAGCGTCCACCGCCGCTTGCGCGGCCCCGGCCAGCGGAAGCCGCCGGTGTCGTGCACGACGACCGTCCGCTCCGTCAGCGTCACGAAGCAGTCCTTGGACAGCAGGTGGTTGACCGCGTCGAGCACCTTCCACGGGCGCCAGGCGCCGAACGCGTGGAACGTCACGAGCGCCCGTTCGCCCGGATCGCTGCGCGCGATCTCCTCCGCCGCCTGCGCCCTGACCCGTTCCTTGTCCCAGCGGATCGCCATGGTGTCCTCCGTCCACCGCGCGGCCGGCGCCCTGCCGGCCCCGCTGAACCGGGTGAGCGAAACCGGGCGAAGCAAACGCGATCGGTACACAACGGCGCCACAACTGGCCGAAAACGCGGAGGTGCCCGGCGGCGAAAGGCCGTTGACATGCGGTCCGCGCGGGGCGGACGATCGCGCGGGGACGAAAGCGGGAGGCGCAGCATGGACG
Organism: Streptomyces sp. NPDC049879; assembly: GCF_044461265.1. Taxonomy (NCBI): domain Bacteria; kingdom Bacillati; phylum Actinomycetota; class Actinomycetes; order Kitasatosporales; family Streptomycetaceae; genus Streptomyces; species Streptomyces sp. NPDC049879. The sequence goes on along the minus strand of NZ_JBITKT010000003.1, from coordinate 692,105 downwards.
CGCAGGCGAGGGCCGAGGAACTGCTGCACGCGTACGTCGCGTCGGGCCGGGAGACCGGCCTCCAGGTCGCGGCCTGGCTGGACGGCGCGCTCGTCGTCGACGCCTGGGCCGGGACCGCCGACCCGGCGACGGGCCGCGCGGTGGACGGCGACACGCTGTTCCAGCTGTACTCCTGCGGCAAGGGGCTGACCGCCACGGCGGTCCACCTGCTGGCCGACCGGGGCGTGCTGGACTACGACGCGCCCGTCGCCGCGTACTGGCCGGAGTTCGGCGTCCACGGCAAGGACCGGATCACCGTCCGGCACGCCCTGACCCACCGGGCCGGGATACCGCACCTGCCCGACGACTTCACGCTGGGCGACATGGCGGACTGGGACCGCGCCTGCGCCGTGGTGGCCGACATGACGCCCGTGGGGGAGCCGGGCACGCGCTCGGGGTACCACCCGGTGGTCTTCGGCTGGCTGCTCGGCGAGACGATACGCCGCGCCGACGGCAGGCGGCCGGACCGCTTCGTCCGCGAGGAGATCACCGGGCCCCTCGGCATCGACGGCTCCCTCGACTTCGGCATACCCGGTGAGGCGCTGCCGCGCGTGGCGCACCACGCGGAGGCCGCCGACACCGGCGCCGTTCCCGCGCGGCACGCCCCGGCGGACACCCCGCTGCGCACGCTGTCGTCCGCCGCGCAGGCCAACCATCCGCTGCGGCTCGGCGCCTGCGTCCCGTCGTCCGCCGTGGGCACGGCGCGCGGCCTCGCCAGGCTGTACGCGGCGCTCGCGCGCGGCGGCGAACTCGACGGCGTACGCCTGCTGTCACCGGACCGGATCACCACCGCGACGGCCACCGCCGTGCACGGCATCGACGCCACTCTCGGCAAACCGATGCGGCGCGGCCTCGGCTACGTCCTCGGCAGGCCCGGCACGCCGATGGGGCACGCGCGCGTCTTCGGGCACGACGGGGTGGGCGAGAGCATCGGCTTCGCGGACCCCGCGCACCGCTTCTCCCTCGCCGTCGCGAAGAACCGCCTGACGGACGACTGGACCCCGGCCTCCACGACGTACGCGCTGGCCGCAGCCATCAGGGAAGCCCTCGGCCTCCCCCTGCCGGGAGCCTGACGGCCACCGGCCCGCCCGACGCGCTCCGGAGCGGGCGGGGCTCCTCCTGCCAAGCGCCCTTCGGGCGTACGGCTCCTCTCAAGCGCGCGCATTTACAGGTCAGTTGACTGCTTACGGGCTGCCGCGCGCCCGATGACGGCCCAGGGCGTCGGCGGCCGGGGGATGGGGCGGGTGGCGGCGTCCCGGCCTCGGCTCCTTCCCCGACTGGTCGGAGCCGCGTGGCAAGGGGCCCGATACGGGTCTGCCGGGCCGATCACGGCCCCGGAGCGTCGGCAGCGTGTGGGCGTGGGGCGGCGCGTTCCGCCCCCGCGGCTGTCCGGTGTGGTCGGCATGATCATGTACGCGATATTTGCCCTGCTTTCGCCCTCGGGTCCATGGTGGGGGCGTCCCCCGCGCTTTTCCGGATGCGCGAAGTGAGCAGGTTGCGCAAAACGCGCAAGCGGTCGTAGGGTCGCCGACGTGCCGGCCGCCCGGAGGGTGGCCGGCCCACGAAGAGGTGGATGGAAGGCAGGCCCGCACATGTCTCTACCGATCAAGGCAGGAATCGAGCGCGTCCCCGGCGGGATGATGCTCGTCCCGCTGCTGCTCGGCGCCGTGATCAACACCGCGCACTCCGGCACGGGGGAGTACTTCGGCTCGTTCACCGGAGCACTCTTCTCCGGGTCGCTGACGATCCTCGCCGTCTTCTACGTGTGCATGGGCGCCACGATCGACGTGCGCACGACGCCCTACATCCTGCGCAAGGGCGGCGCGCTGCTCGCGACCAAGGCCGTCGTCGCGATCATCGTCGGCGTGGTCCTCGGGCACTTCATCGGCGAGACGCCGGTGGACGGCGGGGCCTTCGCGGGCATCTCGACGCTGGCCGTGGTCGCCGCGCTGAACGACACCAACGGCGGCCTGTACATGGCGCTGATGGGGCAGTTCGGCCGCTCGAAGGACGCCGCCGCGTACTCCCTGATGAGCCTGGAGTCCGGCCCGTTCCTGACCATGGTGACGCTGGGCGTGGCCGGTCTGTCGGCGTTCCCCTGGCAGACGATGCTCGGCGCGATCATGCCGCTGCTCGTCGGCATGATCCTCGGCAACCTCGACCCGCAGATGCGGAAGTTCCTCGCCCCCGCCGTGCCGGTGTGCATCCCCTTCTTCGGCTTCGCGCTCGGCACCGGCATCGACCTGGGCACGGTGTGGACCGCCGGGCTGCTGGGCATCGGGCTGGGCCTGTTCGTCCTGGTCGTCAGCGGCAGCACGCTCTTCGCCGCCGACCGGCTGGTGGGCGGCAACGGGCTCGCCGGTCTCGCCGCGGCCAGCACGGCGGGCAACGCGGCGGCCGTCCCCGCCCTCGTCGCCGCCGCCAACCCGGCGTACGAGGAGGCCGCCGCCGAGGCCACCGTCCTGGTCGCCGCGTCGGTCGTCGTGACGTCGCTGCTCGTCCCGGTGATCACCCTCGCCTACTACAAGCGCCTCCAGCGCCGCGACCCGGACGCCGTCGCGCCCGATCCCGCCGCCGCCGAGGCCGAGGCGCCGCCGCCCGTTGCGCAGAACGCGCAGCCCGCCGTGGAGCCGGAGACCGCCGTGGAGCCGGAGACCGACACGCACCACGCCGCCCGGGGGCGGCGGCCATGACCGCCCCGGCCGTCCTGATCGTCGCGGACGACCTCTCGGGCGCCGCGGACAGCGCCGTCGCCTTCGCCGCCCGCGCCCGCACCGGCGTCGTCCTGGACCCCGGGGCCCCCTGGCCGGACGCCACCGCCGTCGCCGTGGACACCGACAGCCGCTACCTGCCGGGCGAGGCCGCCGCGCGCCGCGCCGCGGCCGTCCTGGACCGCGCCGCCCCCGGCACCCTCGTCTACAAGAAGATCGACTCCACCCTGCGCGGCAACATCGGCCCCGAGACGGCCGCCTGCCTCGCCGCGCTGGCCCGCCGCACCGGGCGGCGGCACATCGCGGTCGTCACCCCCGCGTTCCCCGCCACCGGGCGCACCGTCCGCGACGGCCGCGTCCTCGTGGACGGCGAGCCCGTCGAGACGCGGCACCCCGGCCGCACGCCGCTCGCCGCCCAGCTCACGGCGGCGGGCCTGACCGTCGCCGCCCTCGGCCTGCGCGAACTACGCACCGGCGACCCGGCTCGTACGCTCGCGGCCGCCGACGCCGACGCCCTCGTCGTGGACGCGGAGACCGACGACGACCTCGCCCGCCTCGTACGCGCCTGCGCCGGGCTGCCCGTGCTGCTCGTCGGCTCCGGCGGCCTCGCGCAGCACCTCACCGCCGCCGCGCCCCGCGCCACCCCCGCCGACACCGCCACCGACGTCACGGCGGCCGGTGCCCACCGCCCGGCCCTCGTCTGCGTCGGCAGCCGCAGCGACCTCGCCCACGCCCAGCGCGACGCGCTCGTCACCGGCCTGCCCGCCACGCCCGTACCCGTACGGCTCGACGCACCGGCCGCCGCGACCACCGCCCGCATCACCGAGGCCCTGCGCGCCGGACGGCCCGCCATCGTCTTCCCCGACCCCGACGAGCCCCTCCGCCCCGAGCGCGCCGCCGACGTCGCCGCGGGCCTCGCGGCGGCCGTACGCCCGGCACTGCCCGCCGCGGGCACGCTCGTCGTCACCGGCGGCGAGACGGCGCGCGCCGTCCTGCTGGCCGCGGGCGTACGCGCCCTCACCGTCCACGGCGAGGCCGAACCGGGCGTGGTGCTGCTGCGCACCCCCGACGGCCTGCCCGTCGTCACGAAGGCGGGCGCGTTCGGCGACGCGGGCACACTGCTGCGCGTCGTCCGCGCCCTGCCCGACGCCCCCCGTCCCGTCGTCCGTCCCACCGCAACCCAGGAGAGCTGACCCCATGTCCCACCCCGTAGTCGCCATCACCATGGGAGACGCCGCGGGCGTCGGCCCCGAGGTCGTCGTGAAGGCCCTTGCCGGTGAGGCCGCCGCGCTGCCGTTCCGGCCGCTGGTGGTCGGCGACGCCGCCCGGCTGCGCCGCGCCGTCGAGCTGACCGGCGTACGGCTCGGCGTCCGGGCCGTGGACAGCCCCGAGGAGGCCGCCTGGGAGCCCGGCACCGTCGACTGCGTCGACCTGCGCAACATCCCGGCCGACCTGCCGTTCGGCCGCCTCTCCCCGGTCGCGGGCGAGGGCGCGTACCAGTACGTCGCCGCCGCCACGCGGCTCGCGTCCGAGCGCCGCGTCGCCGCCATCTGCACCGCGCCGCTCAACAAGGAGGCGCTGCACGCCGCCGGGCACAAGTACCCCGGCCACACCGAGCTGCTCGCCGAACTCACCGGCACCGACGAGGTGTCCATGCTCCTGTCGGCGCCCAGCCTGCGCGTCATCCACGTGACGACGCACATCGGCCTCGTGGACGCCGTCGCGCGCATCGAGCCCGGCCTGGTCGAACGCACCATCAGGCGCGGCCACGCCACCTTGACCGCCGCCGGTGTCGAGCACCCGCGGATCGCCGTGTGCGGCATCAACCCGCACGCGGGCGAGAACGGGCTGTTCGGCCACGGCGAGGAGGAGGCCAAGGTCGTGCCGGGCGTCGAGGCGGTCCGCGCCGACGGCATCGACGCGCAGGGCCCGCTGCCCGCCGACACCGTGTTCTTCCGCGCGGTGCGCGGCGACTTCGACCTCGTCGTCGCCATGTACCACGACCAGGGCCACGGGCCGGTCAAGGTCCTCGGCCTCGACGCGGGCGTCAACATCACCGTCGGCCTGCCCGTGATCCGCACCAGCGTGGACCACGGCACCGCCTTCGACATCGCGGGCACCGGCAGGGCCGACGAGGCCAGCATGGTCGAGGCGCTGCGCCAGGCCGTCGAACTGGCCCCGAAGGACGGCGCTGCGTAGGGTTCTCGCAGTGCCGGGACGGCGGCGCGGGGAAGGGAACGGCGGACCATGCTCAACGGGGCGGCGAGGCGCGAGGAGATCCGCGGCCTCCTCCAGGCGCGGCCCATCGCGGTCGCCGAACTGGCGGAGCGGTACGCCGTCTCCGAGTCCACCATCCGCCGCGACCTGGCCCGCCTCTCCGAGACGGGCGGGATCGTCAGGACGTACGGCGGCGCCCTGTCGCCCGGCGGCGAGGACGAGCAGTCGCTGCAGGAGCGCGAGCGGCTCGCCGGGCCGCAGAAGGCCGCCATCGCCCGGCACGCCGACCGGCACGCGGCGGGCTGCCGCCTCGTCCTCCTCGACGCGGGGACGACGGTCGGCGCCCTCGCCGTCCGGCTCGCCGCGCGGGGCGGCCTCACGGTCGCCACGCCGGGACTGACCTCGATCAACGTGCTGGCCGGCGTGCCCGGCGTCGAACTGGTCGTGCTCGGCGGCACGGTCCGCCCGCTCAGCCTCGGCATGGTCGGCCCGCTGGCCGAGGCCGCCGTCGCCCGGCTGACGGCCGACGCCGTGTTCCTCGGCGCGGACGGCGTGGTCGCGGGCCGGGGCATCTGCGAGGCGCGGCCGGAGCAGACGGCGCTCAAGCAGCTGATGATCGACCGCTCGCGCGACCTCTACGTCCTGGCCGACGCGGGCAAGCTCGGCCGCGCGGACTCGCACTGGTGGGCCACGCTGGACCGCCCGTGGACCCTGATCACCGACGCGGGCGCGACCGCCGCACAGCTGCGCCCGTTCCACGACGACCCGCTGTGCACCGTGGAGACGGCCGCCGTCTAGGCCGTGTGCCGACAGCGGATCTTGGACTGCGGAGACTCGCGTCTCGCGGGGCGAGGAGATCTCACAGGTGAACAGCCGGCGGCCGCCCGTCTGGCCGCCGGGGCGGTTGACCGACGGCGTGCGGCTCCGCGTCCGGGGCACGGTGCGGATGCCCGGTACCTTCCTGACCGAGGACCCCAGTCGGGCCGGTGCCGGATCGTGCGCAAGAAACGGTGTCAAAGAGCTGACGTGCTCAGCATTTTGAGAGGCGCCGTTTTCTGTACGATCTCGCGGGTGCAGACGCCTTCGGACGGGGCGGGTGCCAGGTGAGAATCCAGCCGGCGGAAAGCGCCACCACGCCGCCTGCCAGGGCGATTGCGCCGCCTGTTCCGATGGCCGCGGCCACCGCGCCCAGGCAGACCGCCCCGACGCCCTGTAGCGTGATGCTGCCGGCGCCGAGCAGGCTGAAGGCCTGGCCCCGGCCATCCTGCGGCAGGGCGTTGAGGAACGGGCGTTGCAGGCCGAGTTGGTAGGCGTATCCGAGGCCACTGAGCAGCAGCAGACAGGACGACACGCCTACCCCGGGCTGGGCAGCAAAGCCGACCAGCGGTAGTCCCGTCAGCGCGATCAACGGCACTACCAGTCGCTCCCGGGTGGGCGGCCGTAGCAGTCGGCCCACCAGCAGGTCACCGACAAGCATGCCGACCGGAAGACAGCCCATCAGCACCGCGTACCAGCCGGGCGCGAAATGGCGTTCTCCCGAGTAGGCGACGAGGAGGCCTTGCGAGCCCGCTACGAACGCGACAGGTAGCCACTGGGCCAGCATCAGCCGTCGCACCGTGCGTCGGCGCAGCAGCAGGCCTGCACCTCGCAGGCTTGCACGGACGGCCCCGCTGTCGCTCCCGGCGCTGCCGGGTGTGCCGCCGGACTCTCCCGGTTGCAGCCGGGGCAGCCGGATGCGGATGGCCAGCGCGCAGCCGAGGTAGAGGACGGCGCTGGCCGCGAGCGCCCGGCGTGGGCCGAGTGCCGCGACAGTTGCACCGCCTAGCGCCAGACCGAGCAATTGCGCGCCGGCACCGGCGATGTTGTTCAGTGAACGGCCCAGTACATAGGCGTCACCCTCCAGCGACTCGGCGACCAGCCGACTTGACGCGCCGTGAAACACCGGTGTGGCGAGAGAGACCAGCGCCACGACACCGAGGCTTGCCGGGACCGGCATCCGCACCAGGGCGAGCAGCAGGGCGGCGGCGCACGTCAAGGCGTAGCCGCCGGTGATGAGCGCGCGGGGCGGCAGTTGGTCGGCAAGTGACCCCAGCAACAGCGAGCCGAACAGCTGCGGGATGAAGCCGATACCGAAGGCTGCCGCGCTCAGCGACGCGGAGCCGGTGGCCGAGAAGACCAGCACGGAGAACGTGGTGATCCGCAGGATGTCCGCCGTGATCGCGACGGCGCGTGTGGCGAAGAGCAGCCGGAATCGCGGCTCGGCCAGCACCTCCCGGTAGGTGGCACGGTGATCGCCCTGCGCGGGCTCGGCGGTTGGGGTCATGACGCCCAACCTCGCCGTGCTCCCGCGCCCGACACCAATGATTCGTCGCTGGACGAATCGGAACAGACGTCCCTCGGTAGCATGGCGCGGTGCTCCGCTTCGAAGTCTCCGTCGAGGACCTGCTGCGCAGCCGCTTCGCGCTGTCGCCCGCGCTGGACCTCTGCCTCCTGCTGCGCTCACTCGCCGGCCAGGACAGACCGCTGCCGCGCGCCTGGGCCACCCGGCTCCTCCCGGCCTTCGAACGGCTTCGCCGCGAGAGTGGACTGAACGCCGCCCTCGCGCTGCACAACCCGCGATCCGGGCCGAGCTTCGTCGCCCCGCCCCCTCGCGGCCTCAACCAGACCTGGGCAGACGACCTGGCCATGATCCGGGCCACACCGCTGGAAGCGGCCCGCCTCGAAATCGCCACCCACGCGACCGGCCCGTCCGCCGGTGATCCCCGCGTACGCGCGGTGCTGGACTCGACGGACGCCGTCTCCAGGATCGCCGAGGCGATGGACCGGGCCTGGCACGAGCTGCTCGCCGCGGACTGGCCGCAACTGCGCGCGATCTGTGAGCGCGACGTCGTGCACCGGGTGGGTACGATCGGCGAACACGGATGGGTCACGACCATCGAGAGCCTGCACCCGAGCATCACCTGGCAAGCCGGCGGTATCGAGATCGGCCACTTCTCCCACGTCGAACCAGTCCGCCTCGCCGGCGACGGACTCCTGCTGATCCCCTCGGTCTTCGTCGCGAACATCGCCGCCCACCTGGCAGACCCCTGGCCCTGGCCCAGGACCTTGGTCTATCGTGCCCGCGGCACCGCCGCCCTGTGGGGCGAGCAGGAGACCGTCCCCCGACCGGACGCGCTGACCGCTCTGATCGGCCGGTCCCGAGCCCGGCTGCTGTTGGCGCTGGACGCCCCGGCCAGTACCAGCCACCTCGCCCGAAGCCTCGCCATGACACCCGGCGCGGTAGGAGACCACCTCGCCATCCTGCGAGGCGCGGGACTGCTCGTCCGCGCCCGGTCCGGACGGTCCGTGCTCTACCGCCGCACCCCGCTCGGCGAGGCACTCGTCGCCGGTACGGGCTGAGGGATCGGATCAGCACTGAGGCTCTGTGTCCACGTCGGGCCTCGAAGAGTTCTTCCGTTGGTTCAACAACACTCGGGACTGACCATCTGCGCTCTTGTCAGCCCGCGAGACCACCCGCCCAACCCAAGCTCACGGAGCAGAACCTCGCCACCTCCCACGCTCATCCCCGCCAACTCAAGCGCTCACCCGCCCAGAGAACACCGTCACCTCGATCGCCAAGTTCCTCGGCGTCACCCGCAACACGATCTACAAGTACGTACCCGAACTGAAAGGCTGCCGGGCCACGCTCGGCGAAACGGACAGTACGCCGGCTCTGCCCCGCCCCGCGCAGTCAGCGGGGTAATCAGCGACTATCGCTGAATTCCGTTCCGATACTCCCCAAAAGCCGTTCGTCATGAGGCAACCGTCGTCGTCGCGGCCGTCGACGAGTGGCTGTGACCGGAACGTCCCGGACATGTCCTAATCGGCTGCGTCCCGCATCCCGGTCAGAAAGTTCCTGACCGCGGCAAGCTCCCGCTCGTCGTACCCCCGCAACAGGCCCAACGCCCGCTCGATGAGCGGTCCGAAGTGGGTCCGGCCCAGGACGACCGCCCGTTCCTCCACTTCGATGGTGACCTTGCGGCGGTCCTGCGCATCGCGCACCCGCCGCACATGCCCGGCCCGCTCCAGCCGGTCGACCAGCGCTGTGCTTCCCGCCGAGTTGAGACCGAGCAGCGAGCCGAGCTGCCCCGCTGTGGTCCGCTCGCCGGCGCGGGCGGCGTCCATCAGGGCGATCAGCGCCCGCACGTCCGTGGGGTGCATGCCGTTGCGCTGGGCGAACCGCGCACTGTGTCCGCCCAGGCCGACGGCCACCGCGCGGAGCAGGTGGACGATCTCCATCTCGGGTCCCGGCGCGGCTCGTTCGACGAGTTCCTCACCCTCCAGGCCGGGCACGGACCACCTCCACGTAGTGTCTCGCTCAGCAGATATCTTGCTGAGCGAGATACTAGAGGGGTTGCCGTTCATGAACGCCCGCGGTGCATACGACGCCGACAACTTCCGCATGGCCTACGACAAGGTCATGGCCAAATGGCCCGCCGCTCGCGAGACGGCGACCGTTCCCACACCCTTCGGCACGACCCACGTGAACGTGTGCGGTCCGGCCGACGGACCCTCGCTCGTCCTCCTGCCCGGCGGAGGGGGCGCGACCTCCGCGTCCTGGTACGCCCAGGCCGCGGCACTGTCCCGCACCCACCGGGTGTTCGCCGTCGACCTGATCGGCGCCCCAGGACGCAGCGTCCCCGACCGGCACCGCCGCCCCCGTACGGTCGCCGACCTGTCGGCCTGGCTGGACACGCTCCTCGACGGCCTCGGAGTGACCGAGACCAACCTGGGCGGACATTCGTACGGAGCCTGGATCGCACTGCACCACGCCCTACGCGCACCCGACCGGGTACGCCGCCTGGTTCTTCTGGACCCGACCCAGTGCTTCACCGGGTTCAGTCCGGCCTACCTGATGCACGCACTCCCGTCGCTGTTGCGGCCCACACCCCGCCGGGTCCGCGCCTTCCTGGAGTGGGAGACCAGAGGCTGCACCCTCGACCCCGACTGGCTCGCCCTGCAGGAGGCGGCCGCCGGGTTCCCCGCTCTCCGGCCCGTCACCGGGCCGCGCCCGGCACCGGACGCCCTGCGCGGCCTGAGCCTGCCGGTCCTGTTGCTCCTCGCCGGAAACAGCAGGACCCACAACTCCTCCAAGGCGGCAGCTCGTGCCGCAGCACTGCTCCCACGCGTCACGACGACCGTGCTGGAGGGGGTGTCCCATCACGCGCTACCGCACGCCGTCCCGCCCGGGGCCAACCGTCATCTCTCCGACTTCCTGGAACGGCCCGGTGGCTGACGCTCGGCCCACCCCCGGGGCACCGCACCCGCAGAACCAATACGCGTCGAGCTGCGCCACGCGCACTTCCGCTACACGGCCCAGGTCAGGGCTCCAGCGTCCGGCCGTGCGCCGTCCCCTCGACCGCCTCGGCGTACGCGCGGGCGACCACCGCCGCCGGGGTGCCCCCGGCCGGGTCCATGGCCAGCGCGGACAGTGTCTCGCTCACCCAGCCGGGACTGACCACGTTCAGCCTGACGCCGCGCGGCATCTCCGCCGCCGCGCCGTGGACGAACGCCGCCAGACCCGCGTTCACCAGGTGCCCGAGCGTCATGTCCCGCATCCCCTCCGGGATACGGCCCGCCGTCAGCGTCACCGACCCGCCGTCCCGCACCCACGGCAGGGCGCGCCGCACCAGGTTCACCTGCCCGACGAGCTTCGCGTCGAGCCCCCGCCAGTACTCCTCGTCCTTGCTCCCCTCCAGCGGCGCCATTGCCCCGTTCGCCGCCGCGCACACCACCGCGTCCACCGGGCCGATCCCCTCGAACAAGGCCTCCACCGACGCCGCGTCCGCCACGTCCACCCGTACGTCGCCGCCGCGCGACGCCCGTACGACCTCGTGCCGCTGCGCCAGGGCGTCCGCCACTGCGCCGCCGATGGTGCCTCTCGCCCCTATGACGACGATCCTCATGTCGTACTCCTCCGTGCCTGCTGTGCTGCTGTGCTTGCACTGCCACCCTCGTACGGCCCGCCCGGCGTACCCAGCCCCCCGCCAGGGGTACCTCTGGCAGGGGCAGGCTGGCGCGCCGCGCGTGGGGGAGACTGGCCCGCATGAGCACACAGGCCGAACTGGGCGAATTCCTGCGGTCGCGCCGCGCGCGCCTGCGGCCCGAGGACACCGGGCTGACGCTGTACGGCGGGCGCCGCCGCGTCCCTGGCCTGCGCCGTGAGGAGCTGGCCCAGCTCGCGGGGGTGAGCGTCGGCTACTACACGCGGCTCGAACAGGGCCAGAGCCCCAACGCGTCCGACGCCGTCCTCGACGCCGTGGCCCGCGTGCTGCGCCTGGACGACGTGGAGCGCGGGCACCTCTTCGCGCTCGCCCGCCCCAAGCCCCCCGAGCAGCGCCGCCCGGCGCGCCCCGAACGCGTCAGGCCGGGCGTCCGCACCATGATCGACGCGCTCGGCGACGTGCCCGTGGTGCTGATGGGCCGCTTCCTCGACGTCCTCGCCTGGAACCCCATGGGCCACGCCCTGCTCGCCGGGCACGCCGACCCGGCCGCCCCCGAACGGCTCCGCGACCGGCCCAACATCGCCCGGCTCCTGTTCCTCGACCCGCACACACGGGAGCTGTACGCGGACTGGACGCGCAAGGCGCGGGCGACGGTCGCCGACCTGCGCATCATCGCGGGCCGCCACCCCGGCGACCCGGAGCTGAACCGGCTCATCGGCGAACTGACGGTCGGCAGCCAGGACTTCGCGCGCATGTGGGCGGCGCACACGGTGGGGGACTGCGGGACGGACGTCCGGACGTACCGCCATCCGCTGGTCGGGACGATGGACCTCGCCGCCGAGTTCATGGCGCTGCCGCGGGACGAGGGGCAGCGGATCGCCGTGTTCACGGCCGAGCCCGGCTCCCCCTCGGCCGCCGCGCTGGCGCTGCTCGCCGACCTCACGCGGCCCTGACGGGCGTCAGGACGCCGGGCGCCCGCCGTCCCGTTCCGCCTCCCCCTCCGCCTCCTCGTCGGCCGCGAGCCGCTCCGCCAGCTCGTCGGGCGACAGCGACTCGCGGTGCACGACGCCCGTCCGGTACGCCGTGCGCCCCATCACCTGCCCGAGCACCGGCACGGTGATCAGCTGGAACACCACCACCAGCGCCAGCACCACCGCCTCCTTCGCCGGTGTCTGGAAGGCCACGCCCAGCATCACCAGCAGCACCCCGAGCGTCTGCGCCTTCGCCGCCGCGTGCAGCCTGCTGATCGGATCGGGGAACCGCAGCACGCCGATCGCCGCCAGCACGCTGAAGCTCGCCCCGGTGATCACGAACACGCCCGTCAGCAGGTTCAGGACCACGCTCACCGCAGGTCCTCCCGCTGCTCGACGAGGTGCGCCGCCGTGATCGACCCGATGAAGCCGAGCAGGGCCAGCACCAGCAGCAGCGGGATGGCCGCCAGGTCGTCCCGCGCCGCCACGTCGATCGCGATGCCCGTCACGATCAGCGTCACCAGCACGTCGAGCGCCACGATGCGGTCCAGCGTGCTCGGCCCCCGCAGCAGCCGCACGGCCGTCAGGCCCGCCGCCACTGACACGAGGGTCAGCGCCACGGCGTACACCACGTTCACCCGGTCTCCTCCCGTCGCTCCCGCCGCGCCCGTTCCTGCTCCGCCCGCGCCGCGCGGACGACCGCGCGCACCTGGGACGAGGGGCCCAGCGCGCGCACCACCGCCCGTTCGTGCTGCCGCACCATCCGCCGCCCGTCCGCGACCGCGCGCGGGCCCTCCATCGGCAGGACGTGCACATACAACTGCTGCCGCCCCCGGTCGATCTCCAGGACGAGACTCCCGGGCGAGATCGTCGTCAGCACGGCCGTCGCGGTGATCAGCAGATCGCTGTCCGCCGCCAGCCGCACCTCCACGACCGCCGCCGGTACGCGCGGCCCCAGGCGCACCGCCGCCCACCCGACGCGCACCGCCGACACCACCAGGCTGCCCGGCATGCGCGCGGCCAGCTCCAGCATCCGCGCCGGGCGCGCCCGTACCCGCGAGGCGACCTCCGGCATGGGGAACGCCGCCAGCACCACCACGCCCACCAGCAGGCCGCCCAGCACCACGACCGCACTGACCGACGCCCACAGGACGACCCACAGCGCGAGCAGCCACACGAGCATGGGCAGCCGCCGCAGCAGCCGGCGTGCGGGGGAGCGGCCCCCGGGGTGTGCCGTCATCCGTGCTCCTCGGCCGTCACGGCGTGGCGGTACGTCTCGGGCCGGTTCAGGTCGTCCGCCGCCCGTTCGGTGACGCGCGACAGGGGGCCCGCGAACACGGCGACGGCGAGCCCGGCCAGCACCATGCCCGAGGTCGCCCCGACCGTCAGCGTCCTGCCGCCCGCGCCCACCGCCTCGGTCCTGCGCGCCGCCGGGGCCGACACCGCGCGCCAGACGCGGATCATCGCGTACAGCGTCAGCAGGCTCGTCACCAGCGCCGCGCCGGAGAGCAGCCACGCCGCGGAGCCGCCGTCCGCCGCCGCGGCGCGCAGCAGCGCGAACTTCGCGATGAACCCGGAGAACGGCGGCAGTCCCGCCAGCGACAGCGCGGGCAGTATGAACAGCACCGTCACCAGGGGCGACGCGCCGCCCTCGTCCTCGCCGCTCTCCATGCGGTGCAGCGCGGACGTCCCCGTGCGGGCCACCACGAGACCGGTCACCAGGAACAGCGACGCCTGCACGATGATGTGGTGGACGACGTACAGGATCGTCCCGTTGAGCCCGGCCGCGTCCGACAGGGCGAGGCCGAACAGCATGAAGCCGATGTGGCTGACCAGCGTGAAGGACAGCAGGCGGTTGATGTTGTCCTGGGCGATCGCGCCGAGGATGCCGATCAGCATCGTGACGACCGACGCGCCCACCAGCAGCCACCACACGTCGTCGCGCGGGAACAGCAGCGTCTGCGTGCGCACCATCGCGTACACGCCGACCTTCGTCAGCAGCGCCGCGAACACGGCGGTGATCGGCGCGGGCGCGGTCGGGTACGAGTCCGGCAGCCAGAAGTGCAGCGGCACCACGGCCGCCTTGATGCCGAAGACCACCAGCAGGAACGACGCCAGCGCCGTCCGTACACCGCCCGGCAGCCCGGCCGTGCGCTCCGCCAGCTCGGCGAAGCTCACCGTGCCCGTCGCCGCGTACAGCAGCGCGATGGCGGTGAGGAAGAGCAGCGACGACGTGAGGCTCGTCATCGTGTACGTCATCCCCGCCTGCACCCTGGCCTCGCCCGCGTTCAGCGTGATCAGCACGTAGGACGACGCGAGCATCACCTCGAAGGCGACGAACAGGTTGAACAGGTCGCCCGACAGGAACGCGAGCCCGATCCCGCCGACCAGCAGCAGGTAGGCCGGGTGGAACGGCACCGCCGTCTCCGACGAGTCGCCCGCCGTGCCCTGCCCCACCGCGAACACCAGGACGGCCAGCGCCACCAGCACCGCCACCGTCAGCAACAGTGCGGCCAGCAGGTCGGCGACCAGCGCGATGCCCAGCGGCGGCGCCCACCCGCCCGCCGCCACCACCGCCGTGCCGTCGCGGTCCACGCGCAGCAGCAGCGCCACCGCGTCCGCCAGCACCACCGTCAGCACGACGACCGTGAACAGGCGCTGCGCCGCCGCGCGGCGGGCCAGGGTGAGGGAGACACCGGCCGCGAGCAGCGGCAGGAGCACGGGCAGGACGACCAGCCATGTCGTCATCGCGCGCCCCCGTCCCCGCCCGCGTCCGGGCCGCCGCCCCGCTCGCGCCGGCTCGTGTCGCGGCCGCCCGTCTCGTACCAGTCCGAGTCGGGCCAGTCCGCCTCGCCGGACGGCAGGGCGGCCGGCTCCGCGTCGGCGCGCTCGCCGACCGTGCCGATGCGCCGGTCCTCGATGTCGTCGCGCACCTCGTCGTGCCCGGCGAGCCGCCAGGAGCGGTACGCGAGCGCCAGCAGGAACGTCGTGATGCCGAAGGTGATGACGATCGCCGTCAGCGCCATCGCCTGCGGCAGCGGGTCCGCGAACCGGCCGCTGTCGCCCGGCTCGCCCTCCGGCACCACCGGCGCGTCGCCGGGCGCGCCGCCCGACACGAGCAGCAGCAGGTTCGTGCCGTGGCCCAGCAGGATGAAGCCGAGCAGCGTCCGCATCAGGGACCGCTGGAGCATCAGGTACACGCCGGTGGCGAACAGTCCGCCGACCACCAGCGCCATCGTCACGTCGAGGGTCCTCACAGGGCGGCGCCCTCCCCGGCCGGGGCGCGGTCCTGGTCGCCCGCCACCACGCTCGCCGCGCCGAGCAGCTTGAGGATGACGCCGACGACCAGCAGGTACACGCCGATGTCGAAGAACACGCTGGTGCTCATGTGGACCTCGCCGAGCACCGGCGCCGTCAGGTGCCACACCGACGCCGTCAGCGGCGCGTGCCCGAACGCGACGGGCACCAGCGCGACGACGGCCGCGATCACCAGGCCGCCGCCCAGCACGCGGTTCGGGTCGGTCGGCGTCGCGAGCCCCAGGTCCGCCTGCCCGCCGACGAGGTACCGCAGCACGAACGCCTGCCCCGCCACCAGCCCGCCCGCGAACCCGCCGCCGGGACCGTAGTGCCCCGAGAACAGCAGGAAGAGCGACAGCACGACGATCGACGAGAACAGCGCCCGCGTCATCACCTCAAGGAGCACCGACCGTTCGGTGCCCGGGCGTTCCCCGGCGCCCGGCAGCCACTGCTCGCGCGGGGCGTCCCAGCGGGCGGCGGGGGAGCGTTCGGCGGACGGCTCACGGGCGGCGGGCGGGGGGCCGCCGGGACCGGCCGCGGCGCGGGAGCCCTTCGGCTCGGCGCCCGCGCCGCCCCACACGCGGACCAGGCTCAGCACGCCCACCGTGGTGATCATCAGCACGGAGATCTCCCCGATGGTGTCCAGCGCCCTGAACTCGACGATGATGGCGTTCACCGCGTTCTCCGCGCCGGTCTCGTGCACGCGGCCCGTGTAGTCGGGGCGCCGGGACGACGGCGCCCGCGCGTGCGTCGCCACCAGCGCCAGCACCGTCACCACCGCGCCGGTCGCCACCGCGACGACGCCGCGCGTCCAGCGGGAGTTGAGGCGCTGCGGCTCGGGCGTGAAGCGCGGGGGCAGCCGCCGCAGCACCAGCGCCGTGACGACCAGCGTCAGCGTCTCGACGAGGAACTGCGTGAGCGCCAGGTCCGGCGCGCCCCGCACGACGAACAGCACCGCGACGCCGTAGCCCACGGCGCCGGTGAGCAGCACGGCCGCCAGCCGCTGGCGCGTCATCGCCACCGCCACCGCGCACGCCAGCACGATCAGCGCGGGCGGCACCTCGGACACCGACTGCCACAGCGGCACATCGCCGATCGGCGACGCCCCCACGAACAGCGCCCCCGCCGTCAGCAGCACCACCGTGGCGAGCACGACGGTGAGGTACGCGGGCAGGGAACCGACCTGGAGGAAACGCGTCACCCGCACGGCGAGCCCGACCGTACCGCGCACGGTCTGGCGGTACACGAACTGGCCGTCAGGGGGGCGGGGCAGTCGCCGCTGCAGGGCGATCACCCTGCCGCGCACCGCGTGCAGCGCGCCGCCCAGGGCGAACGTGGCCAGCGCGAGCAGCAGCGTGAACGACAGGCCGTGCCACAGCGTGACGTGGTACGACTCGTGGGCCGTGCCGTGGAACACATCGGCCCACGGTTCGGTCAGATGCCCCGTCAGGGACGGCCACACGCCGAGCAGCAGCCCCAATACGGCGGGCACGGCGGCCGGCCACAGCAGCCCCCACGGCGTCGGCCCCGGCTCGCGGTCGGGCACGCCCGGCTTGCACGCGAAGGCGCCCCACACGAACCGCGCGGCCAGCGTCACCGTCAGGGTCGAGGCGACGAAGAACCACAGCAGCGCCCACGCGCCGCCCGGCAGATGGTCGTTCAGGTAGCCGTCGAACGCGGCGTCCTCGCCCACGTAGCCGATGAACGGCGGCAGCCCCGCCATCGACGCGGCGGCCAGCACCGCCACCACCAGGACGACGGGCATCCGCCGTCCCAGGCCCGACAGCCGCCGCAGGTCGCGCGTCCCGGTCTCGTGGTCGATCAGGCCCGTCACCATGAACAGGGACGACTTGAACAGCGCGTGCGCCAGCAGCATCACCGCGCCGCCCAGGACGGCCGTCCGCGTGCCCGCCCCGAACAGCGCGATCAGCATGCCCAGTTCGCTGACCGTGGCGAACGCCAGGATGCGCTTGAGGTCGTTCTCCCGCAGCGCGTGCCACGCCCCGAACACCATGCTGCCGAGCCCCACGCCCAGCACCAGGGGCCGCCAGACCGCCTCGTCGGCGAAGCCGGGCGCGAAACGCGCGACCAGGTACACGCCCGCCTTCACCATCGCGGCGGCGTGCAGGTAGGCGCTCACCGGCGTCGGCGCGACCATCGCGGCGGGCAGCCAGGAGTGGAACGGGTACTGCGCCGACTTCGTGAAGGCGCCCACCAGCAGCAGCACCAGCGCGGCCGGGACGACCCCGCCGCTCGGGGGATCGGCGATCAGCGCCGAGATCCGGTAGGTGCCGCCCGCCTGACCGAGCATCACCAGGCCGAGCAGCATGGCCAGGCCGCCCGCCACGGTCGTCAGCAGCGACTGCTCGGCCGCCCTGCGGCGCTCGGTGGACGGCCGCCGCCCCGCGATGAGCAGGAACGACGCGATCGTCGTCAGCTCCCAGAAGACGTACAGCACGAAGAGGTTGTCCGCCGTGACCAGCCCGAGCATCAGCCCCGCGAAGCCGGTCAGCAGCCCGGCCTGCCTGCCCGCGTCCTCGGAGTCGTAGGCGGACGCGTACGCGATGACGAGCACGCCGATGCCGCTCACCACCAGGACGAGCAGCAGCGCCAGCGGGTCGAGCCTGAAGTCCAGTCCGAGGCCCAGCGACGGCGCCCACGACAGCTCCTGGCGCAGGACCTCCCCGTCGAGGACCCGGCGCGCCCACAGCAGCGCCCACCAGAACGTCGCGAGCGGCGGTACGGCGGCGATCACCCACACGGCGCGGCCGGTGCGGACCGGGAGCAGGGGGAGGACGGCGGCGCACACCAGATGGGCGGCCACCAGCACCAGCATGCAGTTGCTCCCTCGTGTGATCGACAGGCCCCCGCCCGCGGGCATGACCCACGGTTGGTTTCCCCGCATCCGCGCCAGCAAACGGGGTCATTGTGTCGATACCCGCGCAGATCAGGAAGAACGGGTGCGGTGACTCGCCGTCAGGTCGCCCGTCCGCCGCCCCGGCGGCGCCGCCCGCTCAGCCGCGCGGGGAGCGGCCCGTGCGCAGCATCCGCAGCACCGCGTCCTCCACGGCGCCCTGCGTCGCCGGGCTCCCGTCGCCCGCGCCCGCGCCGAGACGCTGCAGCGCGGACTCCACGGTCACCCCGCGCTCGTACAGCTCGATCACCCGGGGGTTGATGTACGACGCGCGGCAGACCGCCGGGGTGTTCCCCAGGTAGTCCGCCACCTCGCGCACCGTCCGCGCGACGGCGCGCTTGCGCGCCGCCTCGGTACGGGCGGCGTTGCGCGACACGGCCAGGCCGACGGACGCCAGCACGGTGCCGTGCCAGGTCCTGAAGTCCTTGGCCGTGACGCCCACCCCGCCGAGGTCCTTCAGGTACGCGTTGAGGTCCTCGCCCGTCACGTCGTGCCACGCGCCGTCCGCCCAGTACGCCAGCAGCCGGTCCCCGTCACCGCGCCTGCGGCGCAGCGCCGTCACCACCCGGCACACCTCCGGCGCCACCACGGCCTGCACCTGCTGCTTCCCGTGCTTGCCCGGGTAGACGAACGTCGCCCGCCCGTCGCCGCACCGCACGTGCTCGCGCAGCAGCGTCGTCAGGCCGTACGTGTTGTGCTGGTCCGTGTACCGCTCGCTGCCCACCCGGAAGAACCCCATGTCGAGCAGGCGGGCCGCCATGCCCAGCACCCGTTCCTGCGTCAGCCCGCGCTGCGCGAGATGAACCGCTGCGCCCGACCGTATGCGGGGGAGTGCTTCCGCGACCTCCAGCACGTTCTTGTGCTTCGCCGTTTCCCGCTGCGCCCTGAACTCCTCGTGGTATCGGTACTGCCGTCTGCCCGCCGCGTCGGTCCCCACTGCCTGGAGATGCCCCTCCGGATGCACGCAGATCCACACGTCACGCCACGCGGGCGGGATCACCAGGCCGCCGATCCGTTCCAGCGCCGCCTCGTCGCGCAGCGGGCGGCCGTCCACGTCCAGGTAGCGGAAGCCGCGCCCATGGCGCTTGCGCAGGTACCCGGGGTCGGTCGGCCGCGTGTGGCGCAGGCGTGTGCGGGCCACGGCCCCGGCGGAGGGCCCTGGCCCGGACCGGGACGCGGGACGGTTCACGCCCCCCGGGTTCCCCACAGGCCGCCGGGGAAACTGCCGCCACTCCCGGCGTCCCTGCGCCGCCACGCCTCGTCCACCGCCCTGCGCATGCGCCGGTACCGCACCTCGTCCCCGATCCGCCCGGCGACCCGCAGGCAGCCGAGCAGCGGCAGCAGCCGTACCCCGTCGCCCCGTATCCGGCCGATCTCCTCGAACGCCCGGTCCAGACGCGCCCCGGCGGTCTCCGCCTCCCCGGCCGCGTGCGCGCGCAGCGCCGCGACCTGCTCCTGGAGCACCCGCGTCTCCCAGCTGTCCTGCCCGTCAGGGCGCCGCCGCGGCGGCTCGCCGCCGTCCAGCACGTACGCCCGCATCGCGCAGTGCGCCGCCGTCCGGTCCGCGCCCAGCTCCTCGTACGCGCGCGCCGCCGCCCGCGCGTGCCCGGCCGCCCCCGGCAGGTCGCCCGCCAGCTCCGCCACATGGCCCCGGAACTCCAGGGCGCCCGCCCTGCCCGCCTCGTGCCCCATCCCGTCGAACACGCCGTACGCCTCGGCGGCCATCGCCCGCGCGCCCTCCGCGTCGCCCGACAGCTGCACGAGCATCGCCGCCGAGCAGCTCACCACCGCGTGCAGCAGCGGCGCGTCCGCCACCTCGTCGCGCAGGGCCAGGCACCGTCCGAGCGCCGCGGTGACGGGCGTGTCCCCGTAGACGAGGAACAGCGACAGGTTCCCGTACACCTCCGCCGTCCCCAGGCCCATGCCGAAGCGCCGCATCCGCCCGTGGGCCGACTCCAGCAGCTCCTCCGCCCGCGGGTAGTCGCCCGCGCGGGCCGCCCGCAGCCCGTCCCACGTCTCCAGCCTGGCCAGCGCCGTGGGGTCGTCGACCGACGCCGCGAGCGCCCGCAGCCGGGGGCTCTCCCGGTCGCGCAGCACCGTCTCGGTGACGAGCAGGTGGAACGCCGCCGACACATTGGCCGACACATCGGCCGACACGGTGGCCGCTCCGCCGGACACCTCCGCGATCCGCGCCAGCGCCGCGTCCGGCCTGCCGGTCGCCACCAGCGCGTACGTGTCCAGCGCCGCGATCTCCAGCGTCAGCGCCGCGTCCCCGCCCGCCAGCGCCAGCGCCCGCCCGCACAGCTCCACGGCGCGCGCGACCTCCGACCTGGCGATGGCCTGCCGCGCGGCGGCGACGAGCGAGCGCGCCGTCAGCTCCCCGGCCGCCCGCGTCCCCGCCGACCCCGGGTCGAACTCCCGCCAGAACCCCAGCCCGCGCACCGCGTGCAGCACGGCGAGGTCGAGCACGGTCGGATCGTCCTGCACCGCCCGCAGCAGCCCCTCCGCCAGGGCGACGTGCACCTTCGCCCGGTCGCCGAGGACCATCTGCGCGTACGCCACCTCGGCCGCGATGCGGTTCCCGAGGAGGCCGGCCGAGTCCAGCTCCTCAAGCGCCGCGTGCAGCTCCGCCTCCCGCAGGTCGCACACCGCGTCGAGATCGCCGGGCGCGACGCCCTGCCCGCCCGCGCCCAGGCAGGCGAGGACGTGCCGGGCGGACGCGGACAGCGGCTCGATGCGCGCCCCGAGCACGGCCTCGGCCGAGGGGGCGATCTCGTCCGTGATCCCGTCGCCCGCGAGGGCCGCCAGCTGTTCGAGGAACAGCGGGTTGCCGCCGCCGCGCCGCACCAGCGGCGCGGCCCCTGTCGCCGAGTGCAGCGCGACGTCGCCGCCGATCACTTCGAGCAGCGTCTGCGCGTCCGCGTCCGTGAGCGGCGGCACGCGGTACGTGCGGTCCGCGCCCCAGCCGGTCGCGTCCCCGGCGCCCCCGCCGTCCCCGGCGTCGCGGCCCGCGAGGACGAAGACGCGCGGCCCGCCGCCCGGCACCGGCCGCAGCAGCTCGCGGAACGCGGGCGAGGCGTGCTGGAAGTCGTCCACGAGCACGACGACCGGCCCCTCGCCCGCGCTCACCGCCGCCAGGCTCCTGCCGACCTGCCACACCAGCTCCCGCACCGAGGGCACCGCGCCGCCCCGGCGCTGCGCCCCGGGACCGGCCAGCTCGCGGCGCAGCTGGTCGAGCCGCGCCAGCTCGTGGTCGCGGTCGTCGGGACGGCACCCGACGCGCACGGTCCGCCCGCCGGGCCGCCGCGCCAGCTCGTCCGCGAGGCGGTCGAGGACCCGGCTCTTGCCGCTGCCCATCTCGCCGAGCAGCGCGAGCACCGTCACGCCTTCCCCCGTGCCCGCGGCCAGGACATCGCTGCGCAGCCGCGTCATCAGCGCCGTCTGGTTGACGAACACGCCCTGCGCCCCGTCCGCCGCGCGGCGCCGCGTCGTCACCCAGGCGCGCAGCGGCCGGTCGAAGCCCTTGGCCGCCACCGGCGGCACCGCCTCGCACCGCACCCTGTCGCGCACCAGCAGCCAGGTGCGCACGTCCACGACCACGCCGTCCGCGGGCGCGGCGCCCTGCAGGCGCGCGGCCCGGTTCATCACCGAGCCGACGGCGAACGACGACTCGCGGTCCGTCGTGACGGCGCGGCCCGACGCGATCCCGAAGCGCACCGAGAGCCGCACGCCGTGCCGCCCCGCCAGGTCCGCGTTCCGCCCGGCCAGCCGCTCCAGGGCCGCGAACGCGCCCTCCACCGCCCGCACCGCGTCGTCCTCGCCCGCCAGGTCGGCGCCGAAGACGCCCACCACGGCGTCGCCGATGAACTTCTCCAGACGGCCCCCCGCGGCCGTCAGCGCCCCGCCGACCTCGGCGAAGTAGGCCTCCAGGATGCCGTGCCACACCTGCGGGTCGAAGCGCTCGGCCAGCTGCGTCGAGCCCGAGATGTCGCAGAAGACGACCGTCACCAGCCGCAGGCGCGACGGCTCCCGCGCCTGTGCCAGGCCGCCGCCGCAGTACATGCAGAACATCGCCATGGACGGGTTCACCGCATGGCACGACGGGCACGCGAGGTCGGCGGTCACCACACGACGCCCCCGCCCTCCATGCCGTGGCCCTCCACGTCACCGGCCACGTCGTCGATCTTCCGCTTGATCCTGGCGAGCACCTCGATCTCCTCGTCGGTGAGCGCGTCGAACGCCGCCATCTGGTCGGGGCTCAGCCCGTCGGGGTCGAGGCCGAGCAGGGACAGGCGCGATCGGTCGGTCATGGGGCCGCTCCCAGGGTCGGGTCCGGCGCGGCCCGGTCGGGCCGTGTCCGGTCGGGTCCGGTCTCCCCGGCCGCTGTGGCGGCCGGGGGTGCCGGGGGTGCCGTCAGTTCCGCGAGCAGTTCGACGAGGCCGCGCACGCTGGCCAGCGCGCTCGTGGTGACGAGCCGCCGCCGCCCGGCGTCCAGGGGCAGTCCGGCCAGCAGCCGTTCGAGCGCCGCCCCGTGGCCGAGGTCCAGCTCGGCGTGGGCCGCCAGCGTGCGGAACGCCTCCGGCGGCAGGCCGACGCGTTCCGCCAGCCGCGCGGCCGCCCCGGGCAGCGGCGGGTTCCACTCCAGGACGGCGATGTGCCCGAGGAGCGCGACGGGGTGCGCGTGCCGCACGTAGTAGTACTGCGCGCCCGCCAGCCGCGCCACGGCCGCGCCCGGCACCCGCCCCGCCAGGTCGCGCGGGTCGCCACCGGCGGCGGCGTAGTCCTCCGCCAGCCAGACGTCGTGGCCCGCCTCCTCGGTGACCTGCTCGGCGAAGTAGCGCGCCAACTCTGTCTCGCCCCGGCGCACCGACTCGGCGAGGGCGTCCGCCAGCAGGGGGGCGGTGGCCACGACGAGGTCGTACGAGGTGAGCAGCCAGCGCCGGTACGCGTCGGCCGTCCGCACCGAGCGCCACATCGCGGTGGCCGCCCGCGCCAGGTCGGGGCGCACCAGGTCCAGCAGCCCGCGCAGCGTCGCCTCTCCCTGTGCCGTCTCCGCCGGGGTCACGGCCCGCTCACCGCCTCGGTGAACGCCGCGCGCCGCTCCAGCGCCGCCCGTGCCGCCGGGTCGGCCGCCGCGCGCCGGGCCCCCGCCCAGCACGCGCCGCACACCGAGCGCTGTTCCTCCCGCACCACCCCGGCCAGCCCCACAGGGCCCACACCGCCCATCAGCCGCAGCACCGGGTCGGCGCGGAAGCCAGCCAGGGCGGCGGCGAGTCCCGCACCTTCCCGCACCCGCGCCCGCAGGGGCGCGGGGCCCGCGCCCATGATCACCGCCTCGTCGCAGCAGGCCGTGACCACGCCGTCGTACCGCACGGTCGGCGCTGTCAGCAGCCCGCAGGGTCCGTACGCGTCCAGCGGCCGGTACGCCCGTGCGGCGGGGAACGCCCCGGCGCCCCTGCCCGCCCGTACGGGACGGACCACGCTCACCTCCGCGTCCGGCCACCGCTCCCGCACCCCCGCACCGGCGCCCGGCTCCGCCAGCACCTGCACCACCAGGCGGCACCCTGCCGCGAGCACCGCGTCCGCCGCCCGCCCGAACGCCGCGCCGCCCATCCCCGGGCGCGCGGCGTGGAACGTGTCGGTGCTCAGGTAGACCGTGCCGACCCCCGCCAGGACCTCCCGCACCCACGCGGGCACCACCCGCCGCGCCCACGAGCCGCTGGTGAAGACCACCACGGCCTTGCCCGCGTCCCCCAGTTCCCCGACCGCCCGCCGCAGGCCCCGGCGCTCGGCGAACGGCTCGCCGCCCGTGACCGCCACCGCCCGCAGCGACGGCAGCGCCGCAAGGCCCGCCACCAGCCGCCCGAACAGCGGCCAGTCCCCGATCGTCGGGCTGCGCGGCAGCGACCCGACCGAGCAGTGCGCGCAGCCCACCGGGCAGCGGTCGGTGAGGAACAGCACCGCCGTCGCCCCCGGCACCTCCCGCAGGCGCGTCGCCTCCGCGTGCGTCAGCCTTCTCATCCGCCGCTCCAGCCCGCCTCGACGGCTTCCGCCCACCGTCCCGCGCCCCACCGGCGCGCCAGGTCCGCCGGACGCTGCGCCGCCACCATCCGCTCCACGGCCAGCGCCATCCCGGGCGTCACCTCCGGGCCGCGCCGCAGCGTCACACACGTCTCGCAGTAACCGCCGCACACGGGGGCGCCGGTTCTGCGCGCCGTCTCCTGCGGGCCGAACACCCGCACGGCGCGCAGCACCCCGTCCTCCATGGAGCGGCGCCGCACCTCGGGCCACCCGTCGCGCGACGCGTGCCCGAGGACCAGGTGCGGCGGCCGGTGGCGCCGCACCAGGCTCTGCCGCGAGCAGGCGAGCACCGTGCCGTCCACGTCCACCAGCGGCCACAGCGCGAAGCCGCACGGCTCCACGGCCCGTTCCGGCGGCCCGGCGCGCTCCCGTACGAACGCCCGCGCCCGCCCGGTCGCCCGCAGCCGCGCGACGAGGGCGGGCACCCGTTCCCCGAACGCCCGCCGCAGCTCGCCGAGCACCGTGCCCACGTACGCGTCGTCGTCCGACGTCACGTGCACGCTCACCGACGGCACCAGGTCGAGCAGCACGCCGAGCGCCGCGAGCACGTCCGCGCGCGGCATCTCGCGCTCGTGGAAGACGTCCAGGCTGGCCGACAGGTGGTCGAGCCCGCCGACCGCGCGCCGCACCCGGGCCGGGACCCGGCCGCCGCGCGCGAAGAACATGCCGGTGAGCGCCGCGCTCCGCACGCCCGCCGCCCTGCCGCGCGCGGCCAGTTCGGCGACCAGCGCCGGGCGCAGCAGCGGCTCGCCGCCGGAGAGGAACAGCACCTGGGGGCGGTCGTCCGGGGTGAACGTGGAGACGAAGCGCAGGAACGGTTCCGCGCCGTACTGCGGCCCGTCCGGGCCCGAACGGGTCGAGCAGTGCGCGCACGACAGCGGGCACCGCTCGGTCAGCGCCAGCAGCGCCCCCGCCCCGGGCCGCGCCCGCAGACGCACGATCTCGGCCAGATGCACGGCGTCCCGCCCTCCTTCCCGTCAGCTCAGCAGCTTCGTCAGCGCGTTCACGAGGTCCTGCAGCGCGTCCTCCTTCTCCGGGCCCACCCGGTCGAGCAGCGCCGCGAACTGCGTGACGGCGCCCGACGGGTCGGTCCGCCGTGCCCGCGCCCTGCGGTCCTGGAGCATCAGCGCCAGCGCCGCGCAGCTCTGGTTGGCCAGCTCCGTCAGCAGGTCGATCGCCGACAGCTCCCCGACCCCGTCGAGCCGCGGGTCCAGCACTTCGAGCACGCCCAGCACCTCGCCCTCGTGCTCGATCGGCGCGGCGAGGATCGTGTCCGGCACCAGGCCCGTGCCCTGCGCGAAGTCCGCGTTGAACCGCTCGTCGTCCGCGACGCCGCGCACGACGATGGGCTCGCCCGTGTTGGCCACCCAGCCCGCGATCCCGACGTCCGCCGGGATCGCCACGCCGATCAGCCGGTCCTCGCCCTGCCCGGACGACGCCTCGAAGACGAGGGACTGCGACTCCTGGTCGTACAGGCACACCGACGCCGCGGCGGCGGCGAACGACAGCCGCGCCAGCCGCACCGTCGAGCGGAGGATCTCGTCGTGGGTGCTCGTGCCGGGGTCCGTGCTCATGGTCTGCTCCTCGCCGGTCTGCCGTCGACGTTGTCCGCGACGGCGGCGAGCACCTGTCGCAGCTGGGCCGTCCTGAAGCGCGGGTGCTCCTGGAGGACGCGGGCGCTCAGGCCCACCACATGCGGGGTCGCGAAGCTGTTGCCGGAGACGACCTTCGTGCCGCCGCCCGGCCAGGGGACCCGTACGTTCACCCCGGCCGCGAAGACGTCCACCGGCGGGTCGGGGTTCACCTCCAGGTACTCCGGGTCGTCCACGGCGTGCGAGCCGACCGAGATCACCGAGGGGAAGCGCCACGGGTAGCTGATCACCGGGCTGTTGTGCGCGGCGGACACCAGCGTCACGCCCTTGAACCACGCGCGGTCCGCCAGGTCGTGCAGCCGCTCCTTCAGCGCCTCCTTGCGCGTGGACAGGCTCATGTTGACCAGGTCGAAGCCCTCGTCCACCGCCCAGGAGAGCGCCGCGAGCATCGCCTCGCCGTTGCCCCGCAGGTTCTTGGTGAGGACGCGCACGCTCGTCGTCTCCGCGTCGGGCGCGAGGCCGCGGATGATGCCCGCGCACGCCGTGCCGTGCCCGGCGACGTCGCCCGCGTCGTCCTCCACCACGCGCCACGTGCCGTCCCCGGCCTCCTCCGCCGCGTACAGCGGCACGTCCCCGCCGACCGCCGGGTGCGCCGGGTCCACGCCGCTGTCGATCACGCACACCCGCACGCCGCGGCCCGTCGCCGAGCCCCACGCCCACGCGCGGTCCACGGCGGCGGGCAGCGGGAGGGTGTCCGGCGGGACGGTCGCCCCCGCCGACGTGTGCGCGAACCGTACGGTGCGCACCTCACACCGCGCCGACGGGCCGGTAGCCGAGGTCGAGCGCCGCCGCGTCCAGCCGTTCCGCCCAGTTGAACTTGACGCTCGGACACGGCACATGGCCTTCGCGCCACAACTTCGGGCAGCTCCCGCCGCACACCGGGAGCAGCGGGCACCGGCCGCACTGCTGCCGCCCGTCGCCCACCTGCTCGTACCAGTCGTCGAACGCCCCGGCCGGGCGCGGCGCGGCGCCCATCAGCTCGTCCACGGTCGCGACGACGCCGCCCGCCTCGGCGCCGGGCACCAAGGGGTGCTCCGAGCAGGCGAAGACGCGTCCCGACGGGTCGAGGATCTCGCGGTTGCGGGACGTGGCGGCGCAGGTCGTGGGCTTGACGGCGCCCGGCATCGTCGGGAAGCCGAGCCCCAGCGAGCGCGCCAGGCGCAGCCACTCGGCCTCGCGCGCCGCGTACCGCCGCGCGCCCAGCTCGACGGCCGACACGTCGTTGCCCCACGAGTGGACGGGCATCGGGTGGATCTCCACCTGCGGCGACGCGAGGCCGAGGCAGGCGAGGTCCACGAGGAGGTCGGGGACGGTGTCCTCGTTCTCCTCGTCCACGTTCATGCGGATGCCGATGCGCAGCTGCGGGACGGTCCCGTCGCGCACGGCCTCGGCCAGCGAGGCGACGGTGCGGTGGAACGCGCCCCTGCCGTTGCGCTTCAGGCGCCGCCGGTCGTGGACGGCCTCGGGGCCGTCGATGGTGACCTCCAGGGCGCGTACGCACAGCTCGTCGTGCAGTTCGCGCAGCGTACGGCGGGTCAGGAGGCTGCCGTTGGTGACCAGCCTGGCGTGGTAGCGCTTGCCGTGCCGCCCGGCCGCCGCCGTGAAGCGCGCCGTCATCTCGCGGACGACGCGCAGCGCCAGCAGCGGTTCGCCGCCGAACCAGGTGACGACGACCTCGCCGGTCGCCGGGTCGGCGAGCACGCCCTCCACGCGCCGGATGACGCGTTCGACCCTGGCGTTGTCCACCGGGGCCTTGAAGTGCTCCTGGCCGCAGTAGTCGCAGGCCATGTTGCAGTAGCTCGTCGGCATGATGGTGATCTTGCGGGAGCCGGGGGCGTCCGAGCCCTCGCGGTAGGCGCCCAGTACGGACGCCAGTTCGTCCTCGGCGGTGTCCACGACCGCGTGCCTGGCGGCGAGTTCGGCGAGCAGCTCGGGGCCGATCGCCGCGATCGCGCCGCTGTCGCCGCCGGCGAGGCGCCCGGCCGTCGCGTCGTCGAGCGCGAACAGCGCGGCGGAGCGCGCCGAGTACGCCATCCGGACCGTACGCCCCGCCCTGTCGTGGTACCGCCGCTCGCCGAGCAGCAGGTACCGGCTGCGCGTCCATGTCATGACCAGTCCCCTGACGCCGCAGTGAGGTCGATCCGCAGGTCCGCCGAGGCGGGGTTGTACGCGTCGCGCGTGCCGACCGCGAGCCGCAGGCCGACGCCGCGCCGGGTCGCGTTCACCGGCCCGTCGGCCGCCGAGAAGCCGCCGTGCCCCGTGCTGTTGTGCCCTGTACCGCTGTGCCCTGTACCGCTGTGCCCTGTACCGAAGAGCAGCGCGACCGCCGTCCTCGCCCGGTGCACGTGGACCGCGCGTGTGAGGAAGCGCAGCAGCGTCCCGTCCGGGCAGTCGAGCGCCGTCACCAGCCCGCCCTCCACCGTGAGCGTCACGGGGCGGCCGGCGAGCCGCGCGTCCCAGGCGGTCCGCCGGTTGACGGAGAGCGCGCCGTCCGCGGTGAACGTGCCGTCAGCCGCCGTCAGCGGCGCCTCGACCGTTCCCGCGCGTGCGCCACGCACCGCCTCGCCCGTCGCGCAGACCAGTTCGCCGCCACCGGCGGTGCGCACCCGGGGCGCCGTCCCGAGGCCGCCGAGCAGCGCCGCCACGGCGGCCTCGACCTCCTCGTCGGGCCGCCACAGGTCGAGCGGGGAGAGGTCCTCCGTGCCCGCGAGCTGGAGCACGCCGGGCGGCAGCCGCAGCGCGCCGTCCGCCAGGACGACGACGGCCGTGCCCCGTTCACCGGCCTCGGCGGCGGCGCGCCGCTCCAGCAGCTCGGCGGGCCAGCGCCCGGCCGCCCGCACCTCGGCGCGCGCGCCCGCGGCCCGCGCGTACGCCGCCAGCCAGCCCGCCTCGGCGGAGCGCGGAGCGGCGAGGAACAGCACGACGCGCCCGGCGCCACGGTCACGCAGCAGGCCGTCGAGCAGCCCGCGCAGCGCGGCGCGGCGCTGGTCGGTCAGCGGGAGCCGCGGCGGCGTGCCCGTGGCCGCGCTCACGCCGCACCGCCCGTGTCCCCGTCCCGCGGCGCCTTCTCCTGCACCGGTTCCGCCGCGTGCCGCAGGAGTGGCCTGATGGCCAGGAGTCCGGCGGTCGTCATCATCAGCGCTCCGCATCCGTAGATCGTGTCGATCCGGCCGATGTGCACACCGAGGAATTCGCCGTCCAGATCCCGCAGCGCGGTGCTCGCGAGGAATCCGGTCAGTGCCATGGAGAGAATGGACGCGAGATAGACCGCCGGATTCAGCACGGCGTTGACGCGCCCGAGGAGATGCTGTGGAGTCACCCGCAGCACCAGCGGCCCCACCACTACATTCACGGCCGCGATGGAAATGCTGGCGAGCGCGAGAACGGCCAGCGCGACACCCAACTGCGACTGCCGCGAATACACCAGGATCACGACGCCCGTCAGCGCGATGCCGAACGCGAACACCCGCGTCTCCCCGAGGCGGTGCGCGTACTTCGCGGCGAGCAGCGATCCGGCGATGCTCCCGACGCCGAACGCGGCGTTCAGCGTGCCGAGCCAGCTCGCGTCCGTGTGGAGGTTCTCGGTGACGAAGAAGACGTTCAGCACGTTGAGCGCGCCGACGCCCAGCATGTAGACGAAGACGGTCCCGACCAGCAGGAGCAGCACCCGGTTGCGCACGAAGAAGCGCAGGCCCTCGGCCAGTTCGCTGCGGAACGCGCCGCCGCCCGACCGCGCGTCCGGCGCCCCCGCCGGGACCCGCAGCATGCGGATGGCGGCGTACGACACCAGGAACGAGCAGACGTTCACCACGAGCGCCCACTCCACGCCCGTGGTGAACAGCAGCGGCGCGGCGAGCGGCGGTCCGACGATCGCGGCCGTCCCCGTCGTCGCGGTGAGCAGGCCGAACGCGCGCGTCCTGTGCTCCTCGTCCACGAGCGACGCGATCAGCGAGAAGCGCGACGGGTTGAAGAACTGCGCGGCCGAGGAACTGAGCGCGACCATGCCGTAGATCAGTGTCAGCTGCGCCCAGGCGGGCCAGTCACCGCCCGCGAGCGGGACGAGCAGCAGGACGCCGACGAACACCGCCCGCAGCAGGTCGGCCGCCATCATGACGCGCCGCCTGTCCCAGCGGTCCACGTACACGCCCGCCAGCGGCCCGACCACCAGCACCGGCACCGCCGCCGCGATCAGCACCCCGCTGACGGCGGCCGGGGCCCACGGCTCGCCGGCCGCCACCGTGGTGCCGATCCACAGCAGGACCGTCGTGTTGAAGACGTGGTCGCCGAGCACCGACACGGCCTGGCTGAACCACAGCCGCTGCCAGCCGCGGTTGCCCCACAGCGTCCCCGTCCCCGTCCCCTTTCCCGGACCTGTCTCCGACCCCGGCGCGGCCTCGGCCGTCGCGCTCACCCGTCGCCCCCGCCGGCGCGCAGCGCGGACAGCAGCGCGCCCGGCACCGGCGCGCCGGGCACCGCGCGCCGCATCAGCTCCCGTGCGCCGTCCGAGCCGGCCAGTCCGTCCAGGTAGGCGCCCAGGACCCCGGCGCGCTCGCGCAGCAGCGCCTCGCGGTCGGCGGCGGAGAACGCGGGCGGCAGCGCCTCGCGCAGCTCCGGGCGCTCCTCGGCGGCCCGTTCGACCGCCTGCCGCAGCAGGAAGCCCCAGGTCACCGGGCGCAGCGCCACCGACAGGTGGAGGGAGGGCTCGGTCCCGGCCGCCGCCGCGTGCACGAAACCGCGCGGCACGTACAGGCAGTCGCCGACCCGCAGCGTCGTCTCGACGACGGCCTCGGTGCCCTCCATCCGCCGCCCCCGGTGCTCGCGCAGCGGCCACGGCTCGACGGGGCGGCTGACGCGCCAGTGCTTCGTGCCGGACAGCTGGCGCACGAAGACGCTCGCCGTGTCGTGGTGCGGGGCGACGCCGGGGTGCCCGGCCGGGGTGAGGAAGGCGGTGCAGTACGTGTCGTACCCGGTCGCCTCGGACACCGCCGCGGCGAATTCCGCCACGGCGGGGCAGTGCGCCTTGAGGTTTTCCAGAATGAGTGTCGCGCCCGCCCGTAAGCGGGCCGCCACTTTCGCCCCGTCCGTCACACGGTCGGCCGCCGAACGGCCATAGCGCCCGTCCGCCGCGACGGAAAGCGACGGAACAGGCCGTCCCTCCGCGATCAACCGTACGGAATCCACCGGGAAACCGCGCGACACCATCTCGTCCACGTCCGCCAGGGACAGCAGATCGCCGAAGTCGCCGAGCCCGGTGCTGAGTACGGGCTCGCGTTCCCAGGCCGATTCGAGAATCGCGATGTCGTCGACCAGGCGGAGCAGGCAGTCCATGGTCCTCCTCAAAGGAGCCGGCCCGGGATCTCTCGGAGAGTACGCCCACGGAAGCGGGCCCACAAGCGGTGACGGGCACATTGACAGGAACGCGGCCCTGTGCAACTCGGCGGCGCACGCGCCCCTATGGAGAAAACCCGGCTCAGATGTCGTCTTCACACTTTCCACCGAACCGCTTGACAGTGTTTCCTCCGGGGAGGAATCTGAACTGCGCCGTATCCGGCGGCGATCGGTCGTGTGGGGGGACACGGAGAGCCGGAAGAAATCATGTCCGGATATCGGAATCCCCGCGACACGCACGCAACAGCGCAATGGCGCCGCCCCGCACCATGTCAGTCTCCACCAGATGCGAGTCGACGGAGGACGTCATGACCGAACAGAACGAGCCCAGCAAGGAAGAGATCGAGGCCGGTCAGGCCGAGGTCGAGCAGGCCGAGGACGACGTCGAGG
The DNA here is from genome assembly GCF_044461265.1 of Streptomyces sp. NPDC049879. Taxonomy (NCBI): domain Bacteria; kingdom Bacillati; phylum Actinomycetota; class Actinomycetes; order Kitasatosporales; family Streptomycetaceae; genus Streptomyces; species Streptomyces sp. NPDC049879. The sequence continues at coordinate 660,461 of NZ_JBITKT010000003.1, read as the reverse complement.
GGCACGGCATCCGCGAGGCGCAGCCCGTCGAGGCACCGTTCCTCGACATCAACTTCGGCTGCTGACACGGGCCTCTGAAGAACACTTCCGGGCCGGTCGTACGACGGATCGCCGTCCGCCGTACGGCCGGTGCACCGTGCTTTTCCCCATGTGGCGCGACCGTTTGCGGAGGAATTCCCTTGGGCGGCACGACGAACCACGGCGAAACACCGTTCGGTTTCCTCTCCGACACACGACGTCCACCGTCAGGACGGGCCACGGCGCTGCGCACCGTACGGGAACTCCTCATCAGCCGTGAACCCGAAGAACTGTATCGCGCGTGCAATCTCCTGGCACTTCTGCATTTCCGCACCGGCGCCCCGGAAGAGGCCCGCGCCCTGTGCCGCGACCAGATCGCGTACGCGCGCGCCCGCCGCGGCACCGCCCTCGGCCCGCGCTTCACGGTCCTGGCGCTCCAGCCGCAGGTCAACCTCATCCGGCTCAAGGGCTACGCGCCCGCCACCGCCGACGAGGCGCTGCGCGACCTGGCCGCCCTCGAACCCCTCGTCTCCGGGCGCGGCGCCGAACTCCCCGACCTCGCCTACGACACCGCCACCGTCCGCCGCCTGACCGAGGACGGGCTGCTGGAGCGGGCCGTGGTGCGCAACATCGTCGTGCAGGACACCCTCCAGATCCTCAGGCGCCACCGGCGGGACGCCCAACTCCTCGCCGCCGCCGCGCGCTTCCGCGCCCTGTGGCCCGGCATCCCGGCGGAGCGGACCGTGCAGCACGCCGAGGAGGCGCCCTGGCTCGTGGACGCCGCCGCGCAGCCCGTCCTCACCCCAGCCGCGCTCGACCACGCGCCCTCGCCCACCGCGGCGCGCCTGACGTACGTCCGGCTCCTGCACACCGCCGCCGCCTCGGCCGCCTCGCCCGGCGCGGCCGGACGGGACCGCGCGCGGCTGCTCGTCACCGCCCTGGCGGAGCGGCGGGACGCGCTGGAAGGTCCTTTCGCCTCGCCCGCCACGCCGCTGCGCTGGCTCGGCCACCTGGCGCTCACCGCGCGGCGCGCGGCGCTCCCCGACGCCGCCGCCGCGCTCCTCGGCGAGCTGGCCCGGCACGCGGAGACCCCGGCCGACCCGGTGCTCGACGGCGTGGTGCGCGAACGCCTCGGCCGCCCGCCGAGGCCCGTGCCGCCCGACGAACGCGCGCCCGTACCGGCGGAGTTGACCGCCACCGTACGCGAGCGGCTCGCCGACGGCGTGCGCGCCGCCGCATGACACGACCGGGAGGGACCCGAGCATGACCGACACACCCGGTGGCGAACTGCTGTTCGTCGTGGACCCGTTGGTGATCGAGTCCACGGCGGACGGCCTGGTCGTCTCCAGCCCGCGCCTGCGGACCCGGCTGCACGTCGAGCCGCGCGTCGTGGAACTGCTCCTCGCCGCCCGCGACGGCGTGCCCGCCGACGGCGGGGGAGCGGCGGCCGGCGCCGTCGCCCGGCTGGCGCGCGACGGCTTCCTCGTGCCCAAGGAGGACACCGCCGCCGCCCCCGGCATCCCCTGGGACGCCTGGGGCGTCACCGCCTGGAGCCTGCACAGCCAGACGCGCGACACCCCGTTCGTCGGCTCGCGCTCCGACGACCGCGAGCACCTCGCGGAAGTGCTGGCGGAGATCGAGTCACGCCCCCGCCCGTCCGCCGTCCGCGCGCCACGCTCGGACCGCGTCCTGCTGCTGCCCCGCGTGCGCACGCGCATGGACGCCCCCTACCGCGACGTCCTCGAACTGCGGCGCACCCACCGCGACTTCGCGGACGAGCCGATCACCCTCGACGCGTTCTCCGACATGCTGCACTACTGCTTCGCGCCGCTGCGCTTCGCCGACGCCGGGCCGATGGGCGTGCTCCAGCTGCGCGCCGCCGCGTCCGGCGGGGCGCGGCACGAGACGGAGGCATTCGTCTTCGCCCTGAACGTCACGGGCGTGCGCCCCGGGCTCTACCACTACGACCCGGTGCGGCACGGCCTCGAACCCGTCGCCCCCGACGCGGGCCGCGCCGACCTCGAACACCTTACATACCGCCAGGGGTTCTTCCAGCACGCCGCCTTCGGCGTGCTGACGGCCGCCGTCGCGCACCGGATGTCGTGGAAGTACCGGCATCCGCGCGCGTACAAGCTGCTGCTCCAGAACGTCGGGCACGTCGCGCAGGTCTTCTCCATGACGGCGACCGCCCTCGGCCTCGGCGCCGCCCTCACCGGCGCCATCCGCGACAGCGAGGCGGACGGCCTGCTCGGGCTCGACCAGCCTGCCGAGTTCACGACGTTCGCGCTCGCCTGCGGCGTGCCGCTGCGCGGGCCCGACGGGATGCCGCTGTCCGTGCGCACGCCGCAGGAGCCGCCGCCGTCGTTCTGAGCGTGCGCGGCACGTCCCTCAGGCCAGCAGCAGCGACTGCGGCTGCGCCGACAGCGTCCTGTCCAGCACCAGGCACGCCGCGCCGACCGCGCCCACGTCGTCGCCCACCTCGGTGCTCGTCACCCGCGTCGGGTGCAGGCTCTTCACGAACGGCGACTTCTCCACCAGCGCGGGCACGATCCGCAGGAACCGGTCCGCCACGTGCGGCCAGATCGGGCCGCCGAAGACGATCAGCTCGGCGTCCACCAGCGTCGCCGCCGCGCACACGCCCCGCCCGACACGGACGGCCTGCCGGTCGATGATGTCGCCCGCCGTCCCGTTCCCCTCGGCCGCGAGGCGGCACAGCTCGGCGAGGCTGCGCTCCGCGTCGCGCGGCCCGATCGGCGTGAAGTCGTGACTGAGCACGCCCAGATGGATCGCCTCGTCCACCATGCCGCGCGTGGTCAGGGCCGCGCCGAGGCCGCCGACCTCGCCCGCGTTGCCCGAGACGCCGCGCAGCACCGTGTCCTCGACGACCAGGCCCATGCCGGAGCCGGTGCCCAGGTAGAAGAACAGGAAGTTCCCGCTGTGCGCGGCGGCGCCCGCCCACCGTTCGGCGATGGCCGCCGCGATGACGTCCTTGTCCATCACCACCGGCAGGCCGGTCTCCTCGGCGAGGTAGTCCCGCAGCGGGACGCGCCCCCAGCCCTCCAGCTCCGGCGGGTCCACGACCAGCCCGGCCGCCACGTCCACCGGTCCCGGCGCGGCGATGCCGAGGCCGAGCAGCCGGTCGGCGGGCACGCCGGACTCGTCGATGAGTGTCCTTATCGACGCGCTGAGCCCCGCGAGCGTCTGCTCGGGATCGGCCACCCGGGGCGTGGGCACCCGCAGGTGCGCCACCACGTTCCCCAGCAGGTCGAGGACGACGTACGTGATCACCGCCGGGTCGAGGTGCACGCCGACGGCGAACCGCGCCCGCGCGTTCACCCGCAGCAGCGTGCGCGGCTTGCCGCTGCCGAAGCTCTTCTTGCCGGTCTCCAGCGCCAGCCCGTGGTCCAGCAGGCGGCGGCAGATGTTGGACACCGTCTGCGCCGACAGGCCGGTGGACTCGGCGAGTTCGACGCGGCTCAGCCCGTCCGGCACGCGCCGGATCGCGTCGAGGATCACGGACTCGTTGAAGTCCCCCATGCGCGGCAGGTTGGTGCCGCGCCGGATCGCTGTCTGTCGAGTGCCCATCACGCTGTCCTCCAGGCCGCGGAAAGGTCGGTGCGCCCGTCGGCCCGAGGGCCTGCCGGGTGGTGCGGGTCGGTGGCGCGGCGGCCTCCCGCCGAGCCGCGGGCCGCGCCCGGCCCGAACCGGGGGTGCGCGCCCCGGCCGGGCGGCACGGCGCCCGCCGGCGCGCGGACCGGCCCGCCGCCCGGGAGGGACGGCGCCAATCTACCGCCGTCCCCGCCGGGTCCGGTGCCGGTCCGCGCCCCGGGGGCGCCGTGCGACGGCATGGTCAGAGCTGCCGCAGCAGCAGGAGCGACCAGGGCGCGAGCGTCCGTTCGAGGCGCAGCACGCCGTCCCGGTCGGCCACCGCGCTCCACCGGTCGGTGGCCCGCGCCAGCCGCGCCAGCTCCTCGGTCTCCGCGCGCGTCGGCTCCGCGGGGGCGCCCATCGCGCGCCAGGCGCTCAGCGCGTCGCCGTGCGCGCCGTCCAGCACCTCCACGGAGAAACGCGCCCCCGAGGCCAGGCCGCGCACCGTCAGCGCCAGGTCGCGGGGCTCGCCCTTGGCCTGCGTCGCGTCCGCCACCGAGCGGTCGTCGAACGAGGCGGGGACCGACAGCGGCTCCTCCGCCGGGTAGTGGTGCACCAGCGCGGCGATCCCGCCGGTGGCCGCGTCGCGCGTCGCCACGGCGTCCTCGGTGCGCTCCAGCAGCGTGTCGCCGAGCGCGGCCAGCATGCGGTACGCGTGGAACGTCGGCTTCGGCACGCCCTGCAGCGTGATCATCCCGAAGCCGCCGTGGAACATCTCGTCGCCCGCGCCGCCCTCCTCGAAGACGTCGGTGAACGTCCAGTAGGCGAGCGAGTCCACGGTGCCGATCGAGTGCAGCACCGACCGCACGACGTACGCGGCGGCGGGCAGCGTGTCGTGCGTGAAGTCGCGGGGCGACGAGGAGGAGTTCCACTCGGTCAGGTGGATCTCCGCGTCCGGGTACGGGCCCTTGGCGACGATCTCGCGCAGCAGCGCCAGGTCCTTGGGCGTCGCGTCCTTGCCGCGCGTCAGCTTCTCGCCCTGCCCGTGCTCGTCCAGCGCCCAGTCCGTGGGGTAGGGGTGGGTGGAGACGAAGTCCACGGGCAGGTCCTCGCGCCGGCAGAAGTCGAGGAACGCCTCCACCCACACCGGCCGCCAGTCCAGCGTGTCGATGTCGTCCCGTCCGGCGACGATCCGCTTGTCCACGTCCTCGTTCTCGCCGCCGAACCGCTCGTCGGGCACGAAGTTGGACGTCGCCGGGCCGCCCACGCGCAGCCGGGGGTCGACGGCCTTCACGGCGGTCGCCGTCGCGCGGTAGATCTCGAAGTACTCGCTGCGGGTGCCGTGGAAGAAGCCCCAGAGGTTGGCCTCGTTCCACACCTCGAAGTACCAGCGGCTGACCTCGTCGATCCCGTAGCGTGCCACCCAGTGGCGCACGATCCGGTCGATCAGCGCGCCCCAGCGTGCCAGGTCGGTGGGCGGGGCGCCGTGCGCGCCCCACCAGAAGACGGTCTCCGTCTCCCGGGCCATCGCGCGCGGGCTGAAGCCGAACTCCACGAAGGGCCGCACGCCCGCGTCCAGCAGGGCGTCGAACAGGGCGTCCACGTACTGGAAGTTGTAGACGGGCGTGCCGTCCTCCCGCTCCGTGTAGACGAACATGTCGTCGTGGAACAGGCCGTGGAAGCGCACGTAGTCGAAGCCGCACTCCTGCCTGGCCGTGCGCAACTGCCGCTGCCAGTCGGCGCGCAGGCCCTCGTTGGCGCGTCCCGCGCCGACCACCCGGCTCCAGAAGCGGTCCAGGGGCGTGCCGTCGGCGGCGGCGTCCACGGCGAGTGTGATCGGTGCGGACACGGTGTTCCTTTCGCTGGTCCTCCCGGCCGGGAAGCCCGGCGCGGGGAACAGGATAAATCAAGATGATGGATTGAAGGAGGGGGAACGGGGGACCGCCGTCAGGGACGCTGGACGCTGCCGTCCGCGTTCCGCAGCAGCGCCCACCGGTCGTGTTCGAGCGGCGCCGTCACCGGGTACCGCCCGGCGGCCGCCTCGTCGAAGTCCACGCCGAGGCCGGGCGCGGACGTCGGCCGCAGCGCGCCGCCCTCCGGGACGTGCGCGCCCGGGAAGACCTCCAGTGTCGCGTCCGTGAACCGCGCCGCCTCCTGCACGCCGAACGCGGGCGAGCTGACGTCGAGCGCCACGTTCGCCGCCATCCCCACCGGGCTCACGTCGCCGGGGCCGTGCGGCGCCGTCCGCACGCCGAACATCTCGCACGCCGCGACCAGCTTCCGCACCGGCGTCAGCCCGCCGAGGGTGGGGATCCTGATCCGCGCGAAGTCGATCGCCCGCCGCTCCAGCAGCGGCAGGTACTGGTACGGGTCGGCGTACAGCTCGCCCACGGCCAGCGGCGTCGTGCCCGCCGCCCGCAACTGCGGGAAGTAGGCGATGTCCTCGGGCGCCAGCGCGTCCTCCAGGAAGAACAGCTCCGCGTCCTGCACCGCGTGCACCAGGCTCCTGGCCTGCGCGGGCGTCATCCGCTCGTGCACGTCGTGCAGCAGCTCCACCCCGCCGCCCACCAGTTCGCGCACCTTCCGCAGCACCGGCGGGACGTGCCGCAGGTACGTCGTCGAGTCCCACGTCCCCGCGCGCAGCCGGCGCCGCCGCGCCTCGGCCTCGTCGGCCGGGGCAGCGCCGTACGTGTCGGAGCCCGGCACCGACACCTGCACGCGGACGTGCCGGTAGCCGCGCTCCACGGCGGCGAGCACCTTGTCGGCGATCTCCTGGGCGTCGTCGCCGTCCACGTGCGTGTACGCGTCGGCGGCCTCGCGGGCACGGCCGCCGAGCAGGGAGTACAGGGGCAGCCCGGCGACCTTGCCCTTGATGTCCCACAGCGCCACGTCGACGGCGGCCAGCGCGTTGGAGGCCATCGAACCGCCGCGCCAGTAGCCGCTGTTGAGCAGCAGCCGGTGGATGTCCTCGATGTCGTCCGTCCCGCGCCCGGTGAGCATCGGGCCGAGGTAGGAGTCGATCACGGCGCGGATCGCCACCGTGCGCTGCGGGTCGCTGGCGCAGCCGAGGCCGTAGAGCCCCGGCTGGTCCGTCTCGACGCGGACGATCACGTACGGGCAGCCCTGCGGGGCGCAGACGAAGGTGCGCACGCCGGTGACCCGGGGTGACGTGTCGGTTCCCGACCAGGGCGCGAGGGCAAGCGGCACAGGGGTTCCGGACGTTTCAGGTGCCATGGGGACGTCTCCACATCGGGTTTCGACGAGATTTCGGCGTGTGACGAGCATTGACACCGTACATCAAGTCGATTTAGGTTCCGGGGCACGCCGGAGCCCCGTGCACGGCGCCAGGATGAAAGGCCCAACGACGTGACTGGACACCCCCGCCGCCTGGCGCGGCGATGTGTGGCCCTGGCCTCCGCCGTCACCATGACCGCGGTGCTCGCCGCGTGTGGCGGCACGGGCGGCGGGTCGCCCGACGAGCTGGAGATGTGGACGTTCAAGCAGTCCCATGTCCCGGCGCTCGAAGCGGCGGCCGAGCAGTTCCGCCAGGAGACCGGGATCACCGTCAGGATTCAGGCGATCACGCCCGACGACGCGTTCCTGACGAAGGTCGCCGCCGCCGCGCGGACCAACGACCTCCCCGACATCCTCGAGGTCCACTCCAACGGCGACGACCTCACCTTCGGCGGCGCAGGGCTGCTCGAAGACCTGTCGGGCGTCGTGGACGACGAGTGGACCGGCCAGTACCTGCCCGCGGTGGCGAACGAGGGGATCGTCACGCAGCAGTACTACGAGAACTCCCTCACCCCCGGCTCCAAGTGGCTCGGCGTGGAGGAGGGGCAGCGGTTCAGCGTCCCGCTCACCATCGGCACCTTCGGCATCGTCTACGCCAACAAGGAGCGCCTCGCCGAGTCGGGCTACACCGAACCCCCGGCCACCTGGGACGAGTTCATGGAGATGCTCGACGCGGTCGGCCAGGACCGCCCCGACGACGGCGGCGTCGCCAACGGCTTCCGCTCCCCGTCCACCGGCCTGGAGTGGCTGCTCCAGCCGATGGCCTACGGCATGCTCGGCGACCAGCCCTACCGCGACCTCTTCTCCGACGACCCCGCCGTCAACTGGGGCTCGGAGAACGGCGTCGCCGCGCTGACCGAGTACGGGCGCATCCAGCCCTACTGGACCCCGGGCACGCAGTCCCTCACCATCGACGAGGCCGACCTCTCGTTCGCCCACGGGCAGTCCACGTTCGACATCGGCGGCACCTTCACCCTCGCCTTCCTGGAGGCGAACGGCTTCGACCCGGACAACGCGATGACGTTCGCCGTGCCGCCGCCCGAGGGCGCCGCGATCCCCGACATGGGCCTCGCGCCGTTCGCCCTGACCGGCCTGTCCGTCACCAAGGACAGCCACAACAAGGACGGCGCCATCGACTTCGTGCGCTACCTGTCCGGCACCGACGTGGCCGAGGACTTCGCCCGCGACGCCCTCGACCTGCCGCCGAACGACCTCGGCCCGAACCCGGAGGAGGCCGTCGGCCCCGTCCTCGGCGCCATGGCCGCCTCGCTCAGCTCGGAGGAGGACGCCTACCACGCCGCCGACACGAGCTACCGGCCCAACGCGTACGACTCCGGCCGCGTCGGCGAGGTGCTCGCCGACTTCACGCCACTCGACGAGGGCGATCCGGCCGACGCCGGTCGCAACCTCGCAAACCTGATCGAATCCTACTGGTCGGAGCAGCAAAGGTGAGCGTCGACGTCACACCCACCCCCCGGCTCACCGGCCGGCCCGGCGGGAAGGGCCGGAAGGTCAAGCCCCCGTCCACCCCGGCCGCCCGGAGCGCGCGGCGCAAGGAAGCCCTCTGGGGATTCGCCTTCGTCGCCCCCGCCCTGATCCTCTTCGCGGTGATGGGCCTGTACACCGTCGGCTACGGCTTCCTGCTGAGCTTCGCCCAGTGGAACGGCTTCTGGCCCGACTGGAACTGGGTCGGCTTCGACAACTACGCCGACCTCCTGTGGCGCAGCCCCGTCTACTCGCCGATCGTGCACGACGCCGCGTGGAACACGCTGTGGGTCATGATCGCCGTGCCGGTGCTCACCGTCGCCATCGCGTTCCCCCTCGCCGTCGTCCTCAACTCGGTCAAGCGGCTGCGCGGCCTCCTGCGCTCCGTCTACTTCCTGCCCTACGTCACGACCGGCATCGCGGTCTACTTCGCGTGGCAGTACATCCTGGAGCCCAACGGCGCGCTGAACCTGCTGCTGAAGAGCCTCGGCCTCGGCTCCCTGTCCCAGCCGCAGGGCTTCCTCGGCAACCCGGACACCGCCCTGCCGACGCTGATCGTCGTCATGGTCTGGTCGGCGGTCCCGGTCGCGATGCTGCTGTTCCTGACCGGCCTCCAGTCCATGGACAGCTCCCTCCTGGAAGCCGCCCAGCTGGACGGCGCGGGCTGGTGGCGCACGCAGTTCAGCGTCGTGTGGCCCCTGCTGCGCCCGATCACCGCGGTCATCGTGCTGCTGGGCGTGCGGGACTCCCTCCAGGGCTTCCAGATCTTCCTGATCATGACCAACGGCGGTCCGGGCGACGCCACCAACGTCCTCGGCCTGGAGACCTACCGCCTCGCCTTCCTGAACGAACTCGCCCCCACCCTGGGTCTCGCCAGCGCACTCGGCTGGATCCTCTTCGTGGTGGCGCTGATCGTCGCCTTCGTCAACCAGCGAGCCATGAGGAGGCTGGGATGAGCGCCGGCGTCGTCACCACCCCGCGCCGTACACCCGGCGCCCCCCGCGCCGAGCGGGCCCCGCGCAACCCGCGCACGATCGTCTCCCGTAGCGTCGTCGGCCTGCTCCTCGCGCTGTACGCCGCCATCAGCCTCTACCCGTTCGCGTGGATGGTCTCGGCGGCGTTCAAGGACAGCGAGGAGGTGCTGGAGGGCGGGCACCTGATCCCGCACAACCCGACCCTCCAGACGTTCGCCGACACCTGGAACCAGCTGCACTTCTTCGACTACTTCGTCAACAGCCTCCAGGTCACGCTGCTGACCACCGTCCTGGTGGTCGTCGTCTACGCCGCCGCGTCGTACGCGTTCGCCGTGCTGCGCTTCCCCGGCCGCACCGCGCTGTACCGGCTCTTCCTGGTGCTGCTGTTCGTGCCGGGCGTCGTGACGCTGCTGCCCATCGTGCTGCTGGAGCACGAGCTGAACATCCTGGGCTCGCACTGGGGCCTCGTCCTGCCGTTCGTGAACGGCACGGCGCCGCTCGCCGTCCTGCTGCTGACCAACGCGTTCTCCACCGTCCCCGCCGAGCTGCGCGAGTCGGCGCGGATGGACGGCGCGAGCGAACTGCGGATCTTCGCCTCGATCTACCTGCCGCTGGGACGCCCGGCGCTGATCACGATCGCCCTGCTGACGGCGATCCCGACGTGGAACGAGTACCAGCTCACCCGCGTCTCGCTGAACGACCCGGATTCGTACACCCTGCCGATCGCCCTCCAGGCGATGCAGTCCGAGAGCGTCGTGCAGTACAACACTCTCATGGCAGCTGCTCTGATCCTGGTGGTACCGATCGTGCTCCTCTTCCTCAGCGCCCAGCGCTACTTCGTGAACGGCCTCATGGGGGCGGTCAAGGGATGACCGCCCCGCTCGGCCCCGGCGACTCCGTGCTGGTCACGGGCGCCGCCGGGGTCATCGGCCGGGTCGTGGCCGCGCACCTGGCGGCCGCCGGCTTCGACGTGACCGGCACCGACCGCGTACCGGCCCCGCGGGACGCGCCGCCCGCCGGGCGGCACGTGGTGGGGGACGTCCGCGACCCGGAGTTCGTCGCCTCGTGCCTGACCGGCCCGGACGGGCCGGTCGCCGGCCTCGTCCACCTGGCGGCGATCCCGTCGCCCGGCGGGGTCCCGGAGGCGGACCTGCTCGACATCAACGTCACCGGCTGCTACACCGTCCTCGACCAGGCGGGCCGCGCGGGCGTCCGGCGGATCGTCACCGCCTCCAGCCTCTCCGCCCTCGGCCTCGCCTGGGCCGGCCGCGACCTCACGCCCCACCACCTGCCGATCGACGAGGAGCACCCCACCCTCGCCGTGGACGCGTACGGGCTCTCCAAGGTCCTGGCCGAGGAGGTCGCCGCCTTCACCACCCGCCGCTGGGGCACGCCGGTGATCAGCCTGCGCTTCCCCTTCGTCGGCGACGGCGACCGCCTCAGGGCGCGGCTGGACGAGGTGGCCGCCGATCCGGCGTCGAACCGCCGCGAGCTGTGGGGCTGGCTCGACACCCGCGACGCCGCCGGGGCGGTCGAGGCCGCCCTGCGGACCGCTACGGCCGGGCACCACGTCGTCAACGTCTCGGCGCCCGACACGGCGGCCGAGGTCCCCACGAAGGACCTGCTGGCCGCCCACTTCCCGGACGTCCCGCTGCGGCGGGACCTGCCGGACCACGCCGGGCTGTACGACACCGCGCGGGCGGAGAGCCTCCTCGGCTTCCGCACCACGCACTCCTGGCGGCCCACCGCCTGACCCACCGCGCCCCACGAGCCCCCGGCCCGCCAGGACCGGGGGCTCACCCCTGCCCGCCCCAAACCCCCCTCGACGCACTTTCCTCCCTTTTTGCCCCGCCTCTCTCCTTTTGCGCCGTTCGGGTGCCGGCCGTAGCGTCGAAGGAGAACGTGTCCCGCGCCGACACAGCCGCCCCGCGCGGTGCCGGACCCCGGACACCCCCGCAGCCGCACCTGAGAGGACGAGTCGCATGACCTTCGTGACCACGCGTGACGGTACGGACATCTTCTACAAGGACTGGGGCAGCGGTCCGCCCGTCGTGTTCATCCACGGCTGGCCGCTCAACGCGGACGCGTGGGAGGACCAGATGAAGCTGGTCGCCGACAACGGGTTCCGGGGCATCGCGCACGACCGCCGCGGCCACGGCCGCTCCGACCAGCCGTGGACGGGGTACGACTTCGACACGTTCGCGGACGACCTGCACGACCTCATCGAGGCGCTCGACCTGCGGGACGTCACCCTGGTCGCGCACTCCATGGGCGGCGGCGAACTGGCCCGCTACATCGGCCGCCACGGCACGGCCCGCGTCGGCAAGGCCGTCATGGTCGGCGCCGTCCCGCCGGTCATGCTGAAGTCGGACAGCAACCCGGAGGGCACGCCGCAGAAGGTCTTCGACACCATCAAGGACGGCATCCTGAACGAGCGTTCCCAGTTCTGGATGGACACGGCCGAGATGTTCTACGGCGCCAACCGGCCGGGCAACAAGGTGACCGACGGCCTCAAGCAGTCGTTCTGGCTGATGGCGATGCAGGAGAGCATCGAGGCGGCCGTCGCGTGCGTGGACGCCTTCTCCGCCACCGACTTCACCGAGGACCTGCGGAAGTTCGACATCCCGACGCTGCTGATCCACGGCGACGACGACCAGGTCGTCCCGATCGACGCGGCGTCGAAGAAGGCGGCCGAGATCATCCCCGACGCGACCCTCAAGATCTACGAGGGCGGCGCCCACGGCCTGGCCAACGTCCCCGGCACAAAGGACTGCTTCAACAAGGACCTCCTCTCCTTCCTCCGCAGCTGACCCCGCCGCGCGAGCAACCCCCGTCTCCGGGACGGGGGTTGCTCGCCCGTCAGCGTGCTGTCGCGTGGTCCTCGCGCAGCATGTCGAGAGTTTCCTGGAGTTGGGCGTGGTCGGTGTGGCCGTACTTGTCCTGGTCGCCCTTGCCTGCGAGTTCTTCCCGGTAGCGGTCGGCGGCGTCCAGGACGTTGCGGCGTGCCTGGTCCTGCGGGCTGTCCGGCTCCGGGTTCGCGCTGAGGTCTTGGGTGCCCTGGGAGACGTACGCGGCCGCGCCGCTGCTGTCCTCCCACTGCTGGCGCAGCAGCCGGTCGGCGGTGTCGGGGTCCTTCAGGTGCTTCGCCGCCGCGTCCTCGTTGAGCGCCGCCGCGTGCAGCAGTCCCGAGCCGCCCGTGTTCTCCACCCAGGTGTCGGGGGAGAGTTCGAAGAGGAAGTAGTCACGGGGCGCGTACTGACCGGTCGAGCGTTCCTGGACGTCCACGGCGGCCTTGGCCAGCTGGTCGCTCAACGCGGCACTCGGCGGCAGCTCCGCCTCGCTCATGAGGGCCCCGTAGCTGTTCCATTTCTCCAGGGCCGCCTTGAACTCGTCGGTGCCGGGCTCGTGGTCGAACAGCGGGCCCTCCTTCGGTTCCGTGAACTCGCGGAGCAGCTGATCCGCCTCATCCCGCTCTTCGGGGCCCAGGTAGATGTTCCCGTACCAGTCATCGTGATCGACGACGCTGCGGACCATGATCAGGCCGTCGGCGATGCCCTGGAGTGCCTCGCGCTGGGTGTCGGCCTGGGCGGGTTCCAGGTGGTCGGTGCCCAGCTTGCCCAGCGCCGCGAGCGTGTCGGAGTCCAGCTCTCCGAAGAAACGCAGGACGAACTCGGCTTCGGCCTCGGTCAGTTCGCGTGGCGTTCCACCGCCGCCGCGCAGGTCCCGGGACAGGGAGTTGAGGACGCTGGTCCACAGACGGAGTTCGTCGGGGTCGGGCCGCTTCCCGTCCGCGAGGAGTTCCTTGACCTTGGCGGCGGCGTCTTCCGCCATGTACCCGGAGGACCACAGCTGGAGCGGGCCGTCGGCCAGGTCGTACCCCTGCTCGTACAGCTCCAGGCCCAGACGCATGAGGGCCCGGCGGTACGTCGCGATCTCGTCGTCGATCTTCTCCTCGGCCTCCTGCGCCACCGGCGTGAAATCCGCGAGGTGCCTGGCCCTGATCATGGGCAGCAGCGGCTCGGGGTTCTCCTCCCTGGCCCGCGCGTATGACGCCTGCGCCGCTTCCCACTCGGGCCAGAGTTGGTCGTCCAGGATCGATGTGACCTGGGACACGTGGTGGAGGGCGATGTCCATGGCGAGCTTCAGGAGTTGTCCGACCTGCTCCATGCCCGTGCCCCGGCCCGCGAGGGCGCCGTCGGTGTCGGCCGTGCGCTGGTCGGCGTCGGCGATCGCCGTGTGGTCGACGGAGCCGGACTCGCGGGACAGGTGCGAGGCGACTTCGGCCAGCTCGCTCGCCGCCTTGGCCTCCCCGACCGCCTGCTGGTAGACGGCGGCGGTGTCGGCCATGTCCTCGGGGTCGATCTCCATGACGAACAGTTCCACCTTCTTCACCGCCATGAGCAACGGTTGCACCTCGCCCAGCGCCAGATCCCACCAGTACGACACCATCTGCCTGTGACCTTCCGTTCGCCGACCCGGCAAAGGTTAGGTCGATGTCATGTCAACTGTCCAATGTCGCAGACGTTTTCGGCAGCGAACGGCCCGGCCCCCGCGCAGTGCGTCAGCTGTCGCGGCGGGGCAGTTTCCAGCCGGGGCGCACGTAGTGGCTGGTGTAGCCGTCGGGGTAGCGCGCCAGGTAGTCGTAGTGCTCCGGCTCCGCCTCCCGGAAGTCGCCGACCGGCGTCACCTCGGTGACGACGGGACCGGGCCACAGCGCCGAGGCGTTCACGTCCGCGATGGTATCCTCCGCGACACGCTTCTCCTCGTCGCTCGGCCGGGCTCCGCGCGGGCAGCGGTCTCCTCGCCGCCCTGGCGGATCGGAGAGACGGTTCCGAACCCCGTGCGCTCACCGGCTTCCTCGCGGCATCTGTGCGCCCGGGCTTGTCACTTGCGCAGTACGAGCCGACGCAGTGCCACCACCGGCGGCGTCAGCGTGCTGTCGCGTGGTCCTCGCGCAGCATGTCGAGGGTTTCCTGGAGTTGGGCGTGGTCGGTGTGGCCGTACTTGTCCTGGTCGCCCTTGCCCGCCAGTTCGTCCTTGTAGGTGTCGGCGGCGTCCAGGACGTTCGTGCGTGCCTGCCGCGCGGCGGCCTCCGACTCGGGGGACGCGCTGAAGTCGCCGGTGCCCTGGGAGATGTACGCCGCCACGCCGCTGCTGTCCTCCCACTGCTGGCGCAGCAGCCGTTCGGCGATGTCGGTGCCCCGCAACTGGTCGGCGGCGGCGTCCTCGTTGAGCGCCGCCGCGTGCAGCAGTCCCGAGCCGCCCGTGTTCTCCACCCAGGTGTCGGGGGACAGTTCGAACAGGAAATAGTCGCGGGGCGCGTACTGCCCGGACGAGCGCTCCTGGACGTCCACGGCGGCGTGGGCCAGCTGGATGGCGTGCGCGGGCTCCGGCGGCATGCCGGCCTCCTTCATGAGTGCCCCGAAGCCGTTCCATTTCTCCAGGGCCGCCTTGAACTCGTCGGTGCCCGGTTCGTGGTCGAAGAGCGGCCCCTCTCTGGGCGACAGGAACTCGTCGCCCAGCGGGACCTCGGGGAACAGATCGAGGCTGTCGTCGTTGAGGTAGCCGACCATGATCAGGCCGTCGGCGACGCCCTGCAACGCCTCGCGCTGGGTGTCGGCCTGGGCGGGTTCCAGGTGGTCGGTGCCCAGGTTGCCCAGCGCCGCGAGCGTGTCGGAGTCCAGCTCGCCGAGGAACGTCATGAGGAACACCGCCTCTTCCCTCTCCAGGTCGCGCGGCTCGCCGCCGCCGGCGCGCACGTCCCGCGACAGGGCGTTCAGGACGCTGGTGTACCGGAGGAGGTCGTCGGGGTCGGGCTTCCCGTCCTTGAGGAGATCCTTCAGCCCGGCGGCGAGGTATTCCGCCATGTCCGGGCTGCGCCACAGCCCGAGCGGGCCGCCTGCCAGGTCGTACCCGTTCTCGTACAGCTCCTGGCCGTAGCGCGTCAGGGTCGAGCGGTACGCGGCGATCTCGTCGTCGATCTCGGTGTCGGCCCGCTGCGCCCGCGCCACCAGCTCCATGAGGTGGGCGGTCCTGACCGCCAACCGCATCGGCGCGGGGGCGTCGGCCATGGCCCGTTCCGCCGCCGCGCTCACCTCGGCGAGGCCGGGATCGAGCCGCTCCTCCACGATCGAGCGGACCTGCCGTTCGTGCTGGACGGCGACCCGCATGGAGCGGGACAGGAGGTCGGCGGCGGCCTCCATGCCCTCGCCCCGGTCGGCGAGGTCGCGGTCGGTGCCGGCCGTGCGCTCGAAGGGGTCGGCCATCGCCGAGTCGTCCACCTGGCCCGACTCGCCGGAGATGCGCGAGGCCAGTTCGGCCACGTCGCCCGCCACCCTGGCCTCCTCGAAGGCCCGGCGGTAGACGACGGCCTTCTCCGCCATGTGGTCGGGATCGATCTCGCCGCTGAACTTCCGCTGTGTCTTCCACGGGGTGACCCCTGCCGCGGCCTCCACCTCGGTCTCGGTGAAAACAGCTGCGGACAACACGACCTCCCGGGTGCGAACTCAGCGAACGCTAAACCGGCGGCAGGGCAAGTGTCCATCCGTGCCGAACATTTGTGATGGGGAATTGACCGGTCCCCGGCGGGCGGCGCGTCAGCTGTCGCGGCGGGGCAGCTTCCAGCCGGGGCGGACGTAGTGGCAGGTGTAGCCGTCCGGGTAGCGCTCCAGGTAGTCCTGGTGCTCCGGCTCCGCCTCCCAGAAGTCGCCGACCGGCGTCACCTCGGTGACGACGGGACCGGGCCACAGGCCCGAGGCGTTCACGTCCGCGATGGTGTCCTCGGCGACGCGCTTCTGCTCGTCGCTCGTGTAGAAGATCGCCGAGCGGTAGCTGGTGCCGATGTCGTTGCCCTGCTGGTTCAGGGTGGACGGGTCGTGGATCTGGAAGAAGAACTCCAGCAGCTCGCGGAACGAGGTCTTCTCCGGGTCGAAGACGATCTCGATGGACTCGGCGTGCGTGCCGTGGTTGCGGTAGGTGGCGTTCGGCACGTCGCCGCCCGAGTAGCCGACCCGGGTCGAGACCACGCCGGGGAAGCGCCGGACCAGGTCCTGCACACCCCAGAAACAGCCACCGGCGAGCACCGCGCGTTCGGTCGTCCCAGCCATCCCGTACCCTCCTGCCGCCGTGGCCGGTGCCTCCACCTGGGAAGCCCCTTCTCTGCGCAGGATACGCGCCCGGCGGCGGGGCGGCCGGTCGGGACGCCGGGCCGTCGACGCCGCGCCCGCCGGGGGACAGAATGTCCGCGCGCGGCGGCGGACGGCCCGCCGCCCCAGGCGAAGGCGCCCCGAGGAGGTCCGCCATGGAACGCAGGCGGTTCCCCCCGCCCCGGATGTCCCCCGCCCGCATGGCGGTCCGCATGTCCCTGGCCGGGCAGGTGCTCACGCTGCAGCTGGCCATCGTCGTGGCCGTGCTCGGCGTGGTGGCGTGGGTCTCGGTCGTGCAGGCGAACGCCGACTGGCGCCGCACCGAGGGCGGGCGGCTGCTGAGCACCGCCGAGTCGGTCGCCGCGCAGCGCGTCGTCCGCGTCGGGCTGGCGGACCCGCACCGGGTGGGGGCGCTGCACGCGCCCGCGGAGAGCGCGCGCGGCGTGTCGGGCGCGTCGTTCGTGGAGATCGCCACGTGGGACCGCCGCCTGCTCACCTCCGCCGACCCGCGCAGGATCGGCGGGCGCGTCGAGCTGGGCGGCAGCGACGTGCTGGAGGGCCGGTCGTGGGTGGGGACGGTCGGGGTGGGCGGCGGGACGGCGCTCGTGGCGCACGTCCCGGTGTTCGGCGAGGACGGCGTGCGCCTCGGCCTGGTGGCCGTCGGCAGCGAGGAGCGCAGCCTCGCGCGGCGCGTCGAGGCGGCGGCCCCCGACCTGCTGCTGTACCTGGGCATCGCGAGCGGCCTCGGCGTGGCCGGGTCCTACCTGCTCGCCCGCCGCGTCAAACGGCAGACGCGCGGCCTCGAACCGGGGGAGATCACCGCTCTCGCCGAGCACCGCGAGGCGATGCTGCACGGCATCAAGGAGGGTGTGCTCGGCCTCGACGGGCACGGCAGGGTCACGCTCGTGAACGACAGCGCGCGCGAGCTGCTGCGCCTGCCGCCCGGCGCCGCCGGGCGCACGCTCGCCGGCCTCGGCGTGGACCCGGTGCTGCGCGAGGCGCTGACGGGCGGGGCGGGCGCGGTCAGGGACCAGGTGGTCGTCACCGCCGACCGGGTGCTGACCCTCAACCGCATGCCGCTCGACACGCCGGGCCAGCCGCCCGGCTCGGTGACGACGATGCGCGACCTCACCGAACTGACGACGCTGCAACACCAGTTGGAGACGGCCAGGGGCGCCACCGACACGCTGCGCGCGCAGGCGCACGAGTTCTCCAACCACCTGCACGTGATCGCGGGCCTCGTCGAGCTGGCCGAGTACCCCGAGGTCAGCCGCTACGTGCGGGGTGTCAGCGGCACGCACGCGCAGCGCACCGCGCACGTCCAGGCCGCCGTGGCCGACCCGTCGCTCGCCGCGCTGCTGATCGCCAAGGCCAGCCTGGCCGCCGAGCAGGGCACCGCGCTGCGCGTGACGCCGGACAGCGCGCTGGGGACCCTGCCCGAGTCCCTGGTCACGGACCTCGTCACGGTGCTCGGCAACCTGGTGGACAACGCCCTGGACGCGGTACGCGGCACCGGCCCTGACGCCCGCGTGGACGTCCGGCTGGCGGAGACCGCCGCCGCGCCTGGCGCACGGAACGGAGAGGTACGCGTGGAGGTCACCGACTCGGGGCCCGGCGTGGCCCCCGCCCTGGCCGAGGAGATCTTCCGCCAGGGCTTCAGCACGAAGGCGAGCGGACGCGGCCTCGGCCTGGCGATCACCCGCCTCGTCTGCCGCCGCCGCGGCGGGAGCGTCGGCGTGCGCGGCGCCGCCTTCCTCGCCCGGCTGCCCCGCACCCCGGACGAGCGGCCCGCCGCCGCCCCCGCGCAGCCGCGGGAGGCCGTACGGTGATCAGCGTCCTCGTCGTGGACGACGACTTCATGGTGGCCCGCCTGCACGCCAAGGTCGTGGAGCGCACCTCCGGCTTCACCACCGCGGGGATCGCCCACACCGGCCGCGAGGCCCTGGACGGCGTCCGCCGCCTGCGGCCCGACCTGGTGCTGCTCGACATCTACCTGCCCGACATGAGCGGCCTCGACGTGCTCCGGGAGATACGCGCGGGGGAGGACGGGCCGCTCGACGCGGACGTCCTGGTCATCACGGCCGCGCGGGAGATGGAGACCGTCAGGGGCGCGCTGCGCGGCGGCGCCGTGCACTACGTCGTCAAGCCGTTCGACGTGCCCGTGCTCCAGGAGCGGCTGCGGGACTACGCGAGGCGCCGCCGCGACCTGGCCGCGCTTGCCGCGCCGCGCCAGGACGACGTGGACCGCGTGTTCGGCGCCGCGCCGCCGCCGCGCCCGGCGCGCGGGCTGCCCAAGGGGCTGTCGGAGGAGACGGCGGAGCTGGTGCGCGGCGTCCTCGCCGCGGCGGCCGAGGCGGGCGACGGCGCGCTGTCGGCGTCCGTGTGCGCCGAGCGCGCGGGGCTCTCGCGGGTCACCGCGCGGCGCTACCTGGAGTACTTCGCCGCACGCGGGCAGGCTGAGGTGTCGCTGCGCTACGGCGGGACGGGCCGCCCCGAGCGCCGCTTCCGCGCGCCGGGCGCCCGCCCCTGACCTGTGAACTCTGCGACCACAACGACGGTTGTGTCCGCAACCCCGCCGCCCGTGGACACCCCGCCGCGGCCGTAGGCACGATGTGGCGCCCGTCCGCACCGACGCGGACCGGCGCCGCGGCGCTCCGCGGCTGACGACAGGAAGGCGGTGCCGGCGTGCGTCTGCGGTTCCTCGTCTCCGTGCTCTCGGCCGCGCTGATCGTGCTGGTCGTGCCACCCCTGCTGACCCCGGACGACTCCGGCGGCGGTGGCACGAGCATCCCCGGTCTGCGGTTCATGGTCCCCAACGAGCCGGGCGGCGGCTACGACATCACGGCGCGCACCGCCGCCGCGAGCGCGGAGGACGCCGGACTGACCGACGGCATCGAGGTGTTCAACCTCCCCGGCGCGGGCGGCACGGTCGGCCTCAGCCGCCTCGTGTCGGAGCGCGGCAACGGGCGGCTCGCCATGTCGATGGGCCTGGGCGTCGTCGGCGCCGTCCACACCAACCACACCGGCGTCTCGCTGACCGACACCACCCCCGTGGCGCGGCTCACCGAGGAGCCCGACATCGTCGTCGTCCCCGCCGACTCCCCCTACGGGGACTTCGACGACCTGCTCGCGGACTGGCTCGCGCGCCCCGGGTCGCTGCCCTTCGGCGGCGGCTCCTCGCCCGGCGGCCCCGACCACCTCGCCGCCATGCTGATGGCCGAGGCGGCGGGCGTGACCCCGCGGGACGCCAACTACATCTCCTACGACGGCGGCGGCGAACTCCTCGCGGCGGTGCTCGGCGGCGAGGTGGCGTTCGGCGTCTCGGGCGTCGGCGAGTACCTCGACCAGATCGAGGCGGGCGAGCTGCGCGTCCTGGCCGTCACCGGCGCGGAGCGCGCCCCCGGCATGGACGCCCCGACGCTCACCGAGGCCGGGCTCGACGTCACCTTCACCAACTGGCGCGGCATCGTGGCACCCCCGGGCCTCTCGGACGCCGAGACCGACCGCCTCGTCCGGCTGGTCACCGCGCTGCACGACTCCCCGCAGTGGCGCGAGGCGCTGGAACGCAACGGCTGGGCCGACGCGTTCATGACCGGCGCCGAGTTCGGCGACTTCCTCGCCGCGCAGGACCGCCGCGTGGAGGACACCCTGAAGGAGCTGGGACTGTGACCGTGCCCCCCACCCCCTCGGCCCCCGCCCGCCAGTGGCTGCGCGACCACTCCGAACTGGGCGTGTGCGTCCTGTTGTTCGCGCTCGGCGCGCTCGTGCTGGGCGACGTGCTCACCATGGACTTGGAGATCGCCCAGCGCGGACCGGTCGGCCCGCGCACCGTGCCCGCCGTCGTCGGCGCCGCGCTGCTGCTCGTCGCGGTGCTGCTCGCCGTGGACGTCCTGCGCGGCGGGCGGGGCGAGACCGAGCAGGGTGAGGACACAGACCCGGCCACGCAGGGCGACCCGCGTACGGTCCTCCTGCTCGCCGCCGTCTTCCTCGGCAACGCGGTGCTGATCGGGCCCCTCGGCTTCCCCGCCTCCGGCGCCCTCATGTTCTGGGGCTCCGCCTGGGTCCTCGGCAGCCGCGCCCACCACCGCGACCCGCTCATCGCGGCCGCCCTGTCCGTCGTCACCTATGTCGTCTTCGACAGTCTGCTCGGCATCCCGCTCCCCGGCGGGCCGCTGATGGAGGTGCTGTAACCCGTGGACTCCCTGAGTTCCCTGCTGGACGGCTTCGGCACCGCCCTGTCGCCCGGCAACATCCTGTGGGCCGCCCTCGGCGTGCTGCTCGGCACGGCCATCGGCGTCCTCCCCGGCATCGGCCCCGCCATGGCGGTCGCCCTGCTGCTCCCCGTCACCTACGGCCTCGAACCCACCGCCGCGTTCATCATGTTCGCGGGCATCTACTACGGCGGCATGTTCGGCGGGTCCACGACGTCCATCCTCCTCAACACCCCGGGGGAGACCGCCTCCGTCGTCGCCGCCATCGAGGGCTACCCGATGGCCCGTTCGGGACGCGGCGCGCAGGCACTCGCGGCCGCCGCCATCGGCCACTTCACCGGCGGCATGATCGGCACGCTGCTGCTGGTGCTGCTCGCGCCGTTCATCGCCGACTGGGCCGTGGACATCCAGGCCGCCGACTACTTCGCCATCATGGTGCTCGCCTTCATCGCCGTCACGTCGGTCCTCGGCGGCTCCCGGATACGCGGCTTCGCGTCGCTGCTGACCGGCCTCACCATCGGGCTCGTCGGCCTCGACGCGACGACGGGGCAGCAGCGCCTCACCTTCGGCGTCCTCCAGCTCGCCGACGGCATCGACGTGGTGATCGTCGCCGTCGGCCTGTTCGCCATCGGCGAGGCCCTGTGGGTGGCGATGCACCTGCGCCGCCGCGCCGACGGGCCGATCCCCGTCGGCCGCCCCTGGCTCGGACGGGGCGACCTGCGCCGGACGTGGAAACCGTGGCTGCGCGGCCCGGCGATCGGCTTCCCCTTCGGCGCCATCCCCGCCGGAGGCGCCGAGATACCCACCTTCCTCTCCTACGCGGCGGAGAAGCGCCTCTCGCGCCACCGCGACGAGTTCGGCAAGGGCGCGATCGAGGGCGTCGCTGGCCCCGAGTCGGCCGCCTCCGCCTCCGCCGCCGGGACGCTCGCGTCGATGCTGACCCTCGGCCTGCCCACCACGGCCGTCGCCGCCGTGATGCTGGCCGCCTTCCAGACGTACGGCATCCAGCCGGGGCCGCTGCTGTTCGAGCGCGAGTCCGAGCTGGTGTGGGGCCTGATCGCGTCCCTCTTCGTCGGCATGGTGATGCTGCTGGTGCTCAACCTGCCGCTGGCGCCCGTCTGGGCCAAGCTGCTGCGCATCCCGCGCCACTACCTGTACGCGGGCATCCTCTTCTTCGCGGCGGTCGGCGCGTACGCGGTCGGCGGCGACGCGTTCGACCTCTTCCTGCTGCTGGTCATCGGCCTGCTCGGGCTGCTGATGCGGAGGTACGGGCTGCCGGTCCTGCCCGCCGTCCTCGGCGTCATCCTCGGGCCGACCGCCGAACTCCAGCTGCGCCGCGCCCTCCAGATCAGCGACGGCAGCCTGTCCGGGCTCGTGGACACGCCCCTGTCGACCGGCGTCTACGCGCTGGTCGCCGCCGTCCTGCTCTGGCCCCTGCTCCGTCCGCTCGCGCGCCGCCCCCCGCGCGCGGGCTGACGGACGACCCCCGGTGCGGCGGCCCCCCATCCGCCGCACCGGGCGGTCACCCCGCCGGTGCGGGCTCAGCCGATCTCGAAGGAGCGGCGCGACAGGCCCATCATGTGGCCGTCGATCACCGAACGGGCGGGCCGCGGCGCGTCGCCGGCCGCGCCCAGCGTGACGAACAGCGGCAGGAAGTGGTCCGGCGTGGGGTGCGCGTACGGCATGCCGGGCGCGCGGTCGGTCCAGGCGGACAGCTCGTCCAGGTCGCCGCGCGTCACCGCGTCGGCGGCCCAGGCGTCGAAGTCCGTGCCCCAGCCGGGCACCGTGCGGCCCGTCAGCATCTCCCGGGTCAGGAACGGCAGTCCGTGCACCATGAAGCCCGAGCCGACGACGAGCACGCCCTCCTCCCGCAGCGGCCCGAGGCGGCGGCCCAGATCGAGCAGCCGCGCCGGGTCGTGCGTGGGCAGGGACAGCTGGAGCACGGGGATGTCGGCAAGGGGATACATCGCCATCAGCGGCACCCACGCGCCGTGGTCGAGGCCGCGGGCCGGGTGCTGGTGCACGGGCTCGGCGTCGGGCATCGTCGCGGCGACGCGGCGGGCGAGCGCGGAGGCGTCCGGCGTGTCGTACCGCATGCGGTAGTAGCGCGGGTGGAAGCCGCCGAAGTCGTACACCAGCGGGGTGTGCGCGGCGGGCGCGGACAGTGTCGGCGGTGCGGTCTCCCAGTGGGCGGAGACGATGAGGACCGCGCGTGGCTTCGGCAGCGACTGCGCCCAGGCGAACAGCGCGTCGATCCACGGCCCGTCGTCGAACAGCGGGGGAGCGCCGTGGCTCAGGTAGAGCGCGGGCAGCGGCCCGTCGGCCGGGGTCCACGCCCGGTGGGCGCGGGCGCGGGGGAGCGCGCCGGGCAGGAAGGCGTCGTAGGCCCCGGCGGGAACGGCGGGGTCGAGCAGACCGGGCATGCGGCTCGTCAGTCCTTCAGCAGCTCGGCGAGCGTGTCGCGCAGCGGGGTGGTGGGGCGGCCGGTGAGCCGCGCCAGGTCGCCCGGTGTGTCGGCGAGCGCGCCCGCGGCGATGTCGGTCTCCATCCCGGCGAGCATCCGCGCCACCTCCTCGGGGACGCCGTTCCCGGCGAGCGCCGCCGCGTACGCGTCGGGCGTGAGGTCGCGGTGGACGACGGGGGTCCCGGCGACGTCGGCGAGGGTCGCGGCGAACTCGGCCATCGTCCAGGCGGTGTCGCCCGACAGCTCGTACACCGCGCCCGCGTGGACGTCCCCGCCGGTCAGGACCGCGGCGGCGGCGTCGGCGTAGTCGGCGCGGGAGGCGGAGGCGATGCGGCCCTCGCCGGTGGCGCCGATGACCGTGCCGGTCGCGACGCCCTGGCGGGCGGTGGGGGCGTAGTTCTCGGTGTACCAGCCGTTGCGCAGCAGGACGTGGGGCAGCCCCGAGGCGGCGAGGTACTCCTCGGTGGCGCGGTGCTCGGGGGCGATGGACAGCGTGGCGTCGTCGGCGTGCAGCACGCTCGTGTACGCCAGCAGCCGCACCCCGGCGGCGCGGGCCGCGTCGATCACGGCCTGGTGCTGGGGTATGCGGCGGCCGACGTCGTTGCCCGACACCAGCAGGACGCGGTCCGCGCCCTCGAAGGCGGCGGCGAGCGTGCCGGGCCGGTCGTAGTCCGCCTCGCGGACCACGACGCCGAGCGCGGCGAGACCGGCGGCCCGCTCGGGGGAGCGCACGGCGGCGACGACCTCCCCGGCGGGCACGCCGCGGCGCAGCAGCGCCTCGACGGCGAGACGGCCGAACGGGCCGGTGGCGGCGGTGACGACGATCATGGTGGTGCCTCGTTCTCGTGCGATGGGGGCGGGGGTGTCAGGGGACGGACGGCAGGGACGGGTCGGGGCCGATCGCGTCGTTGATGCGGCAGCCGATCTCCCGCAGCTGCGCCAGCTGCGCGGCCGTGAGCGGATCCACCACCAGGCGGCGGACCTCGGCGACGTGCCCCGGCGCGGTCGCCACGACCTTGGCCCACCCGTCGTCGGTGAGGGTGGCCAGCGTGCGGCGCCCGTCGGCCGGGTCGGCCGTGCGGCGGACCCAGCCGCGTTCCTCCAGGCGCCGCACGGTGTGCGACAGCCGGGAGAGCGAGCCGTCCGAGCAGCGCGCCAGCTCGCCCATGCGCTGGGTGCGCCCCGGGGCGGTCGAGAGCCCGGCCATGACCTGGTACTCGAAGTGGCTGATCCCGGCGTCCCGCCGCAGCTGGGCGTCCAGCGCGGCGGGGAGCCGTACGACCGTGCTGACGAGCGCGAGCCACGCCCGCTGCTCGTCCTCGTCCAGCCACCTGGCGGTGTCCGCGTCGTCCATGCCCCCACCGTAACTTGAAGCGTCAAGTGAACGGCGGGCGGGCCGGTCGCGTGCTCCTCTCAGCCCTTCACGGAACCGGCGGCGAACCCGGACGTCACCTGCCGCTGCATGAGCAGGAAGATCAGCAGCGCGGGCAGCGCGAACAGCGTGGACGCGGCCATCGTGGCGCCCCAGTCGGTGCCGAAGGTGTTCTGGAACGACGTGAGCCACACCGGCAGCGTCCGGCTGTCCTGGTCGTTGATGATCAGGAAGTTGGCGTACGCGAACTCGTTCCACGCCGTGATGAACCCGAACAGCGACGTCGCCATCAGCCCCGGCGCCAGCAGCGGGAACACCACGCGCCGGAACGCCGCCGGCCGCGTGCAGCCGTCCACCTGCGCCGCCTCCTCCAGCTCGGCGGGGACCGTCGCGAGGAAGCTGCGCAGCACGACGATGGTGAACGGCAGCGTGATCATGAAGTAGACCAGCGTCAGCGTCGGCAGCCGGTCCAGCATCCCCGCGTCGCGCGACATCAGGTAGATGGGGATGATCAGCGACTCCCACGGCGCCATCTGCGCCGCGAAGACCATCAGCAGGAAGCCGCGCCGCCCCCGCCACCGCATCCGCGCGACGGCGAACGACGCGGCCAGCGCCACCAGCAGCGCCAGCAGCACCGCGCTGACGGTGACCAGCAGGCTGTTGCGCCAGTACAGCCAGAAGCCGTCCGCCTCCACCGCCGTCCTGAAGTGGTCGAACGTCCAGCTGAACGGCACGAGCCGCGGGCTGTCCGTCTGGATGTCCCCGGTGGGCTTGAACGCCGTGGAGATCATCCAGTACACGGGGAACACGCAGAAGACGAACACCACGACGGCCGCACCGCTGCGCAGCGGGTGGCGCCTGCGGCGGACCGGGCGCGGGGGAGCGGTGGCGGTCACAGCTCGGCCTCCTGCTTGTAGAGCTGGCGGAAGTAGACGACGAGGACGCCCGACATGAACGCGACGGTCACGACGGACGCGGCGGTCCCCAGGTCGTACCGCTGCGCGGCGAGGGCGGTCTGCACCGCGTAGACCGGCAGCAGTGTCGTGGCGTCCCCGGGGCCGCCCTGCGTCATGACCCAGATCTGGACGAACGCGCGGAACGTCCAGATCACCTCCAGGCAGATGACCAGCATGAAGACGGGCCGCAGCATCGGGAAGGTGACGGAGCGGAACGTCTGGAAGGCGCTCGCCCCGTCGAGGCGCGCCGCCTCGTTCAGCTCGGCCGGCACGGTCGTCAGCGCCGCGTAGAGCGTGACCGCGGCGAACGGCACCGACTGCCACACCACCAGCACCACCAGGATGGTGAACGCGGCGGGCCCGTTCGCGAGCCACGCGTAGCGGTCGAACGAGTCGAGGCCCAGGCTCGTCAGCGCCCAGTTGACGATGCCGTACTCGGAGTGGAACAGCCACTGGAACACGGTCGTCGCCGCGATCACCGGCATGCCCCAGGCGAGGACGAGGCCGCTGAGGACGGCGGTCCTGCCGAAGCGCCCGAGCCGCGCGATCAGCAGCGCGACGAGCGTGGCGAGCACGACGATCAGCACGACGTTGACCGCCATGAAGAGGAAGGTCCTGCGGACGACCTCCCAGAAACGGGGGTCGGTCAGCAGCGTGCGGTAGTTCTCCAGGCCGACGAACTCGGCGTCGCCGCTGATGAGTTCGCGCAGCCCGTAGCGCTGCGTCGAGATGACGAGGGCGCGCAGCAGCGGGTAGACCAGCAGGAACGCGGCGCCCGCCACCGTGGGGGCAATCAGCAGGTACGGCCACCAGCCGGCGGCGCGTGCGCGGCGGCGCGTACGGGCGGCCCCGCGCCCGGCGCGTCCGCCGGGCGCGGTGGCGACCGCGGCGGTCCCGGGGGAGGCGGGCGGGGGCGCGGACGCGGTGGTGCGGGGGCCGGTGACCGGCATCGGATGTCCCTTCGCTTCCGACGGGCGCCGGGTCAGGGGTTCATCGCCCGGGTGATGACCTCGGACGCCTCGGCCGCGGCGTCCGCCGGGTCCTGGCCGGTGAGGACGGCCGTCATGTAGTCCTTGATCGGGTTCTCGGCCTCGACGGCGGCCCAGGTCGGCGTGTTGGGCGTGGCGCGGCCGCTGGCGGCGCCCGCGGCCATGGCGGCGGTGCCCGGGTCGTCGGCCACGACGCCGGACAGGCTCGTCTTGTTCGGCACATAGCTCATCGCGGCGGCGAGCCGGGACTGCCAGTCGTCGCCGGTCAGTTCCTCGATGAACGTGTACGCGTCGTCCTGGTTGCCGGCCGCCGCCGGGATGACGAGGTCGGAGCCGCCGGTGAAGACGGAGCCGGGCGCGTCGGCGGTGATGCCGGGGACGGGGAAGAAGCCGATGCGGCCCTCCAGTTCGGGGTTCTGCTCGGTGATCAGCCGGGCGCCGCCGGGGACGGCCACGATCTGCGCGACCTCCTGCGAGGCGAACACCTCGACCTGCGGCGGCTCCGCCTCGTCCGAGTCGCGCGGGCCCTGGCCGAGCGCCTGCAGCTGCCGGTAGAAGTCCATCCCGGCGAGCGCCTCGGGGGTGTCGAGCGCGCCCTCCCAGCGGCCGTCGTTCTCCACGGCGAGGTCGCCGCCCTCGTCCCAGATGAAGCCGGACAGCACGTACCAGTTCTGGCCGGGGAGGTAGACGCCCTGCTGGCCCTCGGGCTCGTTCAGGGCCTCGGTGGCCTCCAGCCAGGCGTCGCGGGTGGTCAGCGTGGTGGCGTCGATCCCGGCGGCCTCGAACAGGTCGGTGCGGTAGATCACGACGCGGTTGGCCGCGTAGTAGGGGATGCCGTACTGGGCGCCCTCGTACGCGCCGGGTTCGGCGAGGCCCGGCAGCCAGTCCTCGCCGCCGAGGTCGTCCACCCGGTCGCTCAGGTCGGTGAGGCCGCCGCTGGACGCGTACTGGGCGACCTGGGTGTTGCCGACCTCGATGACGTCGGGGGC
This sequence comes from Streptomyces sp. NPDC049879, assembly GCF_044461265.1. NCBI lineage: Bacteria > Bacillati > Actinomycetota > Actinomycetes > Kitasatosporales > Streptomycetaceae > Streptomyces > Streptomyces sp. NPDC049879. Next base: position 632,976 of record NZ_JBITKT010000003.1, on the reverse strand, counting down.
GTCGCCGCTGGCGAGGGCGGCGGTGACGCGTTCGCCGATGCCGTTCCACTGCTGGATCTGGATGTTCAGCCGGATGTCCGGGTGCGCGTCCTCGAACGCGGTGGTGAACTCGTCCTGGAACTCCTGGCTGACGCTGTCGCGCATCAGCCACACGTCGAGGGTGCGCGGCCCGTCCGACCCGCCGGAGTCGTCCGAGCCGCTGGAACAGCCGCTCAGGGCGATGCCGGTGACGAGGGTGGTCACGCAGGCGAGGGTGCGGATCTTCACGGTTCACCTCGGGGTCTGGAACGGGACGGGCCGGGTGGTGCGGGGGGCCACGGCGCCGCGGGGCGGGCCGTGGCGGAGCGCGGCGGGCTGTGGCGGACGGGGCCGGGGGAGCGGCCGGAGCCGCCTGGGACGGTGCGCGGGAGCCTGGTGTGACGTACGGGGCGGGAGACGGCTGACGTGACCAATTGGCCTGCTGCGCGGTGATGAGAGTTGAAGGTGGCATAGACCTTTTGAACCCGTCAAGGGGCCGACCACCGCCCGCAGGTAACGAATCGACGGCCCCCGTGTTTCCTGTGCCGCGTCCGGGCGGCGGCGCCAACTGACGGCCGCGCCGCTGTCGTTGATCATCCGGGCTGGCCCGAACAGACCTCTTGACGGCGCCCTCCGACTGCTGCCACTTTCTTACCAATACCGGCCCTTGGCTTACCAATTGGATCGGTTGTCGCGGACAGCGATCCCCCGCATGCCCGGCCGCCGGTCCGGGCACCCCCAGGACCGGAGGCCCCTGTGCTCGTCCCGCTGCCCAGCCATCTCCTGGAGCGATCCGGCCACTTCGTCCTCGACCAGGACACCGCCCTGCGCGTCACCCCCGGCACCGAGGACGCCGCCGACCTGCTGCGCGCCGCCATCACCCCCGGCACGGGACTGCCCCTGCCCGCCCGCGCCGACGGACGCGTCACGCTCACCCTCGACCACGCACTCGGCGGCCTGGGCCCCGAGGGCTACGGCCTGACCGTCAGCCCGCAGGCCGTCATCCTCCGGGCCGCCACCCCTGCCGGCCTGCGCCACGGCGTCCACACCCTGGCCCAACTCCTGCCGCCCCCCGCCCTGTCCGCCACCCCCGTACGCGGCATCCCCTGGGAACTGCCCTGCGTCGAGATCACCGACCGGCCCCGCTTCGCATGGCGCGGCGCCATGCTCGACGTCGCACGCCACTTCATGCCCATCGACTTCGTCCACCGCTTCGTGGACCTGCTCGCGCTCCACAAACTCAACGTCCTCCACCTGCACCTGACCGACGACCAGGGCTGGCGCATGCCCGTCCCCGCCTACCCCGCCCTGACCGGCACCGGCGCCTGGCGCACCCGCTCCCGCCTGGGCCGGCGCACCAGCGGCCAGTGGGACGACACCCCCCACGGCGGCTCCTACACCCGCGCCGAACTGACCGGCCTCGTCGCCCACGCCGCCTCCCGCGGCATCACCGTCGTCCCCGAGGTCGAGATGCCGGGCCACGCCCGCGCCGCCATCGCCGCCTACCCCCACCTCGGCACCGTCCCAGGACGCGAACTCCCCGTCTGGACCGACTGGGGCGTGTGCGACACGGTGCTCGGCGTCCACGACGAGGTCCTCGACTTCTGCCGCGCCGTCCTGACGGAGGTGATGGACGTCTTCCCGTCCCCCTACGTCCACATCGGCGGCGACGAGTGCCCCGCCGGGGAATGGCAGAGCGACCCCAGGGCGCGGCAGCGTGTCCACGACGAGGGGCTGCCCGGCACACCCGCGCTGCGCGGCTGGTTCCTGCGGCGCATCGCGTCCTTCCTCCAGGAGCACGGCCGCACCCCCGTCACCTGGGACGAGGGCGAGGCCGACGCGCTCCCGCCTGACGTGCTCACCATGCCGTGGCGCACCACGGCGCACGCGCGTGCCGCCGTCGCGCGCGGCCACCGCGTCGTGACGACACCGTTCCGCCACACGTACCTGGACTACGCCAGGTCGGACGACCCCGCCGAACGCCTCGGCCAGCCCGGGCCCGTGACGCTCGACGACATCACCGGCTGGGACCCGGCACCCGCCGCCGAGTACGGCGCGGACGCGGCGTCCGTCCTCGGCACGCAGGCGCAGCTGTGGAGCGAGCTGATGCCCACGCCCGCCCACGTCGAGTACCAGGCGTTCCCCCGCCTCGCCGCCCTCGCCGACGTCGCCTGGCGCGCACCCGGCGACGCGGGCGGCGAGGGCCCCAGGTCGTTCGCCGCCCGGCTCGTCCGGCACGGCGACCGGCTCGACGCCCTCGGCGTGCGCCACCGCACGCCACCGAGTCCCACGGGCCTGGAGAACGCCGCCGCCCGCCTCTGACCCGCACCCCCTTGTCGCACCACCCCACCGGAGAAGGAGAAACGATGCGTCGCAGACGTACGGCACGCCCCTTACGCCGCCTGGCCGTCCTCGCCGCCGTCCTCGGCCTGGCCGCGGGCGCGGGCGTCACCGCCACCGCCGCACCGGCCACCACCGCGGCGGACGGCCCCCAGGTGGTCGCCCAGTACCGCACCAGCAGCTCCTCGGGCACCGCCGACCAGGCCGAACCCTGGTTCCGACTGGTCAACACCGGCACCACGCCCGTACAGCTCAGCCAGCTCACCATCCGCTACTACTTCACGGCCGAATCGGCGGGCACCGGCTACCGGTTCAGCTGCTCCTGGGCCGTACGCGGCTGCGCCAACGTCACCGGCACGTTCGGCCTGCTGAACGCCCCGACCGCCACCGCCGACCGCTACCTGGAGGTCGGCTTCACCGGCGGCGCGGGCACCCTCGCCCCCGGCGCCGACACCGGCGACCTCCAGCTGCGCTACCACCGCACCGACTGGCAGCGCCTCACCCAGTCCGACGACTACTCGTTCAACGGCGCGCAGACCTCGTACGCCCCCTGGCAGCGCGTCACCGTGCAGTTCGACGGCGGCCTCGTCTGGGGCACCGCGCCCGAGGGCAACGACCCGGGCGAGCCCGAGGAGCCGGGCGAGCCGGGCGAACCCCCGTCCCGCGCGCTGTTCGACGACTTCAGCTACACCGGCCACACCGACCCCCGCCTCGCGCAGCGCGGCTGGGTCGTCCGCTCCAACTCCGGCGGCCCCGGCGTGCCCGGCGCCACCTGGGCGGCGGACAACATCACGTTCCCGACCTCGGGCGGCTCCACCGTGCTCAACCTGGAGTCCGGCACCAACGGCACCGCCGCCGGCACCGAGCAGTCCGAGCTGTACACCTCGTCGGTCAAGTTCCGCAACGGCACCTACGCCGCCCGCGTCCGCTTCTCCGACGCCCCCCGCTCTGGCCCCGACGGCGACCGCCTGGTGCAGACGTTCTTCACCATCAACGACCTCCAGGCGCCGATGCACCCGGACTACGCCGAGTACGACTTCGAGTACCTCCCCAACGGCGGCTGGGGCGAGCCGTCGAACATCCTGTACGCCACCTCCTGGGAGACCTACCGGCCCGACCCCTGGGAGGCGGTCAACGCCCACAGCGAGGAGCGCACCAGCTTCGCCGGCTGGCACGACCTCGTCATCACCATCGACGGCCAGAGCATCCGCTACTACGTCGACGGCCGCCTCTTCGGCGTCCACGGCGAGCCGTACCTGCCGGAGCGCGCCATGTCGATCAACTTCAACCAGTGGTTCATCGACCTTGCGGGCCAGACCAGCACCACCCCCCGCGCGTACGACCAGCAGGTGGACTACGTCTTCCACGCCGCCGACACCGTGCTGACACCGCAGCAGGTCAACGCCCTCGTCGCCGACTACCGCGCCGACGGCGTCGCCTTCCAGGACACCGTCCCCGCCTCCTGACCCCCCTCCGCCCGGCCGGTGCGCGCGTCCGGCGCGCACCGGCCGGACCCAACTGGTCATATGCTGGTCAACGACCATCGCCGACACGGGGACGCGGGGAGGCCGGGATGCCCAGGGGGCCGCAGGGCGCAGCGCTCAAACGGGACCGCGTACGCGACCATCTGCTCGAACTCATCGAGGAGCGGCGGCCGGGCGACGCCATCCCCTCCGAACGCTCCCTGTGCGCGCGGCTCGACGTGTCACGCCCCACCCTGCGCGCCGCCGTGGACGAACTGGTCGCGACCGGCCAGCTCGTACGGGAGCACGGCCGCGGCATGTTCATCGCCCCCGGCAAGATCACACAGGAACTCGTCTCCCGCGCCGACGCGTTCACCGTCCCGCCCGCCTCAGGCGCCTGGAGCAGCCGGGTCCTCGCGCACGGCGTCCAGGCGGCGGGCGCCCGCGTCGGCCGCAAGCTGCGGATGTCCCCGGCCGGGCGGATCGTCCACTGCGCCAGGCTGCGCCTGGTCGAGTCGGTCCCGATGGCCGTCGAGTACCTCCACCTGCCCGCCGACCTGGTGCCGGGACTCGGCGAGGAGGAGCTGACCACCGGCGACCTCTACGACCACCTGCGCGAACGGCACGGCATCCGGGTCCGCGAGGCCGTCCAGTCGATCGAGCCCACCGTCGTCAGCGAGGAGGAGGCGGACCTCCTCGACGTCCCGCCGTTCTCCCCGGCGCTGCTCTTCGAACGGATCACGACGGACGACGAGCACCGCGTCGTCGAGTACTGCCACTCCCTCTACCGGGGCGACCGGTACCGCATCATGTCCCGCCTCACCCTGGGCACCGCGGCGCCCGCCACCGCCCCGCAAGGCGGCCACCACCCCGGCATGCCCCCCGCGGGCCCGGCAACGGGCCGCCCCATCCTGTCCACCACGACAGGCGACATCCACCCCGCCGACTAGCGCGTCACGCCGTCAACTCCCGGCGGGCGGCGCGCCGGTGGAGTCGCGGACGACCAGGCGCGGGTGCGACACCCAGCGGCGTGCCGCGTCGCGGCCCTCGACGCGCTCCAGCGCGAGCAGCGCCGCGTTGCGGCCCATCTCGGCGCCGTGCTGCGCGATGGTGGTAAGGGAGAAACGGGGGTGCGAGGCGAACTGGGTGTCGTCGTATCCGGCCACCGACACGTCCGCCGGGACGCCCAGACCGCGCTCCGCCAGGGCCCGCAGCGAGCCGAACGCACCCTGGTCCGAGCCTACGAACAGGGCGGTCGGCGCGTGCCCCTCGTCGAGCAGCCGGGCCGTCGCGTCGCAGGTGCCCTGCTCGCTGCCACGGGTGTGGACCACGTGGATGTGCTCGGCCAGGCCGAGCCGCCGCATCGCCTCCCGGTACCCGTCCTCGCGCACGCTGTGCGGGCTCTGCGCCAGGCTGCGCGGCGGTTCGGTGATCACGTGCGACACGTGCGTGATCCGCCGGTGCCCGAGACCGGCGAGGTGCTCGACCATCAGCGCGGCGCCCGTCCGGTCGTCGTCCACGACGCTGTCGTACGCCACGGCCGCGTCGTGCCGGGCGACCACGACGGTGGGCACCCGCCGCGCGAATTCCTCAAGCCAGGACGCGGCGACGGTCGGCGAGACGACGATCATGGCGTCCACCGACCGGTCCCACAGGGCCTCCATGCCGGGGTTGCGCTCCTCCGTCTCGTGGTCGAAGGGCGCGACGAGCATCCGGTACGGGGTGGCGTCGAGCGCGTCGTAGATCCCGTCGAGGACGTCCGCGAAGAACTGGCCGCGCAGCATCGGCAGGGCGACGCCGACCGTGTGCGTCGAGGTGCGCATGGCGCGGGCGCTCTCGCGCGGCCGGTACCCCAGCTCGTCGATCGCCGCCCCGACACGCTCCCGCATCGCGGGGCTGACGCCGTACGCGTCGCGCAGCACCTTCGAGACGGCCGCCCGTGACACCCCCGCCGCCTCGGCGACGTCCGAGATGGTCGGTCGGCGGAGCGGTGAGCGGTCCATGCCCCCAACCTAACCGAGCGTCGCCGCTCCCTCCCGCGCCGGGATCGGTACGGCAGGACCCTTGCGCTTTGTAGATCGATCTACGAACATGATGCGGCGGTGAGACAGCACGCCGCAAAACAAACAGATCTGTCTAGAGTCGTCGGAACAGCGCAAAGAGGGATCAATGTCGATCAGTGCTACGGGCAGCAAGCGCGCCTGGCGGACAGCCGTCCTCGGCGGCATGGCCTCCTACATGGACGCGGCCACCATCATCAGCACGGGCACCGCCCTCGTGCTCTACAAGGACCACCTCGGCCTCAGCTCCTGGACCATCGGCTTCCTCTCCGCGATGCTGACCCTCGGACTCGGCATCGGCGCGCTCCTCGGCGGGCGCCTCGGGGACCTGCTCGGCCGCCGCCGCGTCTTCACCTACGACCTCGTCGTCTTCGCCGCCGGTCTTGCCCTGCTCGCCTTCGCGGTGAACTCCTGGATGCTCTGCATAGGCGTGGCCGTCACCGGCCTCGCGATGGGCGCCGACATCCCGACGTCCCTGGCGCTCGTCGCCGAGGAGGCGCCCGAGGGCCGCCGCTCCCGGATGGTCGCCGCGTCCCAGGCCCTCTGGTCGGTCGGCGGGTTCGCCGCCTACCTGATCGGCTACCTGGTCTCCGACATGGAGGTCCTCGGCGCCCGCATCCTGTACAGCCACGTCCTGGTCGTCTCGCTGGTCGTGCTCGTCCTGCGCAGCCGCCTCGGCGAGTCCGAGGAGTGGCGCGCGGCCCACGCCGAGCAGCGGCACGTCCCGGCGGCCGCCGAGCGCGGCGACTCCGTACGGCACCTGCTCGCCGGCCCCATGGCCGCCGCCGTGATCGCCCTCGGGCTCTTCTACGCCATCGGCAATCTCGCGGCGAACACCTTCGGCCAGTTCCAGACCTACCTGTTCACCGAGGTCGCGGGCGCCGCCGTCTCCACGGCCACGCTCGTCGGCATGCTGGCCTACCCGGTCGGCATCTGCGCGGTCCTGTTCTACATGCGCAACGTCGAGGGCCCCGCCCGCATGTCGATCTTCACGGCAGGCATCGTCCTCATGGCGGGCGGCGCCGCCGTCACCCTGGTCTTCGGCCTCAACCTCACGACGCTGGTGATCCTCAAGCTCTGCGTCACCATCGGCAGCGCCTTCGCGGGCGAGATCATGTTCAAGGTCTGGGCGCAGGAGTTCTTCCCGACCCTGCTGCGCGGCACGGCGCAGGGCGTCGTCATGGCCTTCACCCGCCTCGTCTCCGCCGGATTCGCCCTGGTCACGCCGCGCATCCTCGACGTCAGCCACGACGCGCTGATCGCCATCCTCCTCGTCGGCGTGCTGATCTCGGGCCTGGTCGCCTGGCTGTGGATCGTGCCCCTGGCCCGCGCGCGGAAGCAGCGCGAGGACGACGCGGCGACGCTGCCCGCCGCCGCCGAGGCGGTCGCGCCGTGACCGCGGCGACCTCCGCGTACGCCGCCCCGTCCGCCATCCGGTTCGCGGACGACGCCGCCGCCCCCGGCAGCGCCCCCGCCGTCCTCGGCCGCGCGGCGCCCCGCCTCTCCTGGCAGCTCCCGCCCCTCCCCGGCGGCGCGCCCACCGCCCACCGCCTGCGGCTCACCCACGCCGACGGCCGCACCGAGACCCGCACCACCGCGTCACCGGAACAGGTACGCGCCCCCTGGCCGTTCGCGCTCCTGCCGTCCCGCGCCCGCGGCACCGTCGAGGTCGCCGTCCAGGCGGACGGCCGCTGGACCCCGTGGAGCGACCCGGCCCCGTTCGAGACGACGCTGCTGCACGCCGGCGACTGGCGGGCGCGCTTCGTCTCCCCGCGCACCCTCGGCGCCCCGCACGGTCCCGCCCCGCTGATCGGCCGCTCGTTCGAACTGCCCGCCGAGGCCACCCGCGCCCGCCTCCACCTCACCTCGCTCGGCATCCACATCGCCCGGCTCAACGGCCACCGCGTCACCGACGAGGAACTGGCCCCCGGCTGGACCTCCTACCGCCACCGCCTCCGCTTCCGCTCCCACGACGTCACCGCCGCCCTCAGGCCCGGCACGAACGAGCTGACCGCGCTCCTCGGCAACGGCTGGTACCGGGGCAAGCTCGGCGGCGCGGGCGAACGCGCCGTCTACGGCGACCGCCTCGCCCTCCTCGCCCAGCTGGAGGTCGAGTGCGCGGACGGCAGCACGCACGTCATCGCCACCGACGGCACCTGGCACGCGCACGACACCGGCGTCCTCGCCGACGACCTGTACGACGGCCAGACCACCGACCTGCGCCGCCCGCGCGGCGGCCCCGGGCCCGTGGACGTCCTCGACATCCCGCCCGGCCGCCTCTTCCCCGCCGACACGCCCCCCGTGCGCCCCGTCGCGCACCACCCGGCGGCGCCCCCCACCCGCACCCCGGCGCGCGCGCTGCTCTACGACTTCGGCGCCAACGTCGTCGGCCGCGTCCGCCTCGACGTACGCGGCGAGGCGGGCCGCGAGGTCACCGTCCGCCACGCGGAGGTGCTGGAGGACGGCGAGCTGAGCACCCGCCCCCTGCGCGGCGCCGCCGCCACCGACCGCTACATCCTGGCGGGCGGCGGCACCGAGACGCTCGACTCGCCCCTCACCTTCCACGGCTTCCGCTACGCGACCGTCGAAGGCGTCGCCCCCGAGGACATCCTGCGGGCCGAGGCCGTCGTCCTCAGCTCCGACCTGCGCCCCACCGGCACGTTCGACTGCTCCCACCCCGGCGTGCGCACCCTGCACGAGAACGTGGGCCGCAGCATGCGCGGCAACTTCCTCGACATCCCCACCGACTGCCCCCAGCGCGACGAACGCCTCGGCTGGACCGGCGACATCCAGATCTTCGCCCCCACCGCCGCGTTCCTCGCCGACTGCGACGCGTTCCTGGCCTCCTGGCTGCGCGACCTCGCCGCCGAGCAGCACCCGGACGGCACCGTCCCGTTCGCCGTGCCCGACGTGCACCGCAACATCCTCCCGGCCGCCGCCGCATGGGGCGACGCGGTGACCGTCGTGCCGTGGACGCTGTACGAGCGGTTCGGCGACCGCGACACGCTCGCCGAGCTGTACCCGGCCATGCGCCGCTGGGTGGACCACCTGGACCGCGCCGCGGGCGAGGACCACGTGTGGGCGGGCCGCTTCCAGTTCGGCGACTGGCTCGACCCGGCCGCCCCGCCGGACGAGCCGGGCGCCGCGCGGACCGACAAGGACCTCGTCGCCACCGCCCACTTCGCCCGCAGCGCCCGCATCCTCGCCGACACCGCCCGCCTCCTCGGCCACCACGAGGACGCGGCACGGTACGCGCGCCTCGCCGCCGACGTCAGGACCGCGTTCGCCGAGACCTTCGCCACCCCCGCCGGGCGCCTCCTCAGCGACACCCCGACCGCGTACGCCATGGCGCTGGTCTGGGACCTGCTGCCCTCGCCGCGGCAGCGCGCCACGGCGGGCGACCGCCTCGCCGACCTCGTACGGGCCAACGGCTTCCGCATGGCCACCGGCTTCGTCGGCACCCCGCTGATCACCGACGCGCTCACCGAGGCGGGCCACGCGCACCTCGCGTACCGGCTGCTGCTGGAGGAGTCCTGCCCGTCCTGGCTGTATCCGGTCACCATGGGCGCGACCACCATGTGGGAACGCTGGGACAGCATGCTGCCCGACGGCAGCGTCAACCCCGGGCAGATGACGTCGTTCAACCACTACGCGCTCGGCGCCGTCGCCGACTGGCTGCACCGGCGCGTCGCGGGGCTCGCGCCCGCGGCGCCCGGCTACCGCGAGATCGACGTATGCCCGGTGCCGGGCCCGGGGCTGGCGTGGGCGCGGGCCGCGCTCGACACGCCGTACGGGCGGGCCGCCGCCGGCTGGCGGGTCACCGGGGACCGGCTGGTGGTGGAGGTGACCGTGCCGCCCGGCGCGCACGCGACCGTACGGCTGCCCGGCGCGGCGGCCACGGGCGGCGAACGGGTCGGTCCCGGCGAGCACCGGTTCGAGGTCCCCTGGGCGTCCGGTGACGGGCGGCGCCCGGCCAGCATCCGCGAGGCCGTGGACGACGCCGCGCTGTGGACGGCGCTGGGAGAGGTGCTGGTGAAGGAGGGCGCGGTGCCCGACCTGGCCGCCACGTTCCCGCTGGCCGCGCGGGGGTTCGACCTGCCGCCGGAGCGGCTGGCCGAGGTCGTGCTGCCCCGGGCGCGCCGGGACCGGGTGGACCGGTTGCAGGAGGCGCTCGACGCGGTGCTCGCGGGGGAGTGACGCCCGCCGCCGTCAGAGGTGCCCGCCCCCGGCGGCGGGCACCTCGAAGACCAGTTCCAGGCCGTCCTCCTCGTCCCACTGCTCGCCGACCGGCAGGAAGCCGAAGCGTTCGAGGGTGGCGAGGGAGCCGGTGTTGTCGGGGCGGACGGACGCGCGCACGGTCGTGACCGACGGCTCGGCCGCGGCACGCCGCAGCAGCCCGGCGACCATCGCCGTGGCGTAGCCCCGGCGGCGGAACGCGGGGGCGACCGAGTAGCCGATCTCGACCGTTCGCGCCTCGCCCGGCGGCCCGTGGAACCCGCAGTACCCGACGGCCGGGCCGCCGTCCACGGTCACCGCCTGCGGCAGGGCCCACCGGACGGCGGCCGGGTCGGCGGCGAACTGGCCGAGTCTGAACCGCCACACCCACTGCGCCTCGCGGGTCGTGAACCAGTCGGTCAGCGGGACGCCCGCCTCCTCGCTCGCGCGCGGGATGTCGCCGTCGAGCAGCGCCGTCAGCGCCTCCGCCGTCAGCGCCGTGAAACGCACCCGCTCGCCCGCGGGGCCTGTGGTCTCCGTCACCGTGCGGATGATCGCCCACCACCGCCCGGACGTCCAGCGTCCCGGGCCTCGTTCACGTGTGCGACAGTCGTGAACGCCGCGCCGCCCCCGGGCCCCGGACCCGCTGCCCGCGCCCGCCATCGGCCGGACGGCTGCGGGGAGTCGGTTCTTCGAAAGGGATGCCTGCCCAGAAGGCTGGGCAGCGCGCTGATCTGGACCTACATACCTGCGGCGGGGTTGACCTGAGCCTCTGAAACCGGGCAGCGCATTGAGCGCCTTCGTTTTCGAGTCGATCGAACATTCCGCTAGTGTCCAGTTTGTCGTCTGGACCCGGTGCTTTGCGTTGTTGGACACTCAGGTACATGTCTCAGGGATCGCACGACGCCGCTCACAGTGCGGTCGGTTACCAGCATCAGACGTGGTGGGCGCTGGTGGAACTGCTTCGCTCTGGCCCCGAGCGTCCGGACTCCTCGCTCACGCTGGAGATGTATGACGACATCGCCTGGGACGTGCTGGGGACCCCTTCAGAGTTGCTGCAGATCAAACACCACCGTGGAAGTGCTCGGCGGCTCACTGATCGGGCGGTGGATGTGTGGAAGACCATCCGGGTGTGGATGGACGAGTCTTCGCCCGGTGATGCCAGCGGCCCCTCTTTGATCCTGGTGACTACGCAGGTGGCGGCACCGGGAAGCGCTATGGCCTTTCTGCGGACTGAGGGCCGGGACGAGGCGTCCGCTCTGAGGATTTTGGAAGCGGTCGCGGACGAGGAGGGGGCGGGTGAAACGCGTGAGACGCGGCGCCGGTTCCTTGCGCTCGGCCCTTCGGTGCGGCGCACGTTCGTGCACCGCATTCGCGTGTCCGATGGCTCGCCGCATGCCGAGGAGGTACATGCCGTGGCCCGGACTGCTTTGCAGTGGACGCTACCCACCGGTCATGAGCAACTATTCATGGCCATGGTATGGAAGTGGTGGGATGGCCAAGCGCTGGCTCTCCTGCAGGGCCGCCTGACCAGCTTGGACGTGGGGTCGGCCCAGGCTGCGATCGCTGAGATCCGGGATCAGTTCACCAGCGAAAACCTGCCTACGCTGGTACAGCTTATGGACGTGAACGAGGACGAGGTTGGTGAGCAGCATCGCACCCGTCCGTTTGTGCAGCAGATGGAGTGGGTCGCCTACCCGCCCCGTAACCTGCAGAAAGCGATCGTTGACTACTACCGCGCCTATGCCCAGGCGACTCAGTGGGTGGACGAGGACCTTATCGGAATCGCGGAACTTGAACGCTTCGAAGCCGAGTTGGTCGACGAGTGGGAACGCGAGTTCGAGTGGATGATGGAGGGACTTGCGGAGAAAGTGGACGAAAAGGCCAGACAGGCAGCAGGCCGGAGTCTGCTACGCACTCTGCTTGGGCAGACAGGAATCACTGTTCGCTCCCGCTACAACGACCCGTTCTTCGCCCGCGGCCACCGCCATGCGTTGGCTGACGTTGGCAGGGTTGGATGGCATCCTGAATTCGAGGATCGAATCAAGCAACTACTGCAAGTGCATGCCTGAGTTGGGCATGCGGCCGATCAGGGGGAAGCGCGGATGACCGGATGGAGTGAGCGCCCCTCCGTCGTCGCGGCGATGCTGAATCCGGCATTGATCGCTGCGCTCCTGGCTACTACTGCCGAGGGACACGTCAAGGAGACCGGGCAGGGTGTGCCTGTGGTGCTGTCGTTCGTCGCCGCCCCGCTCGTGCTGCACCGGGGCACACGCGAAGCCCTTCCGGCGTCCACAGCGACGCACCTAGCCACCTGGGTGTCTCGGAACCCAGTGTTGCGAGCGGGGCTTCCACAACGTTCGGTTAGCCTCGTGGAACCGGTCCGGGCGGGCATTCGCTTCGGTCTGGCCTACGACGTGCTCATTATCGACGGGGGCCGCTTGTACGCCGTCCCGCGCAAGCGGCCGCGCGGAGTACACCCTCCGCCTCAGCTCAACGAGATCCTACGCAAGGGCAATCTTGTGGGCCGGTGGCTGGCGAAGACCGATAGTCCGGCAACTGTGCTTGCGCTGCTGGGCGTGGCACCCTGATCCAGTGCAGCTCCTCGCGATCATCCTCTATAACAACACCGGTGACCGGCGGATTTTGGAGTTCGAGCCCGGATCGCTGAACGTCGTCACTGGCGAGTCCAAGACTGGCAAGAGTGCCTTGCTGGACATCCTGGAGTACTGCCTCGGGCGTGACAGCCTTCAGATGCCAATTGGGCCGATCACTCAGACCGTTGCCTGGTACGCGGCGCTTCTCGACCTAGGCCACGGCCGGGCATTCGTTGCCCGTCCAGCCCCGCTCCCCGGCAGGAATTCGACGCAGCGCGCCATGCTACGGTTGGGAACCGACCTGGAGGCTCTGCAGTTTGCTGAACTGGAAGCCGACGTGGACTCTAACGCGGTACGCGAGCAGCTTGGGCGCAGGATCGGCATCGAGGAAAACCTTCACGAACCTCCGCCTGGGTCCGCCCGTCACCACGTCGAAGCCCATCTCGGTCACGCCGCGTTGCTCTGCCTGCAACGGCAAAGCGAGATCGACGACCCGAACTTCCTGTTCCACCGGCAGGGTGAGCAGGGCATGGCCCAGACCCTAAAGGGCACGATCCCATACTTCCTCGGCGCGGTCCCTCGTGACCAGGCTCTGCGACGTGCTCAACTTGTCGCGGCAAGACGCGATCTGAAGACAGCCGAGACCGCCTACCGCAGAGCCCAGGAGGCTGCCCAGCTTGCCGGAGCCGCCCTGTCAACGCTGTGGCAGGAAGCGTATGCACTCGGCATGGTGGCAACTCTCGAGGAGCCGGAACGTGCCGCGGCCGTCGCCGAACTTCAAGCGGCCATCGCCCCCGCGGAGTCCAGACCAGCTCCTGCGACCGACAGGCAGAGTGCCACACGCGCGGACCAGTTGGTCCAGGCGCGGGATACCCTGCGTCACCAGCTACGAGCTGTCGCGGCTGAGCGGGAACTGCTGCTACAGCAAGAATCGACTGAGGTCGGTTTCGAGGGCGCTGTGCGCACCCAGACCGCCAGGCTGAGCAGCCTGCAGCTACTGGGGCTCACGCCCGAGGGGAGCATCCCGCTTACGGCCTGTGCGCTATGCGGCAGTACCCTGACAGATCCCGATCCATCGGTTGCCGACCTGGACCAGCACCTTCGCCGACTAAGCGACCAGCTGAACGGCATTGAGGCGGCCCGCCCTGCCCGTCGCGCCGCGCTGACGGCTATAGACGAACGTTCCGATGGCCTTCGCGGGCAGTTGCGCACCGTCGAGGCCGCCCTGCGCCAGCTCTCTGCAGCGGCCTCCGCCGTGGAGCAACTGCCCCAAGGCGCGGCGCGCGATTTCATGCGTGGGCGCATCCACGCCACCCTTACGTCCCTGCCCGCTGCCTCGGATGCGGAGCTCCAGCGACTGGGCCAGCTGCAGGAGTTTGCTCAGGGGCGAGTCAGCGCTTTGGAAGCGGAACTCGACCCTGCGGAGGAACGTGAGCAGGTGACTTCCCGGCTGGTGGCGGTCGGCCAAGACATGACAACATGGGCGAACCGCCTTCAGCTTGAGCACGGTAGCAGCAGCGTGCGTTTGGATCTGAGCCGCCTTACCGTCGTCGCAGACACTGAGCAAGGTCCGGCCCCGCTCTTCCGTATCGGCAGCGGCGAGAACTGGGTCGGCTATCATCTCGTCGCCCACCTTGCGCTGCATCGTTATTTCGTTCGCCAAAATAGGCCCGTACCGCGGATCCTGATGCTCGACCAGCCCACACAGGCCTGGTATCGCTCCGAGGTCGACCAACGCTCCGGCGAACCTCGCAGCGACACCGACCGCGAAGCAGTGGGTCGGCTGTTTCGCCTTATCTACGACGTGGTGCACGAGCTCTCCCCCGACCTGCAGGTGATCATCTGCGACCACGCCAATCTCGCCGAAGACTGGTTCCAAGACTCGGTGGTCCACAACTGGCGCCATGGTGAGAAGCTCATTCCTCAGGAATGGATCGACGAGGCCACCCTGGGGCCGTCGGCGTCGTAACGACTGTTGCCCGGCTGGGCCGTGTCTCCCCGGAAGACACTGCGGAAAACGGACAACGGACGGAGGCGAGCGACTTCTTGACGGAACGGTGGTTCGCGTCCCTCTACCGGCTGCGCGGCGCAGGACGCGGCGGGGCCAGCCGGAGATCGGCTTGTTAGCCGGGTGTACCGGGGCTTGTCCCGCGATGGCCCGTAGCCACGGCGCATGTGCCGTCTGTACGCGGTGGGTCCGGGCAGGGCCGGGGCCCACGTTGTCGGGTGGCCGGGATGAATGCGAGCCTGCCGGGACGCTTGTGCGCTGCGAGCCGGTCCGGTGGGGTTACGTCGGAAGGAACCGAGTGAACCCCGCTCGCCGCAAAGCGGCTCCGCCGGGCGGAGGATGAGGTGGGCAGTGCGGCACGCCTGTGCCGTCCGTGGCCGACCGGCTCCGCCCGCCGTCGCTACGGTGCGGCGCCCGTGGGCGCGGCGTGGGCGTCGAGCAGTCCGTCCACCTGGCACGGGGACAGCGCGTGGTCGATCGCCAGCAGGCCCGCGCCCCGCGCCACCGCGTTCTCCCGGGTCCCGCTCGCCGCGATGCGCAGGTACTGCGTGGCCAGCGGATGCGACCGCTCGTACACCGCCTCCCGCACCCCCGCCAGCAGCTCGTGTGCCGACGACAGCGCCCCGCCGAACACGATCGCCTCCGGGTTGAAGAACGTGATCAGGCTCGACAGCACGTTCCCGATCCGCCGCCCCGCCTCCCGCACCATCGGCACCGCCGTACGGTCCCCGGCCGCCACGAGCCGCGCCACGTCCGCCGCCGTCGCGGCCGGCACGCCCGACGCCGTCAGCCGTCGCGCGAGCGCCGCGCCGCCCGCGAACGCCTCCAGGCAGCCCGTGTTGCCGCAACGGCACGGCGCGTCGTCCGCGCCCACCCGGATGTGACCGATGTCCCCGGCCGACCCCTGCGCCCCCCGGTGCAGCCGCCCGCCCGCCAGGACGCCGCTGCCGATGCCCGTGCCGACCTTCACGAACAGCAGATGCTGCACGTCGGGCAGCACCCAGTGCCGCTCGGCGAGCGCCATGACGTTCACGTCGTTGTCCACGAGCGCGCTCGCGCCGAGCCGCTCCGCCAGGTACTGGGGTATCGGGAAGAGATGCCAGCCCGGCATGATCGGGGGATCGACCGGACGCCCCGTCGCGAACTCCACAGGACCAGGCACCCCCGCCCCCACGGCCCGTACCGACGCGGCGGACCGTCCCGACTCCGCGAGCAGCGCGCGCGCCGTGCGCACCGTCGCCTCCAGGACGGCCTCGGGCCCGTCCGAGATCAGCAGCGGCTCCTCGCGGCTGACCACCTCCTGCCCGCCCACGTCGAGCAGCGCCACACGGCAGTGCGTCGCGCCCAGTCCGATCCCCACCACCAGCTGGTCGCGCGTCCGCAGCCGCAGCCGCCGCGGCAGCCGCCGCCCCGACGCCCCCACGTCCGGCGCCTCGTCGAGGAAGCCGTGCTCGATCAGCAGGTCCACCCGCTGCGAGACGGTCGAACGCGCGAGGCCGGTCAGCCGGGCGATGTCGGCGCGTGTCTCGGCGGCCCCGCGGGCCACGAGCGCGAGGACCCGGCCCGGCGAGGCGAGCGCGGGCAGCACCTGTCCCGCATCCGGTGCGGACGGTGTGAGCATGATGCCTCCAGCGGACGGACTTTTGCTTCCAACGGGACAAAGTGGCCGGGGTCGTCGGACCAACTTCCTTGATTCCGTTCGGTCTTACCCATGCTTTGAGTATTGACAGACCTTTCTGGCGCCCCGACATTGCCTGCATGCTGTCGATGCAGGGCATGACAAAAAAGTTCCTCGGCATACAAGTACTCCACGGCGTCTCCCTCGACCTGCGCGCGGGCGAGGTGCACGCCGTGGTCGGCGAGAACGGCGCGGGCAAGTCCACCCTCATGAAGCTGCTGAGCGGCGAGCACGTCCCGGACGGGGGACGGATCGAGATCGACGGGCAGCCCCGCTCGTTCACCCACCCCGCCCAGGCGCAGGCCGCCGGGGTCGGCATCATCCACCAGGAGCTGGCGCTCCTCCCCGACCGCACGGTCGCCGAGAACGTCTTCCTCGGCCGCGAACCCACCCGCAGGGGACTCGTGGACCGCGCCGCCATGGCGGCGCGCACCGCGCAGCTGCTGGCCGACCTCGACGCGGCCGACATCGGCCCGCACACCCCCGTCCGCGACCTGTCCGTGGCCCGGCAGCAGACCGTCGAGGTCGCCAAGGCGCTCGCCGCGGACGTCCGCATCCTCATCATGGACGAGCCCACCGCCGCGCTCGCCGAGCACGAGGTGGCGACCCTCTTCGCCCTGGTCAGGCGGCTGACCGCCCGCGGCCTCGGCATCCTCTACGTGTCGCACCGCATGCGCGAGATCTTCACCCTGTCGCAGCGCATCACCGTCCTCAAGGACGGCCGCCACGTCACCACCGTCGACACGGCCGGCACCACCGTGGACGAGATCGTCCGGTCCATGGTCGGCCGCGAGCTGAGCGCCTACTACCCGCCGCGCGCCGACACCGCCGCCCTGGGCGGGACGGTGCTCGCCGTCGACGACGCGGGCAACGACCGGCTGTCCGGCGTCTCGTTCGCCGTCCGCGCCGGGGAGATCCTCGGCGTCGGCGGCCTCCAGGGCTCGGGCCGCAGCGCGCTGGCCCGCGCCGTCTTCGGCGCCGCGCCGTTCACCCGGGGCACGATGACGCTCGGCGGGCGGCCGCTGCGCCCGCGCCGCCCCCGGGAGGCCATCCGCTCCGGCATCGCCCTGGTGACCGAGGACCGCAAGGCCGAGGGGCTCGCCCTGCGGCAGTCCGTCCAGGACAACGCGCTGCTCGTCACGCGGGCCGTGCCGCCGTCCGGCGCGGACCGCCCGCGCGGCGACGACGGCGTCACCCGCCTCCTCGACCGCGTACGCCTCACCTCGCGCGGCACCCGCCAGGAGGTCCGCTTCCTCTCCGGCGGCAACCAGCAGAAGGTCGTCATCGCCAAGTGGCTCGCCGTCCGCCCCCGCGTCCTGCTGTTCGACGAGCCGACGCGCGGCGTGGACGTCGGCGCCAAGGCCGCCATCCACACCCTGGTGCGCGAACTGGCCGCCGAGGGCATGGCGGTCGTCCTCATCTCGTCCGACCTGCCGGAGCTCATCGGCATGAGCGACCGCGTCCTCGTCATGGCCGACGGGCGCCCCGCGGGCGAACTCCCCGCGGGCCCCACCGAGGAGGACATCATGCGGCTCGCCACCTCGGCCGCGCCGCCCCGTGCCGCCTCGCCCCTCACCGGCTCCGCCGGGGAGGACGGTGCCGGCCGATGACCGCCACCTCGCCCTCCGAGGCGCCCCTCCCGGCGCTCGCCCGCCGCCCGGCCACGGGCGCGGGTACGTGGCGCCGCCGCCTCGCCGACCCCGCCGTGGGCATCTGGCTCGCCGCGCTCGGCGTCACCCTGCTCGGCTGGATCGTCGTCACCGCGCGCGGCGGCGAGTTCCTCACCCAGCCCAACATCACCGGCATCCTCCAGAACTGCGTCGCCCTCGGCCTGATCGCCCTCGGCCAGACGCTGGTGATCCTCACCGGATCGCTCGACCTGTCGGTGGCCTTCCTCGCCAGCCTCGGCACCCTCGTCGCCGCCGAGACCATGGCGGGGCAGGACGGCAACGTCCTCATCGCCGTCCTCGCCGTCCTCGCGCTGTGCACGGCCGTCGGCCTGGCCAACGGGCTGATCGTCACCGGCCTGAAGGTCAACGCGTTCATCGCCACCCTCGGCGTCGCCCTCATCCTGCGCGGCTGGATCGAGGACAACTACACGGGACCCGCCGGAGCGGTGCCCGCGACGTTCCGCCGCCTCGGCTACGACCGCGTCGGCCCCGTACCGCTCGCCGTACTCCTCCTCGCCGCCGTCGCGTTCGCCCTGTGGTTCGTCTGCCGCCGCACCCGCCTCGGCCACCACATGTACGCCACCGGCGGCGACGAGCACGCCGCACGCCTCTCCGGCGTCCGCACCCGCCGCACCGTCGTCGCCGCCCACGTCCTGTGCTCCCTGTGCGTGGGCATCGCCGCCCTGTTCCTCGCCGCGCGCTTCGGCGCGGGCTCGCCCTGGGCGGGCACCGAGGCGAGCTACGACCTGGAGTCCATCGCGGCCGTCGTCCTCGGCGGCACCATCCTCGCCGGGGGACGCGGCAGCGTCGTCGGCACGCTCGGCGGCGTCGTGGTCCTCGCCGTCCTCGACAGCGTCTTCAACCAGCTGGCCGTCGACCCCTTCTTCAAGAACGTCCTGCGCGGCGTCATCATCATCGCGGCCGTGGCCGTCTACACACGCCGCCGCCGCTCCGCGAGGAGGACCGCATGACCATCGCGCGCCCCATCCCCGCCGCCGCGCCAGGCCGCGCCCGCCTCACGCAGCTGCTCGGCACGGCCCTGCCCGTCTACGCCCTGCTCCTCGTCCTGCTCGCCGCCCTCGCCGTCACCGACCCGTCGTTCTACGAACCGGACCGGCTCCTCGCGTTCGTCCGCCGCGCAGCGCCCCTGGTGCTGCTGGCCGCCGGGCAGTACCTCGTCATCGTCAGCGGCCACTTCGACCTGTCGGTCGGCGCGGTCGTCACGACCGGGGTCGTGGTCGCCGCCGAGATCTACGACGCGTTCCCCGGCGCCCACTGGCTCGTCGTCACCGGCGCCCTGCTGCTCGCCGGGGCCGCCGTCGGCGCGGTGAACGGGCTGGTGACGACGGCCCTCGGCGTGCCGTCGTTCATCACCACGCTCGGCATGATGCTGATCCTCGAAGGCGGCGTCTTCTACTGGACCGGCGGCTCGCCCCGGGGCAGCCTGCCCGACGACTTCCGCGCCATCGGCCGCGAGGACGTCCTCGGCCTGCCCTGGGCGGTCGTCGTCTGCCTCGCGGCGGGCGTCGCCGTCGCCCTGCTGATGCGCGCCCGCTTCGGCCGCACCCTGATGGCCACCGGCGACAGCGAACGCGCCGCCGAACTGTCCGGCGTGCGCACGCACCGCGTCCGCGTCGCCGTCTTCGTCCTCTCCGGCGCCGTCGCCGCGCTGGCGGCCGTGCTCGTCGGCGGCTTCTCCGGCGTCTCCGCCCAGGCGGGCAGCGGCATGGAGTTCGAGGCGATCACCGCCGTCGTGCTCGGCGGCGTGCTGCTCGGCGGCGGCCGGGGGTCGGTCGTCGGCGCCATGGCCGGGGCGTTCGCCCTCACCGCGCTGTTCACCCTGCTCAACCTGCGAGGAGTGTCCGGCGCCCTGGAACCCACGGTCCAGGGCGTCATCGTCATCGCCGCCGTGGCGATCGGGGCCGCCGACTGGTCCCGCCTGCGCCGCCGTTCCACCACAACCGGAGGTCCCGCCGCATGACCGCACGCAGCACGCTCCGCACCGCCCGCTCCAGAACGGCCCGCCGCCCCGCGCTCGCGGCGACGGCGCTCCTGTCGGCCTTCCTGCTCGCCGCGTGCAGCAGCGACGTCCCGCAGGACACCCCCGGCGCACCCTCCGGCTCATCCGGCTCCGGCGACGCGCAGGAGACCGACGCGGCGGAGACCGAGTTCTTCGAGGAGGACGAGTACCAGCGGCAGCTCGCCCTCGCCCAGGAGACGCCCGAGGGCCCGGCCGACCGCCCCTGGGAGCAGATGCTCAGCCCGGAGCTGGTCAGCACCGAGGAGTACGCGGCGGACACAGCCGACGGCGTCCACCTCTGCTTCTCCAACGCGGGCGTGTTCAACCCCTGGCGCCAGGTCGGCCTGACGACCATGGAGGCCGAGGTCGCGCAGCACGAGGAGATCACCGACTTCACCGTGCTGGACGCCGAGGGCCAGGACGACAAGCAGATCTCCGACATCCAGGACCTCAGCAACCGCGACTGCGACCTGCTGATCGTCTCGCCCAACACGACGGCCACCCTCACCCCGGCCATCGAGGACGCCTGCACGCGGCTGCCGGTCGTCGTCTTCGACCGCGGCGTCACCACCGACTGCCCCGTCACCTTCATCCACCCGGTCGGCGGGTACGCGTACGGCGCGGCCGCCGCCGACTTCCTCGTGGACGAGGTCGAGCCGGGCGGCAGCGTGCTGGCCCTGCGCATCTCGCCCGGAGTGGACGTGCTCGAACACCGCTGGGCCGCCGCCGAACGCGCCCTGGAGGAGGGCGGACTCGACGTCGTGGGCGTCGAGTTCACCGAGGGCGACCCGGCCACCACCAAGTCCATCGTGACCGACGCGATCCAGCGCAACGGCGGCATCGACGGCGTGTGGATGGACTCAGGCGCCACCGCCGTCGCGGCCATCGAGGCGTTCGAGGACGCGGGCGAGGACGTCCCGCCCATCACCGGCGAGGACCAGCGTGACTTCCTGGAGGCCTGGCGGGACGGTGGCCTGACCGCGATCGCCCCCGGCTACCCGACGTTCCAGTGGCGCACCCCGGTCATCGCCGCGCTGCGCATCCTGGCGGGCGAGGAGGTGCCGTCCGAGTGGGTGCTGCCGCAGCCGGTCATCACCGAGGAGAACCGCGACGACTACCTCACCGGCGACATGCCGCCCCTGCACTACGGCCTGTGCGGCTGCGAGGACCTGCCGGGCTACCCGCAGGACTGGGGAGGCCAGTGATGACGACCTCCGACACCCCTCACACTTCCGACGCCCCCGGCTTCCCTATCGGCGCCAACCCCTGGATCTGGCACTCCCCGGTGGACGGCGCCGCCCTGGCGGAGACGGTGCCCCGGCTCGCCGCGTGGGGCTTCGACGCCGTCGAACTGCCCCTGGAGCAGGCCGACGACTGGGACCCGGCCGCCGTCGCCCTGCTGCTCGCCCGCCACGGCCTCACCGCGGCGGCCGTGATGGCCGTGATGCCGCCGGGACGCGACCTCGTCGCCACCGACGCGGCCACCGTCAAGCGCACCCAGGAGTACCTGCTGCGCTGCGTGGACTCCGCCGAGCGGGTGGGCGCCCCGGTGGTTGCCGGCCCGATGTACGCCGCCGTCGGCCGGACCTGGCGCATGACACCGGACGAACGGGCCGCCGCGCTCGCCGAGTGGCGCGACCGCCTGTCCCCGGTCGTGAACCACGCGCGCGCCGCCGGGATCACCCTCGGCGTCGAGCCGCTGAACCGGTACGAGACCAGCCTCCTCAACACCGTCGCGCAGACCCTGGAGGCCCTCGAAGGGCTTTCCGCCGACGCGGTCGGGCTGTGCCTGGACACGTACCACCAGAACATCGAGGAGACGGGCCTCGACACCGCCGTGGCACAGGCCGCCGGGCGCATCGCCCACGTACAGGTCTGCGCCAACGACCGGGGAACGCCGGGCCGGGACCACCTGGACTGGCCGGCGTTCCTCGGCGCCCTGCGCGCGGCGGGCCACACCGGCCCGCTGTGCATCGAGTCGTTCACCGCGCACAACGACAGCATCGCGGTGGCCGCCTCGGTCTGGCGTCCCCTGGCACCCCACCAGGACGCCATCGCGGTCGAGGGTCTGGCGTTCCTGCGCCGGGCCCTCGGCCGCCCGGCCCCCACCGAGGGGGCGATCCCCCACAGGTAACCATGTGACCGCGGCACCGGCCGCGGCAGGAGCGTGACATGTCCTTGTTCCGCACGTTATCGGGAGCCGCAGTCGTGCTGTCCACGCTGCTGCTCGGCACAACCCCCCTGGCACAGGCCGACGGACGGGAGGCGGCGGACAGCGCCGTCGTCCCGCTCGCGGTCGTCTGCAACACGTACTGCGACGCCCGCGACCCCTCGAACGCGGTGCAGGACCGCGTTCCCGTCAGCTCCACCGTGCACGGCCGCACCGTGCGCCTGCACATCGACGACACCTCGGCGATGGGCTGGGCGTCGATCGAGAATGGCGGCGCGGGCGACGAGGTCTGGCTCGACCGCTCGTTCGACGCGGGGAAGACGTGGGGCGACAACAGCAGGCTGGGCGCCACGACCACCCCGGCGGGATGGGGCGGCTGGCGCACCCAGATGTACAACGTGGACGACTGGGCCAACCAGGGCGTCGGCGCCCTGCGCGCCTGCGGCAAGGCGTCCGGCGCCCCGGAGATCACCTGCACGCCCTGGGCGCGCGACACGCGCAACGCGGGCAGCAGGAGCACGGCCGCCGCCACCGGCCTGATGGCCATGTACGACCGCAACACCGGGCTGTTCGAGGGCAACGGCTGGTGGACGTCGGCCAACGCGCTCACCGCCGTGATCGACAACATCCGCATCAGCGGCATGGGCAGCTACACCTACGCCATCGCCCGCACCTGGGAGCGCGCACGCGACGACCAGGGCGGCGACTTCCGCAACGACTACCTGGACGACACGGGCTGGTGGGGCCTCGCCTGGATCAAGGCGTACGACCTGACCGGCGACACCCGCTACCTCGACACGGCCAGGACCGACGCCGAGCACATGGCGCGCTACTGGACGAGCAAGTGCGGCGGCGGCGTCCAGTGGCGGCAGTCGGACGACTACAAGAACGCCATCACCAACGAGCTGTACCTCCACCTCAACGCCGCCCTGCACAACCGCATCCCGGGCGACACCGTGTACCTGCAGCGGGCCCAGCAGGAGTGGAACTGGTTCAGGAGCAGCGGGATGATCAACTCGTCCAACCTGATCAACGACGGGCTGAACGACAGCTGCGCCAACAACGGCCAGCCCACCTGGACGTACAACCAGGGCGTCATCCTCGGCGGCCTGGCCGAACTCCACCGCGCCACCGGCGACAACAGCCTGCTGACCGCCGCCCGCAACCTGGCCAACGCCTCCACCGGCTCGTCATCCCTCAACCCGGGCGGCATCCTGCGGGAGCCGGGCGAGTCGGACGGCTGCACCGGTGACGGCCCCTCGTTCAAGGGCGCCTACGCCCGCGGCCTCGGCGCCCTCAACGCGTACCTGTCCGACCACCCGTGGAACGCCTACCTCGACCGGCAGGCCGACGCCGCGTACGCCAACGCCCGCAACGAGCTGAACCTCTACAGCTCCCACTGGGCCGGCCCGCGCACCACCGTCGGCCACGGCTGCCAGCACAGCGCGCTCGACCTGCTCAACGCGGCCCAGCTGAGCTGATCCGCCGCCCGCACGCAAAGGGGCCCTGACCGGCCTTCCCGGCCGGTCAGGGCCCCTTCGTGCCGTCTTACACGGTGCGCCTGGTCATCCCGCTAGGCGGGCAGGGTCCACCGCTGGTTCGCGCCGCCGTTGCATGTCCAGATCGTCAGCCGCGTGCCCCCGGCGGTACTCGATCCGGGGATGTCGAGGCACTTGCCCGAACGCGGGTTGCGCAGGCTGCCGTTGGCCTGGTGCTGCCACGTCTGGGCGGCGGTGCCGTTGCACGTCCACAGCTGCACGACCGTGCCGTCCGCCGTGCCGCCGTTGCTGACGTCGAGGCACTTGCCCTGGACGCGCAGCGTGTCGTCCACCTCGCCGACGCTCCAGCGCTGGGCGCCGCTGCTGTTGCACGCCCACGTCTGGACCGGGTTGCCGTCCGCGGTGTTGCTCTGGCTGTTGTCCAGGCACAGGCCGCCGAGGCCGGTGATCTGGCCCGCGCGCTCACCGGGCCTGGCGTTCAGCGTGTACCACGCCTCGGTGCTCCACAGCGTCTCGCCCGACTGGGAGCTGAACGGCCGCGGCGACTGGACGTGCACGACGCGGTCGGTCTTCAGGCCGGGGATGGTGAGCGTGACCTGCGTGCGGTCCGCCGACAGCTGGGCGGACGAGACGGACAGCGTCTCCTCGTCCAGCTTCGGGCCGCCGTAGTCGGCCGTGGGCGCGTAACGCCACTGCTGCACGCGGTACTTGCTCGCCAGGGCGTCCGCCGTGGCCTGCGAGAGCGGCTGCGTGTAGGTGAGGACGAAGCCGTTGTTCGTCAGGCTCATGGACTTGATGTCGAACCCGTTGGTGCCGTTCGGCGTGAGCTTCTGGAGGCCGTAGCTGAGCTTGCCCTCCTGGCCCCAGTTGCCGCCCGCGCCGAGGCCGCCGGTGTAGATGGAGCCGTCCGGGCCGATGCTGACCCGGGTCACGCCCGCTTCGAGCCCCTGCGTGTGGCGGAAGACGGCGCCCTGGTACTCGCCGTCCACCTTCTCCAGGAACGCGCGCTGGAGGCCGCCGTACGTCACGTCGCCGATCAGCAGCTGCCCGGCGAACGGGCCCTGGGTGAGCGTGACGGGCGTGCTGGGCGAGTTGCCGATCTCGTTCTGCGGCAGCCACAGCACGGGCTTGCTGACGGCGCGGTTGTCGAACGGCCCGGCCGGGTTCATGTAGTGGTTGAAGAACCGGTCCTGCTTGACGTGCAGCAGCTTCGACGAGGGCAGCCAGCCGCCCTGGTTGTCGGTGACGAAGATCTCGTTCTCCGGGCCCCAGCCGATGCCGTGCGGCGTCCGCAGGCCACCGGCGACGTACGAGACCTGGCCGGTGTCCTTGTTGACGCTGATGGTGGTGCCGCGGTTGGGCGCGGGCTGCGGATTGGTCGTCGCGCCGCCGTAGTTGATGGAGACGGAGAGGTTCAGGTAGAAGTTGGGCGCCTGGTAGAGCAGGCCGAAGGCGAACTCGTGGAAGTTCCCGCCGTACGGCCACTGCGCGACCCGCCGGTACTGGTCGGTGACCCAGTCGCCGTTGGTGTCGTTCAGCTCGGTCAGCTGGTGCTTCTCCGAGACGTACAGCTTGCCGTCCACGTACTTGATGCCCATCGGCTCCCTGAGCCCCTGGGCGATGCGCCGGTACGTGACCTGGCTCGGGCTCGTCGCGCCGGTGACGCCGCTGAGCAGGTAGACCTCGCCCGTGACGTTGTCGGTGCCGCCCCAGGTGGTGATGGCGAGGCGGCCGTCGGGCAGCCAGTCCATCGCGCTGACCTGTGGCTCGAAACCGGCCGGACGCAGGTTCGTCAGCGTGTAGTTGGGGTGCACGCCGGTCAGCGGCAGGCCGTCGCCCGGCGCGTCGAAGCCGCTCTCGCACTCCTTGCGGCCCGGCGCCGTCACGCGCACGACGCCCGCGTCCGTGCTGAGCACGGAGTTGGGGACGAGGGTGAACGCGGTGGCGCCCGGCGGCCGCCACTGGAGGGTGAGCTGCTGGTCGGCGCCGCGCTCGAAGTAGTCGATGTGCAGGGCGTGGTAGCCGGAGGTGAGGGCGACCGAGCCGTCCTTCGGCGTCGCGGAGTGCAGCCCGTCGTGGTCGATGACCTCCTGGCCGTCGATGAGCAGCCGGGAGCCGTCGTCGCTGATCAGCCGGAACGTGTACGTGCCGGCCTGGGAGATGTTGATGTTGCCGATGACCTGGGAGACGAAGTTGTCGGTGCCGCCGAACTGGTCGGTCGTCGTCCAGTCGATCGTCGGCAGGAGCTTGTCGACGTTGGGGGTCTGTCCCGGTTTGAGGGGGCAGATCTCGTTGAGCGGGATGCCGACGTCGAAGGTGCGCAGGGTCACGCCCGGTTCCTGGGGCGGGACGTCGGCGGCGGTGGCGGTGCCGGGCGAGGCGAGGTTCGCGAAGAACAGCCCGCTGAGGAGCACACCCAGCGCACGTGCGCGCGTGCGCCGGTGCTTCCGTGTTCTCACATGTCCTCCTGACATGCCGAGGCGGAGCGAGGGGGTGGAACGGGGGTGGTGCGGGACGGGCGGGCCCGCGCACGTAAATGTCATGTACGCGTAAAGTGCCCGTGACGCACACGGTAGGGACTCGCGGTGGAGCCGTCCATGCCTTCTCCACGCCGGGAAAAACCGGTCCGGCGGCGCGGCGCGCACCGTCCGGGCAGCCCTCGGCGGGCCGTGCCGCCGGTCGGTTCGCGACCGGCGGCACGGCCCTGGGCCGTACGGTTCACCTGCGGTGGTGCCGTTCAGCCGGTACGGATCACACCGGCGTACGGCGGAACTGCTGGTTCGTGCCCGTCCCGCAGGTCCACTGGATCAGGCGTGCCTGGTCCGCCGTCGAAGCGGCCTCCACGTCCAGGCACTTGCCGCTGTGCTGGGCGGCGATCCGGACGAAGCCCGAACCGGCGTCCGTGAACTGCCACCGCTGGCTCGTCGCGCTGCCGCAGGCGGTCTGCACGACGGCGGCGCCGTTCGCGGCGGACCCGTCGGCCACCGCCAGGCACAGCGAGCTGTTCCGGTTCACCAGCTGGACCCGGCCGCTGCCCGCGTCACGTGCCGTGAACTGCTGGTTGGTCCCGCCGTTGCAGGCGTACTGGGTCGCGCCCGTCCCCGGTGTCGTGGAGAACCCGGGGATGTCCACGCACTTGCTGGAGTGCCGGGCGCTGAGCGTCTCGTACCCGCTCGGCGCGCCGAACTGGATGGCGTCCACGTCGAAGGAGTTGTCCGACGTGGTGGTGAACACCAGGTGCAGCCGGTGCGTGCCGCTGAGCGCCGCGACCGGAACGGACGGCGTGGACTGGTACGTGTCCCAGCCGCCCGTGCTGGTGACCGGCGTCGTCGCCAGCAGCGTGCCGGTCGGGGAGTCGGCGCGCAGCTGGATGGAACCGCCGCCGGACGGCGAGGAGAAGCGGTACGACACCGAGTTGACGCCCTCGACGCTCATCGTGTCGAAGGCGATCCAGTCGCCGTTGCTGATGTCGCCGATCCGCTGCCCGTTCTCCGCCCCCGCCTGGGAGACGATCCGCGTCCCGGCCTGGGCGTGGTAGTACTCGGCCTGCTTGTGGCGCGGCTGGAGGACGGCGCGGCCGTAGCCGGTCAGGGCGCCGGTGCCGGTGGCGCCGCGGTCGGTGTAGCGGGCGTTGAGGACGTACCAGAGGTCGGCGCCCTCCGGGTGCCCGCCGAGGTTGGAGGTGTCCAGGGTCCCCTGGCAGCCCCTGAGGTCGGTGGTGGGATGCTCGTGGTCGTCGTGGCCGAGGGCCGGGTTGACGATCACGTTGTTGCAGTCGATGGTGCCGTCCTCGGGGTCGGTGACCGTCACCCGGTACGGGATCTGGTCGCCGAACTCGATGAGTCTGCCGTTCACCGGGAAGTCGATCCGCACGGTCGGCGCCGTGTTCCCCACGTTGATGGGGATGTTGCCGTACCCGGCGTTGCCGTCGGAGTCGGTGACCCGCAGCTGCGCTGTGTACTCGCCGACCGTCCGGTAGACGTACGACGGGTTCTGCGCCGAGGAGTCGAACGTGCCGTTGCCGTCGAAGTCCCACGCGTAGGTGAGCGCCCCGCCGTCCGGGTCGCGGGTGCCCTGGCTGGAGAACTGCACGGTCAGCGGCGCCGGCCCGTTGGTGACCGACGCGCTCGCCTCGACCACGGGGGCGCGGCCGCCCTGGACGTAGTCGATGCGGTACAGGCCCGAGTCGTTGTTGCCGCCGCCGAAGGCGCTGCCCCATTCGAGGACGTACAGCGAGCCGTCCGGGCCGAACGTCATGTCCATCGGCTTGATGAAGTCGATGTCCGGCAGGAAGTCGTTGATCTTGAGGACCTCGTCGTCCTCGTCGAGCTGGATCTCCTTCACCCAGTTGCGCGCCCACTCGTAGAAGAAGCTGGCGCCGTCGAAGTACTCGGGGAACTTGGTGGGGGACGGGTTGTCCGGGTCGTAGTTGTAGACCGGGCCGCTCATGGGCGCGGAGCCGCCCTCGCCGACCTCGGGGAAGTCGGCGGACGCGCCGTAGCCGTACCAGACGTCGGGCATCTGCACGGGCGGCAGGTTCCGCAGGCCGGTGTTGTTGGGCGAGGCGTTGACGGGGCTGGCGCAGTTGAACTTCGCGCCGACCACGCCGGTGTCCGGGTTGTAGGGCGCGTACGGCTGGTTGTTGCCGTGGCAGAAGGGCCAGCCGAAGTTGCCCGGCTGCTTGATGATGTTGTACTCCACCAGGCCCTCGGGACCCCGGTTGGTGGTGGGGCCGCCGCGGTCGGGACCGTAGTCGCTGACGTGGACGTAGCCCGTCTCCTGGTCCACGGTGAAGCGGAACGGGTTGCGGAAGCCCATCGCGTAGATCTCCGGGCGGGTGCTGGCCGTGCCCTGCGCGAAGAGGTTGCCGCTGGGGATGGTGTAACCGCCGTCGTTCGTCGGCCTGATGCGCAGGATCTTGCCGCGCAGGTCGTTCGTGTTGCCCGCCGTACGGGCCGCGTCGAGGCGCTCCTGCCCGGCGCGCCAGTCGAGCGGGGCGTAACCCTGCCAGTGCGTCGACAGGTTGGGCGCCACGTCGTCGCCGGTGCTCAGGTAGAGCGTCCCGTCGGGGCCGAAGTCGAGGCTGCCGCCCGTGTGTCCCGGCTCGGGGTACGAGCGGTCGCGGTAGGCGGGGACCTCCAGCAGGACTTCCTCGCTCGACAGGTTGAGGGTGTTGCCCTGCACGGTGAATCTGGACAATCGGTTGACGTCCTGCGTACTGGTCGCCGGTGAATGGTACAGATAGATCCAGTTGTTCGTCGCGAAGTTCGGATCGAGGGCGAGGCCCACGAGTCCGTCCTCGCCGCCGGTGTAGACGTTCAGCGTCCCGGCCGTGACGGTCGAGTGGCTGTCGGGGTCGTAGACGCGCAACTGGCCGCCGCGCTGGGCGTAGAAGACGCGGCCGTCCGGCGCGACGTCGAGTTCCATGGGGTCGGCGGTGTTGTCGTCGAGCGCGACCTTCTCGTAGCTGCTCCACACCGTGCCGCCGCAGTCGCCCGGCTCCACACCGGCCGCCCACTTCACGCCGCCGACGAGGTGGTCGCGGAACGCCGCCTCGTCGTAGGCGGCCGCCTCGTGGCCCATCGCGGTGGCCCACACGAGGCCGCCCTCGGCCTCGCGGCACCAGGAGATCGGGTGGTCGGCGCCCATGGCCGAGCCGCCCGGGTTGTAGGTGGTCTCGTCGGCGGTGACGAGGACGTGCACGTCGCCGCGCGGGTTGGGCGAGAAGTTGTACCACTCCTCGGCCCGCTCCCACCGTTCGGGCAGGGTGCGGGTGGAAGGGTGCGCGCGGTCGGCGACGTGGGCCGTGCCCTGGAGGGTGCCGGGGGAGTGGGCCGGCATGTGGGCGCCGCCGTTGATCAGGTCGTCCCACCAGGGGAACTGCTGCTCGATGCCCATGTCCAGGGTGTTGTGGACGGCGACCACCCCGCCGCCGCCGTTCACGTAGTTCTGCATGGCGGTGCGCTGGGCCGCGGTGTCCCAGACCATGCCGGAGTTCTGGAGCATGATGACGACGTCGAACTCCGCGAGGTCCGCGGCGTTGAAGATCGCGGGGTCGGCGGTCTCGTGGATCATGAAGTTGTTCTCGGCCGCCTCCTCCTCGAACATCTCGATGCCCGCGGGGATGGAGCCGTGGACGTAGTCGGCCGCCCTGGTGAACAGCAGGGCGTGGAACTCGGGGGCGGCGCTCTCGGCCGCGGACGCGGAGGCGGCGGGCAGCGCGCCGAGGGCGAGCAGGGGAGCGGTGAGCAGGGCGGTGACCGCCGTCAGGCGACGGCGGCCCGGGGGTCTTCTCATGGGTTCCTCTCCGATGGTCGTGTTCGGACGGAACGGGATCGGGACGCGCCGTGCCTCGGAGGGAGCCGCCGGGCGGCGGCCGGGTGGTGAGCAAAGCCGTGCGGACCTGACGGTTCATGCGCTGTCATGTACCTGTACGGTTCGTCGTCTGCACTGTCGGAGCAGAAGTTCCGCTCGTCAAGGGACAAAGTAAGGACTTCTTCGAACGGAAAATGGCGCGCTCTGCGTGACGCACGACGAACTTTGACTTCTCACCGCACGGTCACCCCTGGCCCGCCACCGCCCCTTCCCCGGTCAGCGGCGCACCCCACGGCACTCCCGCCACTCCCGGCGCGGGCACCCGTCCGGCCCCGCCGCGCGATGTCCTTTCGCGCGCAGCGCTCCGAGCGGCATCCTTGCGATCACCCTCCAGGAGGCGCCCGCACGATCCCTTGCGCCGACGAGACCGCCACGTCTCCCCGCCGCCGGTGCCGACCCCGAGGAGCGGCCGATGAGCGGGTCGGCCAAGCCGGCCGCGGCCACAGCAGCGGCCGCACCGGCGAGATCGCCCGCAGGCGCTTCCCCGGCCCGACCCGGGCCGGTTGGCCGGTGCGCCCTATCGGGCAGCGCCCCCGCGTCGCGCATCTCCCCCTGCTCCTCGTCCGCCGCGATCGGCATACCGCGTACGCCCATCCGAAGTACTGCCTGCCGACAGGGACTTCCTAGACTCAGGCCCATGCACCGGCGCAGCCTCGCCCAAGTGACCCATTCCGTGGCCTCCTGCCCGGACGGCTGGCTGGTCGCCGGAGACGGCTGGCGTGCCGTCGGACTGTCCTTGCTGCGCCTCGGCTGCGACTGGCCCGCTCTCCGGGAGCTCGCGGCAGCGGCGTCACCGCCACCGCACGCCGAGGACGACGCGGTCGCCCGCCTCGCCCTCCAGGCCCGCGAGGAGATGGGCGAACTGCCCGCGCTGCTGTTCTGGGACACCGTCTGCGGGCTCGTCGCCCGCTCCTGGCGCCTCGGCGCGTACGACGCCGTCGACGCGCTGTACAGCCTGGACGCACTGTGGTTCACGGCCCGCGACGTCGACACGACCCCGTGCACGGGCCTTCGGCTCATAGGGGAAGGCGTGGGGCTCAAGGCGGGCCTCGACCACACCGACGTCACCCGCGAGGCCAGCACGCTGCTGACCGAGGCGGACCGGCTCATCCCCGCCGACGTGCGTGACGCGCAGCTCTGCGCCGCTCTCCTGGAAACCCTGCGATGACAACGCCTGGTCCGGCGCCGAGGCCCGGCACGGCCAACCCACGACCAGGCACCTCCCACCGGGCGCTCCAAGGGGCGGCCGCCATCGCGTCGTTCCGGCGCTGTCCGATGATGGAGGCAAGGCGGAACGCCCGGCATCCGCACCGCCCGGCCGTTCCCTCCGCCTGACACGCTGCCACGTCCCGTACGCCGGTGAGGGGCAGCCCGGCCCCACCCCGTGAAGGACGCCGCCACGCCGCCCTGTCGGCCGGGCGTCGGCCCGCGTCGGAACGGTGCCGCCGATCGCGCACATACGGGAGCGTACGGGGTATCCGGTGGAGATCCGAACGACGGGTTCGAGACGAGGAGTTGGTCATGGTGGAGCTGGCAAGGAGCGGATCGTGGGTGCCGGACGGCTGGTGGCCGTGGCTGCTCGCGGCGGCAGCCGTCCTGGTCGTGGCGGGTGTCCTCATCGGCCGCAGAGAACGTGCCAAGAGATGGGCGGCGGTCGAGTCCGGCCGTATGTCGCGCGAGGAGTACGACGAGCTCGAAAGCCGCGACCGCAGCTCCCAGCGCAGCAGGATCCGCGTCCAGGCGGGCAGGAGCATCGGCGCCACGGCCGTGGTGCTGGTGCTGGGCATCTTCATGCTGGTGACCGGCGAACTGGCCGTGGGGCTCATCTGCCTGGGCGTCGGTGCCGCCTTCGCCCTCTTCTGGACCTTCATGATCCCGGTCCTCCGCCGCCAGCAGAAGTTCTGACCCACCGCGCTCCGCCGCCGTATCACCGGCTCCCCGCCCGGCTCTTCCCCCGTCCGGCACGGACGGACGGGGGAAGAGCCGGGCCGGTTCACGCCGCCGCGCCGTCCCGCGCGTCCCGCGACGCCGCGACCGGACCACCGCCCGCCCGCGCCCCCGGCACCGCGCCCCGGCCGAGCACCCCCACGGCGACGGACACGGCCGCCAGCGCCGTCGCGCTCCACAACAGCGGCGTGATCCCCGCCCCCTCCACGACGACGCCACCGAGGAACGCCCCCAGGGCGATCGACCCGGTGAAGACCCCCACGTACAGCCCCGTGATCTGCTCGACCCGGTGCGGCGCCGCCTGCGTCATCCAGATCTGCCCCGCGACCGAGACCCCGCCGTAGGCCAGCCCCCACAGCGCGACACCGGCGACCGCGGGACCGGCGGCCGAGCCGAGGAGGGCCAGCAGCGCGAGCGCCCCGCAGACACCGGCGGCCAGCCCCACCACCGTGGCACGGGCGCGCCGCGCCGCCAGCGCACCGGCGGCGAAGTTGCCCACCAGCCCGAAGGCCCCGTACAGCAGCAGCACCAGCGCGACCGTCCCCTGCCCGAGCCCGGTGCGCTCCTCCAGCAGGGGCCGCACGTACGTGTACGCCGCGAAGTGCCCGGTGACGAGGAACGCCACCGCGACCAGCCCGGCCGCCACCGCCGCCCCGCGCAGCAGCGGCGCGCCCCCCGCCGGTCCCTCGCCGCCCGGAGACACCGCCGGACGCGGCAGGCGCGGCAGCGCCGCCCCGAGCCCGGCGGCCAGGACCACCGAGACGACCGCGAGCGACGCGAACGCCGCCCGCCACCCGAGACCGTCGCCGACCAGCGTGCCCAGCGGCAGGCCCGCGACGGACGCCGCCGCCACACCGCCGACCGTCGCCGACACCGCGAGCGCGGCATCGCGCGCCGCCACCAGCCGCGCCGCGACCGCCGCCGCCAGCCCCCACACCCCTCCCATCCCCACGCCCAGGACGACCCGGGAGAGGAACAGCGACGCGGAGCCCTGCGCCGAGGCGGTCAGCGCGTTGCCCGCCGCCAGCACGAGCATCGCCACGGCCAGCACGGCACGGCGGTCGAGCGCGCCCAGCAGCCGCGGCACCGCCGGGGCGGCCACCGCCGTCACGACGCCCGTGACGCCGAGGCTGAACCCCGCCGTGCCCGGGGAGACCCCCAGGCCGTCCGCCATCGGGGTCAGTACCCCGACCGGCAGCATCTCCGACGTCACGACCACGAAGGTGCTCGTCGAGAGCACCCCCACCGAGGCCCACTGCCCCGCCGTGGTGCGGGCCGCTTCCGAGCCGGTACGTTGAACCGGTGCCTGCGTATCCATGCCCTCAAAACAAGCAGCGCACAGGGCCGGGAACAACGACGATCTCCTCATGGACCGATGAGCCCGGCTGATCGACGGGACGCACCTGATCGACGGGGCGCCGGGGAGGACGCGATGAACCAGATCCACGTCCAGGAGATCGAATGCCTCCTGACGCTGGCCGAGGAACTGCACTTCGGCCGGACCGCCCTGCGCCTCGGCTGCTCGCAGAGCCGCGTCAGCCAGCTCGTCACCGCGCTCGAACGGCGGGTCGGCGTCCGGCTCGTGGACCGCACCAGCAGGAGCGTGCGGCTCAGCCGCTTCGGCGAGCAGTTCGTGGCCGAGGTGCGCCCGGCCTTCGAGGCGCTGTCCACCGTGATCACCGAGGCCCGCGACCGCGCGCGCCGCGGCGCCCTGCTCCAGCTGCGCGTCGGCTTCCACGGCGCGGTGTACGAGGAGGTCACCGAGGCGTTCCGCCGTCTGCGGCGGCACCACGACGTGGCGGTGGCGCTCACCGAGATCCCGCTCGGCTCGCCGTTCGCCGCCGTGCTCGGCGGCCGGATCGACGCCGCCGTGGTCGAACTGCCCGTGCGCGAGGCCGGACTCACCACCGGCTTCCGCTTCCCGCCGCAGGACAGGCTGCTCGCCGTCGCCGCGACCCACCCGCTGGCCGCCGCCGCGCGCGTGCACGCCGAGGAACTGGCCGGTCTGGACGTCCTCCACCCCGTCGGCGACGCCCCCGACTACTGGCGCGCCGCCCGCGTGCCGCGCGCCACCCCCGGCGGGACGCCCATCCGCTCCACCACCGGGATCAGCACCATCCAGGAAGGGCTGGCGCTCGTCGCGACAGGCGAGCACACCATGCTGGTCTGCCGCCCGCTCGCCGAACGCGCGACCCGGGGCGACGTGCGCTACGTCCCCGTGGACGGGCTCGGCGCGTCGCAGCTCGCCCTCGTCTGGCGCACCGACCGCACCGGCCCCCAACTGACCGCACTCGCACACCTGCTGGCGGAGGAGCACACCCGCACCCCCACCCCCGAACGCCTCCCGGCGTGACGCACGGGGCCGCCCTGCCGGGCCGGGGGCGGGGGCAGGGCAGACTTGGGTGAACGTTCACACGGGCGGTGCCCCGGCGCCGCCCGCCGCCACGCCGCCACACCCGACCGGAGGGGACGACCAGATGCCGGAGCAGCCCGCGACACCGCCGGGGGACGCGGAGACGACCGTCGCGCGGACGGGGACCGGAGCGGCGGCCGGGCCCGCCAGGAAGGCGGCGACGATCTACGAGGTCGCCAGGCTCGCCGGGGTGTCGCACCAGACGGTCTCCCGGTTCCTGCGCAAGGACCCGACGATGCGGCCCGACACCGTGCGCAAGGTGTCCGAGGCGGTCCGCGCGCTCGACTACCGGCCCAACCTCGCCGCCAGGTCGATGCGCACCCGGCGCACCAACCGGGTCGCCGTGATCCTGCCCGACTCCACGAGCTTCGTCCCCAACCGCCTGCTGCGGGGCGCGGCGGCGGCCGCGCACGAGGCGGGGTACCTGCTGGACGTGGTCGGCCTCGAAGGCGACGCGACCGCCCGCGCCGCCCGCATCGGCACCCTCCTCCAGCCGGAGAACGTGGACGGCCTGCTGTCGTTCGCCGCGCTCCCGGACAACATCGCTGCGCTCGCGCCCGCCGCGCTGCGCGTCCCGCTGGTCGTCGAGGGGGAGTACGACGACAACATGCGCTCGCGCGGCGTCCTCGCCGACGCCACCCCGGCCGCAGAGATCGTCGCGCACCTGGCCGGGCTCGGGCACCGCACGTTCCTCCATGTCGCGGGGCCGTCCAGCTGGCCGTCGGCGCGCAACCGCAGGGCCGTTTACGAGTCGGCGGTGGCCGATCTCGGGCTCGTTTCGCATGCCGTCGTCGAGGCCGACTGGAGCGTGCGGGCCGGGTGGGACGCGGCCAGGGACGTCGTCGCGGGCTCGCCGGTGACGGCCGTGTTCGCCGCCAACGACCAGATGGCGTTCGGCGTGATCCGGGGCCTGCAGAGCGTCGGGGTGGACGTACCGGGGCGGGTGAGCGTGTTCGGCTGGGACGACGACGAACTGGGGCGGTACTTCGACCCGCCCCTGTCCACGGTCAGCGTGGACCGGGAACGGCAGGGCTGGGTCGCCTTCGGCCGGCTGCTGGCCCTGCTCAGGGGAGAGGCGCCGGTGGCCCCGCCGCTGACCAGCGACGGGATCAACCGCCTGGTGCCGCGCGGATCCGTCGGCCCCGCGCCGGCCTCCCTTTCCTGACCGCCTGACCGCCTGACCGCCTGACCGCCTGACCGCCTGACCGCCAGGACACGCCGCGCCCAGGGTGCCGGAAAGCCCGGCTGACCTGCGGGAACGTGCTCCCGGCAGCCGGTGGGCGACGCTCCGCTGGGTCTTGTGTGATCGATAACTTAAATCGTAGGGTGGGGTGCTGCAAGCGCTTTCTGAATCGAGGAGCCGTCTCCCATGCCCTCACCTCCGTCCCGACTGCGCGCGGCGGTCGTCGGCACCGGTGGCATCGTCACCGGCAGCCATCTCCCCGCCCTCCGGGCCCATGCCGACCGCGTCGAACTCGTCGCCGCCGTGGACGTCGCCCCCGAGCGGCTGGCCGCCTTCCGGCGGAAGGCCGGTGAAGCCGGCCTGGCGGCCGAGGAGTTCACCGACCTCGGCACCATGCTGCGCGAGGCGTCCCCCGACCTGGTCCTCATCGGCACGCCCCCCTCGCTCCACGGGGAGCAGACGGTCGCGGCGCTCGAAGCCGGCGCCTCGGTGCTCTGCGAGAAGCCACTGACCCTCTCCCTCGCCGAGTACGACGCCGTCGCCGCGGCGGAGCGCGCCACCGGCAGCCACGCCTCCGTCGTCTTCCAGCATCGCTACGGCTCCGGGGCGCGGCACGCGCGGCGGCTCATCGCCGGGGGCGAACTCGGCGCCCCGCTCGTCGCCCACTGCCAGACCACCTGGTACCGGGACCGGGCGTACTACACCGTCCCGTGGCGCGGCCGGTGGGCGACCGAGGGCGGCGGGCCGACCATGGGGCACGGCATCCACCAGTTCGACCTGCTGCTCCACCTGCTGGGCGAGTGGACCGAGGTGCGCGCCATGGCGGCGCGGCTGGTGCACGACGTGGAGAGCGAGGACGTGTCCACCGCGCTGGTGCGCTTCGAGAACGGCGCGCTGGCCACCGTCGTCAACAGCGTCCTGTCGCCCGACGAGGTCAGCCGCATCCGCGTGGACTGCGCCGAGGCGACCGTCGAACTGACCCATCTCTACGGCCACTCCAACGGGGACTGGGTGTACACGCCGCGCCCCGGGCTCGGCGACGACGCGCGGGTGGCCCGCTGGCGCACCCCGGCCGACGACCTGCCCAGCTCGC
The DNA here is from genome assembly GCF_044461265.1 of Streptomyces sp. NPDC049879. Classification (NCBI taxonomy): domain Bacteria; kingdom Bacillati; phylum Actinomycetota; class Actinomycetes; order Kitasatosporales; family Streptomycetaceae; genus Streptomyces; species Streptomyces sp. NPDC049879. The sequence goes on along the minus strand of NZ_JBITKT010000003.1, from coordinate 596,227 downwards.
ACGCGGCCCAGCTCGGCGCCCTGCTCGACGCCCTCGAACGGGGCGAGCGCCCCCCGGGCAGCGGCCAGGACGCCCGCCGCACCGTCGAGTTCGCGGCGGCGCTGTACAAGTCCGCGTTCACCGGACGGCCGGTACTCGCCGGGGAGATCGGCGAGGGCGACCCCTACTACACCGCCATGCACGGCGACCACCCGGACTGGAGGCCCCAGCGATGACGATCAAGGTCGACCACATCCACGGTGAGCGGATCACCGTCTCGGCGGGCGGCGTGGACCTGCTCTCCTACGTCTACCGCCCGGACCCGGAGCCGTACGAGTCGCGCAAGCCGTACGTGCACCCGCTGCGCACGCTGTCGGGCCGACTCGTCAGCGGCTACCGGCCCAACGACCACCGCTGGCACAAGGGCCTCCAGATGACCGCCAGCCACCTGTCCGGCCAGAACTTCTGGGGCGGCCACTCCTACCTCGGGCCCGACCAGGGCTACCAGCGCGTCCCGGAGCGTGTCGGCTCGATGCGCCACGACGGCTTCGCCGACCTCACCGCCACCGACGAGCGGCTCACGCTGGCCGAGGACCTGACCTGGGTGGCGAACGACGGCGCCGAGTGGGCCGGGGAACGGCGCGGCGTCACCGTCCACGCGGTGGACGAGGCCGCCGGGTCCTGGGCGCTCGACTGGTCGATCCGGCTGACCAACCTCCGCGACGAGCCGCTGCGCTTCGGGTCGCCGACCACCGCCGGGCGGGAGATGGCCGGGTACACCGGCCTCCAGTGGCGCGGGCCCCGGGACCTCACCGGCGGCACGGTGTTCGGCCCCGGCGGCGCCGAGGGGCAGGAGGCGCTGATGGGCACCCAGGGACCCTGGCTCGCCTTCTCCGGCACGCACGACGACGTGGACGCGGCGTCGACGCTCGTCTTCGCGCACGCGCCGGAGAACCTCGACCCCGAGCGGGCGGTGCACGGGTCGCACTGGTTCGTGCGGTCCACGCCCATCCCCACCGTGGCGTTCTCCTGGGCGTTCTTCGAGGAGTTCGAGCTGCCGCCGGGCGACGCGTTCGCCTTCCGCTACCGGGTCCTCGTCGCCGACGGCGCCTGGGACCGCGAACGGGTGGCGGGCGCGCTGGCGGAGCTGTCGTGGTGAGCCTGCCCCGGCCCCTGCCGGGCGCGGTGGGACTCTCCCACCTGCGGGCCTACGACTGGGCGGCGGCCGACGGGGTGTGCGGGGGGAGCCCGCACCTGCACCTGGTGTGCACCGAGGCGTATGCGGTCACCGGCGGGCGGGGCGCGGTGCAGACGCTCAGCCCCGACGGGTACCGCGACACGCCGCTCGAAGAGGGCGCCGTGGCCTGGTTCACGCCCGGCACGGTGCACCGCATGGTGCAGGGCGGTGGCCTGCGCATCACCGTGCTGATGCAGAACAGCGGGCTGCCGGAAGCCGGCGACGCGGTGTTCACCTTCCCGCCCGACGTGCTGGCCGACCCGGAGCGCTATGCCGGGGAGGCGGCGCTCCCGGCGAAGTCGGGGCCCGAGGCGGAGGCCGCCGCCCGCCGCCGCCGCGACCTGGCGGTGGAGGGCTATCTGCCGCTGCGGGACGCGCTGGCGGCGGGCGACCCCGAGCCGTTCCTCGCGTTCCAGCGTGCGGCGGCGCGGCTGGTCCGGGACCGGGTCCCCCAGTGGCGCGAGCTGTGGCGGGCGGGAGCGCTGGCCGCCGCCGAGCGCACCGGCGCGCACCTGGCGGCGCTCGAAGCCGGTGAACCGGCGTACCTGGCGGAGGCCACCGCGTACGGCGCGGAGCCCTCGCGGCTCGGCGGCTACGGCATGTGCGGCCGCCGCGACGAGTACGAGCTGCCCGGCACCACCCTCCACCGGCTGGACGACTGACAAGACGTCACACCCACCCGGTCCCCTCCCAGGCCGGTCTCGGCGCCCGCCGGGGCCGGCCTCGCCGCCGTCCGGCGGCCACCGCCACCGCCACCGGCCCGCGAGACCGCGCGCCACACCGCGACGACCGGCGCCCACCACCCGGCGCCCGAAGGCGGGCATCCCGCCCGCGAGCCGCGTCGGCGGTCGCGGCGCCTGTCCGTGCAGCAGCCGGACCCACCGGAGCCGCACGCGCATCCGGAGACCCGCGCCGAACGGCCCGGCCACCGCCCCGCGCCGGGACACCCAACGCCCGGTGACCGCCCGGCGGCCGGGGCACCGCCTCACCCCCCGCTGTGTCCTGCTTCGATCCCTCATGCGTGGATCGTCGCACGCACCACTGACAACGCTCCGTGACATCCCCTCACGCGGCGTCCCCCGCCCCCGGGAGGCGCCGGGGACGGGGGAGCGGGACAGGGCGGACAGGCGGACAGGCGTCAACCAGCCGCGCGCACCGAGTCGTTCAGCTCGTTGAGGAAGTCCTCCGCCGCCTCCTCCGGGCTCGCGTCACCGAAGATGACCTGCTGGTTGTACCGGCCGAGCACCGTCTCCAGGTCGCTGGCGCCCGGCGGGGTGATCGGCGGCGTGTCACGGATGTCCGCCGTGACGCGGCTGCTGAACGCCATCGCCTCCCGGGTGCCCGGGTCCAGATCGGATTCGATCAGTTCCCGGAAGCGCGGGTTGCCGGGCTCACCCCGGTCCACCCCGAACAGCTCCCCGACACGGGGGTCGTTGGTGAAGAAGTCGATCAGCAGGGCGGCTTCCGCCGGGTGCTGCGTGGTCGAGGAGATGGCCCAGTACATGGACGGCTTGAGGTACTGGAAGCCCTCGTGGGTGTCCGGATCGGTCGGCCAGTCGGCGATGGTGAACCCGTAGTCGGGAGCGGCCGACTGATAGGCGTTGAACATCCCCGCGGGGATGAACCCCATCGCCGTCCTGCCCGTCACCAGATCGCCCTGGTCGAGCGGGAGGCCGCCCGTCTCGGCCAGTTGCGTGCTGCCCGGCGCGGCTCCCGAGTCGATGAGGTCCCGGACCTCCTGCCAGTAGCCGGCCAGCACATCGGCGGGCAGCGCCACGTTCCCCTCGTCGTCGAAGACCTGCGCGCCGTGCTGCCGCGCCCAGACCGTGAGGGTGATCGCGTCGCCGCCCCACGGGGAGATGCCGTGCACCTCGCCGTCCGACGCCTCGGTCAGCGCCCGGCCCGCCTCCTCGAAGTCCTCCCACGTCCAGTGCTCGGTGTCCGGCACGGGCACGCCGTACTGCTCGAAGAGCGTGGTGTTGATGATGATGGCGCTGGCCGTGCCGCCGGTCGGCACCGCGTAGAGGCTGCCGCGGACGCGGCCGCTGTCCAGCAACTGGTCGCCGAGCACGGAGGGATCGAGGAACTCGGAGACACGGCCGAGGTCGAGCAGCGCGCCGCGCTGGGCGTAGGCGGCCAGGTAGAGCTGGTCGAACTGCGAGACGTCCGGCATCTCCCCGGCGGCCGTCGTGGTGGCCAGCCGGTCCCAGTAGCCGCTCCAGTCGGCGAACTGCGGCTCCACGTCGATGTTCGGGTGCTCGTCCTCGAACAGCTCGATGGCCGCCTCGGTGGCCCGCGTCCTGGCGTCGGCGCCCCACCAGTTGACGCTGATGGTGACCTTGCCGTCGGACAGTTCGGGCTCGCCCTCGAAGCCCTCGCCGATGCCGCACGCCGCCAGGGCGGTGGCCAGGGTGACGGCGGTCCCGGCGGTGAACGCGCCCCGGACGAGCCGCCGCGCGCCCCGCCGCCCCGTGGTGGTGCGTCGCATGGCGCTCCTCCCGTTCTCTTCGGATGACTGGTCTCTCATGCCGCCCTCCTGTCACTTTCCGCCGGTGGTGGCGATGCCGCGCAGCAGGAACCGCTGGCCGAAGAGGAACACCAGGAACACCGGGATCAGCGAGACGACGCTCATCGCGAACAGTGCGCCGTAGTCCGAGGAGGACTGCGCGTCCACGAAGGAACGCAGCGCCACCGGCACGGTGTAGAGGTCGGGCTTCGTGACGAAGATCAGCTGCGTGAAGAAGTCGTTCCACGTCCAGATGAACGTGAAGATCGCCGTGGTCGCCAGCGCGGGCACCATCAGCGGCAGCATGATCTGGCCGAATATCCTGACGTGCCCGGCGCCGTCGATACGGGCGGCCTCGTCGAGTTCCCGCGGGATCCCCCGGATGAACTGCACCATCAGGAAGATGAAGAACGCGTCGGTCGCCAGGAACTTCGGGACGATCAGCGGCAGGTAGGTGTTGATCCAGCCCAGCTGCGCGAAGAACACGTACTGCGGGATGATCAGCACGTGGATCGGCAGCATGATCGTGATCAGCATGGCGATGAACGCCAGCCTTTTGAAACGGAAGTTCAGCCGCGCGAACGCGTAGGCGGCCATCGAGCACGAGACCAGATTCCCGATGACGGAACCCAGCACCACCAGCGCCGAATTGAGCAGATAGGTGCTGAACGGATAGCTGAGCGCGTCCCAGCCCGTCGGATAGTGGTCGAAGTCGAAGGTGTCGACCAGCAGGCCAGGACTGGTGAAGATGTCGCCGTTCGGCCGGAGGGAACTCACGACCATCCACAGCAGCGGGTACAGCATCAACAGGCAGATGACGACCAGGAAGACGTGCTTGATCACGCTGGTCACACGGCGGCGCCGGGTGCGGGCGGAGCGCGCGGGAACCGGGACGGGGGCGGGGACGGCTGTCTCAGTCATCGTAGAAAACCCAGTACTTGGAGGCCCAGAAGTTGAGCGCGGTGAAGGCACCGATCACGATCAGCAGCAGCCAGGCCAGGGCCGAGGCGTAACCCATGCGGAAACTGGTGAAGCCCTCCTGGTAGAGGTAGAGCGAGAAGAAGAGCGTGGAATCGCTCGGCCCGCCGGTCCCGTTCGAGACGATGAAACTCTGGGTGAAGGACTGGAAACTCCCGATGATCCCCAGCACCAGGTTGAAGAAGATGATCGGGCTGAGCAGGGGCAGTGTGAGGGAGAAGAACTGGCGCTTCTTCGTCGCGCCGTCCGTGGACGCCGCCTCGTAGAGCTCGCGGGGTATCTGGCGGAGCCCCGCGAGGAAGATCACCATGGGCGCGCCGAAGGTCCACACGTGCAGGATGATCAGCGTGCCGAGCGCCGTGTCCGGGTCGGAGACCCAGCCGGTCCCCTCCACGCCGAAGAGCGACAGGAACGCGTTGAACAGCCCCTCGGTGCCGAACACCAGCCGCCACAGCACGGCGATGGCGACGCTGGCGCCGAGCAGGGACGGCAGGTAGAGCACCGAGCGGTACAGCGACAGGCCGCGGAGCCCCCGGTCGAGCAGCACGGCCAGGCCAAGCGCCACGGCCAGCTGGAGCGGGACCGACACGATCACGTAGACGAAGGTGACCTGGAGCGAGTGCGCGAGCCGGTCGTCCTCGAACATCCGGCGGATGTTGTCCAGCCCTGTGAAGTGCGGGTCCTGCAGCAGGTTGTAGTCGGTGAAGGCCAGATACAGCGAGGCGATCATCGGGCCGATGGTGATGCCCACCAGCCCGATCACCCAGGGCGCCAGGAAGAACAGCGCCGCCTTGTTGTCGCGTCCGGCGCCGTTCGGCGTCCCGCGCCGCCCGCGCGTGTCCACGCCGCGGGCGCGGCTCATCGACCGCAGTTCGCCGAGAGCGCTCATCGGCCTCCCTCCCCTCGTGCCATGAGTCGTTCCACAGGGCGTTCCTCTCTGCTCTGAGCACTACGGCCGTGGGGCCCCGGGGAACGGCGGTTCTCCGAGGGCGCGTACGGGGACTGCCCGACGCGCGGCGGCTCGTGCGCACGGGGTGGGGGAGCCCTGGGGCTGACACCGGGGTGCTGTGCCAGGGGAGATCGACCACGGGGGAGTGGTGGAACGGCGTGCTCACCGATACACGGAACTACCGTTACTTTCTGGTTAAGTTATCGATCACCAGGACTGGCCGGTACCCTAGTGATCGATAACTTGGCATGTCAATGGGTCGGCGGAAGACTTCCGGACCCCCGCCGCACACCGCAGCAAGCGCTTGCGGGCCGGGGAGCGCCACCCGGCCGGACGCCCCCGGGGCGGACCGCCGCGCGGCCACGTCGGCACAGCGGCCGTGAACAGCAAAAAACCCCAGCTCAGCTGGGGTTTCTGTGTGTCCGAGGGGGGACTTGAACCCCCACGCCCTTAAACGGGCACTAGCACCTCAAGCTAGCGCGTCTGCCATTCCGCCACCCGGACGAGTGTGCGCCTGCCGGGTCTCCCCGGCGGGTGACACACACCTTACCAAGATCCGGCGGTGCCTTTCACGCCCGTACCCGGCGGCCGGAAACCGCACGCCCTCTGGACAGCCCGCCCGGGGCGGTGGGATCGTCCTGTGCGGTATCCAGTATCCGCCCGACTGTATGCAGTATGCCGCCGATGCTGGTCCGGCGGTCCGGGCGGATACCTGCTCCGGCACCGCAATCCCCCCAGGAAGGGACGCGCATCGCCATGCCCGAGGACAGCGAGGACAGCCAGGAATCCATCTCCGGCGGGCACCTGGTCGCCAAGGCCCTCAAGGCGGAGGGGGTCGACGTCGTCTACACCCTCTGCGGCGGCCACATCATCGACATCTACGACGGCTGCGTCGACGAGGGCATCCAGGTCGTCGACGTACGCCACGAGCAGGTCGCCGCCCACGCCGCGGACGGCCACGCCCGCCTCACCGGCCGCCCCGGCTGCGCCGTCGTCACCGCGGGACCCGGCACCACCGACGCCGTCACCGGCGTCGCCAACGCCTTCCGCGCCGAGTCGCCCATGCTGCTCATCGGCGGCCAGGGCGCCCTGAAGCAGCACCGCATGGGCTCGCTCCAGGACCTCCCGCACGTCGACATGATGGCGCCGATCACCAAGTTCGCCGCGACCGTCCCCGACACCGCCCGCGCCGCCGACATGGTCTCCATGGCCTTCCGCGAGTGCTTCCACGGCGCGCCGGGACCCTCGTTCCTGGAGATCCCGCGCGACGTCCTCGACGCCAAGGTCCCGCTCGCCGCCGCCCGCATACCCCGCGCCGGGGCGTACCGCGCCTCCACGCGGAACGCCGGTGACCCCGACGCCGTCGAACGCCTCGCCGACCTCCTCGTGCACGCCGAACGCCCCGCCGTCCTGCTCGGCAGCCAGGTGTGGACCTGCCGCGCCACCGACGCGGCGACCGGGTTCGTCCGCGCCCTCGACGTCCCCGCGTACATGAACGGCGCCGGCCGCGGCACCCTCCCGCCCGGCGACCCGCACCACTTCCAGCTCTCCCGCCGCCACGCGTTCGCCAAGGCGGACCTGATCATCATCGTCGGCACCCCGTTCGACTTCCGCATGGGCTACGGCAGGCGGCTGTCCGCCGACGCCACCGTCGTCCAGATCGACCTCGACTACCGCACGGTCGGCAAGAACCGCGACATCGACCTCGGCATCGTCGGCGACGCGGGACGCGTCCTGTCCGCCGTCACCGAGGCCGCCTCCGGGCGGCTCAACGGCGGCGCCGCACGCCGCAAGGAATGGCGCGACGAACTGCGCGCCGTCGAACGGGCCGCCCTCGACAAGCGCCTGCCCCAGCTGCGCTCCGACGCCGCCCCCATCCACCCCTACCGCCTCGTCAGCGAGATCAACGACTTCCTCACCGAGGACTCGGTCTACATCGGCGACGGCGGCGACATCGTCACGTTCTCCGGACAGGTCGTCCAGCCCAAGTCGCCCGGCCACTGGATGGACCCCGGCCCGCTCGGCACCCTCGGCGTCGGGATCCCCTTCGCCATGGCCGCCAAGCTCGCCAGGCCGGACAAGGAGGTCGTCACCCTCTTCGGCGACGGCGCGTTCACCCTCACCGGCTGGGACTTCGAGACGCTGGTCCGCTTCGACCTGCCCTTCATCGGCGTCATCGGCAACAACTCCTCGATGAACCAGATCCGCTACGGCCAGAAGGCCAAGTACGGCGCCGCGCGCGAACGCGTCGGCAACACCCTGGGCGACGTCCCCTTCGACCGGTTCGCCCGCATGCTCGGCGGCCACGGCGAGGAGGTGCGCGACCCCGCCGGCATCGCGCCCGCCCTGCGCCGCGCCCGCGAGTCCGGCAAGCCGTCGCTGATCAACGTGTGGATCGATCCCGACGCCTACGCCCCCGGAACCATGAACCAGACCATGTACAAGTGAGGAGCCAGGCGATGAGCGAAGCCCTCAAGGCCCTGCACGGCATCCGCGTCCTCGACATGACCCACGTCCAGTCCGGCCCGTCCGCCACGCAGCTCCTCGCGTGGCTCGGCGCCGACGTCGTCAAACTGGAGGCACCCACCGGCGACATCACCCGCCGGCAGCTGCGGGACATCCCGGACGTGGACTCCCTCTACTTCACGATGCTCAACTGCAACAAGCGCAGCATCACCCTCAACACCAAGACGGAGCGCGGCAAGGAGATCCTCACCGAGCTGATCCGCCGCAGCGACGTCCTCGTGGAGAACTTCGGCCCCGGCGCCGTCGACCGCATGGGCTTCCCCTGGGAGCGCATCCAGGAGATCAACCCGCGCCTCGTCTACGCCTCCATCAAGGGCTTCGGCGAAGGCCCCTGGACCGGCTTCAAGGCCTACGAGGTCGTCGCGCAGGCCATGGGCGGCTCGATGTCCACGACCGGCTTCGACGACGGACCGCCCCTCGCCACCGGCGCCCAGATCGGCGACTCCGGCACCGGCGTCCACTGCGTCGCCGGGATACTCGCCGCCCTCTACCAGCGCACCACCACCGGACGCGGCCAGCGCGTCAACGTCGCCATGCAGCACGCCGTCCTCAACCTGTGCCGCGTCAAGCTCCGCGACCAGCAGCGCCTCGCGCACGGCCCGCTCGCCGAGTACCCCAACGACAGCTTCGGCGACGAGGTCCCCCGCTCCGGCAACGCCAGCGGCGGCGGCCAGCCCGGCTGGGCCGTGCGCTGCGCACCCGGCGGCCCGAACGACTACGTGTACGTGATCGTCCAGCCCACCGGCTGGCGCCCCATCACCGCCCTCATCGGCCGCCCCGAACTGGCCGACGACCCCGACTGGGCCACCCCCGAGGCCCGCCTGCCCCGGCTCGGCAAGCTCTTCCAGCTCATCGAGGAGTGGAGCGCGACCCTCCCCAAATGGGAGGTCCTGCGCGCCCTGGTCGCGCACAACATCCCCTGCGGGCCGATCCTCTCCACCAAGGAGATCATCGAGGACGACTCCCTCGCCGCGAACGGGATGGTCGTCCGCGTCGAACACCCCGAGCGCGGCCCGTTCCTCACGGTCGGCTCCCCGCTCAAGCTCTCCGACTCGCCCGCCGACGTCGAACGCCCCCCGCTCCTCGGCGAGCACAACGCCGACGTCTACACCGGCGAACTCGGCCTCCAGGACGAGGAACTCCACCTCCTCAAGGCGAACGGAGTGATCTGACGTGACCCCGCCAGCGACCCCGCCCGAGCAGGCCAGGCAGACGGTCCGCCGCGTCCTGGACGCCGCCCGCGCCGCCGGCCGCACCACCCTCACCGCCCCCGAGGGCCGCGCCCTCGCCACCGCGTACGGCATACCCACCCCCGCCGAGGGCGTCGCCGCCACCGCCGACGAGGCCGCCGCCCTCGCCCGCGACATCGGCTTCCCCGTCGCCTGCAAGATCGTCTCCCCCGACATCACCCACAAGACCGAGGCGGGCGGCGTCCGCACCGGACTCGGCACCCCGGACGCCGTACGCGACGCGTTCGCCGCCGTCACCTCCGCGGCCCGCGCGTACGCCCCCCACGCCCGCGTCGAGGGCGTCCAGATCCAGCGGATGGTCCCGCCAGGGAGCCACGAGGTCATCGTCGGCGCCGTCACCGACCCGACGTTCGGCAAGCTCGTCGCCTTCGGCCTCGGCGGCGTCCTGGTCGAGGTGCTGCGCGACGTGACGTTCCGCCTCGCCCCCGCCACCACCGCCGACGCCCGCTCCATGCTCGACGGCATCAAGGCCGCCGCCGTCCTGCGCGGCGTACGCGGCACACCGCCCGCCGACCGCGAGGCACTGGCCGCCGTCATCACCGCCGTCTCCCAACTGGCCGCCGACTTCGCCGAGATCGCCGAGATCGACCTCAACCCCGTCTTCGCCGGCCCCAACGGCGTCCTCGCCGCCGACATCCGCGTCCTCCTCGGCGCCCCGCCGCCCCCGCCCCGCCGCCGCCACACCCGCGAGGAGATCCTCGCCTCCACCGACCGCCTCATGCGCCCCCGCTCGGTCGCCGTCATCGGCGCGTCGAACGAGACGGGCAAGATCGGCAACTCGGTCATGCGCAACCTCGTGGACGGCGGCTTCCCCGGCGACATCCACCCCGTCAACCCCCGCGCCGACGACATCCTCGGCCGCAAGGCGTACGCGTCGATCACCGACGTCCCCGGCGACGTGGACGTGGCCGTCTTCGCCATCCCCGCCCGCCTCGTCCCCGCCGCCCTGGAGGAGACCGGCCGCAAGGGCGTCCCCAACGCCGTCCTCATCCCCTCCGGCTTCGCCGAGACCGGCGAACGCGCCCTCCAGGACCGCGTCGCCGCCATCGCCGAGGAGCACGGCGTCCGCCTCCTGGGCCCCAACATCTACGGCTACTACTCCACCTGGCACGACCTGTGCGCCACCTTCTGCACGCCCTACGACATCAAGGGCCCGGTCGCGCTCACCTCCCAGTCCGGCGGCATCGGCATGGCCATCCTCGGCTTCGCCCGCGCCACCGGCACCGGCGTCTCCGCCATCGTCGGCCTCGGCAACAAGTCCGACCTCGACGAGGACGACCTCCTCACCTGGTTCGGCGAGGACCCGCACACCGAGTGCGTCGCCATGCACCTGGAGGACCTCAAGGACGGCCGCGCCTTCGTCGAGGCGGCGCGCGCCACCGTGCCGCGCAAACCCGTCGTCGTCCTCAAGGCCGGACGCACCGCCGCCGGGGCACGCGCCGCCGGCTCCCATACCGGCGCCCTGGCGGGCGACGACGCCGTGTACGACGACATCCTCAGGCAGGCGGGCGTCATCAGGGCGCCGGGACTGGGCGACATGCTGGAGTACGCGCGCGCCCTGCCCGTCCTGCCCGCACCGGCGGGCGACAACGTCGTGATCATCACCGGCGCGGGCGGCTCCGGCGTCCTGCTGTCCGACGCCGTCGCCGACAACGGCCTGCGCCTGATGGACATCCCGCCCGACCTGGACGCCGCGTTCCGGCGCCTCATCCCGCCGTTCGGCGCGGCGGGCAACCCGGTCGACATCACCGGCGGCGAACCGCCCGCCACCTACGAGGCCGCCATCCGGCTCGGCCTGGAGGACCCCCGCGTCCACGCCCTGGTCCTCGGCTACTGGCACACGGTCATCACGCCGCCGATGGTCTTCGCCGAACTCACCGCCCGCGCCGTCGCCGACTTCAGGGCGCGCGGCATCACCAAACCCGTCGTCGCGTCGCTCGCGGGCGACACGGAGGTCGAGCGCGCGAGCGCCCACCTCTTCGCGCACGGCGTGGCCGCGTACCCCTACACCACCGAGACGCCGGTCGCGGTGCTGGGCGCCAAGTACCGCTGGGCACGGGCGGCGGGGCTCCTGCGCACCTGAGCGGTCTCCCGCAGGCACGAGAGGTGTGGACAGGGCGCGCTGGCCAGTTCTTTCGAAGCCGAGGAGATCACATGAGCACCGACGCACCACACGGCGGCACGGCGGCCCCCGCCCCGTACCGCGAGATCAGGGACGCGAAGGGCCGCACCTTTCGCGTCGGCGAGACGGACCGCGACATCCTCGGGCACTCCCGGGCCACCATGGTCTGGTTCCCCTGGGCCTGCATGATGGCGATCAGCGTCTTCGAGTACGCCTTCGGCTCGGCCGAGGACACGCTCTCCGAGGCGCACGGCTGGTCGCAGAGCAACACCTTCTGGATCCTCAGCGTCTGGGTCTTCTTCCAGGCGGGAGTGGCGTTCCCCGCGGGCTGGTTACGCGAGAAGGGCCTGCTGACTCCCCGGGCGGGCATGTGGGCCGGATCGGTCCTGTGCCTGCTGGGCTTCCTCGCCATCTCGCACTTCGACAACGTCTGGGCCGCCCTCGCCGGCTTCGGCCTCCTGGGCGGCGTGGGCGCGGGCATCGTCTACGCGACCTGCATCAACATGGTCGGCAAGTGGTACCCCGAACGGCGCGGCGGCAAGACGGGGTTCGTCAACGGCGGCTTCGCCTACGGCTCCCTGCCGTTCGTCTTCATCTTCAACTACGCCTTCGACACCAGCAACTACCGCGGAGTCCTCGACCTCACGGGCCTCTACATCCTGGTCGCCCTGTTCGTGTGCGGCTCCTTCTTCAAGGACCCGCCCAAGAACTGGTGGCCCGCGCACATCGACCCGCTCGGCGTCTCCGGGCCCAGCGCCGCCGCCATCGCCCGCAACCCCAGGGCCGTCAAGCAGTACACCCCCCGCGAGGCCATCCGCACCGGCGTCCTGCCGCTGCTGTGGCTGTGCATCGTCATGACCGCCGGGGTGTCGATCTTCGGCATCTCCTTCCAGGTGCCGTACGCGGAGGACGTCGGCTTCGGCCCGCTCGTCGCCGCCACCTCCATGGGGATCATGGGCGTGATCAACGGCACGGGCCGCGGCGTCGTCGGCTGGCTGTCGGACCGCTGGGGCCGCAAGAACACGCTGGTGTTCGTCATCGTCGTGCTCGGCGTCGCGCAGTTCGGCGTCATGTGGGCGGGCAGCATGCGCAACGAGGCGCTGTTCCTCTTCTTCGCCTTCGTGTCCGGCTTCGGCGGCGGCGCGTTCTACCCCATGTTCGCCGCGCTCGTCCCCGACTACTTCGGCGAGAACTACAACGCGACGAACTACGGGCTCGTCTACAGCGGCAAGCTCGTCAGCGGCCTCTTCGGCGGCGGCCTCGGCTCCATGGCCGTCGACTCGTGGGGCTACAACGGCGCCTACCTCCTGGCCGGCGCCGTCTCCCTCGCCGCGGCCGCCCTGGCCCTCACCCTCCACCAGCCGGGCAGGGAACGCCCCTCCCGCGTCGCCCCCCGCCCCCGGCCCGTCTCCCACGAGCCGGTCTGACCCACCCGCCGCCCGCCCCTTCCCCCGGGGCGGGCGGCGGGTGCCGTTCCGCCGCCTCAGCCACGCTCCCGCGCGTGGTACGAGCGGCGGGTGTGCTCGGTGTGCGCCCGCATGACGTCCGTCGCCGTCCGCTCGTCACGCGCCACGACGGCCGCGATCAGCTCGCGGTGCTCGATCCACGACTGCTTGCCGCGCTGCCGCGCTACCGGTGTGTAGTACCACCGCACGCGCCGGTCCACCCGGTCCGCCAGCTCGGCCAGCACCGCGTTCCCCGCCAGGCGCATCACCTTCGCGTGGAACGCCGCGTTCATCTCCACCGCGCGGTCCACGTCGTCCTCCGCCACCGCGCGTTCACCCTCGTCGCACAGCTCGCGCAGCGCGGCGATCCCCGCCGACGTCGCGTTGGCCGCCGCCAGCCGCGCCGCCTCCGCCTCCAGCAGGGTCCGCACGGTCAGCAGCTGGTCCGCCTCCTCCTCGGTCGGCTCGTGGACGAACGCCCCCTGCGCGGGCCGCAGATCCACCCACCCCTCGGTGCTCAGCCGCTGCAGCGCCTCCCGCACGGGCTGCCGCGACACCCCGAGCTGGCCCGCCAGTTCGGTCTCCACCAGGTGCTGCCCCGGCGGCAGGGCGCGCGTCACGATCAGGTCCACCAGCGCGTCGTACACCCGGTCGCGCAGCGGTCCCGGGCGCTCCAGACGCGGTACGGCCCCGCGCGGCAGCTCTCTCGGCGTCATCAGGGCCCCCAGTGTGCTGTGGTTTTTGTCTACAGATTACTCATACGGTCCACAGTTCGAGCGCTCCTAGGATGGGGCTGAACCATCGCAGCAGGAGGCAGCGTGAGCCAGACAGACCCGACCCCGCCGGAGGATTCCCGGATCAGCGCGCGCGGCGAGCAGGAGGCCGTCGACCTGTGCCGTGACCTGATCCGCATCGACACCAGCAACTACGGCGACCACTCCGGCCCCGGCGAACGCGCCGCCGCCGAGTTCGTCGCCGAGCAGCTCGCCGAGGTCGGCCTCGAACCGAAGATCTTCGAGTCCCACCCGGGCCGCGCCTCGACCGTCGCCCGGATCGAGGGCACCGACCCCTCGCGGCCCGCCCTGCTCATCCACGGCCACACCGACGTCGTCCCCGCCAACGCGGCGGACTGGACGTACGACCCCTTCTCCGGCGAGATCGCCGACGGCTGCGTCTGGGGCCGCGGCGCCGTGGACATGAAGGACATGGACGCGATGACGCTCGCCGTCATCCGCGACCGGCTGCGCAGCGGGCGCAGGCCGCCGCGCGACATCGTGGTCGCCTTCCTCGCCGACGAGGAGGCGGGCGGCGTGCACGGCGCCCGCTACCTCGTGGACAACCACCCCGACCTCTTCGAGGGCGTCAGCGAGGCGATCAGCGAGGTCGGCGGCTTCTCCTTCACCGTGAACGAGAAGCTGCGCCTCTACCTGGTCGAGACGGCGGAGAAGGGCATCAACTGGATGCGCCTCACCGTGGACGGCACGGCCGGGCACGGCTCGATGACCAACAAGGACAACGCGATCACCGAGCTGTGCGAGGCCGTGGCCCGCCTCGGCCGCCACCGCTTCCCGGTCCGCGTCACCAAGACCGTCCGCTCCTTCCTCGACGAGCTGTCCGACGCGCTCGGCACCGAGCTGGACCCCGAGGACATGGACGAGACCCTCGCCAAGCTCGGCGGCATCGCCAAGCTGATCGGGGCCACCCTGAGCAACACGGCCGCTCCCACGCAGCTCGGCGCCGGATACAAGGTGAACGTCATCCCGGGCCAGGCCACGGCGCATGTGGACGGCCGCTTCCTGCCCGGTTTCGAGGAGGAGTTCGAGGCGGACCTCGACCGCGTCCTCGGGCCGCGCGTCAAGCGGGAGCGCGTGCACTACGACCGGGCGGTGGAGACGGATTTCGACGGCGCGCTGGTCGCCGCGATGCAGTCGTCGCTGCGCGCCGAGGACCCGATCGCGCGCGCCGTCCCGTACATGCTGTCGGGTGGCACGGACGCCAAGTCGTTCTCCCGGCTCGGCATCAGGAACTTCGGCTTCGCGCCGCTCCAGCTGCCGCCCGAGCTGGATTTCGCAGGGATGTTCCACGGGGTGGACGAGCGGGTGCCGGTTGACGGGCTGAAGTTCGGCGCCCGCGTGCTGGACCGTTTCATCGAGCAGTGCTGACCCCCTGTCGAGCCGGAGTCACATCGGTGCCCATGGAGTTGACGGCTTCTCCGAAGAAAATCTCTTAAGAAAATCGCACCCCTGTTCCTGATCCACCCAGCTGGGTGAAAGAGCCCCGCGCCTCGTGCCCCCGATCACGCCCCCTCGTTACGACGAGTGCAGTCCCCGGCTGGGGCCGCATTGTCACAAGGAGGAATAATGATCAAGAAGGTCGTCGCCGTCGCGGCAGCTGCCGGCGGTCTGATGCTCGCGGGCGCGGGGCTCGCCACCGCCGACTCCGAGGCGGCCGGTGCCGCCGTCGGGTCGCCCGGTGTCCTGTCGGGCAACGTTGTCCAGGTTCCCGTCCACGTGCCGGTCAACGTGTGTGGCAACACCATTTCCGTGATCGGTCTCCTGAACCCCGCTTTCGGCAACACCTGCGTCAACGGCTGACTGCCGCGCCCCATCCCATGAGGGCGTAGAGCCGGCGGCCTCGGAGCGCGCACCGCGCGTTCCGAGGCCGCCAGGCTTGACCTCGGGCGCGGGAGCCCTCAGCCCCCCACCCCGCGACCCATGAAGATCAAGGCAGGGGAACACCACCATGCGTCAGGTCACGAAGAAGGGCCTGCTCTCCGCCGCCGCCTTCGGCGGCGTCTTCGCGCTCTCGGGCGGAGCCGCCTTCGCGGACTCCGATGCCGCCGGTCTCGCGGCCGGGTCGCCCGGCGTCGCGTCGGGCAACAACGTCCAGGTCCCGGTCGACGTGCCGGTGAACATCTGCGGCAACACCGTGAACGTCGTCGGCATCCTCAACCCCGCGTTCGGCAACAACTGCGTGAACAACGGCGGCAACGAGGGTCCGGGCGGCGGCGGTGACGGCGGCTCGCAGGCGAGCGGCGCGGCCGTCGGCTCGCCCGGTGTCGCGTCCGGCAACGATGTCCAGGTCCCGGTCGACGTACCGGTCAACGCCTGCGGCAACAGCGTCTCGGTCATCGGCATCGGCAACGGCGCCTTCGGCAACGGCTGCGCCAACGACGCCGACATCGAGCGCCCGGGGGAGCCGGAGGAGCCCGGCGAACCGGGTGAGCCCGGTGAACCGGGAGAGCCCGAGGAGCCGAACGAGCCCGGCGAGCCGGAGGAGCCGAACGAGCCGGGAGAGCCCGGCGAACCGGGTGAGCCCGGCGAGCCCGGCACCCCCGAGGAGCCCGGCAGCGAGACCCCGGAGACCCCGGGCGGCACCACCCCGGACACCACCGGCCCGCAGGCCGGTGCCGAGCCCGCCGGCGGCGAGCTGGCGGAGACCGGCAGCGATGTCCCGATGGGCGCCGCCCTGTCGATGGGCGCGGGCCTGCTGCTCGGCGGCACGCTGCTCTACCGCCGCTCCCGCGCGGCGCACCGCGGCTGAACCGGTAACCCCACGCACCGGCAGCCGCGCGCCGGTCACCGGCCGGCGACCGTTCCGCGATGACGGGGCCACCGTGCCGACGCCTCCGGGCGCACACGCACGGTGACCGCCGTCCACCGGCCGGTCAGCGCGTACACACGAGTGGGCCCCGTCCGTCATGGGGCCCACTCGTCACCATGTGGGGCGCAGCTGGCGGATGATCCTGCGGCGCAGCCGCACGCGGCGGCTGCCGTCGGGGTACAGGCGGAGTCGGGCCAGCTCCCAGTGACCGTATTCGGCGTGGTCGGTCAGCAGGCGCGTGGCGGCGGCACGGGAGACACCCCGCGGGACGTACACATCGCGAAACTCGTATTCCGGCATCGCAACCATTGTGCGCGCACGCCCTGGATGCCGATACCGTCTGCACCATGTCTGATGCTGTGCAGCCGACCGCTGCCGAAGTCCGTGCCGCCGCCGACGCGCTCAAAGAAGCGATCGACCGGCACCTCGCCGCCGTCGAACGCCGGGCCGCCGGACCCGACGCGGACACGGAGACGGCCGACGCCGCCGTGTTCGCCGCGTTCAACGAGATGGCCGCCGCGGGCGAGGCGTACGACGAGCTGCTGTACGACGTCTACGACGAGGTCACCCCCTTCGAGGTCCCGGAGACGGACGGCGGCGCCGCGTACGACGGGCCCGACGAGCCGGAGGCCCTGAGCGTCTTCATCCGCCGGGACTACACCCTGGTGGAGCCGCGGCGGCTGCTCGCCCAGGCGCAGCGGATCGCCGAGCTGGACCCGGACAGCGCCCTCGCGGGCGGCCCGGACGCCGACGAGCCGGGCGGCCGGAGCGTGCAGACGGCGCTCGGCGTGCTGTTCGGCGAGTACGACCCGGACGAGATCGCCGGGCGCTACAAGGAGTTCGGCCTGGACGAGGGCGACGCGACGCTCTGGGTGACGGTCGGCGACGAGCCGGCCGAGCCGGGGGAGTGGCTGTCCGCGCCGTTCGACTCCGTGGACCCGGAGCGGGTCGTCTGCCGCTTCGACATCAGCGAGGCGTTCGAGGAGGACGACGACCTGGACTCCGAGGACTGACCCCGGGCCCCCGCACCGGGCGGCTCCCTCCCCGTCAGGTGGCGGCGGGGGCCGAGGCGGCGAGCTGCTCGCGCAGCAGCGTCCGCAGCCGCGTCTCCCTGGGAGGCGCGGGCGGACCCGCGACGGCCGCCGCCAGTCCAGGACCGCTGCCCTGCACGACCGAGAGGTGCTGCGCGGCGCGGCTGAACGCGGTGTACACCCAGGAGCGGTCCACGATCCCGTCCGCTTCCCCCGGCAGCACCACGACGGCCGCGGGCCACCTGCTGCCCGCCGCCTGGTGCGCGGTGAGCGCCCAGCCGTGCCTGACGGTCTCGCCGACCTCGTCCACCGGCACCACGAACCGGCCGTCCGCGTCCTCAAGCCACAGCCCCTGCGCGTCCGCGCCGGTGACCGTCGCGGGCCGGACGCGGCCGGGCGCCGGGGAGTGGGCCACCCGGTCGCCCGGGTCGAAGCCGCCGAACCTGCCAGGGCCGGGGTTGAGCCGTTCCTTCAGCGCCGTGTTGAGCGCCCGGGTCCCCACCGGGCCCGCGTGCCCCGGCGTGACGACCTGGATCTCCGCCCCCGACCGCCCGAACGCGCGGGGGATCGAGTCGGCGACGAGCTGCACCGCGCGGTGCACGGCCTCGCCCGGGTCGCGCACCGGCACGATGACGACCTCGCGCCCCGGCGCCTCGGGCTGGAGCAGCTCTCCCACGCCCACACCGGACACCAATTCGCCGACCGGCCCCTCGTCCGGCGTCCGCGACGCGATGTGCGGGCCGAAGTCCGCGCCCAGCACGTCCGCGAGGACCTGCCCAGGACCGGCCGCGCCCAGCAGCGCCGGATCGCCGCTGAGGACGAGCCGCGCGCCGTCGGGCAGCGCCTCCACCAGCGAGGCCGCCGCCTCGGCCGGCAACTGCCCGGCGTCCAGGACGGCCAGCAGGTCGAGCGGCAGCATGCCCTCGGCGTCGCGCGCAGGACCCTCCTCGCCCGCCAGCAGACCGGCCACGGTCACGGCGGCGTCCGCCCCGTCGTCCGGCAGCAGCGCGGCGAGGGCGCGCCGCCCGTCCCGGCTGTGGGCCGCGGCGCAGGCCCGCAGGCCCAGCGAACGCGCCGCCGCCAGCAGCGCGGCCGGTTCCGCACGCGCCGCCGCGCCGCCGGTGTGGACGACCACGGCGTGCCCGGCCGCCGCGCGCAGCAGCGCCGCGGCCGACGGCGAGGGCGCGCCGCCCGCCGCCGTCTCCCAGGCCGCCGCCGCCTCGTCCGTGAGCGGCTCGAACGTGCCGCGCAGCCGCGACAGGCCGTCCGCGAGGCTCTCCTCCGCCAGCGCGTACCGGTCGAGGCCGAGCAACAGCCGTACGGGCGCGGCCTCCTCGTCGTCCTCCGCCGCCCGGCCGCCGCCCGCCGGGGCCGCCTCCACCGCGTCCCGGAAGACGAGGACCGCGCCGGACTCCACCGCGTCACGCACCGCCTCGTCCGGTTCCGGCACCGCCTGCCCGGCGAGACCCTTCGCGATGTCGTCAGCCGCCACGGCGGTATGCCCGGCGAGGGCGGCGCGCTCCAGCAGCCACACCGCCAGCGCCCGCGTCCGCCGCTCGTCGCCAGGACCCGCCTCCGCGCCGAGCGTCGCCCGCGCGAAGCCGTCCGCCGCCTCGGGGCGCACCCCGGGCACGGCCAGCAGGCGCCACGGATCGTCCCGCAGCTCCCGCTCCGCGCCCTCCCCGAGCGCAGCGGCCACCGCCCCGGCCAGCGCCTCGGGCGCGCCCCCGGCCGCGAGCAGCGCGGGCAGCCCCTCGGGTACGGGCACCGGCACCGCCGCACGCGCGGGCCGTGCGCGGGGACCCGGCGGGGCGGGCCGCGCGGGACGGGCCGCCGGGCGCGCCGGTTCGGCGAAGAACGACGAGGCGGGCCGCTCCCCGCTCTCCACGGCCTTCACCGCGGCCCGCAGCCTGGCCGCGGCGTCCTCCGGGGGCGGGGGCGATGCGTTGTCCGCGGTCACAGCGTGCTCCAGTCGTGGTCGGGATAGTGGTGCACCGGGGCCGAGACGTCGTCCAGGGCCCGGCTGATCTCCTCGGGAAGCGTAAGGTCCTCCACTGACAACGCCTCGTCGAGCTGCCGCGCCGTCCGCGCCCCCAGCAGCGGCGCCGCCACCCCCGGCCGGTCCCGCACCCACACGAGCGCCACCTGCGCGGGTGTCACCGCGAGCCCGTCCGCCGCTATGGTCACCGCGTCCACGATCCTGGCCGCCGCGTCGTCCAGGTACGGCGCCACGAACCCGGCCAGCCGCTCCGACGCGCCCCGCGACCCCGCCGGGCGCGCCCCGTTCCGGTACTTGCCCGTCAGCACGCCGCGGCCCAGCGGCGACGACGGCAGCAGCCCCACGCCGAGGTCGAGCGCGCCGGGCAGCACCTCGCGCTCCACGCCGCGCTGCACCAGCGAGTACTCCATCTGCGTGCTCGCGAGACGGGTCCGCGCGCCCTGCCCCGCCAGCTGCCACGCCGCCGCCTTCGCCAGCTGCCAGCCGCTGAAGTCGGCGACCCCCGCGTAACGGGCCCGGCCGCTGCTCACCGCGATGTCCACGGCCTGCAGCGTCTCCTCCAGCGGCGTCGCCGGATCGAAGGCGTGCACCTGCCACAGGTCCACGTGGTCCGTGCCCAGCCGCTCCAGCGACGCGTCCAGCGCCGCCAGCAGGTGGCCGCGCGAGCCGTCCACCCTGCGGTACGGGTCGGGCACGCTGCCCGCCTTCGTCGCGAGCACCACGTCCCGGCGCGGCACGAGCGAGCCGACGAGCCGCCCCAGCAGCACCTCGGCGCCCCCGTCGCCGTACACGTCGGCGGTGTCCACCAGCGTGCCGCCCGCCTCCCAGAACGCCTTCAGCAGCTCCGCCGCGTCCTGCTCCCCGACGTCCCTGCCCCAGGTGAGCGTGCCGAGGCCGAGCCGGGAGACGCGCAGGCCGGTGCGGCCCAGGTGCCTGAGTTCCATGGGCGTTGAGCGTACTTGCGGCCAGGCGTTACAGTCGCCGGGAGCGGCGGGTTACCCGCCGGTAAGCGGCGGCAGGAGGAGCGGACATGCGGCTCGGCGTGAATCTCGGCTACTGGGGCGCGGGCCTCGACGCGGACAACCTGGAGGTCGCCCGCGAGGCGGACAGGCTCGGCTACGCGGTCTGCTGGGCCGCCGAGGCGTACGGCTCGGACGCCCCGACCGTCCTCGCCTGGGTCGCCGCGCAGACCCGCCGCATCGACGTCGGCGCCGGCATCCTCCAGATCCCGGCCCGCGCCCCCGCCATGACGGCCATGACCGCCGCGACCCTCGACGCCCTCTCCGGCGGCCGCTTCCGCCTCGGCCTCGGCGTCTCGGGCCCGCAGGTGTCCGAGGGCTGGTACGGCGTACGGTTCGACCGCCCGCTCGCCCGCACCCGCGAGTACGTGGAGATCGTCCGCACCGCCCTGTCCCGCGAACGGCTGACCCACCGGGGCGACCACTGGACGCTGCCCCTCCCGGACGGCCCCGGCAAGCCCATCAAGCTGACCGTCCACCCCGTCCGCCCCCGCATCCCGGTGTACATCGCCGCCATCGGCCCGAAGAACCTCGCCCAGACCGGCGAGATCGCCGACGGCGCACTCCTCATCTTCTTCGCCCCCGAGCACGCCGAGGAGACGACGCTCCGCCACCTCAGGGAGGGCCGCGCGGCGGCGGGCGGCACGCTCGACGGCTTCGACGTCGTCCCGACCGTGCCCCTCGCCGTCGGCGACGACCTCGACACCCTCGCCGACCACTTCCGCCCCTACACCGCCCTGTACGTCGGCGGGATGGGCAGCCGGGAGCAGAACTTCTACAACCGCCTCGCCCGCCGCATGGGCTACGAGCGCGAGGCCGTCGAGATCCAGGACCGCTACCTGGCCGGCGACCGCGACGGCGCCGCCGCGGCCGTACCCCGCAGCCTGATCGACGCGACCACCCTCATCGGCCCCGTCGAGCGCATCGCCGACCGCATGCGCGCCTACGCCGACGCGGGCGTCACCACCCTCTCCCTCGCCCCCGCGGGCCTCACGCTCGACGCACGCCTCGCCGGGCTGCGCGCGGGCGTCGAGGCACTGGAACGCGCGGGGCTCGCCTGACCCCCCGCCGCCCCGGCGCCCTAGGCTGACGCCATGCCCACTCTGCTGCTCCTGCGCCACGGCCGGACCACCGCCAACTCCTCCGGCCTGCTCGCCGGCCGCGCGCCCGGCGTCAGCCTCGACGAGTACGGGACCTCCCAGGCCGCCGCGCTGCCCGCGCGCCTGTCCGGCATCCCCCTGGCCGCCGCCGTCCACAGCCCCCTCCAGCGCTGCGCCGAGACCCTGGCGCCGCTCCTGGCGGAACGCCCCGGCCTGCCCGTCCACGTGGAGGAGCGGGTCACCGAGTGCGACTACGGGGAGTGGACCAACCGCGCGCTCAGGGACCTCGCCGACGAACCGCTGATGGCCACCGTCCGCGTCCAGCCGTCCGCCGTCACGTTCCCCGGCGGCGAGTCGATGCGCGCCATGCAGGCGCGGGTCTCCGACGCCGCCCGCGACTGGGACGCCCGCGTCGCGGCGGAGCACGGCCCCGACGCGGTCTGGCTGATGTGCACCCACGGCGACAACATCAAGGCGATCACCGCGGACGCGCTCGGACTCCACCTCGACCTCTTCCAGCGGCTGGCGCCGCACCCGGCGTCCGTCACCGCGATCCGGTACGGAAATCCGCCGCTGCTCCTGCGTTTCGGCGATACGGGCGACCTCGCCGAGTTCGTCCCCCGGACGGAAGCGGCGGAACGCGACAACGCCGAGGCCACCGAGACCCCGGTGGGCGGTGGCGCCTGACCACGGTGATCGCGAAGCGCAGTAGGGTTCCCTTGTCCCCACGCAACCGACACCAGGAGCAGTGCGTGTCCCGTCAGGTGTTCCTCTACGACCCGCCCGACCGCTTTGTCGCCGGGACGGTCGGGCTGCCTGGCCGCCGTACCTTCTTCCTGCAGGCCACGGCGGCGGGGCGCACCACCAGCGTCGCCCTGGAGAAGGCGCAGGTGGAGGCGCTCGCCGAGCGCATCGACGAACTGCTGGACGAGGTCGTCCGCAGATCCGGCGGCAACACCACCGTCCCCGCCGTCGCCCCCTCCGAACTCGCCGACACGGGCCCCCTGGAGACCCCGGTTGAGGAGGAGTTCCGCGTCGGCACGATGGCTCTCGCCTGGGACAGCGACAACGAGCGGATGATCGTGGAGGCGCAGGCCCTCGTCGAGTTGGAGGTGGAGACCGAGGAGGAGTTCGCCGAGGCCGAGGAGCGGCTGCTGCGCGACGACGAGAACGGCCCGCCGATGCTGCGGGTGCGCCTCAGCGGCACCATGGCCCGCGCGTTCGCCAAACGGGCCCTGGAGGTCGTCAACGCGGGCCGCCCGCCGTGCCCCCTGTGCAGCCTGCCGCTCGACCCGGAGGGACACGTATGTCCGCGCCAGAACGGATACCGCCGCAGCCGGGCGTGACCGGCGCGGACACGGCGGCGGTCCTCGCCCGCGGCGGGCTGACCGTGCGCGGGCGCATCACCGACGCCTCCAACGCGGTGCTCTACGCCGTCGCCGAGCTGGACGGGCACCTCGTGCCGTGCGTCTACAAGCCGGTGCGGGGCGAGCGGCCCCTGTGGGACTTCCCGGACGGGAACCTGGCGCAGCGCGAGGTCGCCGCGTACGAGGTCTGCCGCGCGCTGGGCTGGGACATCGTGCCCACCACCGTGCTGCGCGACGGGCCGTTCGGCGTCGGGATGTGCCAGCGCTGGATCGGCCCGCTGCCGGACGCCGAGGCCCCTGATGACACCGAGGATTCCGAGGATGCGGAGGACGTCCCCGGGCCCGGCGACCTGCTCGCCCTCGTGGACACCGGGGAGCCGCCGCCCGGCTGGAGGGCGGTCGGTCTCGTCCAGCTGGACGACGACGGCCCCGACAGCACCGCCCTGCTCGTCCACCTCGACGACGAACGCCTCCGCCGCGTCGCCGCCCTCGACGCCGTCATCAACAACGGCGACCGCAAGGGCGGCCACCTCCTCCCCACCGCCGACGGCGCGCTGCACGGCATCGACCACGGCGTCGCCTTCCACACCGACAACAAGCTCCGCACCCTCCTGTGGGGCTGGGCCGGCGAACCGCTGCCCGACGCCGTCCTGGCCGCCCTGCGCGGCCTCGCCGCCGCCCTCGCGGACGACGCCCCCCTCACCGCGCGCCTGCGCGGACTGCTCACCGGCGACGAGATCGACGCCCTCCGCGCCAGGACCGCCGCCCTCCTGCGGGACGGCCGCCACCCCCTGCCCAGCGGCGAGTGGCCCGCCATCCCCTGGCCCCTGGTCTGACCCGCGCCCCCGGCCCGGCGGGCACGCCGTGTCGTGCGGTGCCCGCCTCGCCGGTTAGGCTCGGGCGCATGCATGCCTGGCCTCCCTCCACAGTCCCCGTTCTGCCCGGTCAGAGCCCTGAACTGTCGATCCACGACACCGCGACCGGCGGCCGGGTGACCCTGACGCCCGGCCCGGTCGCCCGTATCTACGTCTGCGGCATCACCCCGTACGACGCGACGCACATGGGACACGCGGCCACCTACACCGCGTTCGACCTCGTCCAGCGGCTGTGGCTGGACACGAAACGCCAGGTCAGGTACGTCCAGAACGTCACCGACATCGACGACCCGCTGCTGGAGCGCGCCGCCGCCACCGGCGAGGACTGGACGGCGCTCGCGGAGCGCGAGACGGCGCTCTTCCGCGAGGACATGACCGCCCTGCGCATCCTGCCCCCCGAGGCGTACGTGGGCGCCGTCGAGTCCATACCGCGCATCGTGCCCGTGATCGAGCGGCTGCGCGCACTCGGCGCGGCGTACGACGTGGAGGGCGACACGTACTTCTCCGTGGACGCCGACCGGGACTTCGGCGGCGTCTCCCACTACGACGCCTCCGTGATGCGCGCCCTGTCGGCCGAGCGCGGCGGCGACCCCGACCGGCCGGGCAAGAAGAACGCGCTCGACCCGCTGCTGTGGCGCGCGGCACGCCCCGGCGAGCCCTCCTGGGACGGCGCGAGCCTCGGCCCCGGGCGCCCCGGCTGGCACATCGAGTGCGTCTCCATCGCGCTCGACCACCTCGGCATGGGCTTCGACGTCCAGGGCGGCGGCTCCGACCTCGTCTTCCCGCACCACGAGATGGGCGCCTCGCACGCGCAGGTCCTCACCGGCGAGCAGCCGTTCGCGGCGAGCTACGTGCACGCCGGGATGGTGGCGTACGAGGGCGAGAAGATGTCCAAGTCGAAGGGCAACCTCGTCCTCGTCTCGAAGCTGCGCGCCGCGGGCGTGGACCCGGCCGCCATCCGGCTCGCGCTGCTCGCGCACCACTACCGCTCCGACTGGGAGTGGACCGACGAGGTGCTGGACGGGGCCGTCCGCCGCCTCGCCCGCTGGCGCGCGGCCGTCTCGCGGCCCGACGGCCCCCCGGCCGACGGGCTGGTGGCGGAGGTGCGGGCCGCGCTCGCCGACGACCTGGACGCCCCGGCGGCGCTGGCCGCCGTCGACCGCTGGGCGGCGGCGCAGGAGGCGGACGGCGGCACGGACACCGGCGCCCCCGGCGTCGTGAGCAGGGCGGTGGACGCGCTGCTCGGCGTCGCGGTCTGACACCGGCGCACCCCCGCACGGCGGAGGGCCGGTACCCGCCCGGGTACCGGCCCTCCGCCGTGTGTCTCACTCCTCCGGTTCGCCCGGCTCCTGCCGCTCCGGCTCGCCGCCGCCCTCGGCGGGGCGCCTGCCGCGCCTGCCGCCCCGGCTGCCCGGGTCCCGCAGGTACGTGCCGGACTCGCCGCCGGGCGGCTGCCCGTCGCGGCGGCGCAGGTAGCGTTCGAACTCCTTGGCGATCGCCTCGCCGCTCGCCTCCGGCAGCTCCGCCGTGTCCCGAGCCTCCTCCAGTGACTTCACGTACTCGGCGACCTCGCTGTCCTCGGCGGCCAGCTGGTCCACGCCGATCTGCCAGGCGCGGGCGTCCTCGGGCAGGTCGCCCAAGGGCATGCCGAGCCCGAGGAGGTCCTCCAGCGCGTGCAGCAGGGCGAGGGAGGCCTTGGGGTTCGGCGGCTGGGCGACGTAGTGCGGCACGGCGGCCCACAGCGTGACGGCCGGGACCCCGGCGTGGGTGCACGCCTCCTGCAGGATGCCGACGATGCCGGTCGGCCCCTCGTACCGCGACTCCTCCAGGTCGAGGGTGCGCGCCAGGTCCTCGTCGGACGTCACGCTCGTCACCGGAACCGGACGCGTGTGCGGGGTGTCGCCCAGCAGCGCGCCGAGGACGACGACCATCTCGACGCCGAGTTCGTGCGCGAAACCGAGGATCTCGTTGCAGAACGAGCGCCACCGCATGCTCGGCTCGATGCCGCGCACCAGCACCAGGTCGCGGCGCTTGACCGGCCCGTTCTCCGACCCGATCCGCACCACGGACAGGCGGGTCGTCGGCCAGGTGATGCGGCGGACCCCGGCGTCCAGCCAGATGTGCGGCCGGTTGACCTGGAAGTCGTAGTAGTCCTCGGCGTCAAGCGCCGCGAACACCTCGCCCTTCCACTCGCGCTCCAGGTGCGCGACCGCGGCCGACGCGGCGTCACCCGCGTCGTTCCATCCTTCGAACGCGGCCACCATGACCGGGTCAACCAGCTCGGGAACCCCTTCGAGCTCGATCACCCAGCGCCTCCTCCCGGCCGGTGCGGAACGGGCGCCCCACCCCGGCTGACGATGTCTTCGTGCGGCCCCAGCCTACGGCGTGACCGTTCCCAGCCCGCAGTCCTCGTACGCCTGGGCCCCGGCCGGGGTGTCCCGGCCGGGGCCCAAGGGGAGACGTCCGTGGCCGCCGCCGCTCAGCCGCCGAGCACCCCGGCGACGCGCGCCCGCACCTCCTCCGTGTCCAGACCCCGCACCACCAGCGTCAGGCGGCGGCGCAGCACGTCGTCCACCGTGTCCGCCCACTCGCGGTCACGCGCGTAGACCACCTGCGCCCAGATGTCGGGCCCGTCGGGGTGCACGCGCGCGCCGAGCACCGGGTCCTCGCGGACGAGCTGCACGACGTCGAACGCCAGCGACCCGTAGTGCGTGGCGAGGTGGCGCGCCGTGTGCCCGTCGATGCCGGACGGCGGCGGGTCGGCCAGCAGCCGGTGCGCGACGGCGTCCGGGTTGGCGACGCCGGGCAGCGGGGTGTGGCGCACCAGGTCGGAGACGGGCGCCATGTCCTCGGCGACCGGGCTGCCGGGCAGGGTGGCCAGCTTCTCCAGCACGGTCCTGCCGATGTGCCGGTACGTCGTCCACTTGCCGCCCGCGACGGACAGCATGCCGCCGCTCCCCTCGGTGACCACCGTCTCGCGCCGCGCCGACTCCACCCCGCCGGGGCCGCCGGGCAGGACACGCAGCCCGGCGTACGCGTAGGTGATGAGGGAGCGGTCCAGGTGCTCCGGCCGCACCGAGAGCGCCGCCTCGTCGAGGATCTGCGCGATGTCGGCCTCGGCGGGCGCGACCTCGGCCGGGTCGCCCTCGTACTGCTCGTCGGTCGTGCCGAGCAACAGCTGGTCCTCCCAGGGCAGGGCGAACGTGACGCGGTACTTGTCCACGGGCGTCGCCAGCGCGGCGCGCCAGGGGACGGTGCGGCGCAGCACCAGGTGGACGCCCTTCGACAGCCGGATGCTCGGCGCGGCGTTCGGGTCCTCCATGCCGCGCAGGTGGTCCACCCAGGGGCCCGTCGCGTTGAGGACGAGGCGCGCGTCGACGCCGAACTCGGCGCCGTCGAGCCCGTCGCGCAGCTCGGCGCCCGTGACGCGGCCCCGGGTGAAGCGCAGCCCGGTGACCTGCGCGTGGTTGAGCACCTCGGCGCCCGCGCCGACCGCGGCCCTGACGGTCATGATGGCGACGCGGGAGTCGTTCATCTGGTGGTCGCCGTAGACGGCGACGGCCTTCAGGCCCTCGGTGCGCAGCGCCGGGTTGGCCGCCGCGGCGGCGGCGGGGGAGATGACCCGGCCGACGCCGTCGCCGAACGCGGACAGCGCGGAGTAGGCGAAGACGCCCGCGCCGAGCTTGGCCGCGCCGTGGGGGCCGCCCTTGTAGACGGGGAGGTGGAAGGTGAGGGGGTTGACGAGGTGGGGGGCGACGTCGCGGGAGAGGATGCGCCGCTCGTGGTGGTTCTCGGCGACCAGCCGGACGGCGCCGGTCTGGAGGTAGCGCAGGCCGCCGTGGACGAGCTTGGAGGAGGCGGACGAGGTGGCGCCGGCGAAGTCGCCGGCGTCCACCATCGCCACCCGCAGTCCCGACTGCGCGGCGTGCCAGGCCACCGAGGTGCCGAGGATGCCGCCTCCCACGACGAGCAGGTCCCAGGTCGTCGAGGAGAGGCGGTCACGGGTGCGGGCCCGGCGTTCGGCCCGGTCGCGGGCGGCCGTGTCGGACGGGCCCGGGGCGGTCAGGGTGGCGGTGGCCGACTCTGCGGTCGGGTGCGGGTTGTTCATACGATCAGCTCTCTCCTTCCAGCCAGCCCATGGTGCGCTGCACGGCCTTGAGCCAGTACTTGTACTCCTTGTCGCGCTCCCCGGCGTCCATCTGCGGGGTCCACTCGGCGTCCTGGCTCCAGTTGTCCCGCAGGTCCTCGATGTTCTCCCAGAAGCCGACGGCGAGCCCGGCGGCGTACGCGGCGCCCAGGCAGGTCGTCTCCGCGACCACGGGGCGGACCACGGGGACGTCGAGGAAGTCGGAGATGTTCTGCATGAGCAGGTTGTTCGCCGTCATGCCGCCGTCCACCTTGAGGGTGGTCAGCTCGGTGCCCGAGTCCTTGCGCATCGCGTCCACGATCTCGCGGGTCTGCCAGGCCGTCGCCTCCAGCACGGCGCGCGCGATGTGGGCCTTCGTCACGTACCGCGTGAGGCCGGCGATCACGCCCCGCGCGTCGGACTGCCAGTACGGCGCGAACAGGCCGGAGAACGCGGGCACGACGTACGCGCCGCCGTTGTCGTCGACCGACCGCGCCAGGTCCTCGATCTCCGGCGCGCTGCTGATCAGGCCCAGCTGGTCGCGCATCCACTGGACGAGCGAGCCGGTGACGGCGATCGAGCCCTCCAGCGCGAAGACGGCGGGCTGGTCGCCGATGCGGTAGCCGACGGTCGTGATCAGCCCGGCGTAGGAGTTGATGATGTCGGTGCCGGTGTTCATCAGCAGGAACGTTCCGGTGCCGTAGGTGGACTTGCCCTCGCCGACCGAGAAGCAGGTCTGGCCGAACAGCGCGGCCTGCTGGTCGCCGAGCGCCGAGGCCACCGGCACGCCGTCCAGTACGCCGCCCTTGGCCGTCCCGTACACCTCGGAGGAGGAGCGGATCTCGGGCAGGACGGACATCGGGACGCCGATCGAGTTGCAGATCTTCTCGTCCCACTGGAGCGTCCGCAGGTCCATCAGCAGGGTGCGGGACGCGTTGGTGACGTCGGTGACGTGCACGCCGCCGTCGGGACCGCCCGTGAGGTTCCAGATCACCCAGGAGTCCATGGTGCCGAACAGCAGCTCGCCGCGCTCGGCGCGCTCCTGGAGGCCCTCGACGTTGTCCAGCAGCCAGCGGATCTTGGGCCCGGCGAAGTACGACGCCAGCGGCAGGCCGGTCTGGCGGCGGAAGCGGTCCTGGCCGACGTTGCGGCCCAGTTCCTTGCAGAGCGCGTCGGTGCGGGTGTCCTGCCAGACGATCGCGTGGTGCACGGGCTCACCGGTCGCCTTGTCCCACAGCATGGTGGTCTCGCGCTGGTTGGTGATGCCGATCGCCTTGACGTTCTCCTTGGAGATCTTCGCCTTGGTGAGCGCTCCGGCGAGCACCTCCTGCACGTTGGTCCAGATCTCGGCGGCGTCGTGCTCGACCCAGCCTGGCTTCGGCAGGAACTGCTCGTGCTCCTTCTGCTCGATGGCCACGATGTTCCCGCCGTGGTCGAAGACGATGCAGCGGCTTGACGTGGTGCCCTGGTCGATGGCCGCGATGTACTCGCGCTGGCCGGTGGTCGATGTGTCCGACATGAGGCGGCTCCTGTGGTCGGGTGGGGGAGTGGCCGCGGCGCGCGGCGGCCCTCAGAACAGCGCGGTGTGGATGCCCGCGGCGATCGCGGCGCCGGCCAGCGGGCCGACGATCGGGATCCAGGCGTACCGCCAGTCCGAGCTGCCCTTGTTCGGCAGCGGGAGGAGGGCGTGCACGATGCGGGGGCCGAGGTCACGCGCCGGGTTGATCGCGTACCCCGTGGGGCCGCCGAGGGACAGGCCGATGCCGACAACGACCAGGGCGACCATCAGGCCGCCGGTGCCGGAGAGGGTCAGCCCGTCGTTGAGACCGATGCCGAGGACCAGCAGGACCAGCACGGTGGTGGCGACGATCTCGGTGGTGAGGTTCTGCACCGTGTTCCGGATCTCCGGTGCGGTGGCGAAGATGCCGAGGACCGGTCCCGGCTCGCCCTGCGCGGCGGGCTCGCGCTCCTCGACCTCCGCGTCCTCCTCCTCGAACGCGCGGGGGCCCGGCGTACGGGAGCCGCTCTCGGCGTTGAGGGTGCGCAGGTGTGCCTGGAAGTGGCCGTAGTAGGCGAGCCACATCAGCACGGCGCCGATGATCGCGCCCACGAGCTGGCCCGCGATGTAGGTGGGCACGTCGTTCCACTGACCGCTGTCGATGGCGATCCCCAGGGTGACGGCCGGGTTCAGGTGCGCGCCGGAGAGCTGGGTGGAGACGTAGACACCGGAGAGCACGCCGATGCCCCAGCCGAAGGAGATGGCCACCCATCCGGCGTCGAACGATTTTGACTTGGTCAGGATCACACCGGCGACGACGCCGGTGCCTAGCACGATCAGTACGGCGGTCCCGAGGACCTCACCGAAGAAGATGTGGAGGCTGGACATCCGCGACTCCTTTGTCCTCCGCCCAGGGGTCTCCCGGGCGTTGTCCGTCCAGTGTTCGGCAATGCCGACCAATGAACGGGAGTGTTCTCTCCGGAACACCTGCCGTCAAGGGGATCGCAGCAGATATTCGACTGATTTACCTATTGTCCTAAAAACGGCCGGAGCCGAGATCCCGCGACACGGCACGCGCGCAGTCCCGGACCGCCGCCACCAGCCCGGGCCGCGGCTCCCCACCGGACAGCACACGCTCCACCGCGCCGGTGATTCCCACAGCTCCGACGGGTGTCCCGCGCCTGTCGAAGACCGGCGCGGCGATCGAGGCCACGCCCTCCCAGGTTTCCCCGACTTCGCTCGCCCATCCGCGTGAGCGCACCTCTTCCAGACCCCGGCGGAACGCCTCGGCGCCGGTCACGGTCCGCCCGGTGACGGCGGCAAGACCCGCCTCCACGGCCGCGTCGTACGCCGCCGGGTCGTAGGCGGCGAGCACCTTCCCGAGCGCCGTGCTGTGCAGCGGCTGCATCGTCCCCACCTCCTGCACCTGACGCCTGTCGTCCGGGCGCAGGACGTGGTGGACGATCAGCACCCCGTGCCGGTGCGGCACGCCCAGGTACGCGCTCTCGCCGCTCGACCGCGCCAGGTCGTCGGTCCACGCCAGGGCCCGCGCCCGCAGGTCGTGCCCGTCCAGGTAGCCGCTGCCGAGACGCAGCAGTTCGGCGCCCAGCCGGTACTTCCCCGACGAGGGGTCCTGCTCCACGAACCCCTCCTGCTGGAGCGTCCGCAGCAGACCGTGCGTCGTGCCCTTCGCGAGCCCGATCGACGAGGCGATGTCGGAGAGGCCGAGGCCGCGCTCCCCGCCCGCCAGCAGGCGCAGCACCGCCGCCGCGCGTTCGAGCGACTGAATGGTCCGCGCCATGGAGGCCGCCTCCTTGCCGTGCGATCCACCTCGTCCGCCTCAGCCTGCCGTTCGACATTGTCGAACACCAGTAGGGTATGTCGATACCCAGGAGGCCGGGCACGAGTCTACGGGCGCCCTGCCCGCCTGCCCCGCCGCTGCGGCGCCACTCCCTGCCCGCTCGCCCATGCGGTTAGGCTGACCCCGTGCGCGCCGTACACCGCCGCGCATAGCCGACAGCCGTCGCACTCCCGGGAGCTTCCCCATGGCCTCGTCCAGCCCGTCCGTCGTTCCCCAGGCCCAGCGGGCCGCAGCCCTCCGCGAGGCGTTCGCCTCACGCGTCGTCGTCGCCGACGGCGGCATGGGCACCATGCTCCAGGCGCAGGACCCCTCCCTCGACGACTTCCAGCAGCTCGAAGGCTGCAACGAGGTCCTGAACGTCACGCGCCCCGACATCGTCCGCTCCGTCCACGACGCCTACTTCGCCGCTGGCGTGGACTGCGTCGAGACCAACACCTTCGGGGCCAACCTCTCCGCCCTCGGCGAGTACGACATCCCCGACCGCATCACCGAGCTGTCCGAGGCCGGCGCCCGGATCGCCCGCGACGCCGCCGACGCCCTCACCGCCGCCGACGGCCGCACGCGCTGGGTCCTCGGCTCCATCGGCCCCGGCACCAAGCTGCCCACCCTCGGCCACATCGGCTACACCGAGCTGCGCGACGCCTACCAGCGCAACTCCGAAGGGCTCGTCACCGGCGGCGCGGACGCCCTGCTGATCGAGACCAGCCAGGACCTCCTCCAGACGAAGGCCGCCGTCCTCGGCGCCCGCCGCGCCCTGGACGCCACCGGCACCGACCTGCCCGTCATCGTGCACGTCACCGTCGAGACCACCGGCACGATGCTCCTCGGCTCCGAGATCGGCGCCGCGCTCACCGCGCTCGCGCCCCTGGGCATCGACATGATCGGCCTCAACTGCGCCACCGGCCCCGCCGAGATGCGGGAGCACCTGCGCCACCTCGCCCGCCACGCCGGACTTCCGCTGTCCTGCATGCCGAACGCGGGCCTGCCCATCCTCGGCAAGGACGGCGCGCACTACCCGCTCACCCCGGCGGAACTCGCCGACGCGCACGAGACGTTCGTCGGCGAGTACGGCCTGTCCCTCGTCGGCGGCTGCTGCGGCACCACCCCCGAGCACCTGCGCCAGGTCGTCGAACGCGTACGCGACCTGACCCCCACCCCGCGCGACCCCAGGCCCGAGCCCGGCGCCTCCTCCCTCTACCAGACCGTCCCCTTCCGCCAGGACACCTCCTACCTGGCCATCGGCGAGCGCACCAACGCCAACGGCTCCAAGAAGTTCCGCGAGGCCATGCTGGACGGCCGCTGGGACGACTGCGTCGAGATGGCCCGCGACCAGATCCGCGAGGGCGCGCACCTGCTCGACCTGTGCGTGGACTACGTCGGCCGCGACGGCGTCGCCGACATGCGCGAACTGGCCGGGCGCCTCGCCACCTCCTCCACGCTCCCCATCGTGCTCGACTCGACCGAGCCCGCCGTCCTCCAGGCGGGCCTGGAGAAGCTCGGCGGCCGGGCCGTCATCAACTCGGTCAACTACGAGGACGGCGACGGGCCCGACTCCCGCTTCGCCAAGGTCACCGCGCTCGCCAGGGAGCACGGCGCCGCCCTGATGGCCCTCACCATCGACGAGCAGGGCCAGGCGCGCACCGCCGAGCACAAGGTCGCCATCGCCGAGCGGCTGATCGCCGACCTCACCGGCAACTGGGGCATCGCCGAGAGCGACATCCTCATCGACTGCCTCACCTTCACCATCTGCACCGGCCAGGAGGAGTCCCGCAAGGACGGCGTCGCCACCATCGAGGCGATCCGCGAACTGAAGCGCCGCCACCCCGACGTCCAGACCACGCTGGGCCTGTCCAACATCTCCTTCGGCCTCAACCCCGCCGCCCGCCTCGTCCTCAACTCCGTCTTCCTCGACGAGTGCGTGAAGGCGGGCCTCGACTCGGCCATCGTCCACGCCGCCAAGATCCTGCCCATCGCCCGCATCGAGCCGGAGCAGGCGCAGGTCGCCCTCGACCTCATCCACGACCGCCGCCGCGAGGGGTACGACCCGCTGCAGCGCTTCCTCGAACTCTTCGAGGGCGCGACCGCCGCGTCGCTCAAGGCGGGCAAGGCCGAGGAACTCGCCGCCCTCCCCCTGGACGAGCGCCTCCAGCGGCGCATCGTCGACGGCGAGCGCAACGGCCTGGAGGCCGACCTCGACGCGGCGCTGGCCGAACGCCCCGCCCTGCAGATCGTCAACGAGACGCTGCTCGCGGGCATGAAGGTCGTCGGCGAACTCTTCGGCTCGGGCCAGATGCAGCTGCCGTTCGTCCTCCAGTCCGCCGAGGTCATGAAGACGGCCGTCGCCCACCTCGAACCGCACATGGAGAAGACCGACGACGCGGGCAAGGGCACCATCGTCCTGGCCACCGTGCGCGGCGACGTCCACGACATCGGCAAGAACCTCGTGGACATCATCCTCACCAACAATGGCTACACCGTCGTCAACCTCGGCATCAAGCAGCCCGTCTCCGCCATCCTCGACGCCGCCGCCGAGCACCGCGCCGACGTCATCGGCATGTCGGGGCTCCTCGTGAAGTCCACCGTCATCATGAAGGAGAACCTGGAGGAGCTGAACCGCCGCGGCATGGCCACCGACTACCCGGTCATCCTCGGCGGCGCCGCCCTCACCCGCGCCTACGTCGAGCAGGACCTGCACGAGATCTACGAGGGCGAGGTCCGCTACGCCCGCGACGCCTTCGAGGGCCTGCGCCTGATGGACGCCCTGGTCGCGGTCAAGCGCGGCATCCCCGGCGCCGGCCTGCCCGAGCTGAAGCAGCGCCGCGTCGCCCGCAGGACCGCCGCGCTGCCCGAGCCTGACGAGACGGCGGCGCCCGCCCGTTCCGACGTGGCCACCGACGTGCCGGTCCCGGCGGCCCCGTTCCTCGGCACCCGCGTCGTCCGGGGCATCCCGCTCAAGGAGTACGCCGGGTGGCTGGACGAGGACGCGCTCTTCAAGGGGCAGTGGGGCCTCAAGGCCTCCCGCGCCGACGAGGGGCCCGGTTACGAGGAACTGGTCGAGAGCGAGGGCCGCCCCCGGCTGCGCGCCCTCCTCGACCGCCTCCACACCGAGAACCTGCTGGAGGCAGCCGTCGTCTACGGCTACTTCCCCTGCCACGCCGAGGGCAACGACCTGGTCATCCTGGACGAGGACGGCAAGGAACGCACCCGCTTCACGTTCCCCCGCCAGCGCCGCGGCCGCCGCCTGTGCCTGGCGGACTTCTTCCGCCCCGCCGAGAGCGGGCAGACGGACGTCGTCGCGCTCCAGACCGTCACCATCGGCCCCCGCGTCAGCGGCGCGACCGCCAAGCTGTTCGCCGCCGACGCCTACCGCGACTACCTGGAGCTGCACGGCCTGTCCGTCCAGCTCGCCGAGGCGCTCGCCGAGTACTGGCACGCCCGCGTACGCGCCGAACTGGGCATCGCCGACGCCGACCCCGCCCAGCTCGCCGGGATGTTCCGCACCGAGTACCAGGGCTGCCGCTACTCCCTCGGCTACCCGGCCTGCCCCGACCTGGAGGACCGCGCCAAGATCGCCGAGCTGCTGGAGCCCGAGCGCATCGGCGTCACCCTCTCCGAGGAGTTCCAGCTGCACCCCGAGCAGTCCACCGACGCGATCGTCCTCCACCACCCGGAAGCCAGCTATTTCAACGCGCGCTAGGCCCTGTCTCACAAATAGCGCCGTCCGCCGCCAGGCGGGGGCGACGGCGGCTGGTGCGGTGCATCGCAAGGCGGAGGGATGCCCTCGTACTGGAGGCCCCTTCCGGGAAAGCGGGGGCGTTCCGACAACGCAGCGAGGTGCCGTGCCAGGCGTTGGCGCCCAGGCGGGATTTGTGAGACAGGGCCTAGCCGGGCGCGCCGCTCCTCCATACGGGTGACGCGGGGCAGGACGCCACGACCAGCGGCGACGTAGACTGATCGATCCGGTACAGGCCGGTCGTCCCAGCGGGGACGGCCGGCCTTCTGCCCCCTTACGGAGGTGCGCGCGGATGACGAGTTCCTTTCCCGCCCTCGACATCAGGGCTCCGCACGGAGCCGGCCCCCAGGCCGTCCTGCTCGACATGGACGGCACGCTGGTCGACACCGAGGGGTTCTGGTGGGACGCCGAGGTGGAGGTCTTCGGCGCCCTCGGCCACGTGCTCGGCGAAGAGCACCGCGACATCGTCGTGGGCGGCCCCATGACCCGCAGCGCCGGCTACCTCATCGAGGTCACCGGCGCCGACATCACCCTCGACGCGGTACGCGACCTGCTGAACGCGGCCTTCCTCCGCCGCCTCGAACGCGGCGTGCCGCTCATGCCGGGCGCCCGCGACCTGCTCACCGAACTCGCCGCGCGGAGCGTCCCCGCCGCCCTCGTCTCGGCGTCCCACCGCACCGTCATCGACCGGATGCTCCGCTCCCTCGGTGCCCACCACTTCGCCGCCACCGTCGCGGGCGACGAGCTGGAGCGCACCAAGCCGCACCCCGACCCGTACCTCGCCGCCGCCGCGCGGCTCGGCGCCGACCCGGCCCGCTGCGTCGCCGTGGAGGACACCCCCACCGGCGTCGCCTCGGCGGAGGCCGCCGGCTGCCGCGTGATCGCCGTGCCGTCCGTGGCCCCCATCGGGCCCGCGCCCGGCCGGACCGTCGTCGGCTCGCTCGAGGAGATCGACATGGCGCTGCTGCGCACGGTCGCCACGGCGCCCGTACCGCGCCGCGTCACCGGCCCGGCGGGCGCCCCGGCCGTCCCGTGACGCTCCCCGGTGCCGCCGCGCCTCCGCCGATCCACTAGGGTCACGGAACGTGACGTCCCGCCGCCCGCGTACGGCCCTCCCGGCCGCCGCCCTCGCCGCCGCCCTCCTCCTCACCGGCTGCTGGTGGGGCGGCGGCACGGACGGCGAGGGCGAGCCCGTCGTCATGGGCACGACGGACACGGTGCGCACGCTCGACCCGGCCGGCGCGTACGACCCGGGGTCCTGGCTCATCACCGGCAACGTCTTCCAGTCCCTGCTCAGCCTGCCGCCGGGCGGCACCGCGCCGCAGCCCGAGGCCGCCGACGAGTGCGGTTTCACGGACCGCGTCAGCAGGCGCTTCACCTGCCGCCTGCGCAGCGACCTCACGTTCGCCGACGGCGCTGGTCTGACCAGCCACGACGTCAAGTACTCGTTCGAGCGGACCCTGCGGATCGACGCGCCGCGGGGCCCCGCCGCCCTGCTCTCCGCCATCGACCGCATCGACACGCCCGACGACCGGACCGTCACCTTCCACCTCAGCCGCCCCGACGTCACCTTCGCCCAGAAGATCGCCACCCCGGCGGGCGCGATCGTGGACCACCGCTCCTACCCGGACGACTCCCTGCGCACCGACGACGGCACGGACGGCTCCGGCGTCTACACGCTGGAGAGCCTGGACGGGGACACCGCCGTCCTCGCCGTCAACTCCCGCTACCAGGGGCCCGCCGACATCCGGAACTCCGGCATGACCGTCCGCTTCCTCCCCGGCGACGAACGCGGCCTGCGCGACGCGCTCACCGACGGCACCGTCGACCTCGCCTACCGCGGCCTCACCGCCGGTGACCTCGCGGCACTGCGCGACGGCGACCGGTTCACCACCGTCAGCGGCAGCGGCCTGGAGACGCAGTACCTGGTGCCCGACCCCGCCGACCCCGTGGCGGGGGATCCCGCGGTCCGCCGCGCCCTGGCACAGCTGATCGACCGGGACGCGCTTCTGCGGGAACTCCTCCCCGAGACCGCCGAGCCGCTGTACTCCCTCCTCCCGGCCGGGGTCCTGGGCCACACGACGCCCTTCGCCGACCTCTACGGCGACCGCCCCCGCCAGGACCGCGCCCGCGAGGAACTGCGCGACGCCGGACACACCGACACCCTCCCGCTCACCCTGTGCGCCTCACCGGAGCGGTCAGGACCCGACGCCACGGCCGCCGCCGAACGGATCGCCGCCCAACTGGAGGCGGACGGCCTGTTCCGCGTCACGGTCCGCACGCTGTCCGGCACCGACCTGGACGACGCGGTGCGGGACGGGAACAGCGCCTGCCCGCTGACCCTGCGCGGCTGGACCCCGGACTACCCCGACCCCGACAGCTTCCTGCAGCCCCTCCTCGGCGCGGGCGGCGTCCTCCCCGCCCCCTACGACTCCGACCGTGTCACCGGCGACCTCCTCCCGGCCACCGAGCGCGAGACCGACCGCGAACGCGCCGCCGACGACCTCGCGGCGATCCAGGAGGCCGTCGCGGAGGACCTGCCCCTCATCCCGCTGTGGCAGGACCGGCAGCAGGCGGTCGCCGCCCCTGGCGTCACCGGCCTGCGCTGGGCACTCGACAGCGCGACCACGTTCCGCTTCTGGGAGATCGCCAAGGACTCCGCCTGACCCGGGCCGCTGAGCAGCGCGCGTGCGCGCCAGACGCCTCGGGCGGGGCGGCACGTCACGCCCCGGCGCCCGCTCTCCCAGCCGCCGGACGGACCCTAGCTGCCCGGACGCACCAGGCCGCTCTCGTACGCGAACACCGCCGCCTGCACCCGGTCGCGCAGCTCCAGCTTCGTCAGCACATGCCCCACATGCGTCTTCACGGTCGTCTCGCTGACGAACAGGTCCGCCGCGATCTCCGCGTTCGACAGCCCACGGGCCACCAGCTTCAGCACCTCGACCTCGCGCTCGGTCAGCCGCCGCAGCGTGTCGGGCACCGGCTCCTCGCCCGACGGCAGCCGCTCGGCGTACATGTCGAGCAGGCGCCGCGTCACGCTCGGCGCGAGCATCGCCTCGCCCGCCGCCACCACCCGGATGGCCTGCACCAGCTCCGCCGCCGGCGCGTCCTTCAGCAGGAAACCGCTCGCACCCGCCCGCAGCGCCTCCACCACGTACTCGTCCAGGTCGAAGGTCGTCAGCACCAGCACCTTCGCGGGCCCGTCGTGCCCCGGCCCGGTGATCTGCCGCGTCGCCTCCACGCCGTCCATGCGCGGCATGCGGATGTCCATCAGCACCACGTCCGGCTGGAGCGCCCGCACCTGCTCCAGCGCCTGCAGGCCGTCCCCGGCCTCGCCCACCACCGCCACGTCGGGCTCGGCCTCCAGGATCATGCGGAAACCGGTGCGCAGCAGCGGCTGGTCATCGACGAGCAGCACGCGAATGGGCATGGGCAAGCCTTCGTTCCGGGGACGCCGTGGGCGCTGAGCGCCACCGGCCATTCTCGCTCACGCGCCCGCTCCCGCCGTGTCCGGCCGCTCGCCCGCGTCCGCCCCCACGCCCCCGGCCCCGTCGTCCACCGGCGCGCCCTGCCCGGGCAGCAGCGGCAGCGCCGTCTGGATCGAGAGGGGGTACGGCGGGGGAGTGCCGCCGAACTCCGGGCAGCGCGCCTGGTGGTCGCACCAGCCGCACAGCTTGCTGCGGCTCGGCCGCCAGTCGCCGGTCTCCGTGGCCTGCCGGATCGCGTGCCACAGCGCGACGAGCTTGCGCTCCACGCCCAGCAGGTCCGACTCCTCCGGGTCGTACGTCAGGATGTCGCCGCTGCCCAGGTAGACGAGCTGGAGGCGCCTCGGCACCGCGCCGCGCAGCCGCCACAGCACCAGCGCGTAGAACTTCATCTGGAACAGGGCCGCCCCCGCGTACTGCGGGCCCGGCGCCTTGCCCGTCTTGTAGTCCACGATCCTGACCTCGCCCGTGGGCGCCACGTCCACGCGGTCGATGACACCGCGCAGCCGCAGCCCCGACTCCAGCCGGGTCTCGACGAACAGCTCGCGCTCCGCCGGTTCGAGACGCGTCGGGTCCTCCAGCGCGAACCAGCGCTCCACCAGCTCCTCGGCGCTCGTCAGCCACTCCGCGAGCCGCCCGGCGTCCACTCCACCGGCGGAACCGGCCGCGCCTTCCCCCGGTTCCCCCTCCTCGGCGAACAGCGCCGTCAGCTCGGGCCGTCTCGCGAGCAGCCGCTCCCACTCCCGCACCACCAGCGCCC
The DNA here is from genome assembly GCF_044461265.1 of Streptomyces sp. NPDC049879. Lineage (NCBI taxonomy): Bacteria > Bacillati > Actinomycetota > Actinomycetes > Kitasatosporales > Streptomycetaceae > Streptomyces > Streptomyces sp. NPDC049879. Next base: position 556,778 of record NZ_JBITKT010000003.1, on the reverse strand, counting down.
GCGCCCGCGGTATCACCCGCTCGCCCGCCGGCGCGTCGAACACCCGCTCAAGCACCGCGTGCACGACCGTCCCCCGCGTCGCCGCCGCGCTCGGCGCCTCCGGCAGGCGGTCGATCACGCGGAACCGGTAGAGCAGCGGACACTGCATGAAATCAGCGGCCCTGGACGGGGAAAGAGAATCCGGCGGCCTGGCGATGGGAGCGGTCATGGAGCGAACCCTACGGCGCGTCACTGACAGGTAGCCGCTTACCATCGACGGGGAGCCCGCGCACACGGCAAAATCGCTTGTCCGAGCGGCCGCGCGGGCGGGCCCACGGCGACGAGGGGAACTGGTGGCAGACTCCGAGAGCGACCCGACGACGGACCCCGGCGACGGCCGGAAGCCCGCCGGCCCCGCGGGCGCGGCCCCAGGGGCGGGCGAGGAGCGCGCGCCGCGCGGCCGGGGCACCGGCGGCGGCATCCTCATGGGCCGGGTCTTCGGCGTGCCGGTCTACGTGGCGCCCAGCTGGTTCCTGGTCGCCGCGCTGATCACCTGGTTCTTCGGCAACCAGCTCGACCGCGTCCTGCCCCATCTCGGCGGCGGGCGGTACCTCGTCTCCCTCTTCTTCGCCGTCGCGTTCTACGCCTCGGTCCTCGTCCACGAGATGGCGCACACCGTCGCCGCCGTGCGCTTCGACCTGCCGGTGCGCCGCATCCAGCTCCAGTTCTTCGGCGGTGTCTCGGAGATCGAGAAGGAGTCCCAGACCCCCGGCCGCGAGTTCGTCCTCGCCGGTGTCGGGCCGCTGCTGTCGCTCGTCCTGTCCGGCGTCTTCTACGCGGGCATGCTCGTCACCGACTCCGGCACCATCCCCGGCGTGCTGCTCGCGGGCCTGATGATCTCCAACCTCATCGTGGCCGCGTTCAACCTCCTGCCGGGACTGCCGCTCGACGGCGGCCGGATGCTGCGCGCCGTCATCTGGAAGCTGTCCGGCAGCCCCATGACCGGCACGGTCGCCGCCGCCTGGACGGGCAGGGCCCTCGCCATCGCCGTCCTCGTCGGCTTCCCGCTGGCCACCTACGTCGGGACGGCGGGGGAGCGCGAGTCGTTCAGCGGCGTCGAGTCGCTCACCGACGCGCTGCTCGCCGCGATCCTCGCCGCCATCATCTGGACCGGCGCGGGCAACAGCCTGCGCATGGCCCGCCTCCGCGAACGCCTCCCCGTCCTGAACGCCCGCACCCTCACCCGCCGCGCCGTCCCCGTCGCCCCCGACACCTCCCTCTCCGAGGCCCTGCGCCGCGCCAACGAGGCGGGGGCCCGCGCCCTCGTCGTCGTGGACCCGGACGGCGACCCCCTCTCCCTCGTCCGCGAGGCCGGGATCGCCGGGGTGCCGGAGCACCGGCGGCCGTGGGTCGCGGTCGGCACCCTCGCGCAGGACCTGAGCGACGGCCTGCGCGTCCCGGCGGACCTGAACGGCGAGGAGCTGCTCGACCACCTGCGCGCCACCCCCGCCAGCGAGTACCTGGTGGTCGAGCGCACCGGCGAGATCTACGGCGTCCTGTCCACCGGCGACGTCGAACGCGCCTTCATCGACGCGATGGCACGCCCCGCCGCCGCCCCCGCGTCCCGGCCCGTGGACTGACCGGCCACCCGCGTGGACTAGGCTGAACGCCATGTCCGAACCGACCGGTGCCGCCCGCCGTCGCGGGCCCTTCCAGGTCGGGGACCAGGTACAGCTCACCGACCCCAAGGGCCGCCACTACACGTTCACGCTCGAAGCGGGGAAGAGCTTCCACACCCACAAGGGCGCCTTCCCGCACGACGAGCTGATCGGCGCCCCGGAGGGCACGGTCGTCCGCACCACGGGAAAAGTCGACTATCTCGCGCTGCGCCCCCTGCTCCCCGACTACGTCCTGTCCATGCCGCGCGGCGCCGCCGTCGTCTACCCGAAGGACGCGGGCCAGATCCTGGCCATGGCCGACATCTTCCCCGGCGCGCGCGTCGTGGAGGCCGGTGTCGGCTCCGGCTCGCTGAGCACCTTCCTGCTCCGCGCCATCGGCGACCAGGGCATGCTCCACTCGTACGAGCGCCGCGCCGACTTCGCCGCCATCGCGCAGGAGAACGTGACCCGCTACTTCGGCGGCCCCCACCCGGCGTGGACGGTGACCGTCGGCGACCTCCAGGACCACCTGGACGACACCGACGTGGACCGCGTGATCCTCGACATGCTCGCCCCCTGGGAGTGCCTGGACGCCGTGACGAAGGCCCTGGTGCCCGGCGGCATCCTGTGCGCGTACGTCGCCACCACCACCCAGCTGGCCCGCACCGTGGAGACGATCCGGGAGCACGGCTCGTTCAACGAGCCGAGCGCCTGGGAGAGCATGGTCCGCACCTGGCACGTCGAGGGGCTCGCCGTGCGGCCCGACCACCGCATGATCGGGCACACCGGCTTCCTCGTCACCGCCCGCAGGCTCGCGGACGGCGTCGAGCCGCCGCGCCGCCGCCGCCGTCCCGCGCCCGGGGCGTACGGCGCGGACTACACGGGCCCCGGCTCCGACGCGGCCTGACGCCGGGTCCGCCGGACGGCCGCCCCACTCCAACGGCCCTTCCGGACCCCGCCGTTCCGCGGCGCCGTGAGATATGACACCATGCCGGTCACCTGCCGTCGCGCAGGTCCGGCATGGTGCCACCCCCTCACGACGTCCAGGAGTCCCCCGCGTGCAGCTCCCGGCAAGCCCGGCCGACCCGACCGTCCCGCGCACCCGCCCGTTCCACTGGGTGACGACAGCCCTGGCGCTCGCGGTGATCACCGGCGCGGCCGCACTCGTCGAGCCGTCGGGCGCGACGGCCCGCCCCGGCGCCGCCGACTCCGCGGCCCCTGCGGACGGCCACGCGGACCAGGAGCCCCCGGAGGCACCCGCGCCGGGACCCGACCCGGAAGAGGCCGACTACCCCATCGACTGCGGGCCGCTCGACGTGCTGGTCACCGACAGCGTGGACACGGACCTCGACGGCGACGGCCAGGGCGAGGCCGTCGCGGTCGTCCGCTGCGACGCCGGCTCGGGCACCCCGCCCAGCGGCATGTACCTGCTCACCACGGACGGCGGCACGACCACGGTCGCGGCCACCCTGGTGGACCCGGCGGAGCGGATGACCGTGGAACGGCTCGCGGCGCGGGACGACACCGTCTCCGTACGCCTGCTGGGCTACTCGTCGGACGCGGTCCCGCGCTGCTGCCCCGACCTCCAGCGCGACGTGGACTGGCGCTGGGAGGACGGCCGGCTCGCCCTGCACGCGCGCCGCGCGCCGAACAGCGTCTGACCGGCGCCCCTCCGCCCGGCGCCCCTCAGTCCGCGTCCGGGCCGTAGACCTCGACCCGGTCGGTCACCCGGCGCACGTGGATGCACTGCCCGGGGCAGTCCTTGGCCGACTCGGCGACGTCGCGCAGCAGCGGCAGGGGCACCCTGGCCGTCGCGCCGGGGTCCGTCAGCAGCTCGGCCTCCGTACCGGCCGGGACGGGCGGCTTCACATAGGCAAGTCCGTCGATGTCCAGCTCGAACACCTCGGGCGCGTACTGCGCGCAGATTCCGTCTCCGGTGCACAGATCCTGATCGATCCAGACCTCGATCTCGTCGGTGTCGTTCCGCGCGGTCATATGGCCTACCGTTCCTCATAGGTGTGCGTCAAAGGGAGCCATCCCTTGCGGGTGTTGACCGCTTACGACCATACAGCGACCTGCTTTCCCGCAGCGCAGGGTGGGTATTCCCTGGCGTGAGGGAGTGCGCAAGGGTGAAGATCGGACACACCCCGACCGTCTTTGTGATCTAGGGGTTTCGAACTGCACCGGTCCAGGTAGGGTCTGGAAGCGTCCAGCTCCCCTTGGAGGAGGTGAGGACCGTGGTATCCCAGAACGACGACAGCAACCGCGGCATCCGACCCGGGAGGGGTCCCGACGACCCGGCCCGGCAGGTAGCCGATCTTGAGCAGGAGATCACCGTCCTGCGCCGAAAGCTGGCCGACTCCCCGCGGCACACACGCGTGCTGGAGGAGCGTGTCGTCGAGCTGCAGACGAATCTCGCGGGCGTCTCCGCGCAGAACGAGCGGCTCGCGACCACGCTCCGCGAGGCACGCGACCAGATCGTGGCCCTCAAGGAGGAAGTCGACCGGCTCGCCCAGCCGCCCTCCGGCTTCGGTGTCTTCCTGGAGGCCAACGAGGACGGCACCGCCGACATCTTCACCGGGGGCCGCAAGCTCCGGGTGAACGTCAGCCCCAGCCTCGACCTCGGCGACCTGCGGCGTGGCCAGGAGGTCATGCTCAACGAGGCGCTCAACGTCGTGGCCGCCATGGAGTACGAACGCGCGGGCGAGATCGTCACCCTCAAGGAGATCCTGGAGGACGGCGAGCGCGCCCTGGTGGTCGGCCACACCGACGAGGAGCGCGTCGTCAAGCTCGCCCAGCCCCTGCTCGACGGCACCCTGCGCGCGGGCGACGCCCTGCTGCTCGAACCCCGCTCCGGCTACGTCTTCGAGGTCGTGCCCAAGAGCGAGGTCGAGGAGCTGGTCCTCGAAGAGGTCCCCGACATCGACTACACGCAGATCGGCGGCCTCGGCGGCCAGATCGAGCTGATCCGCGACGCCGTCGAGCTGCCCTACCTGCACCCCGACCTGTTCCGCGAGCACGAGCTGCGCCCGCCCAAGGGCGTCCTGCTCTACGGCCCGCCCGGCTGCGGCAAGACGCTCATCGCCAAGGCCGTCGCCAATTCCCTGGCCAAGAAGGTCGCCGAGGTCACCGGCAAGCCCGCGGGGAAGAGCTTCTTCCTCAACATCAAGGGCCCCGAACTGCTGAACAAGTACGTCGGCGAGACCGAGCGGCACATCCGCCTGGTGTTCCAGCGGGCCAGGGAGAAGGCCAGCGAGGGCACGCCCGTCATCGTGTTCTTCGACGAGATGGACTCCCTCTTCCGCACCCGCGGCTCCGGCGTCAGCTCGGACGTGGAGAACACCATCGTCCCCCAGCTGCTCTCGGAGATCGACGGCGTCGAGGGCCTGGAGAACGTCATCGTCATCGGCGCCTCGAACCGCGAGGACATGATCGACCCCGCGATCCTGCGCCCCGGCCGGCTCGACGTGAAGATCAAGATCGAGCGTCCGGACGCCGAGGCCGCCCGCGACATCTTCTCCAAGTACCTGACCCCCCGGCTCCCGCTGCACGCCGACGACCTCGGCGAGCACAACGGGAACGGCGCCGCGGCCGTCCAGGGGATGATCCAGACCGTCGTCGAGCAGATGTACGCCGAAACCGAGGAGAACCGCTTCCTCGAGGTGACCTATGCCAACGGCGACAAGGAAGTCCTCTACTTCAAGGACTTCAACTCCGGCGCGATGATCCAGAACATCGTCGACCGCGCCAAGAAGATGGCCATCAAGGATTTTCTGGACCACCACCAGAAGGGCCTGCGCGTCTCCCATCTCCTGTCCGCCTGCGTGGACGAATTCAAGGAGAACGAGGACCTTCCCAACACCACCAACCCCGACGACTGGGCCCGGATCTCCGGCAAGAAGGGCGAGCGGATCGTCTTCATCCGCACCCTCGTCACCGGAAAGCAGGGCGGCGACACCGGCCGTTCCATCGACACCGTCGCCAACACGGGCCAGTACCTGTGACCGGCCACCACCGGTAACCGGAAAACGCCCTACCGCGCACGAATCCACGCACACGCCGTCCGGCTGCGGGGCACGCGAAGGCGAGCCCCGCAGCCGCCGCATTCCCGGACCGTCGTGATCCGGGACCGATCCCGCGACAAGTCCAGAAGGAGACCGGCGGCGGACCCCGCGCCGCGCCCCCTGTCGCCTACGCTCGTCAGCGAAGGACGGCACCGGGCCGGTGCCGGTGCGCCGCCGGGCAAGGAGGGCCGCATGACAGTACGGCGAGTGATGGGCATCGAGACCGAGTACGGCGTCTCCGTGCCCGGCCACCCGAACGCCAACGCCATGCTCACCTCATCCCAGGTGGTGAACGCCTACGCGGCGGCCATGCACCGGGCCCGGCGCGCCCGCTGGGACTTCGAGGAGGAGAACCCCCTGCGCGACGCCAGGGGCTTCGACCTGGCCAGGGACAACGCGGACGCCAGCCAGCTCACCGACGAGGACATCGGCCTGGCCAACGTCATCCTCACCAACGGCGCCCGGCTCTACGTGGACCACGCGCACCCCGAGTACAGCTCCCCGGAGACCACCGGCCCCCTGGACGCCCTCCTGTGGGACAAGGCGGGCGAACGCATCATGGCCGAGGCCGCCCGCCGCGCCGCCGAGGTCCCCGGCGCCCAGCCCATCCACCTGTACAAGAACAACACCGACAACAAGGGCGCCTCCTACGGCACCCACGAGAACTACCTCATGAAGCGCGAGACGCCGTTCTCCGAGATCGTCCGGCACCTCACGCCCTTCTTCGTCTCCCGCCAGGTCGTCTGCGGCGCGGGCCGGGTCGGCATCGGCCAGGACGGCGGCGAGCACGGCTTCCAGCTCAGCCAGCGCGCCGACTACTTCGAGGTCGAGGTCGGCCTGGAGACGACACTCAAGCGGCCCATCATCAACACCCGGGACGAGCCGCACGCCGACGCCGAGCGCTACCGCAGGCTCCATGTCATCATCGGCGACGCCAACCTCGCCGAGGTCTCCACCTACCTCAAGCTCGGCACCACCGCGCTCGTCCTGTCCATGATCGAGGACGGCTTCATCACCGTCGACCTGGCCGTGGACCAGCCGGTCCGCACACTCCACCGGGTCAGCCACGACCCCGGGCTGCGGCAGCTCGTGACCCTCCGCAGCGGCCGGACGCTGACCGCCGTCCAACTCCAGATGGAGTACTGCGAACTGGCCCGCAAGTACGTGGACGAACGGTGGGGTGCGGACGCGGACGCCCAGACCGCCGACGTCCTGACCCGCTGGGAGGACGTCCTCAACCGCCTGGAGAACGACCCGATGAGCCTGGCCGGCCAGCTCGACTGGGTGGCCAAGCGCGAACTGATGGAGGGCTACCGGCGCCGCGACGGCCTCGGCTGGGACGCCGCGCGCCTGCACCTCGTGGATCTCCAGTACGCGGACGTGCGGCCCGACAAGGGCCTCTACAACCGGCTGGCGGCCCGCGGGCGCATGACCAGGCTCCTCGACGACGAGGACGTCAGCCGCGCGCAGCTCAGCCCGCCCGACGACACCCGCGCCTACTTCAGGGGCCGCTGCCTGGAGCAGTACGCCGACGACGTCGCCGCGGCCTCCTGGGACTCCGTGATCTTCGACCTGCCGGGCCGCGACTCGCTCCAGCGTGTGCCCACCATGGACCCGCTGCGCGGCACCCGCGAGCACGTGAAGGACCTCCTCGACCGCTGCGCGACGGCGGACGATCTCGTCCGCGCGCTCTCCGGCGGCTGATTCCGCGCGGATACGGGAATCATCCGGGTGGTCCGCGGACGTTGAGAAGGAGAGCGGGGGAGAGTCCCCCGGGAAATCCACCGGCGGCGGTCCACCGGGAATCCGCCCGGGAATGCACCGGGGAAAAGAACGAAGAGCCGATGTCAGCCCCGCCTAGTAGGGTCTGATCTTGACACGTCGAAGCTGAGCAGGGGTGAGGGAGATGGCGACCAAAGACACCGGCGGCGGCCAGCAGAAGGCGTCGCGCAACAGCGAGGAAGTCGAGGAGCAGACACAGGACGCGGAGGTCTCCGAGGAGCTCAAGGAGCGCCAGGAGGCCCTCACGGACGACGTCGACTCCGTCCTCGACGAGATCGACGAGGTGCTGGAGTCCAACGCGGAGGACTTCGTCCGCAGCTTCGTCCAGAAGGGCGGCGAGTAGTCACGCCCGCCGCGCCGCGGGGCTTCCGCGGCCGATGTGGATCACGACCGCCGGACGGGTAGGGTCCGTGCCATAGCCTGCCGCTGCCCCGGCCGCACCGCCGGCCGGGGCAGCCGACCGTCCTCCACCTGGAAGGAACCCTGTGGCAGCCAACTCCCACGAGCAGGGGCGACTCCCGGCGGCCTTCCTCCGTCCGGGCTCGTCCTCGTTCTTCGACTTCCTGACCGACCACGCCCCGGACCGTCTGCCGGGGCACCGCGCGCTCCCGCCCGTCGAGGGAGCCGTGGAGGCGGTGCACGGGACGACCATCGTCTCCGCCACCTTCCCCGGGGGCGTCGTCCTCGCCGGTGACCGCCGCGCGACCATGGGCAACATGATCGCCCAGCGCGACATCGAGAAGGTCTTCCCCGCCGACGAGTACTCCGCCGTCGGCATCGCGGGGACCGCGGGACTCGCGGTCGAGCTGGTGAAGCTGTTCCAGCTGGAGCTGGAGCACTTCGAGAAGGTCGAGGGCCACGCGCTCTCCCTGGAGGGCAAGGCCAACCGGCTGTCCACCATGATCCGCGGCAACCTCGGCATGGCCATGCAGGGCCTCGCCGTCGTCCCCCTCTTCGCCGGCTACGACCTGGAGCGCGGCAAGGGCCGGATCTTCTCCTACGACGTCACGGGCGGCAGGACCGACGAGGTGGGCTTCGCCACCGTCGGCTCCGGCTCCGTCTTCGCCCGCGGCTCCCTCAAGAAGCTGTACCGCCCCGACCTGTCCGAGGAGCAGACGGCCACCGCGGTCGTCCAGGCGCTCTACGACGCCGCCGACGACGACTCGGCGACCGGCGGACCCGACCTCGCGCGCCGCATCTACCCGATCGTCACGGTGATCACCGAGGACGGCTACCGCCGCCTCGACGAGACGCGGGTCGCCGAGATCGTCCGCGCGGTGCACGAGGGTCGGCTCCAGCGGCCCGACGGGCCGCAGGCCCCCGTTCTGTAGATTGCGGTGCCGGGCCCGTCCGGCACCGGGCGAAGCGCCGAACCCCGGAAATCCCACGGACGTCGAAGGGACGAGTAGCCGGTGTCCACACCGTTCTATGTCTCACCCCAGCAGGCCATGGCGGACCGCGCCGAGTACGCCCGCAAGGGCATCGCGCGCGGACGCAGCCTGGTGGTGCTCCAGTACGCCGACGGCATCGTGTTCGTCGCCGAGAACCCGTCGCGCGCCCTGCACAAGGTGAGCGAGATCTACGACCGCATCGCCTTCGCGGCGACCGGCAAGTACAACGAGTACGAGAGCCTGCGCATCGGCGGCACCCGCTACGCCGACCTGCGCGGCTACACCTTCGACCGCACGGACGTCACCGCCCGCGGCCTCGCCAATCTCTACGCGCAGACGCTGGGCAGCATCTTCTCCAGCGCCGCGGAGAAGCCCTACGAGGTCGAACTGCTCGTGGCCGAGGTCGGCGAGTCCCCCGAGGACGACGAGATCTACCGCCTGCCGCACGACGGCTCGATCATCGACGAGCACGGCTCGGTGGCGGTCGGCGGCAACGCCGACCAGATCAGCAGCTACCTGGGCCAGCGGCACCGCGACGGCATGGGCCTCGGCGAGGTGCTGCGCCTCGCGGTGGACTCGCTCACCCGCGAGGCGAACGGCGGCGAGCGCACGCTGACCGCCGATCAGCTCGAAGTGGCCGTCCTCGACCGGACCCGGCCGCAGACACGGAAGTTCAAGCGCGTGCCGGTGCGTCAGCTCGCCGCACTGCTGGAGGAGAACGGTTCCTCCTCCACCGATTCCGCCGGTTCCGCCGACGCGGACGGCGAAGGGGACGCGGGCGCCGGGAGCGGCACCGACTGACACGGCCTCGGCCGCCGTCCACGCGCCGCGCCCCGGGGCGCGGCGCGTGGACGGCGGAGGTCAGGCGGGAGCCGGGGCGGTCGAGCCCCGGGCGACCAGCGAGACCGGCAGCACCTCGGCGCCCCGCCGTTCGCCGCCCAGCACGGCCAGCAGCGCCCGCAGACCGGCGGCCCCCAGCTCCTCGGCGGGCAGCCGCACCGTCGTCAGCTCCGGCTCCACCGCCGTCGCGAGCCCCAGGTCGTCGAAGCCCGTCACCGACACGTCCTCGGGCACCCGCAGTCCCGCGCGCCGCACGGCCTTGCACGCACCGGCGGCCATCGTGTCGTCGTCGCAGACCAGCGCGGTCGGCCGCGGGGAGGCGGCGAGCGCGCGTTCCGCCGCGAGCAGCCCTCCCGCCACACTGACCGGCCCGTGCTCCTCCGCCACCAGCCGCGCTCCCGGCGCCCCCGCCAGGCCCGCGCGCAGCACGTCACGCCGCACCGCGAACGTCCACGAGTCCACGTCGGCGGCCACATGGGCGATCCGCCGGTGCCCCAGGCCCAGCAGATGCGCCGTCACCAGCCGCATCCCCTCGGCGATGTCCGGATTGACGGTCGCGGCGGCGGGGCCCTCGACGGGCTCGCTGTCCAGCATCACGAGCGGCAGCCCGTCCCCGCTCAGCTGCGCCAGCGCCTCCACCGCCATCGAGGACGCCAGCACGCCGTCCAGCGTCGCGCTCGCCGACGCGAACGGGTCGGGGGCGCTGCCGACGCCCTCGGGCGACGGGTACAGGACCACCCCCACGTCCGCCTCCGCCGCGACCCGCGCCACCCCGGCGTGCACCCGGCCGAAGAAGTCGTTGGTCAGCGCCGGGACGACGACGAGGACCGTCCGGGTCCTGCCGAGCCGCAGGCTGCGGGCCGCGAGATTCGGCCGGTGGCCCAGCTCCCGCGCGGCCGCCCGTACGGCCTCGGCGCGGGCGGGGGAGACCCGGCCGCGCCACCGGTCGCGCAGCACCAGCGAGACGGTCGCCTGGGACACCCCCGCGCGGCGCGCCACGTCCCGGCTCGTGGGCCGGGCCACGCCCTCCCGCCCCCTGCCGCTCCCGCTCTCGTCCACGGTGTCCGCGCCTCCCTGCGGGTGTCCTGAATCCACCGCCCACCAGAACGCACATCGTACGTACAATCGACGGCGTTATACGTAACACGCACCGGGGCCGACCCGGTGCCGGAGACAGGGGTGCGGGCGATGGCCACCGGCTACGGGGAACTGCTGCGCGTGAAGCACGTGACGCGCCTGCTCGTGGGCACGCTCGTCGGCCGCCTGCCGAACGGCACGGCCGCGCTGGCCGTCGTCCTGTTCGTGCGCGCCGAGGGCGGCGGCTACACCCTGGCCGGTCTCCTCGCCGCCGCCTACGGGGTGGCCACCGCCGTCGGGCAGCCGCTTCTCGGCCGCCTGGTGGACGTCCACGGGCAGCCCCGGGTGATGCTCCCCGCCGCCGTGGTCTCCGGCCTGAGCATGATTCTGTTCGCCCTCGTCGGCACAGAACCCGCCCCCGTGGCCTGGGCGGCCGTCGTGATCGCGGGGCTCGCCACCCCGCCCCTCGAAGGCGGCCTGCGCGCCCTGTGGCCCAGCGTGATCCGGCACGGCGACGGCGTGCACAGGGCCTACGCCCTGGACGCCGTCGCGCAGGAGGTCATGTTCGCGGGCGGACCGCTCGTCGTGATGCTGCTCGTCGCCGCCTGGTCCGAGTCGGCCGCCCTGCTGGTCGTCAACGTCGTCGGCATCCTGGGGGCGCTCTCCGTCGTCGTGTCCGCCCCCTCCCGGCAGTGGCGCGGCGCCCCGCGCGAGGCGCACTGGCTGGGCGCGCTGCGCTCGCGCGGGCTGCTCGCGCTCCTCGCCTGCTTCTTCTTCGTCGGCACCGCCCTGGGCGCCATCGCCGTGGCGAACGTGGCCTACGCGGACGAGCACGGCGACGAACTGATCGCCACCTGGCTCACCTCGGGACTGGGCGTCGGCGCCCTGATCGGCGGCCTCGCCTACGGCGCCGTCCGCTGGGCCGGGCCGCCCGAACCCCGCCTCAGGCTGCTGGCCGTCGCCCTCGCCGCCGGGTACGCGCCGCTGGTGCTGGTGCCCGACGGCGTGGCCCTCATGACCGGGCTCAGCGTCCTGTCCGGGCTGTTCCTCGCACCCATGCTGGCCTGCGCCTTCGTCGTGATAGACCGGCACGCGCCGGTGGGCACGGTCACCGAGGCGTTCTCCTGGCTGGTGACCACCTTCGGCGTCGGCGCCGCCGCGGGCACCGCCGTCGCGGGACCGGTCATCGAACGCGGCGACGCCGCCTCCGGCTTCGCCGTCCCCGCGGCCGCCGGCTGCGCCGCGCTGCTCGTCCTGCTGGCCACGGCACGCGTTCTCGCAGTTCCCGGGGGCCGGACCGCTCCCGGCGGGGAAACGCAAAATGATCGAAACGCCGCACTCGAACCCGGTTTCAGAAGTGGGCATCAGGCGTAATGTTCAGTCATGGATCGCCGAATCTTCGGGTTGGAGAACGAGTACGGGGTCACCTGTACGTTCCGCGGTCAGCGCCGGCTGTCCCCGGACGAGGTGGCGAGGTATCTCTTCCGCCGAGTCGTGTCATGGGGACGCAGCAGCAACGTGTTCCTCCGCAACGGCGCCCGCCTCTACCTGGACGTCGGCTCGCACCCCGAGTACGCGACGCCCGAGTGCGACAACGTCACGGAGCTGATCACCCACGACAAGGCGGGTGAGCGCATCCTGGAGGGCCTCCTGGTGGACGCCGAACGGCGGCTCCACGAGGAGGGCATCGCCGGTGACGTCTACCTGTTCAAGAACAACACCGACTCCGCGGGCAACTCCTACGGATGCCACGAGAACTACCTCGTGGCGCGGCACGGCGAGTTCTCCCGCCTCGCCGACGTCCTGATCCCCTTCCTCGTCACGCGCCAGCTGATCTGCGGCGCGGGCAAGGTCCTCCAGACGCCGCGCGGCGCCGTCTTCTGCGTCAGCCAGCGCGCCGAGCACATCTGGGAGGGCGTCAGCTCGGCGACCACGCGCTCCCGCCCCATCATCAACACCCGCGACGAGCCGCACGCCGACGCCGAGCGCTACCGCAGGCTCCACGTCATCGTGGGCGACTCCAACATGTCCGAGACCACGATGCTGCTCAAGGTCGGCGCCACCGACCTGGTGCTCCGCATGATCGAGGCGGGGACCGTCATGCGGGACCTCACGCTGGAGAACCCCATCCGGGCCATCCGCGAGGTCAGCCACGACACCACCGGCCAGCGCAAGGTCCGCCTCGCGACCGGCCGCGAGGCGTCCGCCCTGGAGATCCAGCAGGAGTACTTCGACAAGGCCCTCGACTTCTGCGAACGCCGCGGCATGCGCACCGGCGTCACCGAGCAGGTCCTGGAGCTGTGGGGCCGGGCACTCGAATCCATCCGCGCCCAGGAACTCGACAAGATCAACACCGAGATCGACTGGGTCATGAAGTACCAGCTCATCGAGCGGTACCGCGCCAAGCACAACCTCACGATGTCCCACCCCAGGGTGGCGCAGATAGACCTCGCCTACCACGACATCCACCGCCGCCGCGGGCTCTACTACCTGCTGGAGCGCAAGGGCCAGGCCCAGCGCGTGTGCAACGACCTCAAGATCTTCCAGGGCAAGTCGGTCCCCCCGCAGACCACGCGGGCCCGGCTGCGCGGCGACTTCATCCGCCGCGCGCAGGAACAGCGCCGCGACTTCACCGTGGACTGGGTCCACCTCAAGCTCAACGACCAGGCACAGCGGACGGTCCTGTGCAAGGACCCGTTCCGCTCGGTGGACGAGCGCGTGGAGAAGCTGATCGCCGGGATGTGACGGTTCCCGGCGGCGCGCACCTCCTGTCGCGTCTGCCGGGAAGCCGTAGGCTGGGGCGGGACCAGCGGGTTCCGCCCCGATCGCCCCCGACGCCCCGGTTGGACTTCATGACCCCCACCCCCCGAGCGAGCCGCCTCGTCGCGCTGCTCGCCGTCCCTTCCCTCCTGTTCTCCCTGGCCGCGTGCGGCTCGGACGACGGCGGAGACGACGCCTCGGACACCCCGTCGTCCGGTCCCGTGGCCACGGTCTCCGGCAAGCCCGGTGAGGAGCCGGAGCTGACGATCGACACGGACGCGAGCGTCGGTGACGAGATCAGCGGCGAGGTCCTGGACCAGGGCGACGGCGCCGAGATCGGCGAGGGCGACTACCTGCGCCTCGACGCCGTGGCCAAGACGGTCTCCGACGGCCGCGAGCTGGTCAACACCTGGGCCGACCCGAACGAGGGAGCCCAGGGCTCCACCGCCCCCGCGCTGCCCGACGGCCTGCGCCGCCAGGTGATCGCCCAGGCCGGGGTGGACTCCGTCCTCCTCGCCGCCGTGACCGACCCGATGGTCGGCGCCACGGTCGGCAGCCGCGTCCAGGTCCAGGGCCCCGCCGCCGACCTGCTCGGCCAGGGCGCCCAGAACGTCGGCCTGTCCGGGGACGAGGGCGTCGTCTGGGTCTTCGACATCGTGGGCGCCTCCGCCGTCGACCCGGGGGCCGCCGCCGAGGGCGAGCAGGCCGCCGCGACCGACGGACTGCCGGAGGTCACCGCCGGTGAGGACGGGGCGCCCGCCGTCACCGTCCCCGAGGGCGAGGACCCGCCGGCCGAGCTGCAGCAGCAGGTCCTGATCGAGGGCGACGGGCCCGAGGTCGAGGCCGGACAGGCGCTCGTCGTCCAGTACACCGGCGTGACCTGGGCCGACGGCGAGAAGTTCGACTCGTCCTGGGACCGCGACGCGCCCTCCGCCTTCCAGATCGGCACCGGCCAGGTCGTCCAGGGCTGGGACGAGGGCCTCGTCGGCAAGCACGTCGGCGACCGCGTCCTCCTGGTGATCCCGCCGGACCTCGGCTACGGCGACCAGGGCAACCAGACGATCCCCGGCGGCTCCACCCTCGTCTTCGTCGTGGACATCGTCGGCGCCGCCTGAGCGTGCGCGTGCCGACCGCCACCGCCCGCGTATCCTGCGGGTTCGAGCAAGCGCGCTAGGAGTGATCTTCACGTGAACATCGACAAGCCCGAGGTGGACTTCCCCGGCGGCGAGCCCCCGGCCGACCTGGAGATCAAGGACATCTGGGAAGGCGAGGGCGAGGTCGCCCAGGCGGGCGCGCAGGTGTCCGTGCACTACGTCGGCGTCGCCTTCAGCACCGGCGAGGAGTTCGACGCCAGCTGGAACCGCGGCACCCCGCTGCGCTTCCAGCTCGGCGCGGGCCAGGTCATCCCCGGCTGGGACCGCGGCGTGCAGGGCATGCGCGTCGGCGGGCGCCGCCAGCTGACCATCCCGCCGCACCTCGCGTACGGCGACGCCGGGGCGGGCGGCCGGATCAAGCCGGGCGAGACGCTGATCTTCGTCTGCGACCTGGTCTCGGTCTGATCTCCACAAGCGGTACCGTGGGCCCATTCCCCGCACGGGGAACGGGCCCACGGCGTTTTTCCGCGCGGGTACGTGACGGCCGGGGACCGCGGACGAGAGGGGCGGCGCGCGATGGCGATTGCCAAGGCGGAGCGGCTGATGAACCTGGCGCTGTGCCTGCTGGGCACGGGCCGCCCGCTGAGCAAGCGCGAGCTGCGCGCGTCCATCGAGGCCTACCTGGAGGTCGGCTCCGAGGACGCCTTCAACCGCATGTTCGAGCGCGACAAGGACGACCTGCGGGAACTGGGCCTCGTCATCGAGACCGTCGAGAGCCTCGACGGCGAGACCGGCTACCACGCCCGCCGCGACCACAACCAGCTGCCGCCCATCACCCTGGAGGCCGAGGAGGCCGCCGCGCTGGGGCTCGCCGCCCGCGTCTGGCAGCAGGCGCGTCTCGCGGGCGCGGCGAGCGGCGCCCTCCAGAAGCTCCGCGCCGCGGGGATGCCGCTCGCCCAGGACGAGCAGGGCGCGTACAGCGCGATCGAACCGCGCGTCCCGGCCGGTGAGGCGGCCTTCGAGCCGCTGATGATCGCCTGCCGCGATCGGCGCCCCGTCACGTTCGACTACCGCAGGTCGAACGCGGCGCGCGCCGCGAGCCGCCAGGTCGAGCCCTGGGCGCTGGAGTGCTGGCGCGGTCACTGGTACCTGGCCGGCTGGGACCGCGACCGCGGGGCGGAGCGCGTCTTCCGGCTCTCGCGTATCGCGGGCCGCGTCAAGTCGCGCGCCGGCGCCTTCACGCACGAGGTCCCCGACCACATCACGCTGCGCGAGACCGTCGCCCGCTGGGCGGGCGAGACCCCGACGGGACAGGCGCGCATCCGGCTGCGCACCGGTGCCGGATACCCGCTGCGCGCCCGCGCCACCGCCGTCACCGAGTCCGCCGCGGGCGCCGGCTGGGACGAACTGGAGATCCCGTACGGGCACGGGCTCGGCGCGTGGCTCGCCGAGTTCGGCCCCGACGTGGTCGTGCTGGAGCCCGCCGAGCTGCGGGCCGACGTCATCGAGCGGCTGCGCGCCGTCGCCAAGGGCTAGGCCGTGTCGTCCGGATCGTGCCGGGCCCGCGCCGCCAAGATCCGAACGACACGACCTAGACCCCCGGGAAGCCAGGGAAGAGAGAAGGAGCACCCATGGCCACCACGGCCATCGACCGCACCCGCAGGATGCTGTCCCTCGTCACCTATCTGAGGGAACGCCCGGGTGCCCGTGTCGACGAGGTCGCCCGCGCGTTTGGGATCACCGAGGACGAGCTGATCTCCGACCTCAACGTCCTGCCCATGTGCGGCACCAGCTTCCGCGGCGGCGACCTGCTCGACATCGACACCGACGGCGAGCACATCTGGTGGCACAACGCCGAGGCCGTCGGCTCGGGCACCGGCCAGCCGCTGCGGCTCGCCGCCGACGAGGCGACCGCCCTGCTCGTCGCCGCGCGCGCCGTCGCCACCCTGCCGGGACTGCGCGACGGCGACCGCGACGCCCTGCTGCGCGCCACGTCCAAGCTGGAGGCGGCGGCGGGCGAGGCGGCCGGGGCCAGCTCGCGCCTGTCGGTCACCTTCGAGTCCGAGGGCGGGGTCTTCGCCGACGTCGACCGCGCCATCACCGAGCGGCGGCGGCTGCGCATCCGCTACTACTCGCCGGGCCGCGACGAGCTGACCGACCGGGAGATCGACCCGATCCGGCTGTTCGCGGTCGGCCACACGTACGTCGAGGCCTGGTGCCACCGGTCGGAGGCGCGGCGCACGTTCCGGCTCGACCGGGTCGCCAGAATCGAGCTGCTCGACACCCCCGCCGATCCGCCGCCGGTCGAGCCGCGGGACCTGAGCGAGGGGCTCGTCCAGCCCGCGCCGACCGACCCCGAGGTGGTGGTCGAGGTCGGTCCCGGCGGGCGCTGGGTCGCCGAGTACTACCCGCACGACTCCGCCGAGGAGCTGCCGGACGGCGGGCTGCGCGTCACGCTGCGCACGCCCGACCCGGCCACCCTGCGGCGGCTGGCGCTGCGGCTCGGCGGGGACGGCCGCATCGTCGCGCCGGCCGCGCTCGCCGAGAGCGCCAGGGACGCGGCCCGCGCGGCGCTCGACCTGTACGGGGCGGCGGAGGAGCCGGCGGCGGCCCGGGAGTCGCCCGGTGTCCTGCAGGCCGCGGCGGGGGAGGCGGGCTGACATGTTCTGGCCGATGTTCCAGCTCGCGCTGGCGTTCCTCGGCGTCGCGGTGCTCGGGGTCCTGGGCGTCCGCGTCGGCCTCGAAGCCCGCCGTTTCGCCCGCGCCGTGGCCGCCTCGGCGGAGCGGATCGGGGGCGCGGCCGAGGACCTGGAACGTTCCGCCGCACCCCTTGTGGCCAGGGGCGGAGCCGTCCACCGGGCGTACGGGAGGGAAGCCGGGGACGGATAGATCGTCGCGCGGGCATTGATTTGTGTTCACCCTCGCGCGTTAAGATTGCAGCTCGTGCGGTCGGTCGGGAATGTCGAGATCCCGCACGGCAGACGAATTCCCCGGAAGAAAGAAGACGAGACCATGGGCTCGCTCTCCGCATGGCACATCCTGCTCGTCGTCCTCGTCGTGGTGGTCGTCTTCGGCTCCAAGCGCCTGCCGGACACCGCGCGCGCCCTGGGCAAGTCCCTGCGCATCCTCAAGAGCGAGACGGCGGCCATGAAGAACGACGGCCGGGCCGAGTCGGACGTGGCTCCCTCGCCCGCCGAGCCGCCCACCGCCGCCCGGACCATCCAGGCCGCCCCCGGCGACGTCACCAGCGCCCGCCCGGTCGAGGAGCCCCGGAGCACCCCGCAGCAGGGCTGACACCCGGCCGCCGGCCGGGACGCGTTCGGAGCGAGTGAGGCGTGGCCGCCCGGCGGAGACCGGGCGCCGTAGGAGATGAGGACCTGGCGTGCCCAAGGCCAAGGCACCGCGGAAGCCGAAGGACCCCGAGGGGCGCATGTCCCTCACCGAGCACCTGCGCGAGCTGCGCAACCGGCTCGGCATCTCGGTCGCCGGCATCCTGGTGGTCACCATCGTCGCGATGTTCTTCGCCAAGGACATCATGGACTTCCTCACCGAGCCGGTGCCGATCTGCGACTCCTTCGAGGACCCGGCCGCGCGCGAACACCGCTGCGCCGTCCTGTCGCAGAACGGCCTGACCTCCCCGTTCGCCACCTACTTCCGCGTCTCGCTGCTCGTCGGCGTCATCGCGGCGTCGCCGGTCTGGCTCTACCAGGTGTGGGCGTTCATCGCACCGGGGCTGCACAGGAACGAGAAGAAGTACACCCGCGCCGTCGTCGGCGTGGGCGTGCCGCTGTTCCTGGCGGGCGCGGTCTTCGCGTACTGGCTGCTCGGCCGCGCCGTGCCCGTCCTGCTGAGCTTCAGCGCCCCCGGCGCGCAGAACTACGTGTCCGTCGAGGAGACGCTCGACCTGACCGTCCGGCTCGCCCTCGCGTTCGGCCTCTCCTTCGAGCTGCCGCTGCTGCTCGTCCTGCTGAACCTCGGCGGGGTCGTCTCCGGCAAGCGGATGCTCAGCTGGTGGCGCTGGATGGTCGTCGGCATCGCCGTCTTCGCGGCCGCCATCACCCCGACCGACCTGATGTCGATGGTCGCCCTCCAGGTGCCCGTCACGGCCCTGTACTTCATCGCCTGCGGCATCGCCCTCTTCAACGACCGGCGCAAGCGGCAGCGCGAGGACGAGCAGGAGCTGGACGACGACGAGGCCTCGCCGCTCGACCTGACCCCCGAGACCATCGAGCCCGTCGAACGCGTCTCGTCCTCCCGGCTGGACGAGGGCCCCTCCCGGCTGAACGGCTTCGATGACGCCACCTGACACGGACGGCCGTCCCGCGCGGGGCGCGCGTGCCGGGTGAGCTGACGGTCCTCGTCAACCCCGTGGCGGGCCGAGGCCGCGCCGCACGCGCCGCCCGTCCCGCGCTCGACGCCTTGGCCGCCACCGGCATGCCCGTCCGCACCCTCGTGGGCGCCGACGCCGCCGACGCGCTGCGCCAGGCCCGCCGCGCGGTCGCGGACGGCGCCGGGGCCCTCATAGCCGTCGGCGGCGACGGCATGGCCTCGCTCGCCCTCCAGGCCGTCGCCGGTAGTGACGTCCCGCTCGGCCTCGTCGCCGCGGGCACGGGGAACGACCTGGCGCGCGCGTGCGGCCTGCCGCTCGGCGACCCGGCCGCGGCGGGCCGCGGGCTCGCGGCGGCGCTGGCGGCCGGCGCGTACCGGCGGATCGACCTCGGCCGGATCGGGGACACGTGGTTCGGCGGCGTCCTCGCCACCGGCTTCGACTCCCGCGTCAACGACCGGGGCAACCGGATGCGCCGCCCGCGCGGCAGGCTGCGCTACGACCTGGCCCTCGTCGCCGAGCTGGCCGCGTTCCGCCCCCTGCCCTACCGCATGCGGCTGGACGACGGCCCGTGGCAGGAGCTGGACGCGACGCTGATCGCGGTCGGCAACGGGCCGAGCTACGGCGGTGGCATGCGGATCTGCCCGGACGCGGCGCTGGACGACGGACGGTTCGACGTGACCGTCGTCGGACCGTGCAGCCGCGCGACGCTGGTCCGCGTCTTCCCCCGCGTCTTCAAGGGCACCCATCTGTCCCATCCGGTCGTCACCGTCCACCGCGCGGCCCGCGTCGCCCTGGACGCGCCGGGCGTCACCGGCTACGCGGACGGGGAACCCCTGGGACCGCTGCCGCTGACGGCCACCTGCGTGCCCGGCGCCGTACGCCTGCTGGCCCCGCCGTCCGGCCCGTGAAGATCACCGCGCTGTCACAGGCGGCCGGTAGGCTCGTCTGCACAATGACCGACGACATGTCCCCCGCAGAGCGCTACGCCGCCTCGCGCAGGCGCGCCATCGAGCAGGCCACGGCGCTCGCCCCGTTCCGCGAGCTGTACGACTTCGAGCTCGACGCGTTCCAGATCGAGGCGTGCCGGGCCCTGGAGGAGGGCAAGGGCGTCCTGGTCGCCGCCCCCACCGGCTCGGGCAAGACCATCGTCGGCGAGTTCGCCGTCCACCTCGCCCTGACGCAGGGCGGCAAGTGCTTCTACACGACGCCCATCAAGGCGCTGTCGAACCAGAAGTACGGCGACCTGGTGAAGCGGTACGGCGCCGACAAGGTCGGACTGCTCACCGGCGACAACAGCGTGAACTCCGACGCACCCGTCGTCGTCATGACGACCGAGGTCCTGCGGAACATGCTGTACGCCGGCTCCCAGGCGCTCACCGGCCTCGCCTATGTGGTGATGGACGAGGTCCACTACCTCTCCGACCGCTTCCGGGGCGCGGTCTGGGAAGAGGTGATCATCCACCTCCCCGAGTCGGTGACCCTGGTCTCCCTGTCCGCGACCGTCTCCAACGCCGAGGAGTTCGGCGACTGGCTGGACACCGTGCGCGGCGACACCCGCGTCATCGTCTCCGAGCACCGGCCCGTCCCGCTGTGGCAGCACGTGCTCGCCGGGCGCCGGATGATGGACCTCTTCGAGGAGTCGGGGGACAAGCGCGAGGTCAACCCGGACCTGCTGCGGCTCGTGCGCTCCGACCAGGCGCGCGGCTGGGGCGGCCGCGACCGCGCCAGGGGCGCCAGGGACCGCAGGCGCGCGGCCGACCGGGAGCGGGAGCGGCGGCAGCGCTCCCGCGTGTTCACGCCGAGCAGGGCCGAGGTCATCGACCGGCTCGACGCGGAGGGACTGCTGCCCGCCATCACGTTCATCTTCAGCCGCGCGGGCTGCGAGGCCGCCGTCCAGCAGTGCCTGCACGCGGGGCTGCGGCTGAACGACCCGGCGGCCCGGGTCCGCGTCCGCGAGATCGTCGAGCGCCGCACGGCCGCCATCCCCGACGAGGACCTGCACGTCCTCGGCTACTTCGAGTGGCTGGAGGGCCTGGAGCGGGGCATCGCGGCGCACCACGCGGGGATGCTGCCCGCGTTCAAGGAGATCGTGGAGGAGCTGTTCGTCCACGGGCTGGTCAAGGCCGTCTTCGCCACCGAGACGCTGGCGCTGGGCATCAACATGCCGGCGCGCTCCGTCGTGCTGGAGAAGCTGGTCAAGTGGAACGGCGAGCAGCACGCCGACATCACGCCGGGCGAGTACACGCAGCTCACCGGCCGTGCCGGGCGCCGTGGCATCGACGTCGAGGGCCACGCGGTGGTGCTGTGGCAGCAGGGCATGGACCCGGGCGCGGTGGCGGGTCTGGCGGGGGCGCGGACGTATCCGCTGCGCTCCTCGTTCAAGCCGTCGTACAACATGGCGGTCAATCTCGTCTCGCAGTTCGGGCGGCACCGGTCGCGGGAGCTGCTGGAGACGTCGTTCGCCCAGTTCCAGGCGGACCGCGCGGTCGTCGGCATCTCGCGCCAGGTGCGCAAGAACGAGACCGGTCTCGACGGCTACCGCGAGGCGATGACCTGCCACCTCGGCGACTTCGACGAGTACGCCAGGCTGCGGCGTGAGCTGAAGGACCGGGAGAACGAGCTGGCCAAGCAGGGCGCGGCGCAGCGGCGGGCCGCCGCCGCGGCCTCCCTGGAGCAGCTGCGGCCCGGGGACATCATCCACGTGCCCACCGGCAAGTTCGCCGGTCTCGCGCTCGTCCTCGACCCGGGCTCGGGCGCGCCCGGCGGGCGTGCGCGCGGGCCGCGCGGCGGCTTCGACCCGTACGAGGGGCCGCGGCCGCTCGTGCTGACCGTGGAGCGGCAGGTCAAGCGGCTGGCGATGATCGACTTCCCGTCCCCGGTGGAGCCGCTCGACCGGATGCGGATCCCCCGGTCGTTCAACCCGCGCAGCCCCCAGTCGCGGCGGGACCTCGCGTCCGCGCTGCGGACCAAGGCGGGGCACCGCGACCCGGGGCGCCACCGCAGGGAGCGCGCCACGGCGGCCGACGACACCGAGATCGCGCGGCTGCGCGCCGCGATCCGCAGCCACCCGTGCCACGGCTGCGACGAGCGCGAGGACCACGCGCGGTGGGCCGAGCGCTACCACCGGCTGCGCCGCGAGACCCGCCAGCTGGAGCGGCGGATCGAGGGCAGGACCAACACCATCGCCCGCACCTTCGACCAGGTCGCCGCGCTGCTGACCGAGCTGGACTACCTGCGCGGCGACGAGGTCACCGACGACGGGCGGCGGCTCGGCAGGCTCTACGGCGAGCTGGACCTGCTCGCCAGCGAGTGCCTGCGCGAGAAGGTCTGGGAGGGGCTTGACCCCTCCGAGCTGGCCGCCTGCGTCTCCGCCCTCGTCTACGAGGCGCGCAACGCGGACGACGCCCCCGCGCCCGAGGTCCCCGGCGGCGAGGCGCGGCGCGCGCTGGGCGACATGGTGCGGCTCTGGGGGCGCCTGGACGCGCTGGAGGAGCAGTACCGGATCAGCCATGTCACGGGCGTGGGGCAGCGCGAGCCCGATCTCGGCTTCGCCTGGCCGGTCCACCGGTGGGCGCAGGGCGAGGGGCTCGACGTGGTGCTGCGCGACGCGGACATGCCGGCCGGTGACTTCGTGCGCTGGTGCAAGCAGGTCATCGACGTCCTCGGGCAGATCGCCAACGCGGCGCCCGAGGGCGGCACGGTGGGCCGCAACGCGCGCCGGGCCGTCGACCGGCTGCTGCGCGGCGTCGTCGCGTACAGCTCGGTCGGCTGACCGGCCCTCCCGGGGCCGCCCGCCGTGCTCAGCGCGCCAGGGCGCTGAGCACGCGGGTCAGCGAGCCGCCGAGGCCCCACCGGGCGTTGAGCGCGTCCAGGGCGGCCGGGTCGCCCGGCGCGGCGGGCAGCGCCGGGTCGTGCGCGGGCAGCGGTACGTCCGTGGCGACCCGGACGACGCGGGGGGCGACCTCCAGGTAGGCGGCGGCGGCCGTGAGCCGCTTGCGCTGGGTGGGGGTGAGGGGCGAGGCCGGGTCGTCCGCGGCGGCGACGATGCCCGCGAGGTCGCCGAACCGTTCCAGCAGCCGCGCGGCGGTCTTCTCGCCGATGCCGGGCACGCCGGGCAGGCCGTCGCTCGGGTCGCCCCGCAGCAGCGCGAGGTCGGCGTACCCGGGGCCGTCCACGCCGTATTTCTCGTGCAGCGCGGCCTGGTCGAAGGCCGTGAGGGTCGCCATGCCCTTGACGGGATAGAGCACCCGCACGCCCCGCCGGTCGTCGATCAGCTGGAAGAGGTCGCGGTCGCCTGTGACGATGTCCACGGGACCGCCGGCCCGCCCGGCGAGCGTGCCGATGACGTCGTCCGCCTCGTACCCGGCCGCGCCGACGCGGGCGATGCCGAGGGCGTCGAGCACGGCCTCGATGACCGGGACCTGCGGCGAGAGCGTGTCGGGCACGGTCTCGGCGTCGGGGCCTTCGCCGTGCTCCTGCGCGACGCGGTGCGCCTTGTAGGAGGGGATCAGTTCCACGCGCCAGGCGGGGCGCCAGTCGGCGTCCATGCAGGCCACCAGGTCGTCCGGCCGGTGGTCGGTGACGAGGCGCGCGACGAAGTCGAGCAGGCCGCGCACGGCGTTGACGGGCGTGCCGTCGGGGGCGCGGACCGACTCGGGGACGCCGAAGTAGGCGCGGAAGTAGAGCGAGGCGGTGTCGAGCAGCATCAGGCGTCTGGTCACACCCCGGATCATGCCGCACGCGGGGTCCCCGGCGGACGCACCCTCTTGGGCAAAATAATAGTTTGATAGGCTAAGTATTAACGATTCCTTGACGCACGCTTGACCGACAGGCGCGTGTTGACCTGCCCGGACGCCGAGGAGGAGACATCTCCATGCCGACGACCCCGACGCCCCCTGCCACCCGCAGCGGCGGGTGACCGTATGGGACACGCCGACACGCTGCTCGCGATGGGCGGCGCCTTCGTGGCCGCCGCGATCCTCGCCCGCCTCGGCAGCCGCATAGGCCTGCCGACGATCCCCCTGTTCATCCTGGCCGGGATACTCCTCGGCCCGAACACTCCCGGTTACGTCCTCCTGGAGGACCCGCACGACCTGGAGATGCTGTCCGCGCTCGGCCTGGTGCTGCTGCTCTTCTACCTGGGCCTCGAGTTCCACATGGACGACCTGAAGACCGGCGGCAAGAAGATGGCCGTCGCCGGGTCCACCTACCTCGCGCTGAACGTCGGCGCGGGCCTCGCGTTCGGCTTCGCGCTGGGCTGGGGCACCTCCGAGGCGCTGGTGCTCGCCGGTGTGCTCGGCATCTCGTCCTCGGCCATCGTCACCAAGATCCTGGTGGACCTGGGCCGGATCGGGAATGCGGAGACGCGGCCCATCCTGGGCATCATCGTGGTCGAGGACATCTTCCTCGCCCTCTACCTGGCCGCGCTCCAGCCGATCATCTCCGGCGCCGAGGGCGTGGGCGCGATGCTCGCCGACATGGGGAAGGCGTTCGGATTCCTGCTGATCCTGGCCATCGCCGCGCGCTGGGGGACGCGGATCGTCGGCCGCCTGTTCGCGACCGAGGACAACGAGCTGCTCGTCATCTCGTTCCTGGGCGCGGCCGTGTTCGTCTCCGGGATCGCCGAGACGTTCGGCGTGGCGGACGCCATCGCGGCGTTCATGGTCGGCCTCATCCTGGGCAACACCGGGTCAGGCGACCGTGTCCGCGAGCTGGTCCACCCGCTGCGGGACGCGTTCGGCGCGATCTTCTTCTTCAACTTCGGCCTCTCCATCGACCCGGGCGACCTGCCGACCGTGATCTGGCCGGTGCTGATCGCCATCGCGGTCACCGTGACGATGAACGTCCTCGCCGGGATGCTCACCGCCCGCATCTACGGCTTCGGGCCGGGGCCGACGGCCAACGTGGCGACGACGCTGCTGGCCAGGGGCGAGTTCGCGCTGATCCTGGCGACCATGGCGGCGGCGGCCGGGCTCGACGGACGGCTCTCGCCGTTCATCGCCGGATACGTCCTGATCCTCGCGGTCGTCGCGCCGCTGATCGCGGGCCGCTCCCACTGGCTGGCGCGCGTCATGCCGGGGGGCCGCGCCCAGCCGCCGCCCGCCGAGGCCGTCCGGGAGCCGGAGCCCGAGCCCTCGGCGACCGGCCGCTGACGGCCCGCCCGCCCGTCCGGCGGGGGAGGGGCGCATCATGGGGGAGTGCGCACGTCAGCGCGCCGAGACGATGATCCGAAGGTGGAACGATGAAGCTGGAAGTCTGGTCGGACGTGATCTGCCCGTGGTGCGGGCTCGGCCAGTACCGGCTCGACGAGGCGCTGCGGAGGTTCGAGCACGGCGGCGAGGTCACGGTGGTCCACCGCTCGTTCCAGCTCGACCCCTCCGCGCCGGTCGGGAAGGCCCTGCCGGTGCACGAGGCGCTGTCCGCCAAGATGGGCGCGCCCGTGGAGCGCGTACGCGAGATGACCGCGCACGTGGAGGGCTTGGCGCGGGCGGAGGGCCTGACGCCGTACGTCGTCGGTGACAACGTCACCGGCAGCACCGCGCTCGCGCACGAGTTCCTCGCCCACGCGACCGCCGAGGGCCTGCACACCGAGGCGTGGGACGCGGCGTACGAGAGCTACTTCGGGCGCGCCGAGTCCATCTTCACCGTCGACGCGCTGGTCGCGCTCGGCGAACGCGTCGGCCTCGCCGCCGAGGGCACCCGCGCGGCCCTCACCGACCGGCGGTACCGCCCGCAGGTCGAGGCGGAGGCGGCGCGCGCGGCGCAACTGGGCGCGACGGGCGTGCCGTTCACCGTCATCGACGACCGGTTCGGCGTCATGGGCGCCCAGGACGCGGACACGCTGCTCGACGTCCTGCGGCAGGCCTGGGCTGCCACCCATCCCGAACCGCGCCTGACGCAGCTCGCCGACCCCTCCGGCGTCTGCGGCCCGGACGGCTGCGCGGTGCCGGACGACCACCCCGCCCACGGCTGACCGTCCGGCGGCAGGGCGGCGGCGGATCATACGCTGCTGACGCGCCCGTGGCTGCCCGGCCGCCCGCCATCGCCGGTGGGCGGCCCGGGCGCGGACGGGCCGTCGCGATCGCGGATCACCCGCCGCTCCATGGGATTCCGGCCCCGCGCCGATGCGGGGTGGCCGGTCGGGTCCATGTGTGAGAAGTTCACCCCAACGAGTGCGCACCGAACCGGGGGAGTGCCGTGCGCAGGGGTGGACAAGGAGGGTGATGTCGCATGGCGACACCTGCCGGCTGGTACCCGGACCCCGGTCACGCGGGCCCGCCGCCCCCCGCCGAACGCTGGTGGGACGGGCAGTCGTGGACCGCGCACACCCGCCCGCCGGGCGGCGCTCCTCCCGCGTGGCAGGTGCCCGGCCCGTACACGGCGGACACCTCCCCGTACGGCTACGGCTACCCGCCGGGACCCCCGCCCCGCAGATCGCGACCCTGGCCCGTCGTCACCCTCGTCATCGCGGTCGTCCTGGCGCTCGTCCTCGCGGGCGTCGGCTACGCGGCGCTGTCCGGCGGGAGCGGCGACGAGGACGGCCGGGACGACGGCGCGGCCGCCGGGGTGACGGAGGTTCAGGCGGGCGGCGTGGCCCTGCCCCTCCTCGACGGCTGGACCGAGGTCGAGGCGGAGGGCGGCATCATGATCAGCGCCGACCCGCACCCGTGCCCCGGCGACAGCGGCCAGGAGTGCATCGGCGGCGCCGCCACCCTCGGCGTCCTGGCGGGGGCCACCGACTCCCCCGAGGAGTTCGCGCGGGCGGACGTCGAACAGCACGCGCGGGACGGCTACTCCGACGAGATCTACGAGGGCGTCACCGGGACCGAGGAGATCGACGCCGAGGAGGTCACCGTCCTCGGGCAGGACGGCTTCCGCGTCCGCACCCGCGTCGAGACCGGCATCGGCATGGAGGCGGTCGTCGAGAGCGTCGCCTTCCCCGCGCCCGACGGCAGCGGACTCGCCCTGCTGCGCCTGGCGTTCGACGAACGCGACGGGGCGCCGCCCGTCTCGGACATGGAGCGCATCCTGTCCGGACTGCGCGCCACCGGCGGCGGGCCAGGTACCGAAGTATGAGGTGACAACCGTAAAGTGACCCCGTCAAGCGTCGGCAGCGGACGCCGGGGGCCGGGGAGTGGGCGGATGAACACCGAGCAGAGCCCGTGGCGTTCGGAATCCTCGCCACCGGCACCCGCCCGCCCCGCGGCGCCGCCGGGCCGCTCCCGGCCCGTCCCGCCGCCCGGCACGCCCCCGAGACCCGCCGCGCCCCCGCAGCCGTCCGTCCCGCCGCAGCCCGCCGCACCGCCGCCCACCGCGTTCGGCCCGCTCCAGCGCTCCGCCGCGCTCCGCCTGCCGAACCGCACGGCCCGCATCGTCGCCGCCCTCGCCTGCCTCGTCCTCGGCACCGGGCTGCTCGGCGGCGCGGCCGCCGGAGCGTGGCTCGGCTCGGACGGCGACCCCGCCGACAGCGCGGCGCACGTCTTCACCGAGAGCCGCGACCTGTGGCGCGACCTGCCCGTGGACGACCTCTTCCCGCCCGAGATCAGCGGCGAGGGCACCGGCCCAGGCGGCGCCGACCGCAACTGGACACGCGTCGCCGTCGCCCCCGACAGCGGCTGCGCCGACGCCTTCGACCCGCTGCTCGCCGAGGTCCTGGAAACGGTCGGCTGCCACCGCCTCGTCCGCGCCACCTACAGCGACGAGACACAGACGGCCGTCACCACCGTGGGACTCCTCTTCACCACCGCCGACGCCCCCGCCATGGCCCGGCTCGGCGAACGCTTCGCCGACGAGAACCTCGCCACCCGCCCCGACCTGCTGCCGCGCCCCTTCCCCGCGCCCGGCACACCGGCCGAGGACTTCGGCGACGCCCAGCGCGTCTCCTGGTCCATCCGCGTCGCCACGGACAAACCCGTCGTCCGCTGGACCGTCACCGGATTCGCGGACGGGCGCGAGTTCCCCGACCCCGAACCCGCCGCCGAGGCGACGGCCGAGGGCCAGGACACGACGGTCGCCCTGTCGGGACTCGGCCACGAGGCGCAGGGCCTCGCGGACGCCTTCGACACCCGGCTGCGCGAAGCGGCCGGCCGGTACGCCCCGGAGCAGGGATGACCACGACCGCCGCCGCCCCGCTCCGCGCCACCGGACGCCGCGTCAGGATCGGCGCGGCGCTGACCGCCGCCTGGATGCTCGTCCCCGCCCTCGCCGGGACCGCGCCCGCCCGCGCCGACTCGATCCGCGACCAGCAGCAGTGGGCCCTCGACGCCATCCACGCCCCCGACGCCTGGGAGACCACGCGCGGGGCAGGCGTCACCGTCGCCGTGCTCGACACCGGCGTCGACGCCGACCACCCCGACCTCGCCGGCGCCGTCCTGCCAGGACACGACCTCGTCGGCCTCGGCGCCGAGCCGGGCGACGCGGAATGGGCCGCCCACGGCACCGCCATGGCCGGGATCATCGCCGGACGCGGCCACGGGCCGGACAACGGCAGCGGCGTCATCGGCGTCGCACCCGAGGCGCAGATCCTGCCCGTCCGCGTCCTGCTGGAGGACGACGACCCGGACCGCGACGAGGCGCGCCGCACCCGTACCGGCGCCCTCGCCGAGGGCATCCGCTGGGCCGCCGACCAGGGCGCCGACGTCATCAACCTCTCGCTCGGCGACGACAGCGAGTCCGCGCGCCCCGACCCCGAGCAGGACGCGGCCGTCCGCTACGCGCTGGAGCAGGGCGCCGTCGTCGTCGCCTCGGCGGGCAACGGGGGCGACGAGGGCGACCCCGTCTCGTACCCGGCCGGATACCCCGGCGTCATCGCCGTCGCCGCCGTGGACAGGAGCGGCAGCACCACCGACTTCTCCACCCGCCGCTGGTACACGACCGTCAGCGCGCCCGGCAAGGACGTGATCGTCCCCGACCCCGACCGCCGTTACTACACGGGCTGGGGAACGTCGGCCGCCGCCGCGTTCGTCTCCGGATCGGTCGCCCTGCTGCGCGCCGCCTACCCCGGGCTCACCCCCGCGCAGGTCAGGGACGTCCTCATGGACACCGCCCAGGACCCGCCCTCCGGCGGCCGGGACGACGCCTTCGGCAGCGGCGTGGTCGACCCCGCGGCGGCCATCGACGCCGCGGCCGAACTCGTCGGCACCCCCCTCGAACCGGCCGCCGAGCCGTACACCCGGCGCTACTTCGGGCCGGGACCACGCCCCCTCACCGGCGGCGGCTCCTCCTGGCTCGCCCCCGCGGCCGGGGCGGCGGGCACCCTCTTCCTGGCGGGCGCCGCGGTCCTCACCGCCCGCCTGCGCCGCCGCACCGGCGCGCCCTGGTGGCGGCCCGACCAGTGGTGAACGCGCCCCGGCGGACCGGGGCTCGGCTGCTCGCCGGGGCTCAGACGCCCGTGCGGCCCGTCTCCAGCGCCCGGACGGCGGCCTCGGCCGCCACCTCCACGGCCGCTATCCCGGCCTCGCGCGACGCATGCCCGTCCGACACGACGGCTATCAGGTAACGCTCGCCCCCGGCCGTCACCCGGCCGATGCTGTTGATGTCCCACAGGCCCGTCCGCGTGCGCGGCAGCCAGCCGTTCTTCAGCTGGAACTCCGACCCGTCCGCCGCCGCCGACACCCCCCAGCGCTGGCCGTCCACCACGGTCTCCATCAGCCCCTGCACATACAGGCGCGACGCGGGCGCGAGCGGGGAGTCCGCGCCGTACACCGCCGCCAGCAGGGCCAGCTGGTCGCGGCTCGTCGTCTGCGTCAGCCCCCAGTGCCCGCCGGGGCCGCCGGTCGTCTCGCTCAGGCCGAGGCGGCGGTTCGCCGCGTCGAGGCCGTCCGCGCCGCCTATCGACGCCCACAGCTCGTCGGCCGCCGCGTTGTCGCTCTCGCGGATCATCACCTCGGCCAGCGTCCGTTCGGTCACGGTCAGCTCGCGGTCCTCGTCCTGCGCCAGCAGCAGCAGCGCCGCGAGGATGTCCACCTTCGCGATGCTGGCCGTGTCGAAGCTGTCGCCGCCGAACACCGCGCTCCGCCCGCTGCCGAGCGCGCGCACCGCGACCGACAGGCGCGTCCCGGCGGCGGGGCCCTCGGCCAGCATCGGCGCTATCTCCCGCGCGAGACGCAGGTCGGGCAGGACGGCCGACCTGATGTCGTCGCCGGTCGTGTCACCGGTCGTGTCACGGGACGGCGGGATCCGCGCGTGCTCCAGGTCGTCCTTGCCCGGCGGCTCGCCGTCCAGCCTGTCCGCCGCGCCCACCGTGGACTCCACCGCCTCCCGCGCCGAGTCGCCCGCGGCGACTCCCGCGAGGAGCGCCGTGGCCAGCGCCGTGTTCAGGACCAGGGCAGGCCTGAACCGGCGTGACGCACCAGGGGACTTCCGGCTCATGAGCGCACGCTATCCCGCACACCTGCCCGAGTCATCTCCACGCACGTGAAAACCGCGTAACAGGAGGTGACTCGTCTCACAGCCCGCGCACCCCCCGGCCGCCCCGCGCGCCCCCTCCGCACCCTGCGGCGCCGCCCCCCGGCCGCCCCCGGATACGCTCGCCGCGTGGCCCTCAAGAACATCCCCCAGCCCGCCTTCGCCGGTGACGACGGCTCCGCCGACCCCGCCCTGCGTGCCGCGCTCGACGCCTGGTCGCGCGACCCGTCGGCCGAGCCCGCGCTGCTCACCGCACTGGCGGGCGCCCGTCTGCTCGTGCCGGTCGTCGCGGTGCTCGGCGAGGCCGAGGAGGGACCTGACGGGCTCCGCCGCGAGAAGCACAGCGACATGGCCGTGCTCACGCTCGCCCTCCCCGACGGCAGGCGCGCCCTGCCCGTCTTCACCGCCACCGCCGCCCTCGCCGCCTGGCGCCCCGACGCCCGCCCGGTCGCCGTCACCACCGGGCAGGCCCTGCGCGCCGCCGTGCAGGAGAACGCGGGGGCGCTCGCCGTCGACGTCGCCGGGCCCGTCGCGTACGAGCTGTCCGGGCCCGCCCTGCGGACCGTCCTCACCGCCACCGCGGGCGGCGCGGCAGGACCCGCCGCCACCGGCGCCGTCGCCGAGGCGGTCGCCGCCGTCCTGCGCGCCGAGCCCGCCGTACGGGCCGCGCGGCTCGTTCCCGGCGGCGAGGCGGACGGGACGCTCGCCGTCGCCCTCGACCCCGGCGCGGACGCCTCGGCGGCCGCCGGCCGCCTCGCCCGCGCGCTCGCCGGGGACCACGTGCTGCGCGCCCACCTGGTCCGCGGGCTCCAGCTCGCCGTCCTGCCGCCGGGCTCCCCCTTCCCCGGCGAACCGACGTACCGCAGGGACTGAGGGGACCGAGGGGCGCGCGGCCCGGCGCGCCGGGTCACCCGCACGGCCGCGCCGGAGTGCGGGCGGGGCGGCGGCGCCACAGACTGCGACAGAAACCAACTGTCGGCAGCAGGAGGGCGCCATGTCCACGGAGACCGAAGCGCAGCCGCTCGCGGCCGAGCTGGTCGGAAGCATGTTCCTCGTCTTGTTCGGCGTCGGCTCCGCGGTCCTGGCGGGCGAGTTCATCGGCAGCCTGGGCATCGCCCTGGCCTTCGGCTTCACCCTGCTCGCGGTCGTCTACATGTTCGGACCGCTGTCGGGCGCGCACATCAACCCCGCCGTCACGCTGGGCATGCTCCTGGCCGGGCGGATGGAGACCCGTACGGCCGTGGGGTACTGGATCGCGCAGTTCGTCGGCGCCGCCATCGGCGCGGCCCTGCTGTTCCTGGTGGCCAAGCAGGTCCCCGGCCTGAGCACGCACGGGGCCTTCGGCAGCAACGGCTTCGACGACCGCTCGGCGGTGGGCCTCTCGCTGGGCGGCGCGTTCGTGATCGAGGCGCTGCTGACGTTCCTGCTGGTCTTCGTCTACCTGTCGGTCACGCCAGGCGTGACCGTGCGCGGCTTCGGCGGCATCCCGCTCGGCCTCACGCTGGCGGTCGTCAACCTCGTCGGCATCCCGCTCACCGGCGCGGGCGTGAACCCGGCGCGCAGCCTGATGCCCGCCCTCTTCGCGCTCGGCTCGGCGATGTCGCAGGTGTGGCTGTTCATCCTCGCCCCGCTGGTGGGCGCGGCGATCGCCGTCGTCGTGCACCGGATCGTGCACGCGCAGGACGAGGAGTGGCGCGCCGACTGGTCGTGGCTGCGGACTAGCCGATCACGGGACCGGTGAACTTCTCGCCGGGCCCCTGCCCCGGCTCGTCCGGCACCGAGGACGCCTCCCGGAAGGCCAGCTGCAGCGACTTCAGCCCGTCCCGCAGGGGCGCGGCGTGGTACGAGCCGACCTCGGGGGCCGCGGCCGTCACCAGGCCGGCCAGCGCCGTGATCAGCTTCCGCGCCTCGTCCAGGTCCTTGTGCTCCTCGCCGTCCTCGGCCAGGCCGAGCTGCACGGCCGCCGCGCTCATCAGGTGCACCGAGAGGGTCGTGATCACCTCGACGGCGGGTACGTCCGCGATGTCACGGGTGACCGCCTCCGTGTCGGGGGCGTCGGAGGCGTCCTGGGGGGCGGCGGAGGGGGCGGCGTCACTCATGCCCACCAGCCTAGACGGGCCGTGGGCGGGCCCCGTCCCGGCGGCGGGTCCTTGCCCGGTGGTGTAGTCTGGAAGGGACCGGCCGGACACATGTGTGCCCGGCCCGCAAGTGGAGGCTCCGCGCTCCCACCTCACCGGCCCCCCGGGTCGGTAGGTCAACGGTCAGGTCGCGCCCCGCGTTCACGCGGTGGTGCTCCCGGTCTGTGGAGCCCCGCCTGTGTGCCGTCCGGGGCGTTTTTCTTTTGTGCCACCGTAGCCCTCCGGGGCGCGGCGGCGGTTCCGGCGGCGGCCCACACGAACGATCCGGCACGGCTGTCCGCCAGACATCCGTGCGGCGCAACCGAGGAGGCCCCATCAGCGCCGAGCCCCGCATCAACGACCGGATTCGCGTCCCCGAGGTGCGACTCGTCGGTCCCAGTGGCGAGCAGGTCGGCATCGTGCCGCTTGCCAAGGCCCTGGAGCTTGCCCAGGAGTACGACCTGGACCTGGTCGAGGTGGCGGCGACAGCCCGCCCGCCGGTGTGCAAGCTCATGGACTACGGAAAGTTCAAGTACGAGTCGGCCATGAAGGCCCGTGAGGCGCGCAAGAACCAGGCGCACACGGTCATCAAGGAGATGAAGCTCCGGCCGAAGATCGATCCGCACGACTACGACACCAAGAAGGGTCATGTCGTCCGGTTCCTGAAGCAGGGGGACAAGGTCAAGATCACGATCATGTTCCGCGGTCGTGAGCAGTCCCGCCCCGAGCTGGGCTTCCGGCTGCTTCAGCGGCTTGCCGAGGACGTGCAGGATCTGGGCTTTGTGGAGTCCAACCCCAAGCAGGACGGCCGGAACATGATCATGGTTCTCGGCCCGCACAAGAAGAAGACCGAGGCCATGGCCGAGGCACGCGAGGCCCAGGCCATCCGCAAGGCGGAGCGCCAGGCCGCCGAGCGCGAGCAGGCCGCTGCCGACCGCGAGCAGCAGCAGGGCAAGGCGTCGGCCTGACGACGGGCCGGCGCGTACGCCGCCGCCGCGGGGACGACCCGCGGGTACGGCGGCGCAGGTAACAGGACGAGGAGAGAACGGCGACATGCCGAAGAACAAGACGCACAGCGGTGCCAGTAAGCGCTTCAAGGTCACTGGTTCCGGCAAGGTGATGCGCCAGCGCGCCGGTCGCCGTCACTACCTGGAGCACAAGCCCTCCACGCTGACCCGCCGCCTCGCCGGCACCACGGAGACGGCTCCGGCCGACGCCAAGAGGATCAAGAAGCTTCTCGGCATGTGAGACGGGCGCGACCGGCGGGGCCACCGCCCGCCGCGCGCCCGACACCGACCGGGACCCATCCGTTTCCGGGCCGCGCGCACGCTCCGCGGCCCCCCTGCAAGGAGTACACACGTGGCACGCGTCAAGAGGGCGGTCAACGCCCACAAGAAGCGCCGGGCGGTCCTCGAACAGGCCAGCGGCTACCGCGGTCAGCGTTCGCGCCTCTACCGCAAGGCGAAGGAGCAGGTCACCCACTCCCTCGTCTACAACTACAACGACCGCAAGAAGCGCAAGGGCGACTTCCGCCAGCTGTGGATCCAGCGGATCAACGCGGCCGCCCGCGCCAACGGCATCACCTACAACCGCTTCATCCAGGGCCTGAAGGCCGCTGAGATCGAGGTGGACCGCAAGATGCTCGCCGAGCTGGCGGTCAACGACCCGAACGCGTTCGCGGTCCTCGTGGAGACGGCGCAGAAGGCCCTCCCCAGCGACGTGAACGCCCCCCGGGCCGCCGCCTGAGCCGACCGACCGCGCCCCGCGCGTCGTCGCCGCTCCGCTCCACCGGACCCGCAGGCCAGGCGGCCTGCGGGTTCCGTGCTGTCGGCCCCGGCCCCGGCCCCGCGGCCGCCCGGCCGTCCTCCCCACCCCGTCACCGCGCAGCCGACGAGCCGCCCGACCGTTCCACGAGAGGTGAGCGCGTGCCCATGGGCCCAGCCGCCGAGCTGATCTCCCCCCGCTCCCCCCGCGTCACCGCCGCCAGGCGGCTGACCAGGCGCAGCTTCCGCGGCAAGGAACGGCGCTTCCTCGCCGAGGGGCCCCAGGCGGTCCGGGAGGCGGTCGGCCACCGTGCGGACGGGCTGCCGACGCTCCTCGAACTCTTCGCCACCCCCGACGCCGCCGAGCGGCACGCCGACCTCCTCGCCGCCGTCCGCGCGGGCGGTGTGCCCGTCCACCTGGCGGGCGACGACGTGATCGCCGGGATCTCGGGGACCGTCACGCCGCAGGGGCTCGTCGGCGTCTGCCGCTTCCTCGACCGGCCGCTGGACGAGGTCCTCGCCGCGCGCCCGCGGCTCGTCGCCGTCCTCGCGCACGTCCGCGACCCGGGGAACGCCGGGACCGTCCTGCGCTGCGCCGACGCGGCGGGCGCCGACGCCGTCGTGTTCACCGACGCCTCGGTGGACGTCTACAACCCCAAGGCCGTCCGCGCCTCCGTGGGCAGCCTCTTCCACCTGCCGGTCGCCGTCGGCGTGCCCGTCGGGGACGCCGTGCGCGGCCTGACAGGGGCCGGGGTGCGGGTCCTGGCGGGCGACGGCGGCGGCGACCGCGACCTCGACGCCGAGCTGGACGCCGGGGCCATGGGCGGCCCGACCGCGTGGATCTTCGGCAACGAGGCGTGGGGCCTGCCCGAGGAGACCAGGGCGCTGGCCGACGCGGTCGTCCGCGTGCCGCTGCACGGCCGTGCGGAGAGCCTGAACCTCGCGACGGCGGCGGCCGTCTGCCTCTACGCCTCCGCCCGCGCCCAGCGGGCCCCCGGCGGCTGCCGGGCGCCGGGCGGGTCCGCCGCCGGCTGACCCCGCCCGGCCCGGATGCGGGGGAGCGGCGTCAGGGCGCGGCCTGCCCGTACTCCATCAGCCGCCTGACCCGTTCCTCCGAGGGCGGATGGGTGCTGAGGAGGCGGCCGAGGACGCCGGACCGCTGCGCGCCCTTCCTCCCCCGCCTGTCCCGCTTCCCTTCCTTCTCCCGCCGCGCGCCCGCCTCGCGCAGCTCGGCCTCGCGCAGGACCGCGACGAGCGTGGGCGCGAAGCCCAGTTCGGCCGCCTTGCGGTCGGCGCGGTACTCGCCCGCCCTGCTCACGGCCGCCAGCAGGTAGGGGGTGAGCACGATGGGCAGGAACAGCCAGGGCATGACGAGCGCCGCCGCCACGACGGTGACGCCCATGAAGAGGATGACGAACGCCCCGCCCAGCCAGAACAGCTTCTGCGCGACCAGGAACACCACCGCGAGCACGGTGCGCGTCACGGCCCAGGTCAGCCGGGCCGGGAGGGCGTACCACATGCCGATCAGCCGGGCCCAGGTGTGGCCGCCGGTGTGGTGGCCCAGCTCGTGCGCGAGGACGGCGGCGAGGCGGCCGGGCGGCAGCTGGGTGAGCGAGCGCTTGGTGACGCCGACGATGTGTCCGGCGGCGGCCACCGCGTTGATCTCGTCGCTCTCCTCGATCCACAGTTCGTAGTCGGTGTGGTCGATGCGCGAACGCGCCCCGATCTCCGACCAGATGGGCGCCAGGTACGCGAACTCCTCGCGGGTCGGCGGACGCAGGTGGAACATGCCGACGGCGAGCCTGCGTTCCGTCGGCCGGTGGAACACCAGCGCGCCCGACGCCAGCCAGGCCAGCAGGACCAGGAGGCCCGGGAGGGCGCCGAGCAGGGCGACGGCGACGCTGGAGACGATGAAGGCGCTGCACAGGAAGTGCGGGGCCAGGGTGAGCAGTTCGCTGACGGCGGTGGCGTCGGCGCCGCGCTGGCGGCGGTCGACGTAGCGGCGGCCGTCGTGCAGGGCCAGGTCGCTGGACGGGTCGAAGACGCGCTGCTCCGGCACCGGCAGCGGCACCGGCACCGGGGGGACCGCCGGGGGCTGGAACCGCGGCGGTACGAGACCGGCCGCGCCGGGCCGCGCGTCCCCCGGACAGGCGGGCGGCGCGGCACCCCGGCCGGTGGCCGGGGACTCGGGGTAGGCGGGCGGAGGTTGCTCGCCCGGGTAGGCGGGTGGTGCGGTCGTGGTGGGGAGTTCGTCGGGGTAGGTGGGGGGCGCTGTGGCGGCGGGGTGTTCGTTCGGGTACGCGGGAGGTGGGGTCGTGGCGGGGTGTTCCGCCGGGTAGGCGGGCGGGGTTGTGTCCTGCGGGAGCCGTTCGTCGGGGTAGGCGGGTGGTGCCGTGGTGGCGTGGTGTTCGTTCGGGTACGCGGGAGGTGGGGTCGTGGTGGGGAGTTCGTCGGGGTAGGTGGGGGGTGCTGTGGCGGCGGGGTGTTCGTTCGGGTACGCGGGTGGTGCCGTGGTGGCTGGGTGTTCGCCCGGGTATGCCGGCGGCGCTGCCGCGGTGGGGTGTTCCGCCGGGTGCGCGGGCTGTGGGGGGACCGACGGGTGGGCCGGGGGTGCCCCCTCCGCGCCCCCGGCGCGGCCCGCGCCGCCCTCCTCCCGGGACCAGAGCCGCACGCGCGGATCGGGCGAACGGGATGCCGTCCGGTCGTCCTGATGTTCGTTCATCGTCCCTCTCGGTCTCCAGCGATGCCGTGCGGATGCCGCGCCGTCGTCCGGCGGCTCATCCGATGAACAGGGCGGCCGGCACGCACACCATCCCCGCGATGAACGACACCAGGCCCACCCGCACCCAGCGCAGCTTGATCATCGCGATCCGGCTCGTCACCCCGAGCGCGTGCAGGAGCCGGTCCCCCGACGCGTCCGTGCTCGCGGCGAGCGCCTCCGCCAGCTGCCCGCCCTTCGCCGCCCGCAGCACGTCCCCGAAGTACGTCAGCGGGGCGCCGGGCGTCCACCGCCCCCTGCCGTAGCGCGGGGCGACGGTGAGCAGGAACGCCGTCAGCGACACCGACAGCCCGGCCACCCCCACCCACCACAGGACCTGCGCGGCGACCGACAGCGCCCCGGGCGACCAGTCGCTCGCCGCCACCGCCCCGCCCAGCAGGCCGGTGGTCAGACCGAGCGCCCCCACGAGGGACGCCGCCTTGCCGTCGGCCCGCGCGATCTCGACGCGTATCTCGGCCAGCAGCCGTTCCGCCAGGGGCCCGGACGCCGCCCCCGTGACCGGATCCGCCATTCCCTTCTCCCTCCCTGATCGTTCCTGTCCGTGTCGCGCCGCCCGGGTGCGTCAGGACCGCGGGTCGGGCGGCGGCGCGGACGGCATGGGCGGCACCGCCGCCTGACCGGACGGCCTGCCCTGCTCGATCGCCGCGGGCTCCGCGCGCGGATCCCCCGGGCGGTGTCCCGCGGCGGGCTGCCCGGTGAAGAGGTCGCGGACGGCCGTGAGCGCCTGCCGGACCGGCTCCTCCAGCTGGTAGTCCTCGAAGTGGCCGCTGGAGACGACCCGGTCGAGCACGCCGAGCTGCTCGACGACCTTCGCCTGCTGCCGCCCGTCGAGCATCTCCAGGATCTTCGGCAGGTCCTGCGGGCGCTGCGCGACTTCGAGCGCCCACGGCACGACGCCCCGCTGCTCCAGGTGCCAGGCGTAGAACCTGGCCTTCTCGGACAGCATCTGCTGCTCGTGGGTGAGTTCCGCGCGCTGCAGGCGGTGGTCGTGCGCCTGGCGCATGAGGTCGAGTTCCTGGCGGCGCATCTCGCGCATCCTGTCGAGCTCGGCCTGCGGGTCGACGCGCTGCGCCTGGTAGCGGATGTCCCGCAGGGCGGAGTGGTGCTCGCGGGCCGCCGCGTCCATGTCGAGGCTCACCGCGTACGTCAGGTGCACGCCGAGGTCCTCGGCCAGCTGGACGCGGGACAGGTCCTCGCGTACGGCGTGCTCCGCGCCCGCGCTGTCCTCGACGGCGAACGCCCGGGTGAGCGTCCGCAGCCGCTGCTCCAGGCGCGGCACGACGTGCGCCGGCACGTCCCGCACCTGGCTCACGACCACCCGGTCCGGCGCCACGACCCGCCAGGAGACGTCGATGTCGGCCGTGAACGAGAACGCGTCGTCGTCCGACGGCAGTGCCAGCGCGCGCCGGAAGTGGTGGATGCCCATGTCCACCTCGTGCACCGAGACGAAGCGCCCGCCGCCCAGCTCGCCGCGCGTCGGCCGGTGCGGCGGCACGTACACCGCGAGGGCGCCGCGCGGGCCGGTGAACACGAGCGCGTGGTCGACCTGCGTGACGGGCCGCCTGGCGGTGAACTCGAAGCGTGCCAGCGGCCTGACGACCAGGACGGGGTCCACGATGTCCGTGTCGCGTCCGGCGTGCTGGTCCCACTGGGGTGAGTAGCGGAATCCCGCCATGTGTCGCTGCCTCTCTCTTTTCCCTGGTCGTGTCCGTGTTCACGTGCCGCGCCGCAGCGCCGCGAGCAGCCGGGCGGCCACGGGCGGCGGGGGGCCGCCGTTCTCGTCGGGCATGGTGCGCAGCAGGTAGCCGAGGCGGTCGGCGTCGGAGCCGGCGGTCACCAGGGCGGGCAGCATGCCGGCGAGCGCCGCCTCCGCCGCCTCGTCCCGCCCCGCGACCAGCACCCACGCGCGCAGGCACCGCTGGGCCGCGCCGCCCGCCGCGCGGTCCCGCAGGACGCGCCGCCACAGCGCCGCCAGCGCCTCCCGTACGGGCGAGCCCGCGTCCTCCTCGTCCCAGCGGCGCAGGAGCACGGGCCAGCCCGCCGGGTCGTCGTGCGGCTCCTCGCGGCGCACGGCGGCGCTCACCAGGGCGCCGTGGGCCAGCGCGCGCAGGGCGGGGGAGTCGTCCACGCACCAGCGCACGAGGCGGCGGGGCACGGAGTCGCCCGGCGTGGACAGCAGGAGCAGCTCGGTGGCCTGGACGAGGGCGGCGGCCTCGCCGTCGCCGCCCGCGCCGTCCTCGCCGCCCGCGCTGTCCGTGCCGTCGGCGCGGCTCGCCGTGCGGGCCAGCTCGGCCAGGGCGTCCAGGGTCTCCTCGGGGGCGAGCGGGCCGGTCAGCGCGTAGACGCGGACGGCGGTCCAGCGGCGGCGGGGATGGCCCCCGGCGGCCCAGTCGCGCAGGACGCGGTGCACGGCGGCCGTCCCGGCGTACGCGGCGAGGGCCAGCGCGTTCGCCGCCTGCACGGACAGGCGGTAGTCGCGGCTCGACGCCCAGCCGTGCACCAGTCCGTGCATGGCGGCCGAGAAGTCGTGCCGGGCGAGGGCCGCCGCGCTGGCGGCGGCGCGGGTGCGGACGAACGGGTCGCCGTCGCGCGCCAGTTCCGTCAGCCAGGCGGCGAACGGCCCGCGTACCGCCGGGTGGGCCGACCACGCCTCGCGCAGCAGCAGGTCGGCCGTCCCCCGGTCGCGGAAGCGGGTCATCTCCCGGTCCTCGGGGCCCCAGCTCGTCAGCGCGCTCTCCACGTACACGTCCGCGCGCGCCAGCTCCATGCGGGCGGCGCGCGACGTGCCGAAGACGGTGAGGCCCGGCTCGTCGCCCGGCGACTCGACGGCCTGCAGCTCCCCGCACAGGCGGTCGCCCAGCTGCGCGACCGTGGCGTACGGGCCCTCGTCCAGGACGGCGAGCGCCAGCAGGAACGCCTTGTCCCGCAGCCCGACCCGGTCCGGCGGCGCGCTCAGCCAGCCGTCCACCTCGCGCAGCAGCGCCTCCTGGCCGTACGACTCCAGCTCCTCCGCCGGGATCTCCCCGCGGTGGTGGCGCAGCACCTCGGCGGCGAAGCCCGCGACGTGGCGTGCCGGGCGCCCGCCGACGGACAGGAAGGCGCGCACCTGCGGGAGCGCGAGCAGCCGCCCGGCCTCGCCGTCCGACG
Source organism: Streptomyces sp. NPDC049879 (assembly GCF_044461265.1). NCBI lineage: Bacteria > Bacillati > Actinomycetota > Actinomycetes > Kitasatosporales > Streptomycetaceae > Streptomyces > Streptomyces sp. NPDC049879. The sequence continues at coordinate 516,591 of NZ_JBITKT010000003.1, read as the reverse complement.
CCAGGTGGTGCCGCAGGTGCGCGGCGAGCACGGACTCCGGGCCGGGGCGGCGCCACTCGACGGGCTCGACGTCCCCCAGCGCCGCGGAGCGCGCGACGGTGACGACGAGGTACGCGTCCCGCTTGCGCATCCGCTCCTGGCAGCGCAGCAGATGGTGCTGCCGCAGCGGGTTGCTGCGCGTCGTGACCAGGTCGCAGACGACGTAACCGTCCGCCGCCGCCACGTCCTTCACCAGCGCCGCCGGGCCCGTGTCCGGGTCGAGCGCGCGGATGCGGGACGCCCCGGCGCGCCGCAGCAGCATCAGCGCGGCGGCGCGGCGCCCCGAGTCGTGGTCCCCCCTGAGGATCACCACGCGGGACGCCCGCAGTTCGGCGAGCGCGCCCTCGAACGCGTCGCCCTCGTGGAACACTTCGGCGAGCGCCGCCACCTCCGCGCCCGGCACCTCGCCCGACAGGTGCAGCTGCTCGCGCGGGCCGCCCACGTACACCTTGTCGCCCAGGACCACGTCCCCCGTGACCCGGCCGCCGGACACCCCGTGCCTGGCCGCGGCGCCGAACGCGCTGGGGGCGTAGTCGCGCAGTTCCCGCGCGGCGTCCCAGGCGTCGGCCGGGCGCCCGCCCTCGTCCACGGCGGCCGCGGACGGCTCCTCGGCGGGCCCCGGCGGCTGCGCGTCGGGCGCCGGCCTCTCGTCCTCCGTCACCATCCGTCAACGCCCTCCCCGTCGCCGTCGGCGCGCATGATCTTGTCGCCCATCACCACGTCGCCGCCGACATGGCCGCCGGTGACCCCGTAGCGGTGCCCGAACTGCGCGTCCCCCAGGACCATCACCTCCGGCAGCCGCTGCCCCGCCGCCGTCCCCGGTGGTACGGACCCCCGTGCCGTACCACCGGGGGCGGGCCGCCCGTGCAGCCAGCCGCGCACGAGCCCCTCCTTCCCCTCGACCGCCACCTCGTGGAAGGAGTCGCCGCGGATGCCGCGGTGGTTGTGCCGCACCACGCCCTGGTACACGGACTCCGACACGCACAGCACCATGTCGGCCGAGTCGCCGTGCTCCGCGCCACCGCGCCGCTCGCGCAGCGCCCGTTTCAGCGGCTCCCCGTCCAGCAGCCGGAACGCCTGGTCCAGGTCCCAGCCGTACGCGCCCCCGTGCACGCCCGGCAGCCGGTGCGGCGTCACCTCGCCCGCCGCCACGACCACCCGCAGCCGCACCTGCGCGCTGTCCGCCGCCACCCGGTTGTACGCCCCGAGCCGCGCCGGGACCTCGGCCAGCAGCGCCCGCAGCAGGGCCGGTTTCCCGACCAGCGGGCTGATCAGCGCCATGAGGCCGTCCCCCCGATCCTCCAGGTGCTGGTCGGTGTGCCGGACACCGGCCGCCTCCAGCGCGTACTGCACCGCCTCGTGCATGTGGTGGCGCCGCACGCGCCGCACGACGTCGTCACCGCTGCCCGATCCCTCGATGTCGGTCAGCACGATGGTCCTGTGCAACGGTTCGGACTCGGCATCTGCCATGACGGCTCGCTCCTCGGAAGGTGTGCCTCCTTGCGGTGATCAGCCTGCGCCACCGGAGGCACTTCCGCGTAGGACGACCGGCACAGACGGAGTGTGACCGATGACGCACAACTTCCCCCGCGCACACGGTTCTTCCGGCCGTCAGAGCCCCTCGACCCCGGCCGTGATCCGCCGCAGCACCTCCGGCCGCAGCACGACGATCCTGCGGCGCGCGGTGTCCACCACGCCGTTCCTGCGCAGGTCGGTGAGCAGCCGGGCTATCGCCTCGCGCGAGGCGCCGACCGAACCGGCCAGCTCCTGCTGGCTGAGCGGCACCGTCAGTTCGAGTCCGCTCTCGGTGCGGCGGCTGTGCGAGCGCAGCAGGTCGAGCAGCAGCACCGCGAGCCGCTCCCGCACCGACAGCGACGCGAACTGCAGCGCCCTGCGGTCACCCGCCCGTACGCGGTCCACCAGCAGACCGCTCAACTGGTGGTGCGCGTGCGGGTAGTCGGCCAGGAAGTCGAGGAACGTCCCGCGCCCCACCGACGCGCACTCCACCTCCTCCAGCGTCGTCACCGACGCGGAACGCGGCGCCCCCGACAGCGCCGCCGACTCCCCGACGATGTCGCCCGGCCGCCGCAGCGCCAGCAGCACCACGTACCCCTTCGCCGCGGCGGCCGTCACCATCAGCCGGCCCTTGAGGACGAGCAGGACGTGGGTGGACGGGTCGTGCTGGTGGATGATCTGCGTCCGCAGGCCGTACGTGACCCGCCTGCCGAGCGCGAGCAGCGCCTTGCGCTCCGTCTCCTCCAGGCGGACGAGGAACGGGACGCGGTCGTCGAAGGAGGGGAACGAAGGGAAGGAGGGAGGACCGGCGCCGTCGCCTGGCGCGTTCTCGACCATGGGGAGCCCCTGAAGTAGACACGTGCGGCCACACCGTAGCGGAGCGACCGCGCTCAGGCACGGGCCCCCGCACCGCCCGACCGCCCGGGACCGCCGGAAACCGCCGGGGGAGGCCGCGTTCCCGCGTGACCGGGGGCGTACAGGGGGAGTTCCTCCCCGCCCGGCACTAGTAGGCTGACCGGCACTGGGAGAGGGGCTCACGGGGATGCATTCCGCTGCCGGTGCCGGGGAGTCGGACCTCCGGCCCGATGATCTTCCCGACGGACTGGTCGTCGCGGACAGTGACGGCATGGTCACCTGCTTCAACGCCGAGGCCGTACGCCTCACCGGCCGCCTGGCCGCCGCCGCGCTCGGCGCGCCCATCGAGCAGGCCCTCCCGCTGGAGGACCCCGAGGGCCGCCGCTGGTGGCGGCTCACCGACCCGTACCACGGCCTCGCCACCCGCTCGGGACAGCCCGAGCGCAACCTCGTCCTCCCCGACGGCCGCGAGGTCCTCGTCGCCGCGCGCTACGTCCGCACCCGCCCCTCGGGACCCCTGCGCCGCCTCGTCGTCACCCTCCGGGGCACCGACGCCCGCAAGCGCTCGGAGCGCAACAACGCCGAGCTGATCGCCACCGTCGCCCACGAGCTGCGCTCCCCCCTCACCTCGGTCAAGGGCTTCACCGCGACCATGCTCGACAAGTGGGAACGCTTCACCGACGAGCAGAAGCGCCTGATGCTCCAGACCGTCGACGGCGACGCCGACCGCGTCACCCGCCTCATCACGGAACTGCTCGACGTCTCCCGCATCGAGTCAGGCCGCCTGGAGCTGCGCCGCCAGCCCGTGCGCCTCGACGAGGCCGTCCGCCGCCACGTCGCCACCCTCGTCCACGGCGGCTGCCCCCCCGACCGCTTCGACCTGCGTGTGGAGGGACGGCTCCCCGGCCTGTGGGCCGACCCCGACAAGATCGACCAGGTCCTCGGCAACCTGCTGGAGAACGCGGTGCGCCACGGCGCCGGGACCGTCACCGTCGAGATGCGCCCGGCGCCCCCCGCCGAGACCCGGCGCGGCCAGGAGGGGACGGCGGTCACCGTGAGCGACGAGGGCCCCGGCATCCCCGAGGACGCCGCGCAGCGCGTCTTCACCCGCTTCTGGCGCGGCGGCGACCGGGCCGGCACCGGCCTCGGCCTGTACATCGTCAAGGGCATCGTCGAGGCCCACGGCGGCACCGTCACCGCCGGCCGCTCCGACGGCGGCGGCGCGCGCTTCCGCTTCGTGCTGCCCGCGGGCACCCCGCCCTTCTTCTCCTGAGGGGAGCGCCCCGGTCCCGCGGGCCGACGCCGCGTTCGGAAGTCGCCACGCACCCGCTTAGACTCGGTCCCCGGGCACCCCGGGGCGCGCAGCGGGGCGTCAAGCCAAACGGAAGCACGGGAAGAGATGTCGGCACCCAACAAGTCGTACGACCCAGTCGAGGTCGAGGCGCTCAAGCCGGAACGGATCGACGCCGCCCGGGACGAGGCGCTGGCCGCGATCACCGCGGCGGGCAGCCTCGACGCCCTGCGCGAGGTCAGGACCGCCCACGCGGGCGACCGCTCGCCGCTCGCCCTCGCCAACCGCGAGATCGGCGCCCTGCCGCCGCACGCGAAGGCGGACGCGGGCAAGCGCGTCGGCCAGGCCAGGGGCGCGGTCTCCAAGGCGCTCGCCGCCCGCCAGGAGCAGCTGGAGCGCGAGCGCGACGAGCGCGTGCTCGTGGAGGAGGCGGTGGACGTCACCCTCCCCTGGGACCGCGTGCCCGCCGGGGCGAGGCACCCGCTCACCACGCTGTCGGAGCGCGTCGAGGACATCTTCGTCGCCATGGGCTACGAGGTCGCCGAGGGCCCCGAGGCGGAGGCCGACTGGTTCAACTTCGACGCCCTCAACATCGGCCCCGACCACCCGGCCAGGACGACGCACGACACGTTCTTCGTCGCCGACGACCGCGAGGGCACCCCCGCCGACGGCTCGGGACTCGTCCTGCGCACGCACACCTCGCCGGTGCAGATCCGCTCCATGCTGACGCGCAAGCCGCCGCTGTACGTGGTCTGCCCGGGCCGCGTCTACCGCACCGACGAGCTGGACGCCACGCACACCCCCGTCTTCAACCAGGTCGAGCTGATCGCCATCGACGAGGGCCTGACCATGTCGGACCTCAAGGGCACGCTCGACCACATGGTGCAGTCGCTCTTCGGCCCCGGCATGCACACGCGGCTGCGCCCGAACTACTTCCCCTTCACCGAGCCGTCCGCCGAGATGGACATGGTGTGCTTCCGCTGCCGCGGCGAGTCCGTGGGCAACCCGGACCGGCCCTGCCGCACCTGTTCCAGCGAGGGCTGGATCGAACTGGGCGGCTGCGGCGTGATGAACCCGCGCGTCCTGATCGCCTGCGGCATCGACCCGGAGAAGTACAGCGGCTTCGCGGCCGGCTTCGGCCTGGAGCGGATGCTGATGTTCCGCCACAACATCGTGGACATGCGAGACATGATCGAGGGTGACGTCCGGTTCACCCGGCCGTTCGGGATGGAGATCTGATGCGCGCCCCGCTCTCCTGGCTGCGCGAGTACGTGGACCTGCCCGAGGGGACGTCGGGCCGCGACGTCGCCACCCGGCTCATCGCGGCGGGCCTAGAGGTCGAGACGGTCGAGCGGCTCGGCGACGACATCACGGGACCGCTCGTCGTCGGCCGCGTCCTGGCGATCGAGGAACTCGCCGGCTTCAAGAAGCCGATCCGCTGGTGCCAGGTCGACGTCGGCGCCGCCAACGGCACGGGCGAGCCCCAGAACATCGTCTGCGGCGCCACCAACTTCCGCCCCGGCGACCACGTCGTCGTCATCCTCCCCGGCGGCGTCCTGCCCGGCGGCTTCGAGATCTCCGCCCGCAAGACCTACGGCAAGGTCTCCGAGGGCATGATCTGCTCCGCCCGCGAACTGGGCCTCGGCGACGACCACGACGGCATCGTCGTCCTCCCGCCGGGACACGAGCCCGGCACCGACGCCATCGCCCTGCTGGAGCTGGTGGACGAGGTCCTCGACATCGCCGTCACCCCCGACCGCGGCTACTGCCTGTCGATGCGCGGCCTCGCCCGCGAGGCCGCCACCGCGTACGGCCTGCCGCTGCGCGACCCGGCGCTGCTCGACGTCCCCGCGCCCAACGCGGACGGCTACCCGGCGCGCGTCGAGGACCAGGAGGCGTGCGATCGCCTCGTCGTCCGCCGCGTCACCGGCCTGCGCCCCGACGCGGTGTCCCCGGTGTGGCTCACCCGCCGCCTCCAGAAGGCCGGGATGCGCCCCATCTCGCTGGCCGTGGACATCACCAACTACGTGATGCTGGAGATCGGGCAGCCCCTCCACGCCTACGACCACGCCCGCCTCTCCGGACCCATCGGCGTCCGGCGCGCCACGGCGGGCGAGCGGCTGACGACGCTCGACGACGCCAAGCGCGTCCTCGACCCCGAGGACCTCGTCATCACCGACGACACCGGCCCGGTCGCCCTGGCCGGCGTCATGGGCGGCGCCGACACGGAGATCGCCGACACCACCGAGCAGCCGCTGGTCGGCGCGCCCGAGGGCACCACCGAGATCGTCCTGGAGGCCGCGCACTTCGCCCAGGTCCCCATCGCACGCTCGGCGCGCCGCCACAAGCTGGCCAGCGAGGCGTCCCGCCGCTTCGAGCGCGGCGTGGACCCCGAGGCCGCGCCCGCCGCCGCCCAGCGCGCGGTGGACCTGCTGGTGCTCCTCGGCGGCGGCACGGCGCACCCGGGCGTCACCGAGATCGGCGGCGCCGCCCCCGCCGCGCCGGTCACCATCCCCGCCGACCACCCCGACCGGGTGGCCGGGGTCGCCTACGGGCGGGAGACCGTCGTGCGCCGCCTCCAGCAGGTCGGCTGCTCGGTCACCGGCAGCGACGTGCTGACCGTCACCCCGCCCAGCTGGCGGCCCGACCTCACCGACCCCAACGACCTCGCCGAGGAGGTCATCAGGCTGGAGGGCTACGCGGCCCTCCCGTCCCGGCTGCCGAGGCCCCCGGCCGGACGCGGCCTGACGGAGCGGCAGCGGCTCCACCGCAGGACCGGCCGCGCCCTCGCGGGCGCCGGGTACGTCGAGGCGCCGAACTACCCGTTCACCGGCCCCGCGCAGTACGACGCGCTCGGCCTGGCCGCCGACGACCCGCGCCGCCGCACCGTCCGCCTCGTCAACCCGCTGGACGACACCGAGGGCGGGCTGCGCACCACGCTGCTGCCCGGCCTCCTGGAGGCCCTGCGCCGCAACCACGGGCGCGGCGCGCAGGACCTCGCCCTCTTCGAGACCGGCCTGGTCTTCCTGGCGACCGGCGACGAGCCCGCCGCGTTCCGCCCGGCCGTGACCGCCCGGCCGTCCGACGAGGAGATCGCCGCGCTGAACGCCGCGCTGCCCCGGCAGCCCCGGCACGTCGCCGCCGTCCTCGCGGGGGTGCGCGAGCAGCAGGGCTGGTGGGGCGGCGGACGCCCGGCCGGCTGGTCCGACGCGGTCGAGGCCGCCCGTACCGTCGCCCGTGCCGCGGGCGCCGAACTGCACCTGGAGAACGCGCGGTACGCCCCCTGGCACCCCGGCCGCTGCGCGGCGCTCTCGGTGGTCCTGGACGGCGAGCGCACGGTCGTCGGCCACGCGGGCGAGCTGCACCCGCGCGTCGTGAAGGCCCTCGGTCTCCCGGCCCGCACCTGCGCGATGGAGGCAGACCTCGACCTGCTGGAACGGGCCGGGGCCGGGGTCGTGGAGGCGCCGCGGATCTCGTCGTTCCCGGTGGCCACGCAGGACGTCGCGCTGGTCGTGGACGCCGGTGTGCCGGCCGCCGAGGTCGAGGCGGCGCTGCGGGAGGGCGCGGGCGGGCTGCTGGAATCGCTGCGCCTGTTCGACGTCTTCACCGGCGAGCAGCTGGGCGAGGGCCGCAAGTCCCTGGCGTACGCGCTGCGTTTCCGCGCTCCCGACCGCACGCTCACGGCGGACGAGCTGACCGCCGCGCGCGAGGCCGCCGTCGCGGCCGCGGCCGAGCGGACGGGGGCGGGCCTGCGCGCCTGACCCCGCCGCCGTACGCCCCTTCCACCGCCCCGCCGGGCCCAGTTCCCGGCGGGGCGGCGGTTTCATGTCCATTTTTCTCCGCATTGCTATAGTTCCTCCCGATCTGCAAAGCCCGGACAACCGTGGGCAATCAGCAGGTGATCGGGAAGGGTGAGAGTCTGTATGACAGTACGGAGACAGAAGGCGCACCGGCTGTTCCGGGCGCTGGTGGTCGGCCTCGCGGCCGTGTTCCTCACCGCGGGGACGACCGGCGGGGCCGCCGCGCGGATCATCCCCGAGCAGCGGGCCGCCGGCCCCGCGGGCCTGTTCACCGAGGCGACCATCATCGGGACCGTCAACGGCACGGCGCTGTCCGCCTATGACGCGCCCGACGACTTCGACCCCCTGGGCGGCTACCCCGCGGGCATCCCGGACGGCTCCACGGCGGACCCCGTCGCGTTCGCGGGCACGATCGAGATCCAGGACAGGAACGGCACGACCGCGCTGTCCTACTGCATCGACCTCGACGTGGACACCGAGGTCGGCATCCACTACGAGTTCGGCGAGTGGTCCGAGGCCAACGTCCCGAACCTCGGGTACGTCGAGTACATCCTGCTGAACTACTTCCCCGTCACGGCGGAGCCCGCGGGCGCCGCCAACGACAACCAGCGCGCCGCCGCCGTGCAGGCCGCCATCTGGTTCTTCACCGACCGCCTGGTCCTGGCGACCGACAGCCCCGTCCGCCCGTTCACCGAGGCGATCGTCGCGGACGCGCTGGCCAACGGGCCGAGCCCCGAGCCCGACGAGCCGGAGCTGACGGTCACCCCCGACTTCGCGTACGTCCCGGACACCGGCGAGATCGCCGGTCCCTTCCGTGTCACGGGCGACGGCCCCGCGGTCCTGGAGACCGTCGGCGGCGTCGAGGTCTTCACCGACCCCGAGGGCGCGAACCGGCTCCAGGACGGCGACGAGGTGGAGCCCGGGACCGACCTGTGGGCGCGCAGCGTCTCCGACGAGCGGCCGCAGGGGTTCGTCCTCCAGCGCACGCAGACCGTGCTGGTCGGCAACGCGCTGCTGTACGACGGCTCCAACCCGGGCTTCGCCGAGGCGCAGACCCTGATCCTCGCCCAGGAGGCCGAGCTGACGGTCCGCGCGGGCGCCGAACTCGTCCCGTACGCGGCGGGCGGCCTCCGCGTGACCAAGAGCATCCTGGGCGACGGCGCGGGCCGCCAGGGCGAGGTCGTCGTCGAGGTGGACTGCGTCGACCAGGACCCGGACACCGACCTCGACCAGCACCACGTCCTGACCTTCGAGGCGGGCACCCCCGCCGGTGACCACGAGCGCGTCATCACCGGCATCCCCGCGGGCAGCCTGTGCACCGTCACCGAAACCGCCGACGGCGACAACGAGTTCGTCGACCTCGTCGGCGAACCGATGATCGAGCCGGGCAGCGTCACCATCGTCGCGGGCGAGACGCAGGACGTCTCCGTCACCGACACGTACGCGCGCGGCTCCGGCTCCCTCCAGGTCGTCAAGCGCATCATCGGACCGGGGGCGGGCAAGCAGGGCGGCATCGTCATCGAGACCGAGTGCGACGACCCGTCAGGCATGTACGACCAGATCTTCACCATCGAGGGCGGCACCCCGGCGGGCACCTACACGGCGCAGGCCATCGAGGACATCCCGGCGGGCACGCGCTGCACCGTCACCGAGACGCAGACCGGGGAGAACGCCCACGTGCTGCTCCCCTCCGGCCCGCGGATCGAGCCCGTCACCACGGTCATCACCGAGGGCACCGCCCACACCGTCACCGTCACCGACAAGTACGTCCCCAAGAAGAAGTGCGACAAGCACGGGGGCAAGTGCCACAAGTGACCGGGCCGTTGGGCCGTCCCTGAGCGGACGGAACGCCCCCCGCCCCCGTCGCGCGGCGGCGGGGGGCGCCCTGTACCGGGACGCCGCGTCTCGAATTAGAGTGGCCCCCGTGGCCCCGCCGCACGGGCCGCACGTGACCGTTCACCGCGCGTACCGGAGGGTTCGTCCATGACCGAGTCCCGCACCATCCTCGTCACCGGGGCCACCGACGGCCTCGGCCGGGCCCTGGCGCTCGACCTCGCGGCCGGCGGCGAGGCGCTGATCCTCCACGGACGGGACCGGGCCAGGCTCGACCGGCTCGCGGCCGAGGTCGCCGGCCTCGGCGCGCCCGCCCCCCGGACGGTGCTGGCCGACCTCGCGGACCTCGCCCAGGTGCGCCGCATGGCCGCCGAGGTACGGGACACGGCGGACCGGCTCGACGGCCTGGTGAACAACGCGGGCATCGGCGGCGGCGAGCCCGACGGCGTCACCCGCCGCACCAGCGCGGACGGCCACGAGCTGCGCTTCGCCGTCAACCACCTCGCCGGTTTCCTCCTCACCCTCGAACTCCTCCCGCTGCTGCGCGCGTCGGCCCCCGCGCGGGTCGTGTTCGTCGCCTCCCTCGGGCAGCAGGCGATCGACTTCGACGACCTGATGCTGACCCGCGGCTACGAGGGCGCGCGCGCCTACCGGCAGAGCAAGCTCGCCCAGGTCATGACGGCCTTCCACCTCGCCGAACGCGTCCCCGCCGACGAGGTGACGTTCACCAGCCTGCACCCCGGCACGTACATGCCGACCAAGCTCGTCCGCGACTGGATCGGCCGCAGCGTGGACACGGTGGAGACCGGCGTGGCCGCCACCCGCCGCCTCGTCGTGGGCGAGGAGACCGCGGGCGTCACCGGCCGCTTCTTCGACCGTACGGACGACGCGCGGGCGGACGAGCAGGCGTACGACCCGGCGGCGCGCGAGCTGCTGTGGGAGCGGAGCCTCCGGCTGACCGGCGCGCCGCAGCTCGTCTAGGAGCCCGGCTCAGGGAGGGGCCGCGCGGCGCGGCGGGTGGTGAGCGGGCGCATCAGGTCGCCGTACGCCGCCAGCCTGCCCGGCAGGTCGGGCAGGCGGATGTCGAGGTCGGCCGGGTCCGCGCAGTCCGCGACCTCCTCCCAGGTCACGGGCGCGGACACGGTCGCCGCCGCGCGCGCCCGCAGCGTGTAGGGGGCGGCGGTCGTCTTCCGCGCCGCGTTCTGGCTGTGGTCGATGAAGACCCTCCCCGGCCGTTCCTGCCTGGCCATGACGGCGATGGCCAGGCCCGGCAGTCCCGCCGCGGCCTCGACGGCGACGGCCTTCGCGTACGCCGAGGCGCGCTCCGACGGCACGGGCCGCAGCGCGCACAGCAGGTGCAGGCCCTTCGACCCCGACGTCTTCGCGTACGCGGCCAGGCCGTCCGCCGCGAGCCGTTCCCGCAGCCACAGCGCGACGCGGCAGCAGTCCACGACGGTCGCGGGGGCGCCCGGGTCCAGGTCGAAGACCAGCCGGTCCGCGACACCGGGCGTGGACGCGTGCCACTGGGGCGTGTGCAGCTCGGCGACCATGTTCGCCACCCACACCAGGCTGGGCAGGTCCTGCACCATCACCTGCCGCAGCGTGCCGCCGCCGGAACGGGGGACGTCCGTGGTGTTCACCCAGTCGGGGGTGCCGGGCGGCACGTTCTTGGTGAAGAAACGCTGCCCCTCCGGGCCGTCCGGATAGCGCAGCAGGCTCAGCGGCCGGTCCCTGAGGTGGGGGAGGAGGACGGCGCCGTGCGAGGCGTAGTGGTGCAGCACCTCGCCCTTGGTGGTGCCGTCCGGGTAGAGCACCTTGTCCAGGTGGGACAGCGGCAGACGGCGACCCTCGACCGTGACGACAGGCATACCCTGAGACTGGCACGAAAGGGGCGAATGTTGCGCACCATATGGAAGGGATCGATTTCCTTCGGGCTGGTCACCATCCCCGTCAAGGTCGTCAGCGCCACCGAGAACCACTCCGTCTCGTTCCGCCAGATCCACACCGCCGACGAGGGACGCATCCGGTACCGCAAGGTGTGCGAGCTGGACGGCGAGGAGGTCTCGGGCGACGAGATCGGCAAGGGGTTCGTCACGGCGGACGGCTCGCTCGTCCAGCTCACGGACGACGACCTGGCCCTGCTGCCCCTGCCCAGCGCGCGGACGGTGGAGATCCTCGGCTTCGTCCCCGTCAGCACCATCGACCCCTACCAGCTCGACAAGTCGTACTACCTGACGGCCGACACGGGCGCGGCTAAGCCGTACGTGCTGCTGCGCGAGGCGCTGCGCCGCGCGGATAAGGGGGCCATCGCCAAGCTGGCGATGCGCGGGCGGGAGACGCTCGCGCTGGTCAGGGCGCTCGACGAGGACGTCCTCGGCATGCACACGCTCCTGTGGCCCGACGAGATCCGCTCCGCGTCCGGCCTCGCGCCCACCGAACGGGTCACCGTCCGCGACGCCGAGCTGGACCTCGCCGACACGCTGATGGACACCCTCGGCGAGGTGGACATGGCCGACCTGCACGACGAGTACCGCGAGGCCGTCGAGACGCTCGCGGACGCCAAGCTCGCCGGAGTCGAACCCGAGCAGGCCAAGGAGGCCGAAGGCGGGGGCGGCAAGGTCGTAGACCTCATGGCGGCGCTGGAGGACAGCGTCCGCAAGGCGCGCGCCGGGCGCGGCGAGGAGGAGGGCGCCGGGGGCGGGGACGCGACCGTGCACCCCATCAAGGGGGAGGGCGGGGCGGGGGAGAAGCCCGCCCGCAAGCGCGCCCCGGCGAAGAAGGCGGCCGCCGGGAAGACGGCGGGCGGGAAGGGCGCGGCGAAGAAGAGCACGGGCAAGAAGGCGGCCCCGGCGAAGAGCGCGCAGAAGAAGACGGCGCAGAAGAAGACCGCCACCCGCAAACGGGCCTCCTGACCCGCCTCGCCCGCCTGGGAACGGCTGCTCCGGGCGGCGGGTCGGGACCGGCCGCCCGGGACGCACGCCCCGAGGCCGTTCGCCATGGCGAGCAGCCCCGCCGCAGCGCTCGCGAGGTCCCGGTCAGCACGGCATCGTCCCGGAGGACGCCCTTCCCCCGGCGACGCTCCGCACTGACGGGGGCCTAAGCCGCATCGACGTCACGACGCTCGTCCTGCCGGGCGGACGCAGCCCCCCCGCCAGGCCCGACAGGCCGCCGACCGTACCCGCAGGCTCAGGCGTACGCGTAGAACCCCGCGCCCGACTTCCGGCCCAGGTGGCCCGCGGCGACCATCCGCAGCAGCAGCGGCGGAGGCGCGTACAGCGGCTCCTTGTGCTCCTGGTACATCGACTCGGCGATGGAGGCGACCGTGTCGAGACCGATCAGGTCCGCCAGCTTCAGCGGCCCCTGCGGGTGCGCGCAGCCCAGCTCCATCCCGCGGTCGATGTCGTCGCGGCCCGCCGCGCCCGACTCGAACATCCGGATCGCCGACAGCAGGTACGGCACCAGCAGCCCGTTCACCACGAACCCCGACCGGTCCTGGGCGCGGATCGCGTGCTTGCCCAGCACCTCCGTCACGAGCCGCTCGGCCCGCGCCACCGTCTCCTCCGCCGTCGTGAGCGCGGGCACCAGCTCGACCAGCCGCTGCACCTGCGCCGGGTTGAAGAAGTGGATGCCGAGCACCTGTGCGGGACGGCTCGTCGCCACCGCCAGGTTGACCAGCGGGATCGCCGACGTGTTGGACGCGAGGATGGCGTCGGGACGCGTCACCACCTGGTCGAGGAGGTGGAAGATCTCCGTCTTCACCTGCTCGTTCTCCACGACCGCCTCGATCACCAGATCGCGGTCGGCGAACTCGCCCAGATCCGTCGTGAACGACAGCCGCTCCAGCGCGGCGTCGCGCTCCGCCGCCGTCGCCTTGCCGCGCTCGACGGCGCGGTCCAGCGAGTTGACCAGGCGCGTACGGCCCAGTTCCAGCGCCTCGCCGGTCGTCTCCGCCACGCGGACGTCGAGACCCGCCCGCGCGCACACCTCCGCGATGCCCGCGCCCATCTGGCCGCAGCCGACGACGCCGACGCGTCCGATGCCGTCCGCCGGGGCGTTCCCCGGACCGTTCCCCAGGCCGTCCACTCGCGTGCCCCTTCGCTGGTCGTCCCCTCGGTCATGTGCAGGACGACCGTACCCCCGCCGCGGCGGCGGGCGGGCCCGGGGCATCGCCGGGCCCGTCCGCCGCCGGGTGTCAGGACGCCGCGCAGGGGGCGCCGTCCACCGTGAACGAGGCGGGCGCCTGGTTGCCGCCCGACCAGCTGCCGAGGAAGCCGACGGTCGCCGAACCGCCCGGCGGCAGCGTCGCGTTCCACGCGGCGGGGGAGACCGTCACGGTCGCCCCCGACTGGGTGAACGAGCCGTTCCACAGCTGGCTGACGCGCTGGCCCGCCGGGAAGTCCCAGGCCAGCTCCCAGCCGCTGAGCGGGGCCGCACCGGTGTTCGTCAGCCTGACCTCGCCCTGGAAGCCGCCCGACCACTGCCCCGTCACGCGGTACGCGACCGCGCAGTCACCCGGCTCGCCCGGCTCGCCGGGGCCGCCCGGCTCCTCGGGACCGCCGCCGCCGTCCCCGCTGTCGCCGTAGACGACGCCCCGGCCGTTCGTGCTCACGTACACCCGGCCGAAGACCTTCGGGTCACCCGTGATCGCCGCGCCGGTCCAGGCCCACTGGTGCTCGTCGTCGTTGATCCGCAGCCAGGTCGCCCCGGCGTCCGTCGACCGGTAGATGCCGCGCACGCCGCCGACCACGCCGCTGCTGTACAGCGCCTGGTACGCCGCGCCCTCCGCCGCCCGGCCGAAGCCGATCGTGTCCGCGTCGATGCCGGGCACCTCCGTGAACGTCGCACCCGCGTCCGTCGAACGCCACAGCCCGCCCTCCGCGCCAGCCAGCCACACGTGGCCCTGCCTCCCGGGCACCGTCGCGAAGTAGCCGCCCTCGTCCGGCAGCGCCGCCGGGGACGCCGTGAACGACGCGCCGCCGTCCGTGCTCACCCAGAACGTGCCGTCCGCCCAGCCGTAGAAGACGTCCGGGTCCACCCGGTCCGCCTCCACGCGCGCGCCCGCCGGGATGCCGCGCGAGGCGGTCCACGACGTCCCGTAGCCCACCGAGTAGTGCACCCCGGCGCCCTCGGGGCTCCACACGAAACGGCTCGCGTCCGCGGCCGCCGCGACCGTCCCGCCGTGCGCCCCGGCCGGGGCCGTGCCCTGGAACCAGTTCGCGCCGCCGTCCGTCGAGAACGCGACGGTCGGCGCCGTGCCCTCGCCGACGTGGTTGCCGACGCGCACCACCGCGTTCGGGCTCAGCTCGGCGAAGTCCAGGCTGGTCGTGGTCCCGAACGACGGGAACGCCCGCGCCGGCACCTCCTCGACGTCCGTGTGCCGGAAGCCCGCGATGTCCCCGAGGCCGCTCAGCACCTCCGCGCCGCTCGGCGGGCTCGCCAGGTCGAGGACGGCCGTCTCCTCCAGGCCGTCCACCACCGGGCGGATCGTCAGCGTCTCGTCGCGGTCCCAGGCCGTCAGATCCGTCGTCCCGAAGAGCGTCGCGCCCGTGCCGTACAGCATCCGGTCGGAGTCGAACGGGTCGATCTCCAGGCCCTCCGTCATCCAGCCGAGCTTCGGCGCCTCCTCGGGCGGCTGCGGCTGCGCGCCCATGTCGAGCCAGGGGACCTCGGAGATGTCGATCTCGTAGCGCTTGTCGCGGTTCGGGTAGCTCGTGAACTCCCACGCGCGCGTCCACGTGTCGCCGCCGTCGCGCGAGCGGAAGAACTGCGTGTCCGGCCACCACGAGCTGTAGGCGCTCACCATCAGCGTGCCGGGGCTGCTCCGGTCCACGCTCAGGCCGCTGAAGCCGAAGTACCGGTCGCCGCCCGCCGGGACGGGGGAGATGTCGGTCCACGCGCCGGTCGCGGTGTCGAGGCGCCAGACCTCGCCGTCCGCGCCGCCGTACGGGCCCGCGTCGTCGCTCGTCGCCACGTACAGGTCGCCCGTCGCCTCGTCCAGGACGCCCTTGTGCGGCAGGAAGCCGGTGGGCTGGCCGGGGACCGCCTCCCAGGTCGCGCCCGCGTCGGTGGAACGGTAGATGCTCTCCTGGAGGTCGGCGACGCCCGCGTAGAGCGTCGGCGTCGGGCTGCCCGCCGTGCCCGAGGCGGGGTCGAACGTCACCCAGGCCACGCCGACGAGGGCGCTCTCGTACCCGGACGTGTCCGACGGGTTCGGCGCGTAGTCACCGGGGTTGGGGAACGAGGCGACCTCCGCCCAGGTGACGCCCGCGTCCGTGCTGCGCCACAGGCCCTCGCCGCTGGGGGCGCCGAGGTAGAGGACGTCGTTGTCGTTCGGGTCCACGACGAGGCGCTCGCCCATGCCGCGGCCCGGCATGTTGCCGCCGAGCTTGAACGGCAGCTCCGTGGTCCGCCAGGTCTCGCCGCGGTCGGACGACCTGAGGATCGCGCCGTTGCCGGGGTCCCAGTCGTTCGTGTAGCTGCCGACGGCCGCGTAGACGCGGTCGGGGTCCACCGGGTCGGTGGCGACGGAGGCGACGCCGGTGTGGCCCCAGTCGTCCCAGCCGACGTGGTCGAGGAGCGGGATCCACTCCTGGCCGGGCTCGTCCCAGCGGTAGGCGCCGCCGATGTCGGTCCGCGCGTAGACGAGGTCGGGCTCCGACCGGTTGAAGACGACGCTCGGCACGAAACCGCCGCCGCGTATCTGGACGTTGTCCCAGGTGTAGTCGGCGGCGGCCTGGGCGGGGGCGGCCCGTTCGGCGGCCCGCGCCCCGGCCTGGGCCGGGGCGGTACCCGCGGTGAGCAGGCCGCCGGTGAGTGCCGCGGCGGCGATGAGTGCCGCGGCCGGTCTCCCTGTGCGCACGGTTGGTGCTCCTCTCCGGGCGTGGCCGCCCTGCGGCGGCCGTGGCGTGTGGATGGAGGGTGGGGCAGGGTGGGGGGGCGGCCGGGGGCGGGCCGCCGGGGGGGGGGGGGGGGGCCCCGGGCGGGGGGGGCCCCCCGGGGGGGGGGGGGGGGGGGGGGTTGGGGGGGGGGGGGGGGGGGGGGGAAGGCGTACGCAGGCGTGTGGGAGCGCTCCCATTCGCGCGTGGCGACGATGCTAGCCGTCGAATGTCGTTCCCATAAGGGGTGTGTCACCGGGGTATGACGACGGCGGGTCGGTCACGCTGGGCGGGACACACGTCTTGTGACGGAACGACAGGGGAGAAGTGATGCGTCACCTCACGCGCCGGAGCCTCGCCTTCTCGGCCATCGGCACGGTGACCGGTCTGCTGACGCTCCGTCAGGCGCAGGCGGCGGGGCGGTTGCGGCTGCCCGCCACGGCGGACGCGCGCGGCGCCGCGCGGTCGACCACGGAGACGCGGGGCATGTGGATCGCCTCCGTGACGAACATCGACTGGCCGAGCGCCACCGGGCTGTCCGCCTCCGCCGCGCGCGCCGAGCTGACCGGACTGCTGGACACGGCGGTCACGCGGGGCCTCAACTCCGTGGTGCTCCAGGTGCGTCCGACCGCCGACGCGTTCTGGCCGTCGCCGCACGAGCCGTGGTCGGAGTGGCTGACGGGGGTGCAGGGCCGTGACCCGGGGTGGGACCCGCTGGACTTCGCGGTCACCGAGGCGCACGCGCGGGGGCTGCGGCTGCACGCGTGGTTCAACCCGTACCGGGTGGCGTTCCACGACGACCCGGGGC
Source organism: Streptomyces sp. NPDC049879 (assembly GCF_044461265.1). Taxonomy (NCBI): domain Bacteria; kingdom Bacillati; phylum Actinomycetota; class Actinomycetes; order Kitasatosporales; family Streptomycetaceae; genus Streptomyces; species Streptomyces sp. NPDC049879. The sequence continues at coordinate 499,575 of NZ_JBITKT010000003.1, read as the reverse complement.
GGCTGGCGGCGGGGCATCCGGCGCGGGAGCACCCGGAGTGGACCGTGCGGTACGGCGGGCGGTTGTACTACAACCCGGGGATTCCGGCGGTGCGGGCGTTCGTGCAGGACGCGATGGCGGACGCGGTGGAGCGCTACCCCCTCGACGGCGTGCACTGGGACGACTACTTCTACCCGTACCCGGTGGCGGGCGAGGAGTTCGACGACGACGCGGCGTTCGCCGAGCACGGCGGCGGGTTCGGCGACCGGGGCGACTGGCGGCGGCACAACATCGACCTGCTCGTGCGGGAGATGGCGGCGCGGGTGCGGGAGATCAGGCCGTCGGCGGTGTTCGGCGTGAGCCCGTTCGCGGTGTGGCGCAACAGCTCGACGGACCCGCTCGGCTCCGACACGCGCGGCGGCGTGCAGACGTACGACGACCTGTACGCCGATGTCCGCACCTGGGTCCGCGAGGAGTGGATCGACTACGTGGTGCCGCAGGTGTACTGGCACATCGGCTATGAGGCGGCCGACTACGCGACGCTGGTGCGGTGGTGGGCGGACGTGGCGGACGGGACCGGGGTCGGGTTGTGGATCGGGGAGGCCGCATACAAGGTGGGTGATCCCGCACAGGCCGCCGCCTGGCAGGACCCGGCGGAGCTGTCGCGGCACCTGACGCTGTGCGCCGAGCACCCGCAGGTACGGGGCAACGTGTTCTACTCCGCACGCCATGTCGCCGCCGACCCGCTGGGTGCGCTGACGCGGGTGTACGAGGACCACTACCGGCCCGGTGCGTGACGCCGGGCGCCGGAGGTGGTGGTCAGCCGCGTGAGCGCTGGGTGACCGCGATGCAGAGCAGGACGCCCAGTGCGGTGGCCAGGGTCTCGGCGGGGAGGTGTTCGCCGAGCAGTAGGACGGACCACAGGAGCGTCAGCAGCGGTTGGGCGAGTTGGAGTTGGCTCGCACGGGTGATGCCCGCGCGAGCCAGCCCCCGGTACCAGACGGCGAGACCCACGATGCCGGACCCGACGGCCAGCCACAGCACGCCCGTGACGGTGCGCGGGGTGAGGGTGGCGGGCTCGGCGAGCAGGGCGATCGCCAGGCCGGGGACGGCGAGCGGGAGACTGAGGAGCAGCGCCCAGGCGTTGACCTGCCAGCCGGGGAACTCCCTGCTCAGCCGGGCGCCTTCGCCGTACGCCGCGGCGCACAGCAGGACGGCGATGAAGAGGTAGACGTCGCCCAGGGTCGGCGCGCCCCCGCTCTGCGCGGCGGTGAAGCCGACCACCAGGGCCGCGCCCGCACCGGCGGCGATCCAGAAGACGGGGGAGGGGCGGCTGTGGGCACGCGTCGTCGCGTAGACGGCCGTGGCCAGCGGGAGGAGTCCGACGACGACGGCCGCGTGCGAGGCGTCGGAGGTCTGTAGCGCCAGTGTGCTCAGCAGGGGGAATCCGGTCACCGATCCGGCCGCCGCGACGGCGATGCCGCCCCAGTGGCGGCGGGCGGGCGGCCTGGCGCGTACCGCCAGGAGGCAGCAGCCGGCGATGGCGGCGGCCAGGGTGACGCGTACCCAGGTCGTGGTCCACGGGCCGAGGCCGTCCATGGCCCAGACGGTGGCGGGGAAGGTGAGGGAGAAGGCGACGACGCCGAGGGCCGCGAGGGCGGTCCCCCCGGTGGCGGGGGGCGGGACCGCTATCGCGGCGGGGGCGGTAGCGCTACTCTGTGCTCTCATGAAACAGAGTAGCAGTGAGGGTGAGCTGGCCGCGCTCCTGAGGGGAGAGCTGCACCGCTACTCGGCAGGGGAGAAGCTGCCGTCGAGCCGGGCGCTCGTCGAACGCTTCCGCGTCAGCCCCGTCACCGTCACCCGCGCCCTCGCCGCGCTGGCCGCCGAGGGGCTCGTCGTCACACGGCCGGGCGCCGGTGCCTTCCGGGCGCAGCCGCGCGCCACCGGCCGGAGCACGGGGGACACGTCCTGGCAGCAGGTCACCCTGAGCGCCGAGCTGTCCGGCGAGGTCCCGCGCACCGTCGAGGCCGGGGGCGTCCTCGCCACGCTCGCCGCCCCGCCCCCCGGCGCGGTGGAGCTGAGCGGCGGCTACCTCCCCGACGGGCTGCGCGCGGAACGCGCCCTCGCCGCAGCTCTCGCGCGCGCCGGACGGCGGCCGGGCGCCTGGGACCGGCCGCCCGTCGAAGGGCTCACCGACCTGCGCGCCTGGTTCGCCCGGGAGATCGACGGCGGCACGGGCACGCTCACCGCCGCCGACGTCCTCGTCACGGCGGGCGGCCAGAGCGCCATCACCACCGCGCTGCGCGCACTCGCACCCCCCGGGTCCCCGGTCCTCGTGGAGTCGCCGACCTACCCGGGGATACTGGCCGTGGCCCGCGCATCCGGCGTACGGCCCGTGCCCGTACCGGTGGACGGGGAGGGCATCAGACCCGATCTGCTGGAACGCGCGTTCTCCGCCAGCGGCGCCCGCGTACTGATCTGCCAGCCCCTGCACCAGAATCCCACCGGCGCCGTCCTCGCCCCCGAACGGCGCCGCGCCGTACTGGCGGTGGCCCGCGCGGCGGGCGCCTTCGTGGTGGAGGACGACTACGCGCGCATGCTCGCCCACGAGGACGCCCCGCCCGCACCGCCGCCCATGGCCGCCGACGACCCCGACGGCACCGTCGTCCACATCCGCTCGCTCACCAAGGCGACATCGCCCAGCTTCCGCGTCGGCGCCATCGCGGCGCGCGGCCCGGTGGCGGAACGGCTCCGGGCGATCCAGACCGTCGAGAGCTTCTTCGTCGCCCGCCCGCTGCAGGAAGCGGCCCTCGACCTCGTCGGCGGCCCCGCCTGGCCGCGCCACCTGCGCACGGTCGCCCGCGAACTGCGGCTGCGGCGTGAGGCGATGGGCGCCGCGCTGGCCACGGGGACACCCCAGGGGGTCACGGTCCCGCCGCTGCCGCGCGGCGGCTTCCACGTGTGGCTGCCCCTCCCGGACGGCACCGACGAGACGGCGCTCGCCGCCGCCGCGCTCGGCGCCGGGGTGTCCGTCGCACCGGGCCGCCCGTACTTCGCCGCCGAGCCGCCCGCGCCGTTCCTGCGACTCGGCATCGCCTCCGCCACAGGTCCCCGCGAGATCGCCGAGGGCGTACGGCGCCTGTACGCGTCCTGGCCGGGCGGACGCGCCCACTCCTGAGCAACCGCCCTGGCGGCAGGGGGAAAACGGGTGGCCGCCGGGCGGCCCGCGCCCTAAGGTGCCGCCCCATGGCCTCCTCCGCCCCTCCCGGGGACCGGGCTGCCGAGGCGCGGCCGCGCCTGGTGACCCGTCCGCTGCTCCTGCGGCTGGTGACGGTCGTCGGCTCCTCGGCGAGCTTCCACCTCATGCTGTCGGCGGTCCCCGCGTACACGCAGAGCGCGCCGGGCGGCGGCAGCGGCATGGCGGGTCTGGCCACCGGCACGCTGATGCTGGCGACCGTGGCCGGCGAACTGGTGGCCCCGTGGCTGGCGGCGCGCTGCGGCTACCGCCTGCTGCTCGGGGCGGGATTGCTGCTGCTGGGCGCTCCGGCGCTTGCCCTGATCGTGTCGCAGAGCGCGGCGTGCCTCGTGGCGGTCTGCCTCGTCCGGGGGATCGGCTTCGCGTTCGCCCTGGTGGCGGGCGGGGCGCTGACGGCGGAGCTGATACCGCGGGAGCGCCGTGGCGAGGGGCTGGCCCTGATCGGCGTCATGAGCGGCGTGCCGTCGCTGGTGGGACTGCCGCTCGGGGCCTGGCTGGCGCTGCACACGGGGTACGGGCCCGTCTGCTGGGTGGCGGCCCTGGCCGCCCTGGCCTCCATCGCCGCCGTCCCCGGCCTGCCGGGCAGGGAGGCGGCGTCCGAACCGCCGCCCGGGATCCTCGCGGCGGCCAGGACCGGCGCGCTCGGCCGTCCCACCGCCGTGTTCGCGGTGACGGCGGTGGGCGCGGGGATCGTCGTCACCTTCCTGCCGTCGGCGGTGGCGCCCGAGCACGCGGGCGTGGTCGCCGTGGCCCTCTTCGTGCAGCCCGCCGCCGCGACCGCCGCCCGCTGGGTCGCCGGGAGGCGCGCCGACCGGCACGGCGCCGCCGGGCTGCTCGTGCCGGGTCTTGCCTCCTCGGCCACCGGGATCCTGCTCATCGCCCTCACGGGCTCCCCGGCCGCGGTCGTCGTCGGCGCGGCCCTGTTCGGGGCCGGCTTCGGCATCACCCAGAGCGCGACCCTCACGCTGATGTACTCCCGGGTCGCGCTGTCCGGGTACGGCACGGTGACCGCCCTGTGGAACATCGCCTACGACGGGGGCATGGGTGTCGGCGCGGTCGGCTTCGGCGCGGTGGCCGACGCGACCGGCCACTCCTGGGCGTTCGTCCTCACCGCGCTCCTCATGCTCCCGGCCCTCGTCCCGGCCTGGCGGGACCGCGCGGCGGCGAGCGGCCCCGGCCGGTGACGGGGAACCCTTTCCAAGGAGGCTGACGGTGGCGGCCCCGGCCCGGGAGTCGCGCCCAGGCAGCACGTCGTGCGGACCTGCCGCCCGCGAACCGCCCGGCATCGCGCCGGGACCGGGTGCCCGGACCTTTCCTCAGCGTCTCCGACGGACACCCCGGCCTCGGTGCCCCCCCGGGCCATCACTCCGGCGGGGCAGCACGAGAAACATCACGGGCAGCGGCAGCGGCGGGGTCAGGCGGGCGCCGTCTCCCGCCCGGAGAGCAGCACGAGTGCCAGCCCGGCCGCGAGGACGAGCAGTACGGGCCACGCGAGGCGGCCGCCGGGCGCGAAGCCCGCGGCGGCGAAGCGCGCCAGCGCCACGGCGCAGACGAGCGTGCCCGCGCCGAGCAGGACAGGTGACCAGCGCCGGGGGTGGCCGATCCCCGGGGGCAGGCGGCGCAGCGGGCGCTGCGCCCACAGCATCAGGAGCACCAGCGGCACGAGCAGTACGGCGAGCAGGGCGACCCATGGCACGCGCAGCGCCAGCCATGCACCCGACCCGATCGTCGGCTGCGGCGCGATGCCGGTCGGGTAGAGCGCCACCGCGACGGCGATCACGGGCACCATGTGCCACAGATAGACCGTCAGTACCGCAGTGTTGGCACGGGAGACGCGGCGCCACCGCGCGGGCCTGGCCAGGAAGCGGTCCAGCAGCGGACCGGCCGTCAGCAGCAGCCCCGTCTGGGCGGCGGCGAAGGCCAGCAGGGCGATGGAGGACGGGGAGGTGTTCTCCACGCGCGTACCCGCACCGATCATCGCGACGGGGAACGGCCCCCACACCAGCAGGGCGGCCAGCAGGACGGCCCCTCCCGCTCCCAGCGCGGCAGACCGTATGCGCGGCCGCACCAGGGATCCGCTGTACCAGGAGAAGCCCCACAGATACATCACGCCCCACACCAGCAGGTAGTTGGCAGCATCGACCCCCGGCACACCGGCGCCGAGCGACAGCGTGTCCACCATGGCGACGACCACGGCGATCCCGGCGGGGAGCCACAGCCCCCACCGCAGGTGCAGCGCGTACAGCGCCGGGGTGAGCGCGATCAGCACCAGGTACACCGGCAGGAACCACAGGTGCAGCGCGACGAACCACCCCGCCTCCCGCAGCTCCTCACGCCGCGCCACCCCGGAGAGCACCACCACGGAGACCACCGCTATGGCCACCGCCACGTACACCGCCGCCGGGAAGAGCAGGCCCAGCACGCGCACGCGCACCCACCCCGTACCCCGCTCGCCGCGCCCCCGCCGCGCGGACCAGGACGCCGCGTTCGCGTACCCGCCCACCACGAAGAAGACCGGCATCACCTGGAGGACCAGCGTCACCCACGGCGCCCAGTCCACGTACCGCAGCGCGTCGCGGCCCGAGAGGCGGCCGTCGTGGTACGTCACGTCCGTCAGCAGCCAGTGCCCGACCACCACCGCGCCGATGGCGGTCACGCGCAGCAGATCGGCGGGTCTGTTGCGGCCCCTGCCAGTCGTCACGGCGCCTCCGGTCACCCGCTCCAGTGCACCGCGCCCGGCAGCGCGCGGCCACCGCACCGGCTCCGGACGGGTGGCCGGGAACACCACCGGCCGCGTCACCGCAGGTCAGCCGGGGCACACGGGAACGTACGCGGGTTTTACGTCCGCGCGGTAGTCACCTTCATCGAATGCTCGTACGATCCGAGCCATGCTGGTCACGCTCGTCGCCGCTGCCCGCAGCACACCCCTCCTCGACACCCGGTTCGGCGACGACCGCCCGCTGGACATCGCGGCCTGGGGGACCCTCGAACGCGCCATCCCCGCCCTGATCCCCCTCACCGCCGCCGAGCTGCGCTACTGCTCGCCGACCCCCGCCAGCCGCCAGACCGGCGAGGCACTCGGACTCGCCCCCCTCGCCCAGCCCGCGCTCCGCGACTGCGACATGGGCCGCTGGCGGGGCCTCACCCTGCGCGAGGCGAGCGAACGCGAACCCGCCGCCGTGGACGCCTGGTTCGCCGACCCGCGCTCCGCCCCGCACGGCGGCGAGGCGCTGCTCGCGTTCGTCTCCCGCATCGGCGGCTGGCTCGACACCCGGCCGGTGGACCACGACGGGCACGTCGTCGCCGTCACCGAGTCCTCCGTCATCCGGGCGGCGATGCTCTACGCCCTCGGCGCCCCGCCGCAGTCGTACTGGCGCACCGAGGTGCACCCGCTGTCGGTCGTCAGCCTCAGCGGCGGCCGGGGCCGCTGGAGCCTGCGCATCGGCTGACGGGCACCGCCGTCACCGTCCTGGCGCCTGGCCCGCGCTCTCCCTGACCAGCAGCCGGTGGGGCACCACCACGTTGCGCGGCCCGTCGTCCCGGGAACCGCCCTCGATGCGCCGCACCAGCAGCTCCACGGCGGTACGGGCCACCGCCGCCTTGTCGGGCGCGACCGTCGTCAGGCTCGGCACGCTGAACCGGCCCGCCTCCACGTCGTCGAAACCGATCACCGCCACGTCCGCCGGAACCCGCAGACCCGCCTCGTGCAGCGCCCGCAGCGCGCCCAGCGCCAGCAGGTCGTTGTAGCAGAGCACCGCGTCCGGCCGCCGCCCCGCCGCCAGGACGGCCCGCAGCGCCGCGACACCGTCGCCGATGCGGTACTCCGGCACCGGCAGCACGTCGGCCGGGTCGTACCGGATGTCCGCCGCCTCCAGCGCGGCCCGGAAGCCGCGGGTGCGCGCCTCGGCGGTGCCCGTGCCGGGCGCGTCGCGGCCCCCGAGCGCCAGGATGCTGCGGCGGCCGAGGGCCAGGAGGTGCTCCGTCGCCTCGCGGGCGGCCAGTTCGTTGTCGATCGCCACGTGGTCGGCGCCCTCCTCCAGGTACTCGCCGAGCAGCACGGTCGGCAGCGTGCCGGTGCGCTCGGCGATGTCCTGGGTGGTCAGGGCGAGCGGCGAGAGGATCAGGCCGTCCGTGAAGTCGAAGCCGAAGCCGTCGAGCGCGGCCAGCTCGTGCTCGTGGCTGCCCTTCGACTGGTGCACGAGCACGGTCAGGGAGCGCCGCTCCGCGTCGCGGATGACCTGGGTGGCCAGCTCCGCGAAGTACGGGATGGTCAGCTCGGGCACGACCAGCGCGATGATGCCGGTCCGGCCGCGCCGCAGGTGGCGCCCGGCCAGGTTGACCCGGTAGCCCAGCTCGGCTATCGCCTCGCGCACCGCGCTGCGCGTCTTCTCCGAGACGTGCGCGTAGTCGTTGATCACGTTGGAGACGGTCTTCTCGGACACACCCGCGCGCCGCGCGACGTCCTTGATCCTCGGTCTCGCCACGTCACCTCCCCTGAACTGGGCGCGTCCCGCATCCTACGCGGCCCGCCGGCGGCGGAATCGTCACGTCCGGTCCGCCCGCCGTACCGCTCCGTCGTGCCCGGGATCCCGAGGGGGCCGAAGTCTTTACAGATGGTGTACATCGATGTAAAAACGGTGCACCCGCACCGGTCGCCGGTGCGGCCGCACCGGGGTTCGTGGCCCCGGCAGGCGACGACGCCCGTGACCGGCTGTTCCGACACCGGTCCGCCGTGGCGTCCCTCCCGCCACCGGGCCCGTGTCGAAAGGTCACTGATGAACCACCCATCGTCCGCGCCGGGCGGACCGTCCGCGCCCGGCCAGGGAAGCGCCGCGCGTCCTGGCCGGCGCGGCTTCCTGCGGCTCGGCCTCGCCGGGACCGCCGCCCTGCTCGCGGGCGGCCCGCTCGCCGCCTGCGCCTCGCCCGCCGCCTCGTCGGGCCCGAACGCCCTCAAGGTCTGGGACCCGTTCTCCGGCGGTGACGGCATGCTGATGGACGACATGGTCGACGCCGTGTCCCGGGGGAGGGACGGCTTCGACATCGACCGGACCACCCTGGAGTGGGGCCCGTCCTATTACACGAAGCTCGCCATGTCGGCCGCCGGCGGCCGGGCCCCCGACGTCGCCATCTGCCACCTCTCGCGCCTCGCCGGATACGCGCCCGGCGGGCTGGTGGACCCCTTCGACCTCGACCTGCTCGCCGAGTTCGGCGTCACCGAGGCCGACTTCACCGACGCCGTGTGGAGCCGCGTGAAGGACGGCGACAAGCTGTGGGCCGTCCCGCTCGACACCCACCCGTTCATCGTCTTCTACGACCAGGACCTCGCCGACCGCGCCGGGCTCCTCGACACCTCGGGCGCCCTCGCCCCCATGGGCTCCCCCGACGCGGTGTACGCGGCCGGCGAGGCGCTCGCCGAGCTGACCGGCGGGCCCGGCATCGTCTTCGGGCACGTCAACGACACCGCGCAGAACTGGCGGCAGTTCCTCGGTCTCTACGCCCAGACCGGCGCCGAGTTCACCCTCCCCGAGGGCGGCACGCCGCAGATCGACGAGGACGCGGCGCTGCGGGTCGTCGAGTTCATGACCCGCCTGTTCGGCGGCAGCCCCAACCCCGGCAACCTCGACTACAACGGCGCGATGGCCGCCTTCATGGGCGGCCGGGCCGGCATGATCATGCTCGGCGAGTGGGAGCTGCCGACCCTGCAGGGCTCGGGCGTCAACCTCGGCGCCGCGCCGTTCCTCCAGGTCTTCGAGCACCCCGCCGTCTACGCCGACGCGCACAGCTTCGTCCTCCCGCACCAGGACAGCCCCGACGCCGGGCGGCGGCGGCAGGCGCACCGTTACGTGGCGTCCATCCTGAAGCGCAGCATGACGTGGGCCCAGGCGGGCCACATACCCGCGTACCAGCCGATCGTGAGCGCCCCGGAGTACGCCGGCCTCGGCATCCAGTCGTCCTACGCCGCCGCGGGCGAGATCGCCGTCTTCGACCCGCCCAACTGGTTCGCCGGAGCGGGCTCCAACTTCCAGAACCGCATGAGCCAGCCGCTCCAGTCGGCGCTGCTCGGCAACACCTCACCCGAGGGCGCGGTCGAGCAGATGGTCCGCGAGTGCGCCACCCTGCTCGACCAGCCCGACCCGGTGGCCTGACCGCGCGAAGGAGCGTTCGACATGAGTACCACTGCTTCCCTGGACACCGCGCCACCCCCCGCGGCAGGCGGCCCCGCACGCGGCGGCGGCCCCGTCCGGCGTCCCCGCCGCGGCAGGGGCTGGCCGTTCGTCCTGCCCTTCCTGCTGGTCTTCGCCGCCTTCATGGTCTGGCCGATCGTCCAGGGCGTCTGGATGAGCCTGACGGACAAGTCGCTCGCCCTGCGCGACACCTCGTTCGTCGGCCTGGACAACTACACCGAGGCGCTGAGCGACCCCGACGTCTGGAGCAGCCTCGGCAACACCCTCTTCTTCACCGTCGCGTCCAGCATCCCGCTGGTGCTCGTCGCCCTGGTGATGGCGCTGCTCGTCCACACCGGGCTGGCCGGGCAGTGGGTGTGGCGGCTGGCCTTCTTCGCGCCGTACCTGATGCCGGTCACCGTCGTGACCATGATCTGGTCCTGGATCTACCAGCCCGACCTCGGCCTCGCCAACCAGGTGCTGGACAAGGTCGGCATCGGCCCCGTCGGCTGGCTGTCCGACGAGGACGTCGCCATGTGGGCCATCGCCGCCCTGACCATCTGGTGGACGGCCGGATTCAACTTCCTGCTCTACCTGTCCGCCCTCCAGGCGCTGCCCGAGACGCTGTACGAGGCGTCCTCTCTGGACGGCGCGGGCGCCTGGCGCAGGCTGTGGTCCATCACGCTGCCCCAGCTGCGCCGCACCACCGCGCTGGTGGGCATGCTCCAGATCCTCGCCTCGCTCAAGGTCTTCGACCAGATCTACATCCTGACCAAGGGCGGGCCGAACGGATCGACCCGGCCGGTCCTCGAATACGTCTACGACGTCGGCTTCACCGGCTACCGGCTGGGCTACGCCTCCGCCATCTCCTATGTGTTCTTCGCGATCGTGATCATCGTGTCCCTCGCGCAGCTCCGCTTCTTCCGCCAGGAGGACTGACCATGTCAGCTACCGCAACCTCTCCGCGGCGCAGCGGCGCCCGGCGCGCCTGGGGCGCCAGGGAACGCTCCGGATCGCCGATGATGCTGGGCGCGGGACGCCTGCCGCGCGTCCTCGCGGGCGGCGCGCTCCTCGTGGCGGCCGTCGTGTGGCTCGCGCCGTTCGCCTGGGCCGTCGCCAGTTCCTTCCAGACGGAGGAGGACGCCGCCTCGCCGGGGCTGTGGCCGTTCAAGGGCGCGCTGACCCTGGACTCTTACCAGCAGATATTCGAGCGCGGCAACCTCACGACCTGGGCGTTCAACAGCATCCTGATCGCCGTCCTGGTGACGGCGCTGACCATCGTCGTGTCCACGCTGGCCGCCTACGGCTTCTCGCGCGGCACCTTCAAGGGGCGGCGGGCGCTGCTCGCGGTCACCGTCGCGTCGATCATGGTGCCGCCGCAGCTGCTGATCATCCCGCTGTTCCAGGAGATGCTGACGCTCAACCTGGTCGACACCTACGCGGCGGTCGTGCTGCCGCAGGTGGTCGCCCCGATGATGGTGTTCATCCTCAAGCGGTTCTTCGACGGCATCCCGCGGGAGCTGGAGGAGGCCGCCCGGATCGACGGCGCCTCCGACCTGCGGGTCTTCTGGTCGATCGTGCTGCCGCTGTCGCGGCCGATCGTGGCGGCGGTGTCGATCTTCGTGTTCATCGGCGCCTGGAACAACTTCATGTGGCCGTTCATCGTCACCAACGACCCCGACCTGATGACGCTGCCGGTCGGCCTCGCGACGGTGAAGGACACGTACGGCATCCAGTACGCGCAGTCCATGGCCTCGGCCCTGCTCGCCGCGCTGCCGCTGATCGTCGTCTTCCTGCTCTTCCAGCGCCGGATCGTCCGCTCGGTGGCCACCACCGGCCTCGGCGGAGCCTGACGCGACCCGCTTCCGGCGGCCCTCAAGGGCCGCCGGAATGGGCTTGTACATCGATGTAAATCCGTGGTGCGATAGGGCTGCGCCCTTCCGCGCGCCACCCCCCGCACCATCCCGCAAGGAGCACCCGTGCCCACTCCCACCGCCGTGCCGCGTCCGGAGTACCCGCGCCCGCAGTTCGTCCGCCGTGACTGGCTGAACCTCAACGGCGCCTGGCAGTTTGAGACCGACAGGGGCGACAGCGGCCTGGAACGCGGCCTGCTCGACCGCGAGCTGACCGGCACGATCACCGTCCCGTTCGCCCCGGAGTCGGAGCTGTCCGGCATCGGCGACACCGACTTCCTGGAGGCCGTCTGGTACCGGCGCTCCCTCGTCCTGCCCGCCGAGTGGACCGGCCGCCGCGTGCTGCTGCACTTCGGCGCCGTCGACCACGACGCGACGGTGTGGGTCAACGGGACCGAGGTCGTCCGCCACCGCGGCGGCTTCACGTCCTTCACCGCCGACCTCTCCGGCGTCGCCGAGCCCGGCGAGGAGGCCGTCATCACCGTCCGCGCCCGCGACCCGAAGTCCGGCCCGCAGGCGCGCGGCAAGCAGGCCCTGAAGTACGCCAACCACGACTGCAACTACACACGCACCACCGGCATATGGCAGACGGTGTGGCTGGAGCCGGTCGCCGACGTGCACCTGCGCCGCCCCCGGATCACCCCCGACCTGGCGGGCTCCGCGTTCCACCTCGAACTGCCGCTGTCCGCCAACCGCCCCGGGCACCGCGTGGTGGCCGTCCTGTCGGACGAGAACGGCGAGGTGGCGCGCGCGGAGGCCCGCGCCGACCTCGACCTGGCGCCCCGCCTCTACCTGCCCGTGTCCGAGGAGCGCCGCCGCGAGTGGAGCCCCGAGGACCCGCACCTCTACGGCCTGCGGCTGACCCTGCTGGACGCCGAGGGCACCGAACTCGACGCCGTCGACAGCTACGCCGGACTGCGCGCCGTCGGCATCCGGGGCAAGGCCGTCACGCTGAACGGCCGCGCCGTCTTCCAGCGCCTCGTGCTGGACCAGGGCTGGTACCCCGACGGGCTGATGACCGCGCCGAGCGACGAGGCCCTCGTCCGCGACATCGAACTGTCGATGGCGGCGGGCTTCAACGGCGCGCGCCTGCACCAGAAGGTCTTCGAGGAGCGCTTCCTGTACCACGCCGACCGCCTCGGCTACCTGGTCTGGGGCGAGTTCGGCGACTGGGGCGCCGAGGTGGGCGGCTCCTCCGGCGACAACCAGCAGCCCGACGCCTCGTACCCGGCGCAGTGGCTGGAGGCGATCGAGCGCGACTACTCGCACCCCTCGATCATCGGCTGGTGCCCGCTCAACGAGACCTACCAGAAGCTGCACGACCGCATCACGCAGCTCGACGCCGTGACCCGCGGCATGTTCCTCGCCACCAAGGCCATGGACACCACCCGTCCCGTCATCGACGCCTCCGGCTACGCCCACCGCGTCATCGAGACGGACATCTGGGACTCGCACAACTACGAGCAGGACCCCGGCCGGTTCGCCGAGGCCGTCTCGGGCCTCGCCGACGGGAAGCCGTTCGCCAACGCGTACTCGGACGGCGCCGCGTACTCGCTGCCCTACCGCGGCCAGCCGTACTTCGTCAGCGAGTTCGGCGGCATCTGGTGGGACCCCGAGGCCGCCGCCGACGCGGCGGGCGACGACCGCACCGAGTCCTGGGGCTACGGCGACCGGCCGCGCGACGAGGAGGAGTTCCAGACCCGCTTCGCGGGCCTCACCGGCGTGCTGCTCGACGACCCGGACATGTTCGGCTACTGCTACACGCAGCTCACCGACGTCTTCCAGGAGCAGAACGGCGTCTACCGCTTCGACCGCAGCGAGAAGCTGGACGTGGCGCGGGTGCGCGAGGCCCAGCTCCGCCCGGCCGCCATCGAGACCGACTGACGTCCCCCGCCGCACCGTTCCGGCCCCGTCCCACCCGCTGGGGCGGGGCCCGCGCGGGTGGTGCTCTGGCCGGGGCGGCGCGGACGGCCGTATCCTTGTGCGCAGTTCGCCCGTGTATCCGGGCGGGCGCCCCACAACTGAATGCGTGTACGGCGGAGGGAAGCCGGTGCGAATCCGGCGCTGACCTGCAACCGTGAGCGGCCCCCGCAAGGGTGGTGCCGTGAGCCGGAACGCTCACCGTGCGACGCGGACTTCTCTCACTGTCATGGTCTGCAGCGTGGAGCCCTCAGCCGTCCCGGCCCCCCGGCCCCTGCCGCCTCGTACCAGCCGTACGAACGCGCGTCAGGGGCCGCCGTGCCGGGACCCCCGGTGGGCCGGTTCCGGCTGCCCAACGGGAAAGGCACGCGATGTCCCGCCCCACCGTCAGAGCAGCCGTCACCGGCCTGCTCGTCGCGGTGCTCCACCTGCTGTGGCCCGCCGCGGCCGGGAGCGCGCTCGCGGCACGTCCGGCGGCGGCCGGGACGCCCGGGTTCTGCCCGGACGACTCCGGCGTCAGCGTCGTTGTGGACTTCCGCGAACTGGGCGGCGGCCGCGTCGTCCGCTGCGCGCCCGGCAGCCAGCGCGACGGCCTGGCGGCGCTGCGCAACGCGGGCTTCGACGTGGCCGGCACCGCCCGCTGGGGCGACTCGTTCGTCTGCCGCATCAACGGCCGTCCCGGCGTGGACCGCGAGCCGTGCGCCGACACACCGCCCGCCACCGCGTACTGGTCCTACTGGCACGCGGAGAACGGCGGGCCGTGGCGCTACAGCCAGCGCGGCGCGGTGAACCGGACGCCGCCGCAGGGCAGCATCGACGGCTGGTCCTTCCAGCTCGGCGTGGCGGAAGGGGAGTCGATCGCCCCCGGTGTCGCACCCCTGCGCGTCGGCACGCCCGCCGAACCGCCCGCCCCCGGCGGCGGTGGCAGTGGGGGCAGCGGCAGCGCACCCGATGCACCGCCCACCCCGCAGCCACCCGTTCAGGACCCACCGGCCACGGGCGGCGACAGCGGCGGCGCGGAACCCACCGGCGAACCGGCCGCCACCGACCCCGCCCCCGACGAGGAGCCGGAAGAGGCGGACGCGACCCCGCCGGACGAAAGCCCCACCCCCTCGCCCGACGCGACGCCGACCGGCGAACCGGCGACCGGAACCGCCACACCCTCCGGGCAGGCCGCCGGGGCCGACGGGGACTCCGACTGGGCCGGTGAGGACAGCGCCTACGCCGAAGCGGAGACCGACGGCTCCTCCGGCCCGTCACCCCTCACCCTCGGCGTCCTCGCCCTGCTGGCCGTCCTCGGCACCGGCGGCATCGTCACCGCACGCCGCAGGCGCCGCGCCGCCGCACCAGCCGACGACGCATGACACCCCCAGGCCCGCTGCCCCGTTCCCTGCACCCCGGAGCGTGGTGGCTGTGGGCCCTCGGGCTCGCCGTCGTCGCGGGACGGACCACCAACCCGCTCCTGCTCGCCCTGCTGCTCGCGGTCACCGGCTACGTCGTCGTGCGGCGGCGCACCGACGCCCCCTGGGCCCTGTCGTTCCGGATGTACCTGGTCTTCGGCGCCGTCATCGTCCTGATGCGCGTCGTGTTCAGGGTCGTCCTCGGCGGGGGACAGGGCGAGCACATCCTCTTCACCCTCCCCGAGATCCCGCTGCCCGACGCGGCCGCGGGCATCCGGCTGTTCGGCCCGGTCGCCGCCGAGGAGGTGCTCGGCGGCCTCTACGACGGGCTCCAGCTCGCCACCATGGTCGTCTGCGTCGGCGCGGCCAACGCGCTCGCCAACCCCAAGCGGATGCTCAAGGCCATGCCGGGCGCGCTGCACGAGATCGGGACGTCCGTCGTCGTCGCCCTCACCGTCGCGCCGCAGCTGATCGAGAGCGTCCAGCGGGTGCGCCGCGCCCGGCGGCTCCGCGGCGCGCGCGAACGCGGACGGCGGGCCCTGCGCGGCATCCTGATCCCGGTCCTCGAAGACGCCCTCGCCCGCTCCCTCGCCCTGGCCGCCGCCATGTCCTCGCGCGGCTACGGGCGCACCGGCACCGCCACTCCCCGCGCCCGCCTCACCGTCGGCGTCCTCGTCATCGCGGGGCTCCTCGGCATCGCCGCGGGCCTCTACGGCGTGCTCGACACCAACGCCCCCGGCTACCTCGGCGTGCCGATGCTGCTGACCGGCACCGCCGTCGCCGTGCTCGGCTTCGCCCTCGGCGGGCGACGCGTACGCCGCACCGGCTACCGCCCCGACCACTGGCGCGCCGGAGAACTGCTGACCGCCGCCTCCGGACTCACCGCCGCCGTCCTCATGTACGCCGCCTCCCGGACCGACCCCGCCACCCTCTACCCGGCCCTCTCACCGCTGACCTGGCCCGACGTCACACTCCTTCCCCTCCTCGCCGTCCTCGCCGGTCTCCTGCCCGCCCACCTGGCCCCGCCCCCACCCCCCACCCCGCCCACCCGGCCCTCCGTACAGCCGCAGCCCAGGGAGGCCGCCGCGTGATCCGCTTCGACCAGGTCGGACTCACCTACCACGGCGCCGACACGCCGACCCTCACCGGCGTGGACCTGTCCGTCGGCGAAGGCGAGCTGTGCCTCGTCGCCGGGCGCACCGGCTCCGGCAAGTCCACCCTCCTCGGCGCGGTCAACGGCCTCGTGCCCCGCTTCACCGGCGGCCTCCTCACCGGCACCGTCACCGTCGCCGGCCGGTCCACCGCCTCGGCGCCCCCACAGGAGTTCGCCCACCTCGTCGGCACCGTCGGCCAGGACCCCCTCGCCGGATTCGTCACCGACACGGTCGAGGAGGAACTCGCCTACGGCATGGAGCAACTCGCCGTCCCCCCGGCGACGATGCGCAAGCGCGTGGAGGAGACACTCGACCTCCTCGGCATCGCCGACCTGCGCCACCGCGCCCTGCGCACCCTCTCCGGCGGCCAGCAGCAGCGCGTGGCGATCGGCTCCGTCCTCACCGCCCACCCCGCCGTCCTCGTCCTCGACGAACCCACCTCCGCCCTCGACCCGACCGCCGCCGAGGAAGTCCTCGCCGCCGTCCTGCGGCTCGTCCACGACCTGGGCACCACCGTGCTGATCGCCGAGCACCGCATGGAACGCGTCCTCCAGTACGCCGACCGCCTCCTCCACCTCCCCGGCGACGGCACCGTCCGCGACGGCACCCCCGGCGAGCTGATGCCGGACCTCGCCACCGCCGACATCGCCCCGCCCGTCGTCCACCTCGGCCGCGTCGCGGGCTGGCACCCACTGCCCCTCTCCGTCCGCGACGCCCGCCGCCACGCCCCGTCCCTGCGCGAACGCCTCGCCGACCGCCTGCCGACCCCGCCGCCACCTCCCCCCGCCGACCGCACCCCCGCCCTCACCGCCCGGCGGATCACCGTGGCCTACGGCTCCACCGTCGCCGTCCGCGAGGTGGACCTCGCGCTGTACCCGGGCGAGGTGACCGCCCTCATGGGCCGCAACGGCTCCGGCAAGTCCTCCCTTCTCTGGGCCCTGCAGGGCTCGGGACCCCGCCGCTCCGGCGACGTGTCCGTCTCCGGCAGCGACCCCGCCTCACTGCCCGCCCATCGGGCCAGGACCCTCGTCGGACTCGTCCCGCAGAGCGCCGCCGACCTCCTCTACCTCCAGACGGTCGACGCCGAGTGCTCCCAGTCCGACGAGGAGTCCGAAGCCGCCCCCGGCACCTGCCGCGCACTGCTCGACCGGCTGGCCCCCGGCGTCCCCGGCGACCGCCACCCCCGCGACCTCTCCGAGGGCCAGCGCCTCGCCCTCGTTCTCGCGATCCAGCTCACCGCGGCTCCCGCCGTGATGCTCCTGGACGAACCCACCCGCGGCCTCGACTACCGGGCGAAGCGCGCCTTCGGCCGCGTCGTCCGCGACCTCGCCGACCGCGGCCATAGCGTCCTCACGGCGACCCACGACGTCGAGTTCGTCGCGGCCACCGCCGACCGGGTGGCCGTGCTCGCCGAAGGCGAGACCGTCGCCGACGGCCCCACGGCCGACGTGATCTGCTCCTCCCCGTCCCTCGCACCCCAGGTGGCCAAGGTGCTGCGCCCCCAACCCTGGCTGACCCCCGACCAGGTCGCCGCCGCCCTCACCCTCTCGGAGGCGCGCCCATGACCGCCCACCCCGAGCCGTCGTCCGGAGCCGCCACCACGCACCGGGTCACCGTCCTGCGCATCGGACCCCGCACCGCCGTCGTCCTCGTCCTGGCCTCCCTCATCGGGCTCGCCATGTTCTGCTGGCCCCTCCTCTCACCTCCCGCACCCGAGGCGATCGCCCACAGCGGTCACGCCCCCCTGCTGTTCGTGCTCCTCCTCCCCGTCGTGCTCGCCGTCGTCCTGGCCGAGATCACCGAGGGCGGCCTCGACCCCAAGGCGCTCGCCCTCCTGGGCGTCCTGGCGGCGGTGAACGCCGCCCTGCGGCCCCTCGGCGCCGGTACCGCCGGCATCGAGACGGTCTTCTTCCTGCTCATCCTGGCGGGGCGCGTCTTCGGCCCCGGCTTCGGCTTCGCCCTCGGCACCGTCTCCCTCTTCGCCTCCGCCCTGCTGACGGCGGGCGTCGGCCCCTGGCTGCCCTTCCAGATGATGGCGGCGGGCTGGGTCGGCCTCGGCGCCGGGCTGCTCCCGCGCCGGGCGACCGGACGCGCCGAGACCGCCCTCCTCGTCTGCTACGGCATCGTGGCGGCCTACGTCTTCGGACTCCTGATGAACCTCTGGTTCTGGCCCTACGCCACCGGAGACGGGACCGAACTCTCCATCGACCCCGAGGCCGGCGTCCTCACCAACCTCCACACCTTCGGCATCTTCACCCTGCTCAACTCCACCCTCGGCTGGGACACCGGCAGGGCCCTCACCAACGCCGCCGCCATCCTGGCCCTCGGACCCGCCGTGCTCACCACGCTGCGCCGCGCCGCCCGGCGCGCCGCCTTCGACGCCCCGGTCACCTTCACCGCGTCCGCCGGACCGGACGACACCACCGGCGGGCACATCACGGGGACCGTCCCTGAGCAGGGGACGGCCGCGACCGCGGCTCCCGGCCGTTCGGCCCCGCCTCCGGCGGCGTCCCCCACGCCGTCCCCCACGTCGTCCTGGCCGTGACCCGCCGCCGCGCACAGCCCTCCCCACCCGCCGCAGGCACGCCCGTCCGGCGTCCCACCGCTCCGAGGCCGCCGCAGGCGCCCGCTCCCGACCGCGTCAGGCACGGAGCGCCGCCCCCGCGCTCCCCGGCGCGGCCCGAGCCCCGCACACGGCCGGGAAGGGGAGGAGGGCACGGATGCGGTGGCGGGTGCGACAGCGGCGGCCCTCGGGACGCCGACCTCTTTCTCGTCGTTCTCGTCGTTCTCGTCCCGGGACTCCCGGAATCGCTGCAATGCGTTCATGGCGGCGATCCTGTCAGCCGCCCGCCGACAGCCGTCGTGCGTTGTCCACAGCCCGCACGATAAGGAAGATGGTCCGATCTTCGCTGGGGGCGGGCCAGGACGCGACGACGATTCAGCGCCGGGGCCGAGGGCGCCTCGGACGGTGCGCCCGGCCGTTCAGCCGCTCCAGGCAGGCACGGACCGCCAGCCGCCCCGCCCAGTGGAACGCCCGTTCATGGGAGTCCACCTCGTGCACGACAAGCTCCCGCAGTACCAGGGACACCGCCGCGTCCAGCGACTTCGCGTCCACCTCCGTCCGCACCCCGTCGAGGAACGCCTCGCGATACTGCCGGTGCTCCTCCCGCGTACCTCCCTGGGTCTGATACTCCGCCGCCGTCTCCAGCGTCACGCCGGGCAGCCACGGCTCGAAATCCACCAGGACAAGGGCGAAGTCACTGGGACACGACGTCTGACGCGCGTGCAGCACCCTGATGTCCCGCACCGGCCGCGACGGAAACCGGTCCGCCCCCTCGGCATCCACCACCGGAAGATTTCCCTCCGCCACGACCTGCCCCACATCCTCTCGGCGAGCCCATCCGAGTCTTCCTCAACGCAAACAAACCCGGTCGCCCGTGCTCCCTGCCCGGTCAACCGCCCACGCCCCGCCAGACCCCCACCACGTCACTCCCCACAACACCCGGCACCCCGCATCATGCCTGGTCAGCAGCCCCGTAAACCCCTTCACGCATCCCCGGTCCCGCCGCCCACACCCCCCGCCACCCCTCTTGCCCGTCCGCCTTGTCCCTTCCTCCCCGCCACCACGTCACTCCCGCCGGGTAACCTGCCCCGCATGACAGGACAACCGACCACGCCGGCGGGCTGGTACGCAGACCCGCAGGGAACCCCCAACCAGCTCCGCTGGTGGGACGGGAGCCAGTGGACCTCGCACACCCACGCAGGCGGCGCCGCCCCGGCGTCCGCCCCCTCGGCGCAGCCGCAGCAGCCTTCCCAGCCCCCGCAGCCCCAGGCCCAGCCTCAGCCCCAGGGCGACCCCGGCTACGGCCAGCCCCAGATCCCGCAGCAGGGCCAGTACGGCGCGGGCGCGGCGCCCGCCGGGGTGAGCGGCGGCTCCCTGTTCACCGAGCCCGTGCTCGTCGTGAACCAGAAGACGAAGCTCATCGAGCTGACCAACGAGTACAGCGTCTTCGACCAGCACGGCCGGACCATCGGCACGGTGACGCAGGTCGGCCAGAGCACCCTGCGGAAGGCCGCGCGCTTCCTCACCAGCCTCGACCAGTACATGACGCACCGGCTGGAGATACGCGACGCCCACGGGCAGCCCCAGCTGATGCTCACCCGCCCCGCCAAGTTCATCAAGTCGCGCGTCATCGTCGCCCGGCCCGACGGACAGCAGGTCGGCGAGATCATCCAGCAGAACGCGATCGGCAAGATCAACTTCTCCATCGAGGCCAACGGCCAGCGGCTCGGCACCCTCCAGGCCGAGAACTGGCGCGCGTGGAACTTCAGCGTCACCGACCACACCGGCACCGAGGTCGCCCGCATCACCAAGACGTGGGAAGGCCTCGCCAAGACGATGTTCACCACGGCGGACAACTACGTTCTCCAGATCCACCGCCAGCTGCCCGATCCCCTGCTCAGCCTGGTCGTCGCCACCGCCCTCACCGTGGACACGGCCCTCAAGCAGGACGCGCGCGGACTGGGCTGACCCCGTCCGCCGACCGGCGCCCCCACCCGGCCGGCCGTGCTCGCCACCGCAACGAGCGCGGGCCGGCCGCGCCGCCCCGGCCACGGGAACCTTCCGCACCCTCGCCGTGAACCCGCCCTTCCCGACCCCCGACGCCCCGGCGCCCACACCCGTCCGCGAACGCTGGGCGGCCCAGCCCCGTCCCGTCCGCTGGGCACTCATCGCCTACCTCGCAGGCTTCGCCCAGGGCACCGCCGCCCACGTCCTCGACATCGCCACCGGCGGCATCCACGCCTACACGAGCCTCGGCCCTCCCGCCATGCAGGCCTTCTACCTCAGCCTGGTCGTGCTCGACCCGCTGGTGGTACTCCTCGTGTCCCGCGTACGCCCACCCGGCATCGTCCTGGCGGCAACCGTGATGGCCGCCGACGTGACCGCGAACTGGATCACCAACTGGCCCATGCTCCGCGACGACCCCACATGGTTCCTCCGCCCCGTGGGGCTCCTCCCCATCACGCTCTTCGGTGTCTTCGTCACGGCGACCGCCATCCCCCTCCACCGCTCCGTCGCCGCCTCCGCACCGCCGCCCCGCTGAGCCGGGAGCCCGACGAAACCGGTCAGGATCGAAGAAGCACGATCCACCACCGCCTCGTAGCGTCGGGCATGACACCGCCCCGCGGCCCGCGCCCCCTCAGCAGACAGGAAACGACCGGAATGGCCAGCACACCGCACCACCGTTCCCCCGCGCCCCGCGCCGCCGACAGCCACGAGGTGATCCGCGTGCACGGCGCACGCGAGAACAACCTCAAGGACATCAGCGTCGAGATCCCCAAACGCAGGCTGACGGTCTTCACCGGTGTGTCCGGCTCCGGCAAGAGCTCCCTCGTCTTCAGCACCATCGCCGCCGAGTCCCAGCGCCTGGTCAACGAGACCTACAGCACCTTCGTCCAGGGCTTCATGCCCACCCAGGTACGCCCCGAGGTCGACGTCCTGGAGAACCTCACCTCCGCCATCGTCGTCGACCAGCAGCGCCTCGGCTCCGACCCCAGCTCCACGGTCGGCACCGCCACCGACGCCGTCGCCCTCCTGCGCATCCTCTTCAGCCGCCTCGGGCAGCCGCACATCGGCCCGCCCGGCGCGTTCTCCTTCAACGTCCCCACGGTCAGGGCGAGCGGCGCGATCACGGTCGAGCGCGGCGCCAAGAAGACCGTCAAGCAGACCTTCAGCCGCACCGGCGGCATGTGCACCCGCTGCGAGGGCCGCGGCACCGTCTCCGACATCGACCTCACCCAGCTCTACGACGACTCCAAGTCCCTCGCCGAAGGCGCGATCACCGTCCCCGGCTACAAGGCGGACGGCTGGTGGACGGTGCGGCTCTTCGCCGAGTCGGGCTTCCTCGACCCCGACAAGCCCATCCGCGACTACACCGAGACCGAGATGCGGGACTTCCTGTACCGCGAGCCCACCAAGGTCAAGGTCGAAGGCGTCAACCTCACCTACGAGGGGCTGATCCCGAAGGTCCGCAAGTCGTTCCTCGCCAAGGACCGGGAGGCCATGCAGCCGCACATCCGCGCGTTCGTGGACCGCGCGGTCACCTTCACCACCTGCCCCGACTGCGACGGCACCCGCCTCAGCGAGGCCGCGCGCTCCTCCCGGATCGGCGGGACCGGCATCGCCGACGCCTGCGCCCTGCAGATCAGCGACCTGGCCGCCTGGGTACGCGGCCTCGACGAGCCCTCCGTCGCCCCGCTCCTCACCACTCTCGGCCGCACCCTCGACTCGTTCGTCGAGATAGGCCTCGGCTACCTCAGCCTCGACCGCTCCTCGGGCACGCTGTCCGGCGGCGAGGCCCAGCGCGTCAAGATGATCCGCCACCTCGGCTCGGCGCTCACCGACGTCACCTACGTCTTCGACGAGCCCACCACCGGCCTCCACCCCCACGACATCCGGCGCATGAACGACCTCCTGCTGCGCCTGCGGGACAAGGGCAACACCGTCCTCGTCGTCGAGCACAAGCCGGAGACCATCGCCATCGCCGACCACGTCGTCGACCTCGGCCCCGGCGCCGGCACGGCGGGCGGCACCGTCTGCTTCGAGGGCACCGTCGACGGCCTCAGGACCAGCGGCACCCTCACCGGCCGCCATTTCGACGACCGCGCCTCGCTCAAGGAGACGGTGCGCAAGCCCACCGGCGCGCTGGAGATCCGGGGCGCCTCGGCGCACAACCTGCGCGCCGTGGACGTGGACATCCCGCTCGGCGTACTGGTCGCCGTCACCGGGGTCGCGGGCTCAGGCAAGAGCTCGCTCGTGCACGGGTCGGTCCCGGCGGGCGCGGGCGTCGTGTCCGTCGACCAGACCGCGATCCGCGGCTCGCGCCGCAGCAACCCCGCCACGTACACCGGCCTGCTCGACCCGATCCGCAAGGCGTTCGCCAAGGCCAACGGCGTCAAGCCCGCCCTGTTCAGCGCCAACTCCGAGGGCGCCTGCCCCGAGTGCAAGGGCGCGGGCGTCATCTGGACCGAACTGGCCACGATGGCCCCCGTCGCCACCACCTGCGAGGAGTGCGAGGGCAAGCGCTTCCACGCGTCCGTCCTCGAACACCGCCTCGGCGGCCGCGACATCAGCGAGGTCCTCGCGATGCCGGTGACCGAGGCCCGCGCGTTCTTCGGCGACGGCGAGGCGCGTACGCCCGCCGCGCGCGCCGTCCTCGACCGGCTCGCCGACGTCGGCCTCGGCTACCTCGCCCTCGGCCAGCCGCTCACCACCCTGTCCGGCGGCGAGCGGCAGCGGCTCAAACTGGCCACGCACATGGCCGAGAAGGGCGGCGTCTACGTCCTCGACGAACCCACCGCCGGACTCCACCTCGCCGACGTGCGACAGCTCCTCGGCCTGCTCGACCGCCTCGTCGACTCCGGCAAGTCGGTCATCGTCGTCGAGCACCACCAGGCGGTCATGGCCCACGCCGACTGGATCATCGACCTCGGCCCCGGCGCCGGGCACGACGGCGGACGCGTCGTCTTCGAGGGCACCCCCGCCGAACTCGCCGCCACCCGCGCCACCCTCACCGGCGAGCACCTCGCCGCGTACACCGGCGCCTGACCCCGCCCGCCGCCCGCCGCGACGCGTACCCCACCCCGTCCGGGGCAGCAGGACCGTGGCCCATGAGACGCGGGAGGTCCTGTGTTCGACGGATTCACGCTGGAACGGCGCCCCGGGGACGGCGCGGAGCTGCGCGTACGCCACGGCGGCAGCGGCCCGCCCGTCCTCCTCCTGCACGGCCACCCCCGCACGCACGCCACCTGGCACCGCGTCGCCCCGCGGCTCGCCGCCGCCGGTCACACGGTGGTCTGCCCCGACCTGCGGGGCTACGGCGAGTCCTCCAAACCGCCGACCGACCCCGACCACCGCCCGTACTCCAAACGCGCCATGGCCGCCGACTGCCTCGCCCTGATGCGCGGCCTGGGGCACGAACGGTTCGCCGTCGTCGGCCACGACCGCGGCGCGTACGTCGCCACCCGCCTCGCCCTCGACCACCCGGCGGCGGTCTCCGCGCTCACCGTCCTGGACGGCGTACCCATCGGGGAGGCCCTGCGGCGCTGCGACGCGAAGTTCGCCGCGTGCTGGTGGCACTGGTTCTTCCTCGGCCAGACCGCCAAGCCCGCCGAACGCGTCATCGACGCCGACCCCGACGCCTGGTAAGCGACGACGCCCGAGCACATGGGCCCCGAGGCGTACGAGGACTTCCGCAGGGCGATCCACGACCCGGCCACGGTCCACGCCATGTGCGAGGACTACCGCGCCGGCCTCGGCGTGGACCGCGAGCACGACGACGCCGACCGGCTGGCTGGACGGCGCATCGCCTGCCCGGTCCAGGTGCTGTGGGCCACGCGCGACGACATGGCGGACCTCTACGGCGACGTCCTCGCCGTCTGGCGCGACTGGGCGGGGGACCGTCTTGAGGGCGCCCCGATCGCCTCCGGCCACCACATCGCCGAGGAGGCGCCGGACGAACTCGCCGCCGCCCTGCACGGCTTCTGGCGGACATCGCCGGTCGCGGAACGGAGGGGCTGACCACCGCCGCCACCGCAAGATCACCCCCACCCCATTGCGATGCGCCGTCCAGCTCAATACGGTGTATCGATATGAGACATCGTATCGCCGTGGTCGGCGCCGGGCCCGGCGGCCTGGCCTTCGCCCGCGTCATGCACCGCCACGGCCACCCCGTCACCGTCCTCGAACGTGATCCCGCCCCCGACGCCCGCCCCCCTGGCGGCACGCTCGACCTGCAGGAAGGACTCGGCCAGCTCGCGCTCGCCAAGGCGGGCCTGCTGGCGGACTTCCTCGCGCTGTCGCGCCCCGAAGGACAGGCCATGCGCATCCTGGACACGGACGGGACCGTCCTGCGCGACTGGCGCCCCGCCCCCGGCGACCTGGCCAACCCCGAGATCGACCGCGGACAGCTCCGCGACCTGCTGCTCGCCTCCCTGGACGTCCGGTGGGGGAGGAGCGTGACGGAAGTGGTGCCCGGCACCCCGGACGGCGCGCTGGTCCGCCTCGCGGACGGGCGGCAGGAGACGTTCGACCTCGTCATCGGCGCGGACGGCGCCTGGTCCCGGGTCCGCCCGGCGCTCTCGCCCGCCACGCCGCGCTACACGGGCATCACTGTCGTCGAGACCTCCCTGGACGACATCGACACCCGCCACCCCGGCCTCGCCCGCCTGGTCGGCGACGGCTCCATGGCCGTGTACGGCGCGAACCGCTCCCTCGTCGCCCAGCGCAACAGCGGCGGCCACGTGAAGGTGTACGCCCAGTTCCGCACGGCGCTGGAACGGCCCACGGGCCCGGCCGACGCCGACGCCACACGCTCGGACCTGCTGGCCCTGTTCGACGGCTGGGCCGCCCCCGTCCTCGACCTCCTCCGCCACGGCACCGCCTTCGTCCGCCGCCCCCTCCACGTCCTGCCCATGTCCCACACCTGGGCCCACGTCCCCGGCGTGACGCTCCTGGGCGACGCCGCCCACCTGATGCCGCCCCTGGGCGTGGGCGCGAACCTCGCGCTGCTCGAAGGCGCCGAACTCGCCGAATCCCTCGCTACCGCCGACCCCGGCGACCTCGACACGGCCGTCCGCGCCTTCGAGGAACGGATGCGGGCACGGGCTGCCAGGTGGGCCGCAATCACGGCGGCCGGTCTCGAACGCCTCGTGAGCCCCGACCCCGCCGAAGCCCTCGCCTTCTTCGACGAACTCCAGCCGTCCTGACCTCTGATGGACAACGGGGCGGGTCAGACGAGACCGACGGCCGGCGTGGCGGTAGAGCGGACGCGCACCACCGTGACGACCGCGCCGACGAAGTAGACGGCCAGGCCGGCCGGCAGGCCCGCCACCCCCAGGAGTTCGGCCGCCCCGAGCCACGCCCACCAGGAGCGGGGGCACGCCGTAGGCGATCGGTCAGTCATGGCGCGGCGTCGGGCGGACAGGGCATCCAGTCCAGTCGCCACGTGACGACGCCAGCCCGTCACCACCATGTAGCGCCCCCGGCCGCAGCTGCCGCCTCCTCGGCCGCGGCAAACTTCACCAGATCCTCGTCCTTGACGAGGTGGCCGGGCCGGGCGTCGATCAGCACCGCCGTGCCCGGCAGCAGACCAAGAAGTCCGGCGTGTGCTCCTCACCGCCGTCATCGGTGGTGAACGTGAGCTTGAACGGCTGAGACAGCACCTCCTCGGCGCCGCCCAGGAAGTCCAGGGCCAGCAGCATGCGACGCTCGGCCACACTCTCGAAGCCGTGCATCCGACCCGTGGCCACCATGTATTGCGGCCCGGGCGGTGCCGCTGCCGAGCCCGCCAGGTGAACCCGCGTACCGGCACCGAAGCGAGCGCCGGGAAGCCGGCCAGGTCCTGAACCCGGCGGAGCACCTCCGCCCCGGCCGTCTTCCACGGCGCCGTCCACCGCCGGGCCCATCCCGGTCGCGTCTCCAGCCGCCCGAAGGCACGCGGGACGATGCTGGACGGCGCGACGAGCTCAGCCAGAGTGCAGCTTCGCGACCACACCGGCCGGGATCCGGCCTCCGGTGTGCGGACCGATACCTCCATGCCCCCGGCACAGCCCGCCGCACCGGCCTCGCGTACCGGTTTCCGCGAAGACCCCGCAGGCGAGAGGCCAGCCCGCCACCCTGCCCGCCAACTCAAGCGCACAGCCCCGCCATGTCGACGGCTCACTCGCCAAGTGAAACGCTCAGTCTCGTCAGCGGCGCCGGTTTCCGGCTGTTCGATTGCATAAAACTGTCGTGCTGCGTATAGTCATGCCTCCGGTGACGAGGAGGCGATGACCGTGCGCGCTGCGGTGGCGGGAGCGAGTGGCTACGCGGGGGGCGAGATCCTGCGCCTGCTGCTGGGGCATCCGGAGATCGAGATCGGCGCCCTCACGGCGAACGCGAGCGCCGGGCAGCCCCTCGGCGCCAGCCAGCCCCACCTGCTGCCCCTCGCCGACCGCGTCCTGGAGACCACGTCGCCCGAGACGCTCGCCGGGCACGACGTCGTCTTCCTCGCCCTGCCCCACGGCCAGTCCGCCGCCGTGGCCGAGCAGCTCGGCGACGGCGTCCTCGTCGTCGACTGCGGCGCCGACTTCCGCCTGGAGGACGCCGCCGACTGGGAGCGCTTCTACGGCTCCCCCCACGCGGGCACCTGGCCCTACGGCCTCCCCGAACTGCCCGGCGCCCGCGACGCCCTGCGCGGCACCAAGCGCATCGCCGTCCCCGGCTGCTACCCCACCGCCGTCAGCCTCGCGCTCTTCCCTGCCTACGCCGCCGGTCTCGCCGAGCCCGAAGCCGTCGTCGTCGCCGCGTCCGGCACGTCCGGCGCGGGCCGCGCCGCCAAGCCCCACCTGCTCGGCAGCGAGGTCATGGGCGCCATGAGCCCGTACGGCGTCGGCGGCCTCCACCGGCACACCCCCGAGATGGTCCGGAACCTCTCCGCCGTCGCCGGGGAGCGGGTCACCGTCTCGTTCACCCCCACCCTCGCGCCCATGCCGCGCGGCATCCTCGCGACGTGCAGCGCCAAGGCGAAGCCCGGACTGACCGCCGCCACCCTGCGCGAGGCGTACGCGAAGGCGCTCGCGGACGAGCCGTTCGTCCGCCTCCTGCCCGAGGGCCGGTGGCCGACCACCGCCGCCGTCGTCGGGTCGAACGCCGCGCTGCTCCAGGTCGCGTACGACGAGGCCGCGGGCCGCCTCATCGCGATCAGCGCGATCGACAACCTCACCAAGGGCACCGCGGGCGGCGCCGTGCAGAGCATGAACATCGCCCTCGGCCTCCCCGAGGACCTCGGCCTGCCCGCCACCGGGATCGCGCCGTGAGCGTGACCGCCGCGCGGGGCTTCACGGCGACCGGCGTCGCCGCCGGGATCACGCCGGACGGCACCCCCGACCTCGCCCTCGTCGTCAACGAGGGACCGGGCGCCGCCGCCGCGGGCGTCCTCACCGCCAACCGCGTCAAGGCCGCCCCCGTCCTGTGGACGCAGCAGGTCCTCGCCGCCGGCCAGGTCACCGCCGTCGTCCTCAACTCCGGCGGCGCCAACGCCTGCACCGGCCCCCTCGGCTTCCAGGACACCCACGCCACCGCCGAACGCGCCGCCGCCGTCCTCGGCCACAACGCCGCCGAGATCGCCGTCGCCTCCACCGGCCCCTTCGGCACCCGCCTGCCCATGGACCGGCTCCTGCCCGGCATCGACAGCGCCGCCGCCGCCCGCACCCCGCACGGCGGCGAGAAGGCCGCCCTCGCCATCAAGAGCACCGACACCACCCACAAGACGGCCACCGCCGACGGCGACGGCTGGACGGTCGGCGGCATGGCCAAGGGCGCCGACCTCCTCGCCGTCCTCACCACCGACGCCGACCTCCCGCCCGACGCCCTTGACCGCGCCCTGCGCGCCGCCACCCGCACCACCTTCGAACGCGTCGACTCCGACGGCCGCACGTCCCCCAACGACACCGTCCTCCTGCTCGCCTCCGGCGCCTCCGGCATCACGCCAGGCGAGGAGGCGTTCACCGAGGCCGTCCGCGCCGTCCGCGCCGTCTGCGCCGACCTGACGCGCCAGCTCGTCCAGGACGCCGCGGGCGCGTCCAAGGACATCCGCGTCGGCATCACCGGCGCCGCCACCGAGGACGACGCCGTCGAGGCGGGCCGCGCCGTCGCCCGCAGCAACCTCCTCAAGTGCGCCGTCCACGGCGAGGTTCCCGACTGGGGCCGCGTCGTGGCCGCCCTCGGCACCACGTCGGCCGCCTTCGAGCCGCACCGCCTCGCCGTCGCGTTCAACGGCGTCTGGGTCTGCCGCGACGGGCAGGCCGCCGACGACCCCGCCCGCGCCGACCTGCGCTACCGCGAGGTCCGCATCACCGCCGACCTCGGCGCGGGCGAGGCGTCCGCCGAGATCCTGACCAACGACCTGACAGCCGACTACGTTCACGAGAACAGCGCCCACTCCACATGACTGCTGCCGGTACCACCCGCAAACACACCGCGCTGCCCAAGGCGCGCATCCTCATCGAGGCGCTCCCCTGGCTCACCCGCCACCACGGCCGGACGGTCGTCATAAAATTCGGCGGCAACGCCATGGTGGACGAGGAGCTGAAGGCCGCCTTCGCCCAGGACGTCGTCTTCCTCCGCCACGCGGGACTGCGCCCCGTCGTCGTCCACGGCGGCGGCCCCCAGATCAACGCGCAGCTCGAACGCGTCGGCCTCACCTCCGAGTTCCGCGCCGGCCTGCGCGTCACCTCGCCCGAGGCCATGGACGTCGTCCGCATGGTCCTCGCCGGGCAGGTCCAGCGCGAGCTGGTCGGCCTGCTCAACCGGCACGGCCCCCTCGCCGTCGGCATGACCGGCGAGGACGCCCACCTGATGACCGCCACCAAGCGCTGGGCCGAGGTGGACGGCGAACGCGTGGACCTCGGCCGCGTCGGCGACGTCACCGCCGTGGACACCGGCGCCGTCGAGGCGCTGCTCGCGGACGGCCGCATCCCGGTCATCTCCTCCATCGCCCGCAGCGAGGACGACGACCACGTCTACAACATCAACGCCGACACCGCCGCCGCCGCCCTCGCCGCAGGACTCGGCGCCGAGACGCTGATGGTCCTCACCGACGTCGAGGGCCTGTACGCCGACTGGCCCGCGAGCGACGAGGTCATCAGCCGCCTCACCGTCAGCGAGCTGGAGACCCTGCTGCCCGAGCTGTCGAGCGGCATGGTGCCCAAGATGGAGGGCTGCCTGTACGCCGTCCGCAACGGCGTCGGCAACGCGCGCGTGATCGACGGCCGCGTGCCGCACGCGATCCTGCTGGAGATCTTCACCGACGAGGGGGTCGGGACGATGGTCGTGCCCGACGAGACCCCGGTCGACACACCCGACGACACACAAGGGGAGCCGTGATGAGCAACGAGTCGCTGACCGCCCGCTGGCAGGGCGCGCTGATGAACAACTACGGCACCCCCCGCATCCCCGTCGCCCGCGGCGAGGGCGCCCGGCTGTGGGACGCCGACGGCAAGGAGTACATCGACTTCCTCGCCGGCATCGCCGTCAACTCCCTGGGCACCGCCCACCCGGCCGTCGTCCGCGCCGTCACCGAGCAGATCGGCACCCTCGGCCACGTCTCCAACCTCTTCGTCGCCGAACCCCCCGTCGCCCTCGCCGAGCGGCTCCTCGCCCTGGCCGGACGCCCCGGGCGCGCGTTCTTCTGCAACTCGGGGACCGAGGCGCTCGAAGCCGTGTTCAAGATCGGCCGCCTCACCGGCCGCACCCACATGGTCGCCACCCAGGGCGCCTTCCACGGCCGGACCGTGGGCGCCCTCGCCCTCACCGGCCAGCCCGGGAAGCAGCAGGGCTTCCACCCGCTGCCCGGCTCCGTCACCCACGTCCCCTTCGGCGACACCGAGGCACTGCGCGCCGCCGTCACCACCGACACCGCCTTCGTCGTCCTCGAACCCGTCCAGGGCGAGAACGGCGTCGTCGTCCCGCCCGAGGGCTACCTGACGGCCGCCCGCGAGATCACCCGGGCCACCGGCACCCTCCTCGTCCTCGACGAGGTGCAGACCGGGATAGGGCGCACAGGACACTGGTTCGCCTGCCAGGCCGAGGGCGTCGAGCCCGACGTCATCACGCTCGCCAAGGGCCTCGCCGGCGGGCTGCCGATCGGCGCGGTCCTCGCGTTCGGCGACACCGCCGGCCTGATCGCCCCCGGCGGCCACGGCACCACCTTCGGCGGCAACCCCGTCTCCTGCGCCGCCGCCCTCGCGGTCCTCGACACCATCGAGTCCGAGGGGCTGCTCGCCCACGTCAAGCGGACGGGGGAGCGGCTGCGCGACGGGATCTGGAACCTCGGCCACCCCCTGGTGGACAGCGTGCGGGGCGCCGGGCTGCTGATCGGTGTCGTGCTCACCGAACCCGTGTCGCGCGAGGTGCAGCAGGCCGCGCAGGACGCCGGGTTCCTCGTCAACGCGGCCGTCCCCGACACCGTACGGCTCGCCCCGCCGCTGATCATCGGCGACGCCGAGGTGGACGCGCTCCTCGCGGCACTGCCCGGCATCCTGGACACGGCCGACGCGGCGGCCCGCGCGGCGGACGGCAGATGACCCGGAGGGGGAACATGAACGACGGACCGCAGCCGCCGGGGGAGCCCGCGCGCCCCGCCGTGCCGCAGACCCGCGCGGCACGGCACCGCCGGATCGTGGACATCCTGAACCGGCTGCCCGTGCGATCCCAGAGCCAGCTCGCCAAGCTGCTCCTGGACGACGGCCTGAGCGTCACCCAGGCGACGCTCAGCCGCGACCTGGACGAGCTGGGCGCGGTGAAGATCCGCGGCGCCGGAGGGGAGCTGATCTACGCCGTGCCCAGCGAGGGCGGCTTCCGCACCCCCCGCGCGCCGCTCGGCGAGTCGGCCAAGGAGGAACGGATGGCGCGCCTCGCGGGCGAACTCCTCATCTCCGCCGAGGCCTCCGCCAATCTCGTCGTCCTGCGCACCCCGCCGGGCGCCGCCCAGTTCCTCGCCTCGGCCATCGACCAGGCCGAGGTCCACGAGATCCTCGGCACGATCGCGGGCGACGACACCGTCCTGCTGATCAGCCGCGACCCGGTGGGCGGCCAGCCGCTCGCCGACCACCTGCTGCGGCTGGCCCAGAAGGACCCGGCCCACAAGGACGCGGACCAGCCGGACGCGTAGCCGGACCGCCCGCGCCGTGCACCCGGCGCGGGCACCGCACTAGTCTCGTGCGGGTGATTACCTGTGTGGTCCGGTACGTGATCGACCCCGCCAAGACCGAGGCGTTCGAACGCTTCGGGCGCCGCTGGATGGAACTGGTCGACGCCCACGGCGGCACGCACCACGGCTACTTCCTCCCGGCCGAGGGGGCGAGCGACGA
Source organism: Streptomyces sp. NPDC049879 (assembly GCF_044461265.1). NCBI lineage: Bacteria > Bacillati > Actinomycetota > Actinomycetes > Kitasatosporales > Streptomycetaceae > Streptomyces > Streptomyces sp. NPDC049879. The sequence continues at coordinate 467,877 of NZ_JBITKT010000003.1, read as the reverse complement.
GGCGCTCGCCCTTTTCAGCTTCCCCAGCCTCGCCGCGTACGAGCGGTACCGCGCGCTGTTCGGCCGCGACCCGGCGTTCGTCGAGGCGGACCGCATCAGGGACGAGAGCGGCTGCGTGCTGCGCCACGAGCGCACGTTCATGCGCCCGATGCTGCCCGGCGACCCGCCCGGCGACGGCTGAACGCGCGCCGGGGGAGCCCGTTCAGTGGTCGCGCCGCGCCGCGAGCCGGGCCAGCGCCGCCAGCTCCTCGCCCGCGGGCGCGGCCGGCCGCGCCGACTCCAGGCTCTCCAGCGCCAGCCGCAGTTCCTCCCCGGCGGCCTCCTCCGCCCACGCACGGCCGCCCGCCTCCTCGACCAGCCCGGCGAGCGCCGCCACCTCCTCCGGGTCCGGCGCGCTGTCCCGTTCGCCCGGCGGCTTGGCGTACCGCTCGGCGAGGCGGCGCCCGGCCGGGGTGTCCGAGTCCAGGGCGGCGACGACCGGCAGCGACTTCTTCCGCACCGCCAGGTCCGCCCCGGCCGGTTTCCCCGTCACCGCCGGATCGCCCCAGATCCCCAGCAGGTCGTCCGCGAGCTGGAACGCCATGCCCAGGTGGGTGCCGAAGCGCCGCAGCGCCTCGACGCGCGCCTCGTCCCCGCCGCCCCACAGCGCGCCGAGCGCGCACGAGCAGCCCAGCAGTGACGCCGTCTTCCGCTCCGTCATCGCGAGGCACTCGGCGAGCGTCACCCGGTCCCGCTCCTCGAAGCCGATGTCCGCCTGCTCGCCCTCGATCAGCTGGGTCGTCGCCTCCATCAGCCAGCGCAGTCCCATCACCGTCCTGGGCTCCGCCGCCTCGTGGCACAGGACGCGTCCCGCGTGGACGAGCAGCGCGTCCCCGGCGAGCAGCGCGGCGGGCGAGCCGAAGACGGTCCAGGCGGTCGGGCGGTGCCGCCGCGTCGTGTCGCCGTCGAGGATGTCGTCGTGCAGCAGGGAGAAGTTGTGCACCAGTTCGACGGCGACGGCCGGGGCGACCGCGTCGGCGGCGAGCCCGCCCACGGCCTCCGCGCTGACCAGGACCAGCGCGGGCCGCAGCGCCTTGCCGCCCGACGCGTCGGACGGCCGCCCCGCCGCGTCGGTCCAGCCGAAGTGGTACGACGCCACGCGCGCGACCGGCTCGGGAAGCCGCGCCACCCACTCCCGCAGCGCCGGGTCCACCACCGTGCGGCTGCGCCGCAGCGCCGTGCGGGCCGCCTGCCCGACCCCGGCGTCCGGTGCTGTGGTCATGACTGTGCCCTCCGCTTCTGGGCCGGGCGGTCCGCGGCCCTCGCGACAGCTTGGCCGCTCGGCCGGTGCGCCGGAACGGGGCGTGCCGCGACCCCTCGCACGGCCCACGCGCCTCCCGTACGCGCCCCGCGGCCCGCCGCGAGCCGCTGACCAGCGCGTCCGGCCCCGCCGCCGCCCCGCGCACCCGTCGTTCCGCGCGGCCGAAAATCACCCGTACGGATGAGCGCGGGCGTCAGGCGGGCGGCTGGTGCAGCCCGAAGCGCGACCCCTGGTCGTCCCGGCAGAGCACGAAACGGCCGAAGCGCGCCTGCGTCCCGGCGTCGCCGTCGAGCGCCGTGCTGTCCACCGAGCCGCCGAGCGCCTGGACCTTCGTCAGCGCCGCGTCCATGTCCTCGACGAGGAAGAAGACGACCGGCCGCGCGCCCCGGTCCCCGCCGTGCAGCCCGCCGGGCACCCCGAGGCCCGAGACCATCACCCCGTCCGCCGCGGGGCCCGGCGCGAAACTCCACCCGAAGAGGCCCGCGTAGAACGTCCTGGCGAGCGAGACGTCGGCCACGCCCAGCTCGACGAACGCGACCTCACCGGGCATGCGACGGCTCCTTCCGCCCTGGCTGCGCAGACCTGAGCCACCATAGCCAGCGACGGGCGCGCGGACGGACGGCACGCGGGGACCTGCGGCGCGCGGCGGCCGGAACGGCTGGATTGACGAATCATGCAGAGTGCTGCATAGTTATTCTGTTCAGTGTGTGGGATCGAAGGAGACAACCCGTGACCGAGCGCGTCGTGTTGGCCCAGCAGGGAGGCCCCGCCCTCTACGACACGGGCGAGGGGTGCGCCGAGGCCCCCGGGCTGTCCGGCGGGAGCGCGGCCCGGCGGGAGGGCGCCCTGTGAGCGGCAACGACGTCCGCCTGTGGGGCGGCAGGTTCGCCGACGGCCCGGCCGCCGCGCTCGAAGCGCTGAGCGCCTCCGTCCACTTCGACTGGCGGCTCGCGCCCTACGACATCGCCGGGTCGCGCGCCCACGCCCGCGTCCTCCACGGCGCCGGGCTGCTGACCGCCGACGAGCTGACGGCCATGCTGGCGGGCCTCGACCGGCTCGCCGCCGACGTGGCGGACGGCTCGTTCACCGGGACCGTCGCCGACGAGGACGTCCACACCGCCCTCGAACGCGGCCTGCTGGAGCGCCTCGGCCCCGCCCTCGGCGGCAAGCTGCGCGCGGGCCGGTCGCGCAACGACCAGGTCGCCACCCTCTTCCGCATGTACCTGCGCGACCACGCGCGGATCATCGCCGGGCTCGTCGCCGACGTGCAGGAGGCCCTGATCGCGCTGGCCGACGCGCACCCCGGGGTCGCCATGCCCGGCCGCACCCACTTCCAGCACGCGCAGCCGGTCCTCTTCGCCCACCACGTCCTGGCGCACGTCCAGGCCCTGTCCCGGGACGCCGAGCGGCTCCGGCAGTGGGACGCGCGCACCGCCGTCTCGCCGTACGGCTCCGGCGCCCTGGCGGGCTCGTCCCTCGGCCTCGACCCGGAGGCGGTCGCCGCCGACCTGGGCTTCGAGGGCGGCTCGGCGGCCAACTCGATCGACGGCACGGCGTCGCGCGACTTCGTCGCCGAGTTCGCGTTCATCACCGCCATGATCGGCGTGGACATCTCCCGCATCGCCGAGGAGATCATCGTCTGGAACACGAAGGAGTTCTCCTTCGTGACCCTGCACGACGCCTTCTCCACCGGCAGCTCGATCATGCCGCAGAAGAAGAACCCCGACATCGCCGAGCTGGCGCGCGGCAAGTCGGGGCGCCTCATCGGCAACCTGACCGGGCTCATGGCCACCCTGAAGGCCCTGCCGCTCGCCTACAACCGCGACCTCCAGGAGGACAAGGAGCCCGTCTTCGACTCCTGCGACCAGCTGGAGGTCCTGCTGCCCGCGTTCACCGGCATGCTCGCCACCCTCACGGTCAACACCGAGCGGCTCGAACAGCTGGCGCCCGCCGGGTTCTCCCTGGCGACCGACATCGCGGAGTGGCTGGTCAAGCAGGGCGTGCCGTTCCGCGACGCGCACGAGGTCGCGGGGGAGTGCGTCAAGGTCTGCGAGGCCGAGGGCATCGAACTCGACGGCCTGACGGACGAGCAGTTCGCCAAGATCTCGCCGCACCTGACGCCCGAGGTCCGCACGGTCCTCACCGTCGAGGGCTCCCTGGCGGCACGCTCCGCCCGGGGCGGCACGGCACCCTCCGCCGTCGCCGTGCAGCTCGGCGAGGTCAGGAACGGGCTCGTGCGGCAGCGCGAATGGATCGCCGCACGCCCCCTCTCTGTCGCGCCCGACCCCGCCTGACGGCGTGTGACGCGGTGGGCGGGACCGGCCCGCGTCACTCCCCGGGGTAGCGCAGGCCGATCCGCTCCCGCACGGTGTCGAGCGTCCGCATGACGGCCAGCGAGCCGTCCAGCGGCACGAGGGGCGACTCGCGTTCGCCCGCCCGCAGGCAGCGCGCCACCTCCGCCGCCTCGTACGCGAGCGTGTCGGCCGGGCCCGCCTCCGAGAACTCCTCGGGGGCGCGGCCCTCCCGGTGCAGCGTGAAACCGCGCGGGTGGAAGAAGCCGCGGTGGAACTCGACGCGCCCCGTGGAGCCTGTCACCACGGCCGTGCGCGCCGTGTCGGCGACCAGCGAGCACGTCAGCGCCGCCATGGCCCCCGACGGGTAGCCGAACAGCATCCCCGTGTGCGTGTCCACGCCACCGCGCAGCCGCGCCCAGGCGGTGACGTCCGCCGGCTCGCCCAGCACGAGCTGCGCGAACGACACGGGGTAAACACCCAGGTCGAGCAGCGCGCCCCCGCCGAGCGCCGGGTCGAGCAGCCGGTGCGACGGGTCGGGGGGCAGGTCGATCCCGAAGTCGGCGTGCACCGCGCGGACCTCCCCGATCGCGCCGTCGCGCACCAGCTCCACCATGCGCCGGATCGCCGGGTTGCAGTACATCCACATCGCTTCCATCAGGAAGACACCGCGCTCCCTGGCCAGCGCGACCAGCTCCCCGCCCTCGGCCGCGTCGAGCGTGAACGGCTTCTCGCACAGCACCGGCCTGCCCGCCTCCAGGAACAGCCGCACCGCGTCGTGGTGCGCGCTGTGTGGCGTGGCCACGTACACCGCGTCCACCACCGGGTCGGCGGCCAGCGCCGCCCAGTCGCCGTACGCCGCCGGGACGCCGTGCCGCTCCGCGAAGGCGGCGGCCGACGCCTCGGTCCGCGACGCCACGGCCACCACCTCGGCGTCCGGCTCCGCCGCCAGATCGCGCGTGAACTTCGCCGCGATACCGCCCGTCGCCACGACGCCCCACCGCACCGGACGCCCCGTCAGATCCCCTGCAACGCCGTCCACACGCTTCCTTCCCGCCGGTCCCCGACACCGGCGGCGCCGATTGTCAGTGGGTGCTCCTACAGTCTCGATCATCGTAAGGAAACGCGATCACCAGGAGTCACGCATGGGGTGGATCAGCGCGGGGGACTACGAAGTCGCCCTCGACGACGGGGGCAGGGTCGTCTGCCGCAACAGGGCCGGCCGCCGCCTGAAGTCCGTGCCGGGCAAGCTCGCCGACGACCCGGCCGTCGTCCAGCTCCGCCAGCTCGCCGAATGGCTCGCCCGGCACGGGCGGGAGTGCGTCGCCACCGCCGAACGCTGGATGATCCGCTCCCTGCCGGTCCCCACCGACGTCCTGGTCGGCGTCTGGCCCGACCCCTCCTGGCAGGCCGCGCTCCGCGACCTCGTCGTCACCGACCCGTCCGGCGCCGTCGCCGGATTCCTGCGCGACGCCGACCCCGACCGCGGCATCGGCCTCGTGGACCTCGACGGCGACACGGTCAGGACCACCGCCACGACCCTGCGCATACCCCACCCCGTCCTCCTGGAAGACCTCGACGAGCTGCGGGAGTTCGCCACCGAACTCGACCTCAGGCAGGGCATCGGCCAGCTCCACCGCGAGGTGTGGCGCCGCGAGGACACCGACCCCTCCCTCACGGCCGTCAGCACCTACGCGGGCGGCCGGTACAAGCAGCTGCGTTTCCTCACCGGCCGTGCCGTCTCGCTCGGCTACCGCGTCCGCGGCGGCCAGGCCGTCTGCTCCGTCCACGAGGACGGGCGCACCCTCGAAGCCCGCGTCTGGCTCGGCGACTTCGACGGCTGGTCCGAGACCGAGACCGGCCCCCTGACCTGGAACACCCCCGACGGCAAGCGGGTCCGCCCCGCCGACACCGGCCCCGTCGCCTGGTCGGAGGGCATGCGGATGGCCGCCGCCCTGTACGCCGGCCGCGACACGGACACCACGGAGGACGCCCGATGAGCACCGACCACGCCCTCGACGCCGGGGCGATCCTGCCCGCCGGCGCCGCCGACGGCACCACCGGCACCGCCGCCGCGGACACCGCCGACGACCTCACCGCCCGCACCTACCTCCACCCCGCCCTCGGGGACCGGGCCGTGGTCCGCCTCGTGCCCCGCACGCTCGGCGAGGCCGAGGACCTGGCGCTCGACTACCTCGGGCTCGCCCGCGCGCCCCGGACGCCCGTCGTCGGCCGCGTCCGCCGCGAGACGCTCGGCTTCCCCGCCTGGGCCCTGGTCAACGACCCGGCCAACGGGCACCACGCCCTCGCCCTCGTCCAGGACATCGAGCGGCTCTCCCGCATGGCCGCCGCCCGCGCGGGCGCGGCCAAGGACGCCTTCGAGGCACTCGGCGAGCAGCTCGGCCGCTCCGCCCCGCACTTCCTCCCCACCTTCTACGAGCAGGCGGCCCGCGTCTTCCTCGGCCACGACAACACCCGGTACGCCGCGACGTTCTTCGGCAAGGCGCGCGCCGCCGAGCGCGTCCACGGCCTCGCCGTGGACGAGGAGCGCCAGCGGGCCGTCTTCCTCGAATTCGCCTACGCGGGCGCCCTCACCGTCACCGCGCTCAAGGACCACGTCCGCGACCTCGTCCGCCGCCTCGATCCGGCCGCGGCCTGGGAGCAGTTCCGCCGCCTGACCGTCGAGCGCTGCGCCGCCGGTCTCCCGCCGTACTCCTCGCTCCACGGCGACGCGCGCAAGCTCCTGCGTGCCACGGGGCTCGACGTCGCCGCAGAGGAGCGCGGCCTGCTCACCGAACTGCTCGCGTCCCCCGCCGTCGACTGGGCGCCGCGCACCTTCTGGACCGGCTACCACGACCAGCTGGCCGCGCTCGCGGCCGAACAGCCTGGGACACGTGCCCGGCTGCTGGCCATCACGCCCTCGGGCCTCGCGTCGGGCGACGACACCGGGGACGACATCTGGCTCCGGCTGCTCGCCGACACGGGCGCCGACACCCTGCTCACCGAGGGGCCCGCTCACCCGGACGCCGCGAGCGGGGACACCGTGACGACCCCCGCCGACTGGCTCACCCGCTGGTCCAGGCACCTCGGCTCCGGCTGGCGCGGCCCCCGCCGCTCGCCCCGCACGTACGGCCTCGTCGCCCGCATGGCACCCCGCCTGCGCGCCGACGGCACACCCGCCGCCATCTGCCACGGGCGCGGCTGGCGCGGCGGCGTGGACCTCGAACTCCTGGACGTCTGCCTCGCGGCGGGCATACCCGTCGCCGATCCGGGCGACGACCTCACGATCTCCCTCGACACCTGGTTCGACGCCCCGGAGGCCGAACGCCGCGACCTCGCCGCCGTCGTGGCCGACGCCCGCTTCGGCCCGCTGCTCCACGACGCCGTCGGCGCGGTCGGTGACCGCCACAACACGGCGCGCCTCAAAACCGTCGCCGCCCACCCCGTCCTGCGGGGCGTCCTGCGGGAATGGCTGACCGCCAGGACCGGCACGTTCCTCGCCGCACGCGGCCTCCCCCCGGCGCGCGCCGCCGTGGACGCCCTGCTCCCGTTCGCCCCCGTCGCCGCCGACGTCGCGCCCGAGGCCACGGCCGCCCTGGCCGCACACGACCTCGCGCCCCTGGTCGCCACCACCCTGCGGACCGGCATCGCCGACGAACTGGGCTGGCCCGCCCTGGAGGAGGCGCTCGGCCTCTTCCCCGAGGTCCACTTCGGCAGGGGCCACAAGAGCCTGGTCCTGTGCGAGGCATGGCCGGCGCTCGTCGTCGGGAACGCCGTCAAGGCCGTCGTCGTCGGCCCCGACCGCATCCTGTACGAGCACGACGTCCGCATACCCGACCAGCTGAGCTGGGAGCAGCCGTCCTTCCACTGGACCGACGGCGAACTGCTCGTCACCTGGTGGCACCAGGGCACCCAGCGCGCCTACTGGTCGGCCCGTCCCGCCGACATCTTCGAGCTGACCGGCGACGGCGCCCGGCACCCGCGCAACGGCGGCACCACCGTCTCCCTCCCCCTTCCGGACGGCGGACGCACCAGCGGCGGCCGTCCCCTGCACGCGGGCGACTCCACCGTGGCCGCGCACCGCAGGATCGTCACCGACGGCACCGGCTTCTGGCGCCTGGAGTTCGGCGACGGGCGGGCGGCCTGGCACGAGTTCGACCCCGCCACCGGCGAGACCGGCCGCGCCTCGCTGCCCGCCTTCTTCAGCCGCGCCGTCGCGGACGGCGGCAGGCTCCACCCCGACCGCTGCTCCCTGATGCCGCTGCTCCCTGGCTACGAGGGCACTCCGCTGGGCACGGACGGCCGCCTGCTCGGTGCCTGGGTGCGGACGGACGAGGAGACCGGGACCCGCACGGCCGGCGGCACGGACGGCAGGACCGCCACCGTCGCCGGACGGCTCGCCGGGACGCGCTCCACCGCCGCCCCTGCCCTGCCCGTCGGCCGCCTGCGCCTGCCGGGCGGCGCGTCCCCCGTGCTCGTCGCGGGCCCGGAATGCGGGCTCGCCCCGGACGCCGCCGACCTCACCCGGGACGCCGCCGCCACCTTCGAACCGGGCACGCCGGGCGGCGAGTTCGCCGCCGGAACGCCGCTGGTGCCGCCCCTGCCCTTCTGGCACGCGCTCCGGCCCCGTGACGAGGCGGGCTCCCACGCCCTGCGCGCCACGGACGACGCGGCCGCCGCCCGGCTCGTCGCCGCGGTGTCCGCCGCGGGCGACGAGCAGGACCGCCTGGCCCGCGAAGCGAAGGACGCAGGACACGAACCGGCCACCGCCGAGCGCATCGCCTCCCGCAACGCGGCGCTCGACACCGCCGTGGCATCCGTCCTGACCGGAGTGGCCGACGCCCGCCTCCGCAGGGGCGTCGCCGGGATCGCCCTGTTCACCCAGCGCCTGGCCGCGGCCGTCAAACGGCTCACCGACCCCGTCACGGCCACCGCGCGGCAGGCCGCCGCCGCCATGTTCGAGGACCACCGGCCGCCGCACGGCACCAACGGCACCCTCCGCGACGCCCTGAGCGGCCTCGAAGGGCCGGGCCTCGCCGGGCACTGGACCCGCGGGTCCTGGTCCGTCCTCCAGCAGGTCCTCGCCACCGGCCACCTCCTGGCGGGCGGACCGGCCACGGGGAAGCCGCTGCCCGCCCGCCACCGCAACGAGACCCTGCCAGGCGGCTGGACCAGCGACGCCGCCACCGGCCCCGCCGCAGCGCACGAATGGCACGGCGCGCTCCTCGCCCTCCCCGCCCTGGCCTACCGCGCCACCACCCCGGTCCTGCCCGACGACGAGCGGGAGGCCCTGCTGCTGTTCCTCTCCGCCGTCGCGGCGGGCCCGCTGGCGGGGGACAGCCCGCTGCGCGCGGTGGACCTCACCGAGAAGGGCAGCGGCCACTCGCGCGGCGGCCAGGTCCTGCGCAAGGGCGAGCGCACCGTGGTCGTCCTCGGCGCCCGGAACCTCGACCGCACCGGCGACAGGTCCACCTGGTACGCGCTCGACCACGACCCGTCCGGGGCGTTCGGCCCCGTCGCCCACTTCACGGTCGGCGCCGACCGGGTCATCCCCGCCCGGCTCCCCGCCGACCGGCTCACCGGGATCGTCCGCCTCGTACGGGAGAACGGCCCCGCCCCCTGGGCCCCGGACGCCGTCACACGCCTCGCCGAGGCCACCCGGCTCGGCCCCGCGCAGTCGGCGCTGCTGCTCGCCGCCCTGCCCGCCGAGAAGCCGGCCGCGGTCCTCGCCGTCCTCGGCACCAAGGCAGGGCAGACCGGCGTGGCGGCCGGACTCCTCGACGGCCTCCCCCGCGAGGCCCGCCACGAGGTGGTGGCCGCGCTCCTGCCCGAACGCGCCGAGGCCCTCTGGGAGACCGGCGCCGACACGGCCGCCGCCGCCCGCGTCTGGACACACCACCTCGGCGGACGCCACCTCGTGCCCGAGGACATCGCCCTCGACATGCGGCTCGACAGCGTGGCCGCCGCCGTCCTCAACCCCACCACCACCCCCTGGCTCAGCCGCACCACCCGCCAGTCCCTCGACGCCCACAACCGCCCCACCCCCGACGACCCCGAGGCGGTACCCGGCCACGGCGTCCTGCCCCGCGCCGTCGGCTCCCTCGCCGCACTCGCCTACGCCCTCCCCGACGAGCACCCCCTGCGCGCCGCGCTCCCCACAGCCCTCGACGCGCTGCGCGACCGCTTCGCCGACCCCGGCCTCGTCCTCGACGTGGACATCGAGTGGACCGACAAGGGCGCCGCCACGGCGAAGGAGCTGCGCCGCGTCCACGGCCTGCCCGAGACCGGCGGGGCGGGCCCCGACGGCCTCACGAGGATCGGCGACGCCTTCGTCGCCTTCCCCTGGTACGGCTCGACCGAGGCGACCTGGCTGCGCCCGGCGGGCGTCAAGGGCCCGGACGACCCGGCGCTCGGCCTGATCGAAGGACTCGTCGGCCCCCGTTGCCACGACTCCCTCATCGCCCTGCGCGCCCTTCTCGGCGACGACCTGGCACGCGCCGTACGTTCGACCGGCGCCGGGACGCCAGGACACGCCCAGGACCCCGCCCGCAGCGTCCCCGGCCTGGTCGCCGAAGTCGCCGCCGCGCACGGCCTGGGCGAGGACGCCGCCGTCCTCTACCTCCAGCTCCTCGCCCTGCCCGACCCCACCGACCGCAACCGCGCCCGCTGGACCGGCTGGCGCCCCGCCAGGGCCAGACGCGCGGCGGCCGAACTCGCCGGCACCCCCCTGGTCGTGACGGCCCAGCGCTCCCGCGCCGGACGCACGCTGTTCCTCCCCGGCGGCTGGGCGGACCTCAAGGCGCCCGCCCTCCCCGTGGAGACCTGGAAGAGCGGCCTCTACCCGCTGCCCACCGCCGCCCGCGCCGTCCCGCTCGTCCCCGTCGCCGAGCTGTTCCGCCACGCCTGGCGGCGCGTCACGGACGGCGACGCACCCGCCTACGAAGAACTCGTCACCCGCGCCACCCGGAAGGCCCGCCGATGACCACCGCACCGCGCCCCGTCCAGCCCCCCGCCCCCGCGGCGGACCGGCAGATCACCCCGCCGGAGGAGCGGTTCGCCGACGAACTGGCCTTCCTCGCCGCGTACGACACCGGCGCCCGCCCGCCCGGCTGGCGGCTCACGCCCCGCGCCGTCGTCACCTTCGTCATGGGCAGCGAAGGCCGCCCGCTCACCCTGCCCGACACGGCGGGCGCACCCGAAGGCATACCGGCCCGCAAGGAGATCGGCGCCAAGTTCGTGGGCGACCGCGCCCTCGTCGAACGCTGCGTCGTCACCCTGGCCGGGGAACGCGGCCTGCTCCTCGTCGGCGAGCCAGGCACCGCCAAGTCGATGCTCTCCGAACTGCTCGCCGCCGCCGTCTGCGGCACCAGCGCGCTCACCGTCCAGGGCACCGCGGGCACCACCGAGGACCAGCTCAAGTACGGCTGGAACTACGCCCTCCTCCTCGCCCAGGGCCCCACACCCGACGCCCTCGTCCCCTCCCCGGTCCTCACTGCCATGACCACCGGCGCGGTCGCCCGCGTCGAGGAGATCACCCGCTGCCTGCCCGAGGTGCAGGACGCCCTGGTCTCCCTGCTGTCCGAACGCCGCGTCGCCGTCCCCGAACTGGCCGGGACGGACGCCGCCCAGCTGCACGCGGCGAACGGCTTCACCCTCATCGCCACGGCCAACCTCCGCGACAAGGGCGTCTCCGAGATGTCCGCCGCCCTCAAGCGCCGCTTCAACTTCGAGACGATCGGCCCGATCGCCGACCCGGACGCGGAGACCGCCCTCGTACGCCGCCAGTCCCGCGCGGCCGTGGCACGCTCCGGCGCCCCCTACCAGGTGGACGACGCCGTCCTCGAAGCCCTCGTCACGGCCTTCCGCGACCTGCGCGAGGGCCGCTCCGCCGAGGGCTGGGAGGTCGAACGGCCCAGCAGCGTCATGAGCACGGCCGAGGCCGTGTCGGTGGCCGGCTCGCTCGCCCTGGCCGCCGCGTACTTCCCGTCGGAACGCGACGTCCTCGGCCTGCTGCCGGGGCACCTGCTCGGCGTCGTCCGCAAGGACGAACCCGCCGACGCCGCCCGCCTGCGCGGCTACTGGGACGCCGTCGTGCGGCGGCGCGCCGAACAGGGCGCCGCCACCTGGCGCACCCTGTGGGACCTGCGCCCGGCACTGGAGGACTGACCGCCCATGCCCGTACCCCCGCAGCACCGGCCCGCCGACGGCGCGGCGGTGCCGGAGGACGCCCTGCGCGATCTCACCGATCCCGCGGGGCCGTACCTGATCGGCGTCCGCCACCACGCCCCGTCGCTCGCGGCGGCCGTCCCGCACCTGCTCGACGCCGCCGCGCCCGACGTCCTGCTCGTCGAACTGCCCGCCGAACTCCAGGACCTGACGGGCTGGCTCGCCCACGAGGACACCCGCGCCCCCGTCGCCCTGGCGGCGGTGCCCCAGGGCGAGGCGAACCCCGACCCGGCGTTCTACCCGTTCGCCGACTTCTCTCCCGAGCTGGCCGCCCTCCGCTGGGCGGCCCGCCGGGGCGTCCCCGCCGTCGCGGCCGACCTGCCGCTCGCCGACCCGGCATGGCGCCTCCCACCCGGCACACCCCCCGCCGACACCCCTGGCACCGACACCCCCGCCGACCCCGCACGCCCCGGACTGCGGCACGCCCTGCGTGCCCGCCTCACCGGCCGCGCGGGCGACGACCTGTGGGACCGGCTGGTCGAGGTCGGCGCCCCCGGCTCGTCCCCCGAGGGCCTGCGCCGTGCCGCCCTCCTCACCGGCTGGGCCCTTCGCCACGACACCGCGCACTCCCGCGGCGTCGACGCGCTCGACCTGCGCCGCGAACACTGGATGCGCCACCGCATCGGCCAGGCCATGGCGGAGGGACAGCGCGTCGCGGCGGTCGTCGGCGCCTTCCACACCCCCGCCCTCACCCGGCGCGCGCTGACCGGCGACACCCCGCCCGAACCCGTACCCCCCAGGCCGTGCACGGTCTCCCTCATCCCCTACACCTACGCGCTCCTCGACGAACGCTCCGGCTACCCGGCGGGCATCCGTGACCCCGAGTGGCAGCAGCAGGTCCTCGACGCCGCCGGGGACCCGGCGGCCCTGCACGACGCCCTGACCCGCACCGCCGTACGGATCTGCGCCCGCCTGCGGGCCCAGGACCACCCGTCAGGCCCCGCCGACGCCACCGAGATCACCCGCCTCGCCACCGACCTGGCCGCCCTCCGCGGCCTGCCCGCCCCCGGCCGCGGCGAGCTGATCGAGGCCGTGCAGACCACCCTCGCCCAGGGCGAACCCCTGGGACGCGGACGCGCCGTCTCCCGCGCCCTCGAAGAGGTCCTGGTCGGCTCCCGCACGGGCAGCCCCGCCCCCGGCGCCCCCCGGGGCGGCCTCGCCCCCGCCGTCGAGGCCGAGCTGGCCGAACTTGGCCTGCCCGCCCCGCCGGACACCCCGGCCGCGGCACGCGACCTGCGCCTCGATCCGGCGCGCACCCCGCTGGACCGCCGCCGCGACATCCTGCTGCGCCGCCTGGTCGTCTGCGGCATCCCGTACGCGGAGGAGCAGACCGTCACCGGACCCGGCGGCACCGAGGCCCTCACCACCCGCTGGCAGGTCCGCTGGACCCCGGCGACCGCCGCCATGCTCGCCGCCGCCACCGTCCGGGGCGTGAGCGCCGCCCAGGCCGCGGAGGGCACCCTCAGGGAACGCCACCGCGCCGAACGCGACGCGGGCGGCCCCACGGCGGCCCAGGTCCTCACCGGACTCGACCAGGCCGCGGGCTGCGCCCTCGACCCCCTGGTGACCGAACGGCTCACCGAACTGCGCGCCGTCCTCCCCGCCTCCGGCACCCTCCCCGAACTCCTCGCCGCCCTCGCCCTCCTCGACCGCCTCACAGCCGCCGGACGCGTACCCGCCGACACCACGGGCCCCCACGGCGTCGCCGACCTCCTCACCACGGCCGCCATCCGCCAGATCGCGGGCCTGACCGGCTCCACCCAACCTGCCGACGCCCGCGCCCTCGTCGAACTGGCCCACCGCGCCGACGCGTCCGGCGGCCTCCGCCTCACCGCCGAGCTGGCCGCCCTCGCCGCGGACGGCTCCCCGCTGATGCGCGGCGCGGCCGGAGCCGTACGCGTCCTCCTCGGGCACGCCACCCCCGAGGAGCTGGGCGACCGCGTCGCCTCCTGGGTGGACGCGGCCACCACCCCGGCCGCCCGCGACGCGCTCACCGCCCGCCTCACCGGCCTGCTCACCGCCGCCGGGCCGCTCCTCGAAGCCGCGCCGTCCGCGCTGGCGCCCCTGCTCGACCGGGTCACCGGCCTGCCGGAACGGGCGTTCCTCGACCGGCTGCCCGCCCTGCGCGGCGGCTTCGACACCCTCAGCCCCGCCGCCCGCGACCGGCTGCTGGGCGTCGTGGAGGAACGGCTCGGGGACCGGATCGCGCCGCTCGCCGACATCGGCGCGGCCACGGCCGAGCAGTGGACCCGTGCCGACCTGACGGCCCGTGACACCCTCGCCGCCCTCGGCCTGCTCCCCACCACGACCGCCCCGGCCGGACAGACATCCGCCCAGGACCCCGCACCGGGCTCCCCGCCCGGCCCCACCCCTCCGCCCGACGACGCCCTGCCGCCCGCCGACCGCTGGCGGCTCGTCCTCGGCCGCCGCTCCGACCGCCTCTCACCCGGCGCCGCACGCCTCGCGACCGCCCTCGACGAGCTGTACGGCGCGGGCCGCGGCGAGGGCGCGCGCGGCGACCTCGTCCCCGGCCGCGGCGGGGGACGGGAGGCGCCGTTCCCCGGTGTCCGCGCGTGGTCGGAGGAACTGGCCGCCCTCTTCGGCCCCGGCGTCCGCGAGGAGGTCCTCGCCGCCGCGGCCGACGCGGGACGCCCCGACGCGGCACTGGCCCTCGACCCCCAGCACGTCCGCCCCTCCGTCGAACTGCTCCACACCGTGCTCCGCCACGCGGGCGGCCTCCCGGAGGCCCGGCTCGCCGCGCTGCGCCCCCTGGCCCGCCGCCTCGTGGACGAACTCTCCCGCGAGCTGGCCACCCGCCTGCGCCCCGCCCTGACGGGCACCACACTGCCCCGCCCCAGCCGCCGCCCCGGCGGCGCGCTCGACCTCGCCGCCACCCTCCGGGCCAACCTCCCCACCGCCCGCCGCGAGCGGGACGGGACGGTCCGGATCGTCCCCGAGCACCCGGTGTTCCGCACGCGCGCCAGGAAGTCGGCGGACTGGCGGCTGATCATCCTCACCGACGTCTCCGGCTCCATGGAACCGTCCACCATCTGGTCGGCGCTGACCGCCTCCGTGCTGGCGGGCGTTCCCACCCTGAGCACCCACTTCCTGGCCTTCTCGACCGAGGTCATGGACCTCACCGGCCACGTCCACGACCCCCTCGCGCTGCTCCTGGAGGTCAGGGTCGGCGGCGGCACGCACATCGCCGCCGCGCTCCGCCACGCCCGCTCCCTCGTCACCACGCCGTCCCGCACCCTCACGGTCGTGATCAGCGACTTCGAGGAGGGCTACCCGCTCGGCGGCCTGCTCGCCGAGGTCAGGGCCCTGGCCGACAGCGGCGGCCACCTGCTGGGCGTCGCCGGGCTCGACGACTCCGGCAGGCCGCGCTACTCCACCGCCGTCGCGGGGCAGCTGGTCACGGCGGGCATGCCCGTCGCGGCCCTCAGCCCCCTCGAACTCGCCCGCTGGGTAGGGGAGAAGATCCGATGACCGGCACACCGCCGCTGCCCCCCGTCGCCCCGGCCGTGACCGCCGGACTGGTCGCCGCCCTCAGCCCCCGCCTGCGCAAGCGCCTCGACGCCGCCACGGCCAAGCTCGCCGGCCTCCCGCGCACCGGCGAGGGGGACACCGTACGCGTGCGGATCGACGACGGGACGGCGCTCGAACTCCACGCCCCCACCGGCCGGATCACCTCACCCGACGACATCCGCTGCGCGTGCCTCCTCGCACCCGCCTGCGTGCACCGCGCCGCCATCGCCACCGCCGCACCCGTCGCCGACATCGCCGTCCCTGCCCCCGCGACGACCACCGCCCCCGAGGAACCCGCCACTCCCCAGGAGCAGCCGCTCACCCCCGAACAGCTCGCCGCCGCCCGCAGCCTGTGGAACGCCGCCGCGTCCGCGCTGGAAGCGGGCATCGACGGCGCGGGCGCCGTCCTCCAGGCCGAACTGCTCGGCGCCGCCCACACCGCACGCCTCACCGGACTGCCACGCCCCGCGACCGCCGCCATCACCGTCGTCGGACGCCTGCGCGCCGCCAGGGCGGCCGACCCCGCCTACCGCCTCGCCGACCTGACCACGGCCCTGTCCGAACTGCTGCACACCACCCACGCGCTCACCCGCGCAGACCCCCACGACACAGCCCGCCACGACACCGCCGCCCTGCGCGGCACCGCCCGCAGGACGTACCGCCCCGGCGGCTCGCTCCGCCTGTACGGCCTGTTCACCGAGCCGGTCCTCGCCGACAGCGGCCACGCCGGGGCCGTCACCTGGACGGCGGACGCCGAAGGCCGCCTCTACACCGTCCCCGACGTCATGCCGGGCGGGCCGGAACGGGCCGCCACCGCCGTCACCCGCACCGTGCGCCTCGGCGACACCGCGCTCACGCACCGCGAGCTGTCCCGCGCGGGCCTCGCCCTGTCCGGCGCGACCGTCACCCCGGACGGCAGGCTCGGCGCCGGGGCGGCCGTCCGCGCCGTACGGGCCACGGGAGCCGCCTGGGGCGAGGCGCCGCTCGACCAGCTCTGGTCGACGCCCCCCGCCGCCCAGGCGGCCCGCGCCCTCGACGCCCTCGCGCTCCCAGAACCGCAGCGCCCCCCGGGCGCGGACCTGCTGTTCCTCGACGTCACGGTCCTCGGCGCTCTACGGGAGACCGGCGGCGAGGTGCTGGTGGCGGACTGCGGCGGCCTGCCCCTGCGGCTCATCGCGGCCGACGACCACCCGTCCCTCGCCCACCGGGACAACCTGCGCCTGCTCGCCGCCGCCCCCGGCCTCGCCCTGCGGATCGTGGGCCGGATCATCCCCGCCGCCCACCCCCGCCTGGCCCTCCTGGCGGCGGGCCGCCCACCCGGCCGGGACAACGTCCTGCGCACCCCTCCCGGCTCCGGCCACACCGACATCGGCCACGACCGGCTCCAGCGCAGCGACCTCCCGCCGTCCCGCCCGCTCCCGGGCGCGACGGGCATGGCCGAGGCCGCGGAGGCACCGCTGCACATCCTGCGCCGCCGCACGGACCAGGCCGCCGCCGCAGGCCGCCGCACCCTCGCCCTGCCAGGACGGGACGGCGCCGACGCCCACCGCCTCCGGGCGGCGGGCCTGCGCACCGGCGCCGCGCTCCTCGGCGAACTGCACCGGGCCGCCGCCGACCGCGGCCGCGACGTCTTCGGGCGCCTCCTGCCCGCCGACGCCGACCGCTTCGCCCGCGCCTGGCTCGCGGCGTCGCTCTACGCGGACAGCGCCGCACGGACACTCTGCGCCGCCGCCTGGCAGGACGCGGATCCTCCACAGGGAGGCCTCTGAGGGGCGCCCCACCTGATCCGCGGCAGCGCCGCCCGCCACGGCCGCTCGCCCGGCGGCGCGTGGCCGGGAAGGCAGCGGGACAGACTCTCCGTGCCGAGCACGCCCACCGGCAGCCCCGGGGCCCGCACCGCCGGAAAGGACACCGCCCTTGCCCTCGTCTCCCACGCCTCCGCCGCCCGGATTCCGCAACTACGTCGAGATCATCCTCGACGGCCTGGACGACACACCGGGCCGCCCGGTGCTCGTGAGCGGCGGACAGCGCCTCACCGCACGTGACTTCCGCTCCCTGGTCCACCGGCTGGCGAGGGCATTGCGGGAACGCGGTGTCGGCCCCGGGCGGACCGTGACGCTGCTGTGCGGGAACCTCCCTGAGACCATGGCCGTGCGGTACGCGGTCAACCTGCTGGGCGCGCACTACAACCACCTCTACAACCGGCTCGCCGCCGACGTGCAGGCTCTGATGATGGCCGACGTCGACACGTACGCCTTCGTCGTCGACCCGCGTCTGGCCGGCAGGGCGGCCGCACTCGTGCGGGCGTTACCGCCGATGCCGCACGTGCTGCTGCTCGGCGCCGCCGGGGCGGAGGAGGAGACGCAGCCGGGCGGGCCCGGCGCGGGAGACCTGGGCGAGGACCTCCTCGCGCTCGCCGCGAAGCAGCCCGATACCCCCGTGACCAGCGCCGCCCGCCCCGGGGACCTGTGCTTCATCCGGCACTCGGGCGGCACGACCGGCCACCCCAAGGGAGTGCGGAGCACGTTCGCGCGGATGCAGGAGGGGATCGCGCAGACGCGCGAGCTGTTCAGCGGGACGGGGCGGCGGGACCTGGTGTGCACGCCGCTGTCCCACGCCGCCGGGTTCATCGCGGACGGCACGCTCTCCGCCGGTGGCACGGTCGTGCTCCACTACGCCTTCGACCCGGCCGACATCCTCGGCACGATCGCCCGCGAGCGGATCACCGACATGATGCTGCTTCCCCCGCTGCTGTACCAGGTGCTCGACCACCCGGACGCCGAGCACGCCGACACCTCCAGCCTCCGCCGGATCACCTACGGCGGCACCCCCTCCTCCCCGACCCGCATCGCCGAGGCGGTCCGCCGCTTCGGCCCCGTCCTCCAGCAGGGCTACGGCCAGTTCGAGGCGGGCGCGGTGAGCGTGCTGCCCGCCGCCGAACACGACCCGGACCGCCCGGACGTCCTGCGGACGGCCGGGCGCCCGGTGCCCGGGGTCGAGGTCGAGATCCGCGACCGGGCGGGCCGCGCCCTGCCGGCCGGTGAGGTGGGGGAGATCTGCGTCCGCTCCGGCGGGCTGATGGAGGGCTACTGGAAGAACCCGGAGCTGACCGCGCAGGTCCTGCGGAACGGCTGGGTGCACACCGGCGACCTCGGCCTCCTCGACGACCGGGGCTACCTGAGCGTCGTCGACCGGATCAAGGACATGATCGCGGTGGTCGGCGGACACGTGTACACCACCGAACTCGAGGACTTCCTCACCACCCACCCCGCCGTACGGCAGTGCGCGGTCTACGGCGTGAAAGGGGAAGGCGGCCACGAACGCGTCCACGCCACCGTCGTCACCGCCCCTGGCGCGGCGGTCACCGCCGACGACCTGCGGGCCTGGGTACGGGAGGGCCGGGGCGCCATGTACGAGCCCGGCCACGTGGACTTCACCGCCGCACTGCCGCTCACCGACGCGGGCAAGCCCGACAAGAAGCTGCTCCGCGCCCTCAGCACGCCTGACGCGGCGGGAACCACGGCGCGCCGCTCGCGCGCCGCATCCCCCGACACCCACCCGGCGGCCGCCCCGCCCCCGGGCTCCCGCCGGGTACGGTGAGTCTCCCGAGCCACCCCCCGCGCGGCCCCGAGCCGCCCGGCCCCACCGGCACCCCGAGCAGCGCAGAGGTCCCGCCATGGCGTTCTCCAGCTTCCGCCCCGATGCCACCCCCGCCGCCCGCATCGGTCTCGGCCTCGCCGCCGTCGGCCGCCCCGGCTACATCAACCTCGGACGCGACCGCGACCTCCCCGCCGACCGCTCACCCGAGGCCCTGCGGGCACGCGCCCACGACCTGCTCGACGCCGCCCACGCCCACGGCGTCCGCTACGTCGACGCCGCACGCTCCTACGGCCGCGCCGAGGAGTTCCTCGCCGCCTGGCTGGCGTCCCGCCCCGGTGCCGCCCGCGACATGACGGTCGGCAGCAAGTGGGGCTACACCTACACGGCCGACTGGCGCGCCGACGCGGCGGTCCACGAGGTCAAGGACCACTCCGCCACCACGTTCGACCGGCAGTGGGCCGAGAGCGAACAGCTGCTCGACGGGCACCTCGACCTCTACCAGATCCACTCCGTCACCCCCGACAGCCCGGCGCTCCACGACCCGGAGCTGCTCGGCAGGCTGACCCGGCTCGCCGCCGGGGGAGTGACGGTCGGCCTGTCCACGAGCGGCCCCGACCAGGCCGACGCCATCCGGGCCGCCCTCGGCGTGACGGTGGACGGGCGCCCCCTGTTCAGCACGGTCCAGTCCACCTGGAACGTGCTGGAGACCTCCGCCGCCGCCGCGCTGGCCGAGGCGCACGAGGCGGGCCTCACCGTGATCGTCAAGGAGGCGCTGGCCAACGGCCGCCTGGCCGGTGACGCCGCCCCCCGCGAGCTGCACTTCGTGGCCGAGCAGACCGGCACCACACCGGACGCCGTCGCCCTCGCCGCCGCCCTGCACCAGCCGTGGGCGGGGATCGTCCTGTCGGGCGCCGCGACCACGGACCAGCTCACCGCCAACCTCGCGGCGGCCCGCGTCCGCCTGGACGACGAGCAGCAGAACACGCTCACCCGACCGGCCCAGTCGCCCGCCGCCTACTGGCGCGCCCGCGCGGACCTGCCCTGGCACTGAGCCCCTGCCGTGCCCCGGCTCAGGCGGCCTTCGCCTTGGTGGCGTACATGTCCACGTACTCCTGGCCGGACAGCCGCATCACCTCGGTCATGACCTCGTCCGTCACGGCGCGCAGCACGTAGCGGTCGCGGTCCATGCCCTCGTAGCGGGAGAAGTCCAGCGGCTGCCCGAAGCGGACGGTGATGCGCCCCCGGCCGATCTTCGGCAGCCCCTTGCCGCCGGGCTGCACGCGGTCGGTCCCGATCATCGCGAACGGCACCACGGGCGCGCCCGTCATCAGCGTGAGGCGCGCGATGCCCGTACGGCCCCGGTACAGCCGCCCGTCGGGGGAGCGGGTGCCCTCGGGGTAGATCCCGAACATGTTGCCCTGCTCCAGGATGCGGCGGCCGGTCATCAGCGCCGCGACGCCGCCGTGCCCGCCGTCGCGGTCCACCGGGACCATGCCGACGGCCGTGAAGAACCACGCCATGGCCCGGCCCTTCAGGCCGCGCCCCCTGACGTACTCCTCCTTGCCGATGAAGAACACCTGGCGCTTGCTGATCAGCGGGAGGATCACCGAGTCGATGAACGTGAGGTGGTTGCCCGCGAGGATCACCGGCCCGTCGCCGGGGACGCGCTCGATGCCCTCGACCCGGGGGCGGAAGAACAGCTTCAGGAGCGGTCCGGCCAGCATCTTCAGCAGGACGAATCGGGACAACTTCCCCTCCGGGTCTTTCTGTGCGTCGCGCGGCACGGCGTGCCACCAGGACGATACTCGCGCTTCGGGCCGCCTCGCGCACGGGGTTCACACACCGGATACTCAGATTTGATCTGACGTGTCCGGTATGCCCGGTTCCGCGCGACCCGTCCGCGCGCCGCCGGGGCACGCCGCCCGGAGGAGCCGCTCGGAGGCGCCATGACAGCAGACAGGACCGCCCCGGCCGGCCCCCGCCGCCGGTCCCTGCTGGGCGCCGCGCTGGCCGGGACCGCCGTGTCCCTCACCGCCGCGCCCGCCGCCGGCGCCCCCGAGCCCCGCGCCCGCGCTCGTGCCCGGCGGGGCGGCGGGGGCCTGCCCGACCTGCGGACCCCCGCCGTCGTCGCCCACCGCGGCGCCAGCGGCCACCGGCCGGAGCACACCATCGGCGCGTACCGGCTCGGCCTCGACCTCGGCGCCGACATGATCGAGCAGGACGTCGTCCCCACGAAGGACGGCCGCCTCGTCTGCCGCCACGAGAACGAGATCGGCGGCACCACGGACGTCGCCGACCACCCCGAGTTCGCGGACCGGCGCACCACCAAGTCCGTGGACGGCGAGCGGGTCACCGGCTGGTTCACCGAGGACTTCACGCTCAAGGAGCTGAAGACACTCCGGGCCACCGAACGGCTCCCCGACCGGCGGCCGGACAACACGCTCTACGACGGCCGCTGGCCCCTGCTCACCTACGACGAGGTCCTCGACTGGGCCGCGGAGCAGGGCAGCCGGGGCGGACGGCCCGTCCGCCTGTGCACCGAGACCAAGCACGCCACCTACTTCCGCTCCCTCGACCTCGGCGTCGAGGAACTGCTCGCCGACCTCCTCCGCAGCCGGGGCCTGGACCACGCCGACTCGCGCGTCGTCCTCCAGTCCTTCGAGCCGGGCAGCGTCCGCCGCCTCGCCCGCCTCGTGGACAACCCCCGCATCCTGCTGCTCGCCGAGGCCGACAGCCGCCCGGCGGACCTCGCGGCGGACGACGACCCCCGCACCACCGCCGACCTCGTCACCCCCGAGGGCCTGCGCCGGATCGCCCGCTACGCCCACGGCATCGGCCCGACGCTCGACCTCGTCGTCCCGCGCGACGACGACGGCCGCCTCGGCCGCCCGTCCTCCCTGGTGGACGACGCCCACGACGCCGGACTCCGCGTCTACGGCTACACCCTGCGCAACGAGAACGCCTTCCTCCCCGCCGACTTCCGCCGCGGCGACGACCCGAACCGCCACGGCGACGTCTTCGGCGCCGCCCGCGCCTACTTCCGCACGGGAATCGACGCCGTCTTCGCCGACCACCCGGACACCGCGCTGCTCGCCGCGGGCGACTTCCGGCGCGCCGCCGAGTCATGAATCTCACAGGCGAGTTGGCCACTCGCCATTCCCCCCGCCCGCGCGCTCAAGCAGAATGCTGACGGCGCGGGTCCACGCCCCGCGCCGTCAGGGCTGTCGCCGGCCGGATGCGCGACCCTCAACTCCACGCCCGGCCGGCCCAAACACCTCGCTTGGGAGGCGTGCACACACCATGGGCATGAGCGTCACGATCGACACGGCGACCGAGGCCGACGCCGAGCAGATCCTCAAACTCCAGTACCTCTGCTACCAGCCGGAGGCGGAGCTGCAGGGGGACTACACCATCGCTCCACTGACCCAGACCCTGGCCGAGCTGCAGGCGGAGCTGCGCGAGACGTGCGTCCTCGTGGCACGGCTCGGCTCCGAGGTCGTCGGCTCGGTACGCGGCACCGTCGACGCCGACGGCACGGCCGCGATCAGCCGCATCATCGTCCATCCGCGGATGCAGCGGCACGGCCTCGGCGGACGGCTCCTCGTCGCCGTCGAGGCGCGCCTCGCGGGTGAACGGGCCGCCGCGCGCTACCGGTTGCGCACCGGCCGCCGCGGGGTGGAGAACCTGCGGCTCTACCGCAGGCTCGGCTACGTGCCGGTCGCGACGGAGGAGGTCGCGCGCCAGCTGGGCCGGGTGACGCTGGAGAAGGAGGTCGCGCTCGCGGCCACCGCGTAGCCACTGCCTGGCCACCGCGTAGCATCGCCATCGTGCCGAGGGCCCGCCGACCGCGAACGGCGGGCCCTCGGTCATGCCCTCCCGCTCGCGGCGGACCGCCTCACGCCCGCGGCCGCGCCCGGCGCAGCCACACCAGCCCCGCCACCGGCAGCACCAGCGGCAGGAACAGGTAGCCGTACCCGTACCCCGACCACACCGTGGTGTCGGGGAAGTCCGACGAGTCGAGCAGCGTCCACGTCCCCACCGCCAGCACGCCCGCCAGCTCCGCCGCGCAGCAGCCGAACGCCAGCCGCCGCGCCCGCTCCCCGCCGCGCACGAGCGAGACGGTGATGAACCCGTACACCACGGCCGCCACCGCCGACAGCAGGTACGCCACCGGCGCCTCGTCGAAGCGCGCCGACAGCTGGTACGCCGACCGGGACGCCGCCGCGACCGTGAAGATCCCGTAGACCGTCACCAGCAGCCGCCCCGGGCCGGTCCGCAGCCCGGCGCGCTCCGGCGCCGTCCGCCCGTCGGTGTCAGCCACCGCCGACACCCCCCGCCCACACGTCCGCCACCCGGATCTGGAGCGCCGCGAGCACCAGCGCGCCCGCCGCCACCGTCGCCGACCCCCAGCGCGTCCGCTCGCTCAGCGAGACGATCGCCACCACCGGCAGGCACAGCGCCACCGCGACGAGGTACGAGACGAACACCGCCGTCCCGTCACCCGCGGGCCGCTCACCGCGCGCGAGCTGCACGAGCCCCACCGCCAGCTGCACCAGCGCGAGCAGCAGGACGACGCCCATGCCCAGGTAGTGCCAGTCCTTGACGGCCTGGTTCCGGAAGGCCGCGTACCCGCACCAGGCGGTCAGCAGCAGCGCGGCCACGGCGACCGCGACCGTCAGCGGGGCAATCATGCGGCCGACTCTACGACGCGCCCCCGCGCCGCCCCGCCCCGGGGCCCGCCCCGCGCCCCCGCCCGACGTGGCGTTGGCCACAGCGCCCTCACCTGGGCCGTAACCCGGTCGGAACGTCTGTTTTACTTGGGGCATGACCACGACGAGCACGCGTCAGCAGACGACCGAGGCAGCGATGATGCCCGGTGCTCGTTGTATGTGTCGAATGTGCGACCGCTGAGGGACCGCCTTCCGGCCCGGCTCCGCCGACCGTCACCGCCCGGCTCCGCCGGCGCGTGACCGCTTCCGCGCCCGCCCTCACACCTGCCCCCGTACGCACGGCCCCGCCGTGCCCCGGTGCGCACCCGCACGCCCGCCGGGGTCCCGACAGTGACGGAATCCAGTGATCACCACCACGGACCTCACCAAGGTCTACCGCTCGCGCGACCGCGAGGTCACCGCGCTCGACGGCGTGAACATCCACGTACGCCCCGGCGAGGTGTTCGGCGTCATCGGCCGCAGCGGCGCGGGCAAGTCCACCCTCATCCGCTGCCTCAACCTGCTGGAACGCCCCACCTCCGGCACGGTGACCGTGGACGGCCAGGACCTCACCGCGCTCGACCGCCGCCGCTCGCACCGCGCGGGCCGCCCCCTGCGCGAGGCCCGCACCCACATCGGCATGATCTTCCAGCACTTCAACCTCCTCACCTCGCGCACCGTGCGCGGCAACGTGGAACTGCCGCTGGAGATCCTCGGCCTCGGCCGCCGCGAACGCGCCCGCAAGGCGCTCGAACTGCTCGACCTCGTCGGCCTCGCCGACAAGGCCCGCGCCTACCCCAGCCAGCTCTCCGGCGGCCAGAAGCAGCGCGTCGGCATCGCCCGCGCCCTCGCGGGCGACCCCAAGGTGCTGCTCTCCGACGAGGCGACGTCCGCGCTCGACCCCGAGACGACCCGCTCCGTCCTCCGCCTCCTGCGCGACCTCAACCGGCAGCTCGGTCTCACCGTCCTGCTCATCACGCACGAGATGGACGTCGTCAAGGCCGTCTGCGACTCCGCCGCCCTGATGGAGGCGGGCCGGGTCACCGAGTCGGGACGCGTCGCCGACCTGCTGGCGACCCCCGGCTCCCGCCTGGCGCACGAGCTCTTCCCGCTCTCCGGAGCCGCGGACCCCGGCGGCACGCTCGTGGACATCACCTTCGACGGCGACTCCACGGGCAGGCCGGTCGTCTCCCAGCTGTCCCGCACGTTCGACCTCGACGTCTCCATACTCGGCGCCGCCATGGACACGGTCGGCGGCCGCCAGGTCGGCCGGATGCGCATCGCCCTCCCCGGCAGCGCCGAGGACACCGCCGCGGCCGTCGCGTTCCTGCGCGAACGCGGCCTCACCGTCGAACTGCCCGCCGCCCCCGGGGCCACCGGCACCGCCGCCGGGGAAGGAGCCGTCCGATGACCTGGGAACAGATGCGCCCCCTGCTCGAACAGGGCATCGTCGACACGCTCTACATGACCTTCTGGTCCACGCTGATCGCCCTCGCCGGCGGCCTGCCGCTCGGCGTCCTGCTGGTCCTCACCGACCGGGGCGGCCCGCTGCGCAACGTGGTGGTCAACAAGGTGATCGGCGTCGTCGTGAACGTCGGCCGCTCGCTGCCGTTCATCATCCTCGTCGTCGCGCTGATCCCGCTGACCCGCTCCGTCGTGGGCACCGCCATCGGCCCCACCGCCGCCATCGTGCCGCTCGCCATCGGCGCCATCCCCTTCTACGCCCGCCTCGTCGAGACGGCGGTGCGCGAGGTGGACCACGGCCTGGTCGAGGCGGCGCACGCGATGGGCGGCGGCACCTGGACGGTCGTCCTCAAGGTGATGCTGCCGCAGTCGCTGCCCTCGCTGGTCGCGGGCCTCACCACCACCTTCGTCGCCGTCATCGGCTACTCGGCCATGGCCGGCGCGGTGGGCGGCGGCGGCCTCGGCAACCTGGCGCTCGTCTACGGCTACCAGCGCTTCGAGGAGGGCTTCACCCTCGTCACGGTCGCCGTCCTCGTCGTGATCGTCACGGCCGTGCAGCTGCTCGGCGACGGCGCCGTACGCCTCCTCACCCGGCGGGAACGCGCCTCCTCGTGACCGCCGCCCCGCACCGCACCGACCCCACCACCCCAGAACGGCCCGCGAACCGCGCGGGCGCACCACACCGAAAGGCACTTTTCGTGCGTACCTCCGTCAGGACCACCACCCTCGTCGCCTCCGCCGCCGCCCTCGCGCTGGCCCTCACCGCCTGCGGCACCGACTCCGACCCGGACACCGGCGGCGACGCGGACGGCGGCGACCAGCAGGACGTCTCCCAGACCCTGACCGTCGCGGCCACCCCCGTGCCGCAGGCCGAGATCCTCGAATTCGTCCGGGACAACCTGGCGGAGGACGCCGGACTCGACCTGGACGTCCAGGAGTTCACGGACTACGTCCTCCCCAACACCGCCGTCGAGAGCGGCGAGGTCGACGCCAACTTCTTCCAGCACAAGCCCTACCTCGACGACTTCAACGCCAACCAGGGCACCGACATCGTCCCGGTCGTCAACGTGCACCTCGAACCGCTCGGCCTCTACTCCAACACGCTCACCGACGCGGCCGACCTCGCCGAGGGCGCCACCATCGGCATCCCCAACGACACCACCAACGAGGGCCGCGCCCTCAAGCTCCTCGCCGACAACGGCGTCATCGAGCTGAACGAGGGCGTCGGCGCCGACGCGACCCTCGCCGACATCGCCGACGACCGCGGCCTGCGGTTCGAGGAGCTGGAGGCCGCCACCCTGCCGCGCGCCCTCGACGACCTCGACGCCGCCGTCATCAACGGCAACTACGCGCTGGAGGCGGACCTCTCGCCCGCCGACGACGCGCTGGTCCTGGAGGAGGCCGAGGGCAACCCGTACGCCAACTTCCTCGCCGTCAAGAGCGGCAACGAGGACGACCCCCGCATCGAGATCCTCGCCGAGCTGCTGAACTCCGACGAGGTCAGGCAGTTCATCGAGGACACCTACCAGGGCTCGGTCGTCCCGGCCTTCGGCGCCCCCGCCGCCTGACACCCGGCACGCCGCGCCACGCGACGGCACACCACGGCAACACCCCCACCGGGCCCCGGCACATGCCGGGGCCCGGCGCCGTGCCCGCCCCGCCCATGCTGCATGCTGTCCCCTCAGAACCCCAGGCCACGGAGAGAGACGCATGACTCCCACCTTCCCCGACATCTCCATCAGCACGGAACGCCTCGTGCTGCGCCCGTTCGAGGAAGCGGACCTGCGCGAACTCGTCGACATGATGAACGACGAGCTGACCGTCGCCTGGACCCCCGTCCCCCACCCCTACACCCTCGACGAGGGACGCACGTGGGCCACCCGCGGCGCCCCCGCCGAACGCACCCAGGGCCACGGCATCGTCCTCGCCGTCACCGAGCACCTCACCCACCGCCTCGTCGGCAGCGTCCACCTCTCCCACACCAACTGGCGTGCCAGGTCGAGCGAGATCGGCTACATCATCGCTCCCTGGGCACGCGGCGAGGGCTACGCCGCCGAGGCCGTGCTCGCCGTCGTCCAGTGGCTCTTCCACGACCAGCACTTCGAACGCCTCGAACTGCGCACCGCCGCGGGCAACACCGCCTCCCAGCAGGTCGCCCAGAAGGTCGGCTGCATCAGCGAGGGCATCCTCCGCAACGCCGACATAGTCCGCTCCCGCACCGAGGACGGCGGCTGGACCGACATCCGCACCGACATCATCGTCTGGGGCCTCCTGCCCGAAGACCTGGAGGACGCCCCGGGGGCCTGACGCCGCGCGGTAGGCTCTCCCCCGATCCCCCCGCCCAACCCCCCCTCACCCCGCCCGCGACGAGTCCGGGAGCTACCCGACCATGGCCGACCGCGTCACCGTGATCGGATGGGACGGCACCCCGCTGGCCCCGGCAGCGCGCGCGGCACTCCGCGCCGCGACCCTGGTGGCCGGCGCACCACGCCATCTCGCCCTGCCCGACGTCCCGCCGCACGCGGAACGCGTCCAGCTCGGCAGCGTCGCCGTCGCCGCCCGCCGCGTCGCCGCCCACCGCGGCACGGCCGTCGTCCTCGCCGACGGCGACCCCGGGTTCTTCGGCGTCGTCCGCGCCCTGCGCGACCCGGCGCACGGCCTGGAGGTCGAGGTCGTCCCCGCCGTCTCCGCCGTCGCCACCGCCTTCGCCCGCGCGGGCATGCCCTGGGACGACGCCCGCGTCGTCGTCGCGAGCCACCGCACGCTCCGCCGCGCCGTCAACGTCTGCCGCGCCCACCCGAAGGTCGCCGTCCTCACCGCGCCCGGCGCGGGACCCGCCGAGATCGCCCTGCTGCTCGGCCCCGTGCACCGCACGTTCGTCATCTGCGAGGCGCTCGGCACCGACCGCGAACGCGTCTCCGTCCTCACCTCCGACACCGTGCCCCAGCGCCAGTGGACGGACCCCAACGTCGTCATCGTCATAGGCGGCGGAGGGATCACGGGGCGCGGCGGCGAGAGCTGGCTCGCGGGCGAGGACCCCGGGCTGCGCACCGAACCGCGCGGCTGGGGCCTGCCGCCCGCCGCGTACCTCCCGCCCCTGCCGGCCGCGGGGCTCGTCCGGACGGGCAACGCGGCGCCGACCGTCGAGACGGGCACCCGCCTGCCGCGCCCCGCCCCGCCCGGCGTGGCGGAACAGGAGCACCCCGGACGCGGCCCCCGCCTGCGCGCCCTCCAACTCGCCGCGCTCGGCCCGCGCATGGGCGACCTCATGTGGGACGTGGGGACGGGCGACGGACTCGCCGCCGCCGACGCCGCGCGCCTCGGCGCCGCCGTCGTCGCCATCGACCGCGACGGCCGCGCCTGCGCCCGCACCGAGGCGACCGCCCGTCACCTCGGCGTCGGCATCCACGTCGTGCACGGCGCCGCGCCCCAGGTCCTCCAGG
This sequence comes from Streptomyces sp. NPDC049879, assembly GCF_044461265.1. Lineage (NCBI taxonomy): Bacteria > Bacillati > Actinomycetota > Actinomycetes > Kitasatosporales > Streptomycetaceae > Streptomyces > Streptomyces sp. NPDC049879. Next base: position 439,316 of record NZ_JBITKT010000003.1, on the reverse strand, counting down.
ACCTCCCCGAGCCGGACATCATCCGCGTCGGCGGCGGCGGACACCGCACCCTGGTCACCTGTGCGGATCGCCGGGCGCAGCGCATCGTCACGCACGCCGTCACCCGCGACGAGGCGGAGGCCGCGGGACGCGTCCTCTCCTCCGCCGGATACACCGTCGAGTGCACGCTGCTGCAGTCCGTCGAACTCGCCACGGACGACTGGGCCGAACGCGAACGCGCCGTCGTCTTCCTGCTGTCGGGCGCCCGGCCCGCCGATCCGCGCAGCCCCCACGCGCACCCGTGACCAGGGGGCGCTCCCATCCCGGGTAGGCTGATGGACCGTTGTGCCGTCGGCCGGACCTGACGCATTCGTCCGTCATGTCCGGGGTGGGAAGGAGCACGTGCGATGGGCGAGGTGGACGCGTGACGGAGCCCGGCCGGCTTCCCGACGGGGAGGCCCAGGAGCAAGCGGGCGGTGTGCCCGGACAGGTGGAGCAGCAGCCCGTGATGCCCCCGGCACCCTTCTCCTTCCCCGCCCACGCCGACGAGGCGGTGGGCGCGGTCGTCGGGGACGGGGACCCCGACGAGGAGGACGAGGACCTGCTGATGCCCGGCGCCATCGGCGCGTGGGGCGACACGGTGGCCCCGCGTCCGGTGACCCAGGCGGTCCCGCATCCGGCCGCCGCCAGGACCACGGCCACGCCGACCGGTCCCGAGTACCTGGACGTCGCCGCCGCCGAGGCGGCGGCGCAGCAGGCCCCGGCACCATGGCAGCAGCCCGCCGCGGAGGAATCGGTTCCCCGCCCCGAGCCCGTCGTCCAGCCCGCCCCGGCTCCGGCCCCGGCCCCGGCTCCCGTCGCCGTGGCACCTGAGACGCCCGCGCCCGCGGTCCCCGCCCAGGAGGTCCCGGCCGCCGAAGCCGTCGCACCCGCCATCCCCGAAGCCCCGGCGGCCACTTCGCCCGACCCGCTGCCCGCGCCCCCCGCCGCCGAGACGGCCGTCCCGGCGTCGCCCGCGCCCGTCGCGCCCGAGACGCCCGCCGAAGTCCCGGCGCCCGCGCCGGCGCAGGAGCCCGTCGCCCCCGAACCGGCCGCCGTGGCGCCGGTGGACGAGGAGCAGCACGCGCACGACGCGGTCGCCCACCAGGCCGTGACGCCCGAGGACGGCACCGCGCCGGAGACGGCGCAGCCGGAGGCCCCGGCCGTCCCGCAGCCGATCGTGCTCCCCGCGCCGCCCGCGCCCGAAGAGGCCGCCCCCGCCGTCCCCGTTCAGGAGCACCCCGCCCAGGCACCGCACGCCCAGGAACAGCCGGTGCAGGTACTCCCCGCCGCCGAGCAGCCCGTTCCCGAACTACCGGTCCAGGAGCAGCCCGTTCCCGACCAGGCCCCTCCACTCCAGCCCATTTCGGAGGAGCCCCGGCAGGCTCTGCCGGCCGAGCCCGCGCCGGAGGAGGCCGCACCGGACCAGGCCGCGCCCGAACAGCCCGTCCTCGAACAGCCCGTGCCCGAGCAGGCTGTCCCCGAGCAGGAGGCGCCCGCCCCCGCCGAGGACGAGCCCGCCCCGGCCGCCGACCCGACCGCGCAGACCATCCAACTGCCCGGCCCCCGCGCCCCCGAGCCCCCCGCCGCGTTCCCCCCGGCCCCCGGCTACTCCCAGCCGGAACGGGACGCCGTCCACCGCCTCATGCGCGAACGCCGCGACATCCCCCACGGCTTCCGCTCCGACCCCATCCCGAACGACGTGCTCCTGCGCGTCCTCGAAGCCGCCCACACCGCCCCGAGCGCGGGCGTCGCCCAGCCCTGGGACTTCGTCATCATCCGCTCGCCGGAGACGCGCCAGGCGGTCCACGCGCTGGCCGGGCAGCAGCGCGACGCGTACGCCAAGTCCCTCCCGAAGGCGCGCGCCAAGCAGTTCAAGGAACTGAGCGTCGATGCGATCCTCGACACCCCGGTCAACATCGTCGTCACCGCCGACCCCACCCGGGGCGGACGCCACACCCTCGGCCGCGGCGTCCAGCCGCAGCTCGCGCCCCACTCGTCCGCACTCGCCGTCGAGAACCTCTGGCTCGCCGCGCGCGCCGAGGGCCTCGGCGTCGGCTGGGTCGGCTTCTTCGACGAACGCGAACTCGTCCGCGCCCTCGACCTCCCAGGACACCTGGAGATCGTCGCCTACCTGTGCGTCGGCTACGTCGACGCGTTCCCCGGCGACGACGACCGCACCCCGGACACGCCCGCCCGCCGCCCCCTCTCCTGGGTCGTGCACGAGGAGTCGTACGGCCGCCGCGCCCTCCCCGGCGCCGAGCCGCACGACCTGCTCAGCGAGACCCTCGCCGAGATCCGCCCGCTCGACGCGCAGGCGCTCGGCGAGGCGTGGGAGCGCCAGAAACGCATGACCAAGCCCGCCGGGGCACTCGGTGCCCTGGAGATCATCTCCGCCCAGCTGTGCGGCCTCTCGCGCAGCTGCCCGCCGCCCGTGCCCGAGCCCGCCGCCGTCGCCGTCTTCGCGGGCGACCACGGCGTGCACGCCCAGGGCGTCACCGCCTGGCCGCAGGAGGTGACCACCCAGATGGTGGCCAACTTCCTCTCCGGCGGCGCGGTGTGCAACGCCTTCGCGAGCCAGGTGGGCGCCGAGGTCTGCGTCGTGGACGTCGGCGTACGCGGCGAACTGGCCGCCGGAGCAGGGCTGATGCCCCGCCGGGTCAGGGCGGGCACCGCCGACTTCACCACCGCCCCCGCCATGACCCGCGAGGAGGCCCTGCGCGCCGTCGAGGTCGGCATCGAGACGGCACGCGATCTCGTCGCCGCGGGCAACAAGGCCCTGCTCACCGGCGAGATGGGCGTCGCCAACACGACCGTCTCCGCCGCGCTCGTCGCCGCCTTCACCGGCGCGGACCCCGCCGAGGTCACCGGCCGCGGCACCGGCATCGACGACGAGACGCACGCCCGCAAGGTGGACGTCGTCCGCCGCGCGCTCCAGCTCCACCAGCCCGACCCGGGCGACCCGATCGGCACCCTCGCCGCCGTCGGCGGCCTTGAGCACGCCGCGCTGACGGGCTTCATCCTCGGCGGCGCCTCGCTGCGCGTCCCGGTGCTCCTGGACGGCGTCACGGCCGGTGCCGCCGCCCTCGCCGCCCGCGTGATCTCGCCCGAGGCCGTCTCGGTCTGCATCGCGGGCCACCGCAGCGCCGAGCCCGGCCACCTCGCCGCCCTCACCGCGCTCGGCCTGCGCCCGCTCGTCGATCTCGACCTGCGGCTCGGCGAGGGCACCGGCGCCCTGCTCGCCCTCCCCGTCGTGCAGAGCGCGGCCCGGGCGATGCGCGAGGTCGCCACCTTCGACTCGGCGGGCGTCACCGACAAGAACTGACCAGGACCCCCGCCGTAGGGTGGGGGCACCAGCCGCTCCGACGCCGCAGCGGCGTCCGGCCGCCCCGGGGGACGACCCCGGGGCACCGCCCCGAGGAGCCGCACCACCGATGTCCGACCACCCCGCCTACCCCGTGGGACTGCGCCTGGCCGGCCGCCGCGTCGTCGTCCTCGGCGGCGGCACCGTCGCCCAGCGGCGCCTGCCGTCGCTGCTCGCCGCGGGCGCCGACGTCCTGCTGATCGCCCCCGCCGTCACCCCGTCCGTCCAGGCGATGGCCGAGGCGGGCGAGCTGCGCTGGGAGCGCCGCGGCTACCGTGCGGGCGATCTCACGGACGCCTGGTACGCCCTCGTGGCCACCGACGACCCCGCCGTGAACGCCGCCGCCTCCGCCGAGGCCGACGAACGCCGCGTCTGGTGCGTCCGCAGCGACAACGCCGAGGCGGCCACGGCCTGGACCCCGGCCACCGGCCACAGCGACGGCGTCACCGTCGCCGTCCTCACCGGCCGCGACCCCCGCCGCTCCGCCGCCGTGCGCGACGCCGTCGTCGAGGGGCTGCGCGACGGCTCACTCGGCGCCGCCAGGCACCGCGACCGGCTCCCCGGCGTCGCGCTCGTCGGCGGCGGCCCCGGCGACCCCGACCTCATCACCGTGCGCGGACGGCGCCTGCTCGCCGAGGCGGACGTGGTGATCGCCGACCGCCTCGGCCCCCGCGACCTCCTCGGCGAACTGCCGCCGCACACCGAGGTCGTCGACGCGGCGAAGATCCCGTACGGCCGCGCCATGGCGCAGGACGCCATCAACGCCGCGCTGATCGAGCACGCCCGCGCCGGGCGCCGCGTCGTCCGCCTCAAGGGCGGCGACCCGTTCGTCTTCGGCCGCGGCATGGAGGAGGCGTCCGCGCTCGCCGCCGCGGGCATCCCGGTCACCGTCGTGCCCGGCGTCACCAGCGCGATCGCCGTCCCCGCGGTCGCGGGCATCCCGGTCACCCACCGGGGCGTGGCCCACGAGTTCACCGTCGTCAGCGGCCACGTGGCGCCCGACGACCCGCGCTCCCTCGTGGACTGGCCCGCCCTCGCCGCCCTGCGCGGCACGCTCGTCCTCCTCATGGCGGTCGAACGGCTCGGCGCCATCGCCGACACCCTGATCCGCCACGGCCGCCCCGCCGCCACCCCGGCCGCCGTCGTCCAGGAGGGCACCACGCCCGCCGAGCGCCGCGTGGACGCCCCCCTGTCCGACATCGCGCGCCGCGTCGCCGAGGAGGGCATACGGCCCCCGGCGATCGTCGTCATCGGCGACGTCGTGGGGGTGACCGCGTGAGCACGGCCCTCCACGTCACCGACGCGGCCGACCCGCGCCTCGCCGACTACACGGCGCTGACCGACGTCGCCCTGCGCCGCCGCAAGGAACCGGCCGAAGGCCTGTTCATGGCCGAGGGCGAGAAGGTCATCCGCCGCGCCCTCCAGGCCGGTTACCCGATGCGCTCCATGCTGCTCACCCCCCGCTGGGCCGACGCCATGCGCGACGTGATCGACGCGTCCGCCGCCCCCGTCTACCTCGTCGATCCGGAGACCGCCGAACGCGTCACGGGCTACCACGTCCACCGCGGCGCCCTCGCCGCCATGGGCCGCACGCCCCTCCCGGCCGCCGCCGACCTGCTGGCGTCCGCCCGCCGCCTGGCCGTCCTCGAAGCCGTCAACGACCACACGAACGTCGGCGCCGTCTTCCGCGGCGCCGCCGCACTCGGCCTCGACGGCGTCCTGCTGTCCCCGGACTGCGCCGATCCGCTCTACCGCCGCTCGGTCAAGGTGTCGATGGGCGCCGTCTTCTCCCTGCCGTACGCGCGCCTCGACCACTGGCCTCACAGCCTCCGCGACGTGACGGACGCCGGCTTCCGCCTGCTCGCCCTCACCCCGGACGCACACGCCCGCGACATCGCCGAGGTCGCCGCCGAGACCCGCACGGAACGCGTCGCGCTCATGCTGGGCGCGGAGGGCGACGGCCTCACCCCCCGCGCGCTCGCGGCCGCCGACACCCGGGTGCGCATCCCGATGTCGCACGGCATCGACTCACTCAACGTCGCCGCCGCGGCCGCCGTCGCGTTCTACGCCGTCACGCACACCTCCTGAGACCGCGCCCGCTCCCGGCACTCGCGGCAGGCGGTGCACAGAGGCCCGGGGCCGGCCCGTCGTCCCGGACCCGGGGGACCGGGTGCCGCGCCGCCCCACGGGCTCGGCCGGGACGGGGCGCGGTGCCCGCAGGCCGAACGCGGTCCGCAGTCCCGGCGTCCTCCGGATGACCTCGTAGGTGGCGACGCAGAGGCAGAACGAGGAAACCATGATGGCGGCGAAGGCGACGCCGACGGGGACCTCCGTCCGCACCACGTAGTACGCGATCACGATCAGATAGGTCTGGTGCAGGATGTACACGGGGAACGCCGCCCGGCTGAAATAGTCCATGAAGGCCGACCTCCGGCTGAGATACCGCCTTCCGTATCCGAGGAGGGCGAGCAGGGTCGCCCAGTACACCGGATGGTGCCAGGCGGCGAACAGCGGACTCGTCTGGCTGCCCGCCGTGAAGCGCTCCACGAGAATGCCCAGGGCGCCCGGCACGGCGACGCAGAGCCAGACACGCCGATTCCTCTCGATATCCGCGATGTTCGCCTCGTGACGGACGATCAGGAATCCGAGCAGGAAGTAGCAGGCGTACACGAAGATGTTCTCCCCGCCGATCTCCGGGAGGAAGGAGAGCGACGCCAGTACGGCCGCCGGGAGGAGGGCGGCAGCCGGCCTGCCCAGCCAGGCGGGCGCGTACCGGCGCCGGATCACCGTGAGCATGAGGGGGAGCACGGCGATCGATATGAGGAACAGGAAGAGGATGAACCACAGGTGCGCCGGCGAGATCCCGGTGAGGACCGTCCAGTCGGAGAAGTCCGTGAAGTACGGCCCCAGGAACCCGAGGTAATCACCGTTGTAGCCCTCGTGGAACTTTTTCGCGTAGTACGCCTGTGGCGGTACGACGACGAGTAATCCGAAGAGCAGCGGTACGAGAAGCCGCAGGCCGCGCTCCTTCGTGTAGCTCCGGGCCGATCTCTTCCTCAGCGCGTAGAAGCTCGACATCCCCGCCAGGAGGAACAGCAGCGGCATGAACCAGAAGGACGAGATGTTGACCAGGGCGGAGGAGAAGGTGTCCACCGGCCCTTTGACGTAGAACTCGGGATTGTCGTTGAAGACCCTGGCCGTGTGGAACGGGAACAGGAAGAGGATGGCCAGGTTCCGCAGCCAGTCGATGTACTCCTGCCGCTTCACCTCGGTGCCTCCCCGGTCAGCCAGCCGAGTACGGCGCCGAGGGCCCGCTCGGCGGTGGCGGCGTCGAGGCCCTCGGGGTCGATGAGGTGTTCCGTCGCCAGGCCGTTGGTCAGGCAGTGCAGGATCACACCGGCCAGACCGGGATCGACGGCAGGTGCCGCGGGGGCGTGTTCGGTGACCTTCCGGACCGCGTCCCCCGCCGCAGCCCGCTGAGCGCGGCGCATGGGGGCGACCACCGCCATCGTCTCCTCCTCGCGGACGGCGCGGGTGGCGATCTCAAGACCGAGCCGGCTCCGCAGAGGATCGTCGGTGATCCGCCGCGCGACGACACGCGCGGCCCGCCCGACGAGCGCGGACACGTCCGACGCCTCGCCGGTACCGGCCATCACGTCGGCCAGTTCCGCTTCGGACCGTTCCCTGAGGAGGGCGCCGAAGAGTTCCTGCTTGCTGTCGAAGTTGGAGTAGACGGCGCCTTTGCTGAACCCGGCGGCGCGGGCGATGTCCTCCAGTCTGCTGTCCGCGTACCCGCGCTCCGCGAACACCTGCGCGGCGGCGGCGAGCAGTCGGCGGCGAACCTCGGAGCGCGGCAGCCGGGGCACGGGCCCCGGCGGATGACTGTGACCTTCTGTCCTGGGCATGCCGCCCATGGTTGCATACCCGTGGGTATCCAGTACCCATGGGTATCCAAAAGAATCGAGGAAAGGGCCGCTGACGCGTTCGGGGCGCTGTGGGACCGCCGGGCGCCGCGGGGGAGCCGCGCCGGTTCCCGGCCCTCGGCCGTCCGGCAGCACATGGGCGGCCCCGCCTCCGGACGCCGGTGCCGTGTGAGCGCGGTGACCGCCGCGCCTGGCCGGTGGAGTGATCGCTACGAGGACGGCTACGCAGGAACCGTCGGGAGGCGGCAGGCCGCCCGGCCCCGCGCACGGCGCGGTACCCGCCTGCCGCGGGAGAGCTGTCCCGCCTACACGGGTCCCTGGCAGCCCTGTGCGGCGGCGATGCCGAGGGCCACGAACAGCGTCACGGTCACGAACACCACCAGCCGCTGCCGCAGCAGCCGCTTGTCCACCACCCGCCTGCGCGCCCCGGGACGCGGCCTCGGCTGCGGCCGTTCCGGCCTGCGCGGGCCGGGGGCCGGGGCCGGCCTGTCGGGACGCACCCGCGCCGCCGCGGGCACCCGCTGCCCCACCCCGCGCGCCTCACGCGTCGCGATCTCCTTCAGCCGCAGCGACAGCTGGAGCGTACTGGGCCGCTCCTTCGGCGACTTGGACAGGCAGGACCGCAGCAGCGGGGCCAGCGCGGCGGGCACGCCGTCGAGTTGCGGCTCCTCGTGCACCACCCGGTAGAGCATGACCTCGGAACTGCCCTGCCCGAACGGCGAGTCGCCCAGCGCCGCGTACGCCAGCGTCGCCCCGAGCGAGAACACGTCCGACGCCGGGGTGACCCCCTGCCCCCTGACCTGCTCGGGCGCGAGGAAGCCGGGGGAGCCCACCGCCGTCCCGACGTGGGTCAGCGTGCTCGCCCCCGTGGACCAGGCGATGCCGAAGTCGATGATCCTGGGCCCCTTGGGGGAGAGCAGGATGTTCGACGGCTTGAGGTCCCGGTGGACGACCCCGGCCTCGTGCACGGCCACCAGCCCCTCCGCCAGGGCCGCGCCGATCGCGGCCGTCTCGGCGGCCGACAGGGGGCCGTCCTCGGCCACCTTGTCGTGCAGCGAGGGGCCGGGCACGTACTGTGTCGCGAACCACGGCTTCGGCGCGTCCAGATCGGCCGCCACCAGCCGGGCCGTGCAGCCGCCCCTGATGCGCCGCGCGGCCGACACCTCCCGTGCGAACCGTGAGCGGAACTCCTGGTCCTCGGCGAGATCCGGCCGGATGACCTTCAGCGCCACGCGCTGTCCGCGCCGGTCCGAGCCGAGGTACACCACCCCCATGCCACCCGCGCCCAGCCGCCGGTGGAGCCGGAACGCGCCGATGACTCGCGGGTCCTCGCGCCGGAGCCGCATCATCGCCATGTCCACCTCGCTGCCCCGTCCTTGTGATGGGCCTCAGCTTACGGACTGTGCGGGCCGAGCAGTGAGAAGGCCGCGCGCGGCGATGTCGCAGGCCGGTGCGAAGAGGCCCCTGAACGGCGCGGACGCGGCAGGGGAAGCCGTCCCCTGGGGGGAAACCCGGGGTCCCGCGACGCCTCGTCCACCCAGGGGAGTAGCCCCGGACCCCCCGCCTCCTCCTGCGGGAGGCCCCCAGGTCAGTACGCCGGGCTGACGCCCGGGACCCCGTACGCGGCCTACTGTGGTGATCAAGCGGCGGGCGCAGCACTCGTCCCCCGAGGTCACCCGCCCGCCGCCCCCAACCTGACGACAGGAGAGGTGAGATGGCCCAGACGGCACTCAGGCCGCAGAGCCGTACGAGCGCCAGGCGTCATCCGCTGGTGGCCACCGCCATGGTGCTGCCGCTGGCCCTCGCCCTGGCCGTCATGACCGGCGGCATCGATGCCGTCGTCACACAGGCGTCGTCCGTGGCCGGCTTGCTGGGGCGCTGAGCGGCGCCCCAGGCCCGAGAGAGCGGCTCGGGCCGGGGACACCGGCGAAAACCCCGTGGGGACGGGGGTACGGCGGACGGCATGTGTGCCCGGGACAGCTGGGGAGCTGTCCCGGGCACAGCGTATGCCCGGAAAGCTCGCGGCGTCGCCACATTCCGGTCGCCGCGTCCCGTACGCGCGTCCGGGGAGTGGGCGGTTCCCTGGCGGTACGCGGAGAACGCGAGAGGCCGGAGAGCGATGCTCTCCGGCCTCTTCGCGGTGCGCGATACTGGGATTGAACCAGTGACCTCTTCCGTGTCAGGGAAGCGCTCTCCCGCTGAGCTAATCGCGCGGGCGGACCCCTGGGGGTCCCGTGGACGATACTGGGATTGAACCAGTGACCTCTTCCGTGTCAGGGAAGCGCTCTCCCGCTGAGCTAATCGTCCTCCGAGGTGGAGACGGGATTTGAACCCGTGTAGACGGCTTTGCAGGCCGTTGCCTCGCCTCTCGGCCACTCCACCGCACAGGGGCCGTGACCCCCATCGAGCGGACGACGAGACTCGAACTCGCGACCCCCACCTTGGCAAGGTGGTGCTCTACCAACTGAGCTACGTCCGCACTTGGTGCTTCCCCCGGGTCACTTCCGTGTTCCGGGGACGTCATGAACTCTAGCGGATTCACCGGCCAGCTCAAACTCGGTACCCGGCGGCCCCCTAGACTCGCACGCGTGCCCGACTTCCCCCCGATGGCCCGCCTCGGCGGATTCCTCGCCACCGGACTGCGCGACGTGACGCGCGACCCGGCGGCCCTCGACTCCTCGGGATGGTGGGCGGTCGTCGCCGGGGACGACGGCCCGCCGCTGTGCGCCCGGTTCGCCGACGTCCGCCCCGCGCCGCCCCCCGCCGCCGTCCCCGGCCGGTGGCGCGGACCGCGCCGCGACGCCTGGACCAGCTCCCTGGACCGCGCCGCGTACACCGCCGGAGTCGCCCGCGTCCGCGAGCACATCGCGGCGGGCACGGTCTACCAGGTCAACCTCTGCCGGGTGCTCTCCGCGCCGCTGCCCGCCGGGGACGACCCGGACATCGACGCCCTCACCGCGCTCCTCGCGCAGGCCCACCCCGCCCGTTACGCGGGAACCGTGCGACTGCCCGCGCACGGCGTCGAGATCGCCACCGCGTCGCCCGAGCTCTTCCTCAGCCGCCAGGGCGCCCTGGTCGAGTCAGGACCCATCAAGGGCACCGCCCGCACCGCCGACGCGTTCCTCCCCAAGGACCGCGCGGAGAACGTGATGATCGCCGACCTCGTCCGCAACGACCTCGGCCGCGTCTGCGCGCCCGGCTCCGTCACGGTCCCCGGCCTGTGCGTCCCCGAGCCCTACCCGGGGCTCGTGCACCTCGTCTCCACGGTCGCCGGACGCCTCGCGCCCGGCTCGGACTGGCCCGCCCTCATGGACGCCGCGTTCCCGCCCGGCTCGGTCACCGGCGCCCCCAAGTCCAGCGCGCTGCGCGTCATCCAGGAGCTGGAGACGGCGCCGCGCGGCCCGTACTGCGGCGCCGTCGGCTGGGTGGACGCGGACCGGGGCACCGCCGCGCTGGCCGTCGCGATCCGCACGTTCTGGATCGACCGCGCCGCCGGTGCGCCCGTCCTGCGCTTCGGCGCCGGAGCCGGCATCACCTGGGACTCCGACCCGGCGGGGGAGTGGGCCGAGACCGAACTCAAGGCGGCGCGGCTGCTCGCGATAGCGTCTCGACCGGGTGCCACGGGCCCCGGTGACCGCCCCGGCGGCCACCGTGACGAGAAGCGAGAAAGGGAACCCTCATGGGGCTGATCTGGCTGGACGGCGCGCTGCGCGACGCCGACAGCGCGCGCGTCTCCGTCTTCGACCACGGACTGACGGTCGGCGACGGGGTGTTCGAGACGATGAAGACCGTGGCGGGACGCCCCTTCGCGATGCGCCGCCACCTCGACCGGCTCGCCGTGTCCGCCGCCGGACTTGGCCTGCCGGAGCCCGACCGCGACGAGGTCGCCCGCGCCTGCGCCGCCGTGCTCGACGCCGTGCCCCTGCCGCTCGGCCGCCTGCGCGTCACCTACACCGGCGGGCTCGCCCCGCTCGGCTCCGACCGGGGCGAGGGCCGTCCCACCCTCGTCGTCGCCCACGCCGAGACACCCCGCCGCCCCGACACCACCGCCGTCGTCACCGTCCCGTGGACGCGGAACGAGCGCGGCGCCCTCGCCGGGCTGAAGACCACCTCGTACGCCGAGAACGTCATCGCGCTCGCCCGCGCCCGCCAGCAGGCCGCGTCCGAGGCGCTGTTCCCCAACACGGCGGGCCACCTGTGCGAGGGCACGGGCACCAACGTCTTCGTCGTCCTCGACGGCGAACTCCACACCCCGCCGCTCTCCTCCGGCTGCCTGGCCGGTGTCACCCGCGCCCTGGTCGTCGAGTGGAGCGGCGCACGCGAGACCGAGCTGCCCATGGATTGCCTGGAGCGGGCCGAGGAGATCTTCCTCACCTCCTCCACGCGCGACGTCCAGGCAGTGCGCCGCGTGGACAGCCGCGAACTCCCGGGCGCCCCCGGGCCGGTGACCGCCGAGGCCATGCGCGTCTTCGCCGTGAGGTCCGCCGCCGACATCGACCCGTGACGGGCCCCGCCGCTGGGTAGGCATCCCCCGATGACGACGACGCTCCGCCCTGACGGGCCGGAAGAACGCACCGCGGGCGGCGGGCGCACCCGCGCCTACCGCATCCGTGTCAACGGCCGGGACGCGGGCGGGCTCGTGCTCGCGGCGGACGGTCCCCGGCCCGCGACAGGGCGGGTCGTCCGCCTCGCGGTGCACCCGCCCGACCGCGGGCGCGGCCGGGGGACCGTCGCCGCGCTGGCCGCCGAGGAGATCCTGCGGGACTGGGGATGCGCCGACGTGGGCGCCGTCGTTCCCTCCGGCGCCGCGACGGCGCTGCGGCTGGCCGCCGCGCTCGGCTGGTCCGAGCGCGCCCGCACCCTCACCAAGCCCCTGCCCGGCGGCCCGCCGGGCGGCGCGCTGGACGCGGGCCCGCTCGTACGGGAACTGCGGCACGCGGACACGGGCGAGGCCACCGGCGCGGTCCGCGTGTCCCTGGCGCACGGACTACCGGACGGCACCGGCGCGTTCGTCCACCGGATCGACGTCCCCGAGCGGTTCCGGGGACAGGGGAACGCCCGCGCGCTCCTGCTCCTCGCGGAGGACACCGCGCGCGACGCGGGCAGCGGGCGCATCGGCCTCACCCTGCGCGCCGGGGAACTCGACCTCGCGCGGGCGGACCGCCTGCTCCGCACGCTCGGCTATCTGCCCGCCGCCCACCATGTCTACAAATCGCTCCGCTGAGCCAGCAGCGACTCCGCGATCTCCGTGATCCGCTCGCGCAGGCCCTCCTGGCTGCGCCCGCCGTCCAGCCGCTGCCCGTCGATCACGTACGTCGGCGTGCCCGTCACGCCGAGTGCCTGGCCCTCCGCCTGGTCGGTGTCGACGGCGAGCAGGTGGCGGCCGTCGATCAGCGCGGTGCCCACCTCCTCCGCGTCGAGCCCCAGCTCGGACGCGAGGGCGGTCAGCAGCCCGGGCCCCCGCTCGCCCAGCTCCGGGGTGCGGGCCAGCAGCGCCGTCCAGTACTCCTCGCCGCGCCCCTGCGCGTACGCCTCCTCCGCCGCCTGGGCGGCGGCCAGCGCGTGCTGGTTCTTCGCGAGGGGGAAGTGGCGCCTGCGGATCTCCAGGGCTTCGCCGAACCGTTCCCGCAGCGCCCGTACGTCGGACTCGGCGCGGTGGCAGTCGGGGCACTGGAGGTCGCACCACATGTCCAGCACGACGGGGCGGGGGCTGCTCTCACTCATGCCGCCCAGTCTCCCAGACCCCCCGCGACCCCGGTCGGCGTCCGGGTCCACCCGGAGATCTCCCCCATCCCGCGTCAGGACGATGGCCTCCCGGCCGCCGACGCGGCAGGATGGAAAGATGCTGATCGGCACCGCTTGTACCCTTCTGACCGCCGCAGGCCTCGGCATAGCGGTCCTCGTGGCGCGCCGCCGCCGCTACGCCGCCGCGCTGCGCCTGGCCGCGATCTCCCTGCTCCCCGTGGGGCTCGCCATGACGGGCGTGGTCCGCTTCGTGGTCAACATGACCTTCAACCCGGTCGCCTGGGCGGGCTTCGGCGTCCTCGGCCTCGCCGTGGTCCTGTTCCTCTCCGGCCGCCTGGCCGAGGGCCGGGGCCGCGGCCGCGACGCGGCCCCCGCGTCCGCCGGGGCCGCCGCGCCGGCGGGGCTGCCCAAGGACCGCCGCGCGTCGGGCCGCAAGGCCGTGGGCGGCGCCACCGGGGGAGGGGCGGCCGGGGCGGGGGACGACTTCTCGGACATCGAGGCCATCCTCAAGAAGCACGGCATCTGACCCACAGGCGCTCTAGCACGCCCACTCCCGGAGAATCCCGGAATCGGGCGGAAACCCCCGTATAGAGGGCTTGTTGATCGCCGGTGGTGACGGCGCTGGGTCATGATCGCCGCGTCATGCCGTACATCACCGGGGAGCAGCACGCTCCCGACACCGCCGTCCCGCCCCTCGCGCCGCCGGACCCGCCCCCCGCCGACCCCGCGCAGCCGCGCGGCTGCCTGTTCGCCCTGTCGCAGCCGCCGCTGATGCTCTTCCTGACCGTCATCGGCGTCCTGCTGCTCATCGCGGGGGTGCACGATCAGTTCCTCCTGTGAACCCCCGCACGGGCCGCCTCCCTGGCCCGCCGTGCGGCGCCGCACAGCGCGGCGCCGCCGCGGGGAATCCCGCAGCGGCGCCGCGCCGTGTCGTCGCCGGCCCCACGCCGTCGCCCCGAGTCAGACGGCGTGGGGAACCGGCGGGTCCTTAACTCTCCGCGAGGATGTGCGAGAGTTCCGAATCGAGGTCGAAGTGGCGGTGTTCCGTGCCGGGCGGGACAGCGGCGTCCGTCCGCTTCAGGAACGATTCCAGTGCTCGGGCCGGGGCCTCCAGCAGTGCCTCGCCCTCCGGCGAGCTGAGGGCGATGCAGACGACGCCCTGGCCGTGGCTCCTGGAGGGCCACACCCGGACGTCTCCCGTGCCGGTGGGCCGGTGCAGCCCCTCGGCCAGGAGATCGCGGGCGAAAACCCATTCGACGGTTTCTTCGGCTCCGGTGTGAAACGTCGCATGTACGGCGTAGGGATCCGCCGTGTCATACCGCAGCCCCGCGGGTACAGGTAGTGAGGACTCGCTCGATACGACGAGGCGCAGGTGCAGCTCGCAGCTGACCGTGGTGTTCATAAGCGCCAGGGCCTTTCGCTCAGTGTGCGCTCGGGGATTCGCACGTCGGCCAAATCGACATGCCACGTACCCGTCGGTTGTAAACACCTCCGCCCTCAATGCGCCGGATAATCTCATTCCAATGGGCGAATAGAGATAAGCGATATAGCAGGAGACGACTTGAACGGACGCGCGTCCGCCGGCCGCTATCGGTTCACCACCGGGTGGTCGCTCCCCGCTCCGCCGCCCGCCGTGTTCCGTGTCCTCGCGGAGCCGGAGGGCTACCCGCTGTGGTGGCGGGAGGTGCGGGAGGTGACGCCCACGGGTCCGGACAGCGGGCGCTGCCGCTTCCGCTCGGTCCTGCCCGTCGCCCTGCGCGTCACCGTGCGGGCGGTCCGCCGCGACGCGGCGGCGGGCGTCCTGCTGGTCGGGCTCGGCGGCCACCTCGACGGCTGGCTGAGCTGGACCGTCACCGGCGACGGGGGCGGGGGCGCGTACGTGCGCATCGAGCAGGACACCGCCCTGCTGCACCCCCTCCTGCGCCGCTTCCCCCGGCCCGCACGCCCCGTGTTCCGCGCCAACCACGCGGTGATGATGCGCTCGGGGGAGAGGGGCCTGCGCGCCTGGCTGCGGACGCATTTGGACGACGGGTGACCTGCCCTGTATGGTTCTTCCCGTGCCGCAAGGCGCAAGCCCACAGGGGCGATTAGCTCAGCGGGAGAGCGCTTCGTTCACACCGAAGAGGTCACTGGTTCGATCCCAGTATCGCCCACATGTGCGAGGTGGCCCGTTCCTCACCGAGAAGGTGAGGAACGGGCCACTTTCTCTTTGTCCCCTCCCTCCGCACGCCCGCGCGCGGCCCGGCGCCCGGCCCTCCGGGGCCGCCGTCCGACCGCTTCGCCCGCGAGGGCGCCCGCTCGGTACGATGCGGAACTGCGCGGCCCCACGCCGCGCCCCAGCAGCCATGAGTCAGGAGAGACCGGTGTCAGACGTCCGTGTGGTCATCCAGCGCGATTCCGAGCGGGAAGAACGCGTGGTGACCACGGGCACTACGGCCGCCGCGCTCTTCGAGGGCGACCGCTCCGTCGTCGCCGTCCGTACCGGTGACCGGCTCCGCGACCTCGCCTGGGAGCCCGCCGACGGCGACGTCGTCGAGCCCGTCGCCATCGACTCCCCGGACGGACTGGACATCCTGCGGCACTCGACCGCCCATGTGATGGCCCAGGCCGTCCAGGAGCTGTTCCCCGAGGCCAAGCTGGGCATCGGCCCGCCCATCAAGGACGGCTTCTACTACGACTTCGACGTCGCCGAGCCGTTCACCCCGGAGGACCTCGGGCGCATCGAGAAGCGCATGCAGCAGATCCAGAAGCAGGGCCAGCGCTTCGCCCGCCGCGTCGTCACCGACGACGAGGCGCGCGCCGAACTCGCGGGCGAGCCCTACAAGCTGGAGCTGATCGGCCTCAAGGGCGCCGCCGCCGACGCGGCGGACGGCGCCGGTGCCGAGGTCGGCGCGGGCGAACTGACCGTCTACGACAACGTGGACGCCAAGACGGGCGAGCTGTGCTGGAAGGACCTGTGCCGCGGCCCGCACCTGCCCAGCACCCGGCTGATCCCGGCGTTCAAGCTGATGCGCAGCGCCGCCGCCTACTGGCGCGGCAGCGAGCGCAATCCGCAGCTCCAGCGCATCTACGGCACCGCGTGGCCGTCGCGGGACGAGCTCAAGGCCCACCTCGCGTTCCTCGCCGAGGCCGAGAAGCGCGACCACCGCAGGCTCGGCACCGAGCTGGACCTCTTCTCGATCCCCGAGGAGCTCGGCTCGGGGCTCGCCGTCTTCCACCCCAAGGGCGGCACGGTCCGCCGGGTCATGGAGGACTACTCGCGCCGCCGGCACGAGGAATCCGGCTACGAATTCGTCAACACCCCGCACATCAGCAAGCGGAAGCTCTTCGAGATCTCCGGGCATCTGCCGAACTACGCGGAATCCATGTTCCCGCCCATGGAATTCGAAGGCCAGGATTATTATCTCAAGGCCATGAACTGCCCGATGCACAATCTGATCTTCCGGGCACGCGGCCGCTCCTACCGTGAATTGCCGCTGCGACTGTTCGAGTTCGGCACCGTCTACCGGTACGAGAAGTCGGGCGTCGTCCACGGCCTCACCCGCACCCGCGGCTTCACCCAGGACGACTCCCACATCTACGCCACCAAGGAGCAGATGCCGGACGAGCTGGACGCCCTGCTCACCTTCGTCCTGAACCTGCTGCGCGACTACGGCCTCGACGACTTCTACCTCGAACTGTCCACCCGGGGCGACTCGGAGAAGTTCATCGGCGAGCCCGAGGAGTGGGCCGAGGCCACCGAGGCGCTGCGCCAGGCGGCCGGCAAGCAGGGCCTCGAACTCGTCCTCGACCCCGGCGGCGCCGCGTACTACGGGCCGAAGATCTCCGTGCAGGCCAGGGACGCGATCGGCCGCACCTGGCAGATGTCCACCATCCAGGTGGACTTCCAGCAGCCCAAGCGCTTCGGCCTGGAGTACACCGCGGCGGACGGCTCCCGGCAGACGCCGGTGATGATCCACCGCGCGCTGTTCGGCTCGATCGAGCGCTTCTTCGCCGTCCTGCTGGAGCACTACGCGGGCGTCTTCCCGCCGTGGCTCGCGCCGGTCCAGGCGGTCGGCATCCCGATCGGCGACGGGCACGTGTCCTACCTGGAGGAGTTCGCCGCCGAGGCGAAGGCCGCCGGGCTGCGCGTCGAGGTCGACAGCTCGTCCGACCGCATGCAGAAGAAGATCAGGAACGCGCAGAAGGCCAAGATCCCCTTCATGGTCATCGCGGGTGACGACGACATCGCCCAGGGCGCGGTCAGCTTCCGCTACCGCGACGGCTCCCAGAAGAACGGCATCCCGCGCGCCGACGCGCTCCGCGAGATCGCCGAGGCCGTCAGCACCCGCGCCCAGGTCTGAGCGCCACCGGGCCCGGGGCGGCGTCCGCCGTCCCCGGGCCCCGGTCCGCGCGCCGCCCGCACGCCATATGCTGGCCGCCATGAGCAGCGAGCCGGAGCAGCAGATCGGAGTCGGGACGCCGGACGCGTTCCAACGCCTGTGGACCCCTCACCGGATGGCGTACATCCAGGGCGAGGGCAGGCCGACGGGGCCCGGTGCCGACGACGGCTGCCCGTTCTGCTCGATCCCCGGCAAGAGCGACGAGGACGGGCTGATCGCGGCGCGCGGCGAGAGCGTCTACGCCGTCCTCAACCTCTACCCGTACAACGGCGGGCACCTCCTCGTGGTGCCCTACCGGCACGTCGCCGACTACACCGACCTCACCGGCCCGGAGACCGCCGAGCTGGCGGAGATGACGAAGCGCGCCATGACCGCCATCCGCGTCGCCTCCGGGGCCCACGGCTTCAACATCGGCATCAACCAGGGCGTGGCGGCCGGGGCGGGCATCGCGCCCCACCTGCACCAGCACGTCGTGCCGCGGTGGGGCGGTGACGCGAACTTCATGCCGGTCGTCGGCCACACCCGCGTGCTGCCCCAACTGCTCGCCGACACCCGGCGGATGCTCGCCGCGGCCTGGCCGCCGGCCTGATCCCGCGCGACTCCGGCCGCGCGCGGCCGGAGCGCGGGGTCACATGTTGTACTCGTCCGCCTGGCGCGGCTCCGCCGCCTCCACCTGGCCGCTGAGCGCCTGCGAGCGGCTGTCGAACGGGGCGATCTCCACGCCGTTCTCCGCCAGCACCTTTATCGCCGCCGCGTGCGCCACGCGCAGTACCGGCGTCGCCGTGCGCAGCACGTCGTCCACCATGAAGCGGTGCCGCCACGGCTTCTCCGCCCACGTGTGCCGCAGGCCGAACGGCTCCGGCAGGCTGATCGTCCCGCCCCACTTGTCCAGCCGGTCGGGGAACCACGTCAGCGGCGCCCGCGCCGCCAGCCGCACCACCTCGCGCGGTTTGACCAGCGGCAGGTTCTGCTTGCGCTTCTTCCACGGCCGCAGCGGGTCGCGGAACTCGCGGGTCGGCGTGTCCGGGCCCTTCCTGAACCAGCCGTGCAGCGGCCCGAGCGCGTGCCCGGTCACCTCGATGCGCAGCGTGTGGTGCAGCACGGTCACGCTGATCATCATGGTGATGATCAGCTCGCCGTCCCAGAGGATGAACTGCGCGCCGACATAGTGCCGGTCGCCCTTGTCGTACTGCTGCTCGTTGCAGATCCGCTGGACCTCGATGTTGCTGAAGCTGAACCCGTCGGCCGCGGGACCGTCCGGGCGCGACACCTCGCCCGCGCCCTCGCCCACGTGCCGCACGACCCAGTGCACTATCGACGGCGGCGTGAACCCGCCCGTGTGCAGCGGCCCGCGCTCCAGCATCCTGAGCTGGTCGCCGATCGCCCGCGCCACGTCCCAGCTGCGGAACGGGTCGATCTCCCGGCCGGAATCCTTCGGCCGCAGCTCCTCCGCCAGCTGCCAGCTGCCCCAGCGCACGCCCATGCCCAGTATCCCCTTGGGCCCGGCGTAGTGGACCATGTTGCTGGCCTGCTCCGCCCTGAGCTTCGCGAGGCCGACGCGCAGGCGCTCGGCCTCGGCGTCGTTCGGGTTGCGCGGCACCGCCTCGGGGATACGGGCGCCCGCCCCGCCGCCGCCGAGCAGCGCCGACCAGTGGGCCCGCAGGTTCTTGGCCGTCCGCTCGCAGACCTCCCGCGCCAGGAACCAGCCGAGCACGGGCGCGGGGAGCATGGCCCATACGTACAGCTGCACGACGCCGTCCGCCGGGATGGCCAGCACCGCGAGCACGGCGACCCCGGCCAGCAGGAACAGCAGCACCGTGCCCAGCGCGCCCGCGCGGCGGCCCTGCGACCCGGCGAACGTCCGCCGCAGCTGGAACAGCCCCAGCCAGAACAGCACACCCGGCAGGAACAGCACGCCGAACGCCACCATGATCGCCGTCAGCTGCCGGTCGCGCTGCTTGCGGATGCGCTTCGCGTTGAGCGCGTGCTCGACCACCGTCTGCGGATCGACGCCGAACGACTGGACGAGCGGCTTGCGGCCGTCCGCCAGCATCCGCTTCTCCACGGCCCGGGTGAACGCCTCGCCCAGGTTCGGCTCCAGCAGCGAGAAGCGCCCGGTCTTCACCTCGGCCGCCTCGTTCGGCGTCCTGATCTCCTCGGGCGGAGTGTCCCGGTACGCCACGGACGCGATGGCGTTCGCCACGCCCGTCAGCCCGCTGCTCGCCCCGGACAGGGGCACCTGGGCGCCGGGCGCGAAATCGAACTCGACTCCCGTCCCGCCGCCGTCCAGACCCGCCATGGGCACCCCCAGCTCTCGACCGCCGCCGAACACCGGCCGCTGACAGGGCAGTTCCCCAGGGCCGGGCGCGGCACACACCTGAACGGCCGCAAGCCTAGCGGCGCGCGGCCCGCCCCACCCGGCCCGCGGACCATCTCCGGCCAACTTCCCGGCACCCGCCGCCCCGTCCTCCCCACCCGCCTCCCGGCCCACGTCCCCGCCCCTGCACCCGGCCATGTCCCCGCCCGGCCCACGGGCGCCGCACGGGCCCGGCGGCGGCGTGACTACGATGGGCCCTTCCGGTGGCCGCCCGACCACGCGGCCGCTCCGACCCCTGGGAAGGACATGCTCAACAAGTACGCGCGTGCCTTTTTCACGCGTGTCCTCACGCCGTTCGCCGCCCTGCTGATCCGCCTGCGCGTGACCCCCGACATGGTCACCCTGATAGGGACGGCCGGAGTGATGGCGGGCGCGCTGGCCTTCTTCCCCAGGGGCGAGTTCTTCTGGGGCACGGTCGTTATCACGCTGTTCGTCTTCTCGGACCTCGTGGACGGCAACATGGCGCGCCAGATCGGCACGTCCAGCCGCTGGGGCGCGTTCCTCGACTCCACGCTCGACCGGGTCGCGGACGCCGCGATCTTCTCCGGCATCGCGCTGTGGTACGCGGGCCAGGGCGACAACGAGATGCTGTGCGCCGTCACCCTCTTCTGCCTCGCCAGCGGCCAGGTCGTCTCCTACACCAAGGCGCGCGGCGAGAGCATCGGCATGCCGGTGAAGGTCAACGGCCTGGTGGAACGCGCCGAGCGCCTCGTCATCACTCTCGTCCTCGCGGGCTTCGCCGGCTGGGAGCGCACGTTCGACGTGCCGCACATCGGCGTCCTCCTGCCGATCGCGCTGTGGGTCGTCGCGGCGGGCAGCCTGGTCACCCTCGTCCAGCGCATGGTCACCGTGCGCCGGGAGGCCGCCGAGGCGGACGCTGCGGAGGCGGCCGAGGCCGCGGCGAAGGGGCACGGCACCGCATGAGGGAACGCCTCTCGGACGCCCTCTACGGCCTCGGCTGGAGCGCCGTCAAACGCCTCCCGGAACCCGCCGCCATGGCGCTCGGCCGCCGCATCGCCGACACCGCGTGGCGCCGCCGGGGCAAGGGCGTCCTGCGGCTGGAGTCGAACCTCGCCCGCGTCGTCCCCGACGCGGGCCCCCACCGCCTGCGCGAGCTGTCCCGGGCCGGGATGCGCAGCTACCTGCGCTACTGGATCGAGTCCTTCCGGCTGCCCGTCTACGGCGCCGACCGGATAAGGACCGCCTTCGCGCCCGCCGACGCGCACCTGCTCACCGACGGGCTCGCCTCCGGGCGCGGCGTCGTCCTCGCCCTCCCGCACATGGGCAACTGGGACCTCGCCGGCGCCTGGGTCGTCACCGCGCTCGGCACGCCGTTCGCGACCGTGCAGGAGCGCCTGAAGCCCGAGTCGCTGTTCGACCGCTTCGTCGCCTACCGCGAGGGCCTCGGCATGCAGGTGCTGCCGCACACCGGCGGCGCCTCGTTCGGCACCCTCGCGCGGCGGCTGCGGACCGGCGGCCTCGTCTGCCTCGTCGCCGACCGCGACCTGACCCGCTCCGGCGTCGAGGTCGACTTCTTCGGCGACACCGCCAGGATGCCCGCCGGGCCCGCGCTGCTCGCCCAGCAGACCGGCGCGCTGCTCCTGCCGGTGAGCCTGTGGTACGACGACTCACCGGTCATGCAGGGACGCGTCCACCCGCCCGTCCCCGTGCCCGACACTGGTACGCGTGCGGAGAAGACCGCCGTCATGACGCAGGCCCTGGCGGACACCTTCGCCGGAGCCATCGCCGCGCACCCCGAGGACTGGCACATGCTCCAGCGGATGTGGCCGGGCGACATCCCGCCGCGTGCCGGAGCATGAGGCGGGGGCGGCGGGCGGAGCGGATGGACAGGACGGTGCGGGTGAGACGCGGGTGAGAGGGAGCACGGCATGAGGATCGGCATCGTCTGCCCGTACTCCTGGGACGTCCCGGGCGGCGTGCAGTTCCACGTCAGGGACCTGGCGGAGCACCTGATCAGACTCGGCCACACGGTCTCCGTCCTCGCGCCCGCCGACGACGACACGCCCCTGCCGCCGTACGCCGTGTGCGCCGGGCGCGCCGTGCCCGTCCCGTACAACGGGTCCGTCGCGCGGCTCAACTTCGGCTTCCTCTCCGCCGCGCGCGTCCGCCGCTGGGTGCACGAGGGCGACTTCGACGTCCTCCACGTCCACGAGCCCGCCACACCCTCCCTCGCCCTGCTGACCTGCTGGGCGGCGCGCGGCCCCATCGTCGCGACCTTCCACACGTCCAACCCGCGCTCCCGCGCCATGATCGCCGCCTACCCCATCCTCCAGCCCGCGCTGGAGAAGATCAGCGCCCGCATCGCGGTGAGCGAGTACGCCCGCCGCACGCTCGTCGAGCACCTCGGCGGCGACGCCGTCGTCATCCCGAACGGCGTGGACGTCGGCTTCTTCGCCCGCGCCGAGCCCAGGCCGGAGTGGCAGGGCGACACGATCGGCTTCATCGGCCGCATCGACGAGCCGCGCAAGGGCCTGCCCGTCCTGATGCGCGCCCTGCCCCGCATCCTCGCCGAGCGGCCCGGGGCCCGGCTCCTCGTGGCGGGCCGGGGCGACACGGAGGAGGCCGTCGCCGGGCTGCCCCGCGGGATGCGGGACCGCGTCGAGTTCCTCGGCATGATCAGCGACGAGGACAAGGCGCGGCTGCTGCGCAGCGTCGACCTGTACGTGGCGCCCAACACGGGCGGTGAGAGCTTCGGCATCATCCTGGTCGAGGCGCTGTCGGCGGGCGCGCCCGTCCTGGCCAGCGACCTGGACGCCTTCGCGCAGGTGCTCGACGGCGGCGAGGCGGGGGAGCTGTTCCCCAACGAGGACGCCGACGCGCTCGCCGCGGCGGCCGTGCGCCTGCTCGGGGCGCCCGACCGGCTCGCCGAGCTGCGCGAACGCGGCAGCGCGCACGTCCGCCGCTTCGACTGGGCCACGGTCGGCGCCGACATCCTCGCCGTCTACGAGACGGTGGCGGCCGGTGCGGGCGCCGTCGCGCCCGACGACAGGACGGGCCTGCTGGGGAGGCTCGGCTTCGCCCGCGACTGACCTGGCACTAGGGTGACCCGGCGTGACCACCGTCATCTGGATCGCCGTCGTGCTCGTCCTCTTCGCGGGCTACCTCAGCTGGACCGCCGGCCGGCTCGACCGCCTGCACGCCCGCATGGACGCCGCCCGCGCCGCCCTCGACGCCCAGCTGCTGCGCCGCGCGTCCATCGCCCAGGAAGTCGCGACCGCCGGGATCTTCGACCCCGCCGCCTCGATGGTCCTCTACCAGGCCGCGCACGGCGCCAGGCTCGCCCCGGAGGAGCAGCGCGAGGTCGCCGAGAACGAGCTCAGCCAGGCCCTGCGCGCCGTGCTCGCGGACACCACGCAGCTGCGCGTCGTACGGGACGCGCCCGGCGGCGACGACACCGCCGACGAACTGGCCGCCGCCGTCCGCCGCGTCCCCATGGCCCGCCGCTTCCACAACGACGCGGTGCGCGCCGCGCGGGCCCTGCGGCGGCACCGGATGGTCCGGTGGTTCCGGCTGGCGGGGCACGCGCCGTTCCCCATGGCGTTCGAGATGGACGACGAGCCGCCGCCCGTCCTGGTCGAGTACGCGGCCGGGCGCGTCGGTTCCTGACCGGCAGCGGTCCACCTGGGGACGATTGGCCCTTTTCCCGGAGGCCACCGCGCGGTTTCCTGGACGTGTGGCATCAGCCGTCCGCCGTTTCGCGCCCCTCGCCGGGCCCCGCGGGACGGCATCCGAACGGGCTTACGATGGAGTGACCGTCCCGTCACGTTCGCGGCCGTCCGTCCCGTTCGCACCGCCGCGCCCCTCGCAGAACACCGCCCGTACCGCCGAAACCGCCGAGTGAGGTCGAATCCGTGAGCACGTCCCCCAGCACTCCCCGTACCCCCGAGACCGGCACCGCCCGCGTCAAGCGCGGCATGGCCGAGCAGCTCAAGGGCGGGGTGATCATGGATGTCGTCACGCCCGAGCAGGCCAGGATCGCCGAGGACGCGGGCGCCGTGGCCGTCATGGCGCTGGAGCGCGTACCGGCCGACATCCGCAAGGACGGCGGCGTGGCCCGCATGTCCGACCCCGACATGATCGACGGCATCATCGAGGCCGTCTCCATCCCCGTGATGGCCAAGTCCCGCATCGGCCACCTCGTCGAGGCCCAGGTCCTCCAGGCGCTCGGCGTCGACTACATCGACGAGTCCGAGGTCCTCACCCCGGCCGACGAGGTCAACCACACCGACAAGTGGGCCTTCACCACGCCGTTCGTCTGCGGCGCCACCAACCTCGGCGAGGCCCTGCGCCGCATCGCCGAGGGCGCCGCGATGATCCGCTCCAAGGGCGAGGCGGGCACCGGCAACGTCGTCGAGGCCGTCCGCCACATGCGCCAGATCAAGGGCGACATCGGCCGCCTGCGCGCGCTCGACAACAACGAGCTGTTCGCCGCCGCCAAGGAGCTGCGCGCCCCGTACGAGCTGGTCCGCGAGGTCGCCGAGCTGGGCAAGCTGCCCGTCGTCCTCTTCTCCGCCGGCGGCGTGGCCACCCCCGCCGACGCCGCGCTGATGCGCCAGTTGGGCGCCGAGGGCGTCTTCGTCGGCTCCGGCATCTTCAAGTCCGGCGACCCGGCCAAGCGCGCCGCCGCCATCGTCAAGGCCACGACCTTCTTCGACGACCCGAAGGTGATCGCCGACGTCTCGCGCGGCCTCGGCGAGGCCATGGTCGGCATCAACATCGACGTCCTGCCCGAGGGTGAGCGCTACGCCACCCGCGGCTGGTGAGGGGAAGCCCGCGCACGTGACCGAGCCCGCCACCGCCACCGCCACGTCCGCCGCCGCGGGGCCCGTCGTCGGCGTCCTCGCACTCCAGGGGGACGTCCGCGAGCACTTCGCCGCCCTGGCCGCCGCCGGGGCCGAGCCCCGGCAGGTCCGCAGGCCCGATGAACTCGCCGCCGTGGACGCCCTGGTGATCCCGGGCGGCGAGTCCACCACCATCTCCAAGCTCGCCGCCGCCTTCGGCCTCCTCGAACCGCTGCGCGAGCGCGTACGGGCCGGGATGCCCGTGTACGGCTCCTGCGCCGGGATGATCATGCTCGCCGACAAGATCCTCGACCCGCGTTCGGGCCAGGAGACCGTCGGCGGCATCGACATGATCGTGCGGCGCAACGCCTTCGGGCGGCAGAACGAGTCGTTCGAGGCCGCGGTGGAGGTGGCGGGCGTGCCGGGCGGGCCGGTCGAGGGCGTCTTCATCCGGGCGCCCTGGGTCGAGTCCACCGGCGCCGCGGCCGAGGTGCTCGCCGAGCACGAGGGCCACCCGGTGGCCGTGCGGCAGGGGAACCTGCTCGCCACCGCGTTCCACCCCGAGCTGACCGGCGACCACCGGGTGCACCGGCTGTTCGTCGGGATGGTCGGACGCGCGGCGGGCGCCGACGGTGCGTGACCCGCGGTAGCGGGCTGCCGGTAGGATCACCACGTCGGTTGAAGTACTCGGTGACATCGAAGGAGCAGCGCTGTGTCCGGCCACTCCAAGTGGGCAACCACCAAGCACAAGAAGGCCGTGATCGATGCCAAGCGCGGCAAGCTGTTCGCGAAGCTGATCAAGAACATCGAGGTCGCGGCCCGCACGGGCGGCGGTGACCCGGACGGCAACCCCACCCTCTACGACGCCATCCAGAAGGCCAAGCGCAGCTCCGTCCCGAACACGAACATCGACCGCGCCGTCAAGCGCGG
This sequence comes from Streptomyces sp. NPDC049879, assembly GCF_044461265.1. Taxonomy (NCBI): domain Bacteria; kingdom Bacillati; phylum Actinomycetota; class Actinomycetes; order Kitasatosporales; family Streptomycetaceae; genus Streptomyces; species Streptomyces sp. NPDC049879. Next base: position 413,775 of record NZ_JBITKT010000003.1, on the reverse strand, counting down.
CGCGGGACTCGAGGCCGGCGGCGCCGACTACCAGGCGATCACGTACGAGGGCTACGGGCCCAACGGCGTCGCGGTCCTCGTCGAGTGCCTCACCGACAACCGCAACCGCGCCGCCTCCGACGTCCGGGTCGCCATGACCCGCAACGGCGGCTCGATGGCCGACCCCGGCTCGGTCTCGTACCTCTTCAACCGCAAGGGCGTCGTCCTCGTCCCAAAGAACGGCCTCGCCGAGGACGACGTGCTCGGCGCCGTGCTCGACGCGGGCGCCGAGGAGGTCAACGACCTGGGCGACTCGTTCGAGGTCGTCAGCGAGGCAGGCGACCTGGTCGCCGTCCGCACCGCGCTGCAGGAGGCCGGTATCGACTACGACTCGGCCGAGGCGAGCTTCGTCCCCACCATGCAGGTCGAGCTGGACGAGGACGGCGCGCGCAAGATCTTCCGCCTGATCGACGCCCTGGAGGACAGCGACGACGTGCAGAACGTCTTCGCCAACTTCGACGTCACCGACGAGATCATGGCCAAGGTCGAGGCCTGACCCACCCCGCCGCGGCGCCGGTCACGCGCCGCTGCCCGGCGTTGTCAGTGCGGGCCGGTAGCCTGCCGGGCAGACCGGCCGGAGGAGCCGGACGGACCGGTCGCGACCTGGCCGGAACGGGCGAACGAGGGAGGCCGTCGGTGCGCGTGCTCGGCGTGGATCCAGGACTGACCCGCTGCGGCATCGGCGTCGTCGACGGCCTCGCGGGCCGCCGGCTCAGCATGGTCGGCGTGGGCGTGGTGCGCACCCCGGCCGACCTCGACACGGCACGGCGCCTCGTCCTCGTCGAGCGCGGCATAGAGGAGTGGCTGGACACCCACCGGCCCGAAGCGGTCGCCGTGGAGCGGGTGTTCAGCCAGCACAACGTCCGCACCGTCATGGGCACCGCCCAGGCGAGCGCCGTCGCGATGCTCTGCGCGGCCCGGCGCGGCCTGCCCGTCGCCCTCCACACCCCCAGCGAGGTCAAGGCCGCCGTCACCGGCTCGGGCCGCGCCGACAAGGACCAGGTGGGCGCGATGGTCACCCGCCTGCTGCGGCTCGACGCGCCCCCCAAGCCCGCCGACGCGGCCGACGCCCTCGCCCTCGCCATCTGCCACCTGTGGCGGGCTCCGGCGGTCTCCCGCCTCCAACAGGCCCACGCCGCCGCCCGCCGCGCCACGGCCCCCGCTCGGAAGGGCACCCTCCCGTCATGATCGCCTTCGTCTCAGGACCGGTCGCCGCCCTGGCCCCCGACACCGCCGTGGTGGAGGTCGGCGGCATCGGCGTCGCCGTGCACTGCACCCCCGGCACCCTCGCCGGACTCCGCGCGGGCGAACAGGCCAGGCTCGCCACCTCCCTCGTCGTCCGCGAGGACTCGCTCACCCTCTACGGCTTCGCCGACGAGGACGAGCGCCAGGTCTTCGAACTCCTCCAGACCGCCAGCGGCGTCGGCCCCCGGCTCGCCCAGGCCATGCTCGCCGTCCACAGCCCCGACGCGCTGCGGCGCGCGGTCGCCACCGGGGACGAGAAGGCGCTCACCGCCGTCCCCGGCATCGGCAAGAAGGGCGCCCAGAAGCTCCTGCTCGACCTCAAGGACCGGCTCGGCGCACCGGTCGGCACCCACCCGGCCGGTCTGCCCGCCCAGGCCCCGGCGGGCTGGCGCGACCAGCTGCTCGACGCGCTCGTCGGCCTCGGCTACGCCCAGCGCGAGGCCGACCGGGCCGTCACCGCCGTCACCCCCGACGCCGAGGCCGTCACGGCGGCGGGCGGCCAGCCGTCCGTCCCGTCCCTGCTGCGCGCCGCCCTCCAGACCCTCAACCGCGCCCGCTGACCCGCACACCCACCCCCCAGGAGGCGATCCCCGTGACCCGGGACGAGTACGCGACCGAGGACGAGGACCGTCTCGTCCGGTCGGCTGCGGACGGGGACGACCTCGCCGTCGAAGCGGCCCTGCGCCCCCGGGACCTCGGCGAGTTCATCGGCCAGGGCCGGGTCCGCGAGCAGCTCGACCTCGTCCTGCGCGCCGCGCGCGCCCGGGGCGCCACCGCCGACCACGTCCTGCTGTCCGGGGCGCCAGGACTCGGCAAGACGACGCTCTCCATGATCATCGCGGCCGAGATGAACGCGCCCATCCGCATCACCTCCGGCCCGGCCATCCAGCACGCCGGGGACCTGGCCTCGATCCTCTCCTCGCTCACCGAGGGCGAGGTCCTCTTCCTCGACGAGATCCACCGCATGTCGCGTCCCGCCGAGGAAATGCTCTACATGGCGATGGAGGACTTCCGGGTCGACGTGGTCGTCGGCAAGGGCCCGGGGGCCACGGCCATTCCGCTGGAACTGCCGCCGTTCACCCTCGTCGGGGCCACGACCAGGGCGGGACTGCTGCCGCCCCCGCTGCGCGACAGGTTCGGTTTCACCGGGCACATGGAGTTCTACGACACCGCGGAACTCGAACGCGTCATCCACCGCTCCGCGGGACTCCTCGACGTCCGGATCACCGAGGGCGGCGCCGCCGAGATCGCGGGCCGCTCCCGCGGCACCCCCCGCATCGCCAACCGGCTGCTGCGCCGCGTCCGCGACTACGCCCAGGTCAGGGCCGACGGCGTGATCACCGAGGACGCCGCCACCCGCGCCCTCGCGGTCTACGAGGTGGACGAGCGCGGCCTCGACCGCCTCGACCGCGCCGTGCTGCACGCGCTGCTGCACCTCTTCGGCGGCGGGCCCGTGGGCCTGTCCACGCTGTCCGTCGCGGTCGGCGAGGAGCGTGAGACAGTGGAAGAGGTCGCCGAGCCGTTCCTCGTCCGCGAGGGACTGCTGGCCCGCACCCCCAGGGGGCGGGTCGCCACTCCGGCGGCCTGGCGGCACATGGGCCTGGAACCACCGGTTCCCGGCGGCGGGAACGGCGGACAAGAAGGATTGTTCGGACCGTGACACCGTCGGATTTCGCCGTACCGGAACTCGGATAGCATCCTGGACGTTGTTCCGGCGGCGAAGCCTCGCCTAGACTCCGCCGATGCCATCCACTGCACAGGACGGCATGCCCACCCCCCATAGCCGGACCGCGTCAGCGGCCATGCGAAGGAAATTCCTGCATCGTGGATATCGCGATTTTGTTCCCCCTCATTATGATCGTCGGCGTCATCTTCATGATGCAGCGCGGCACGAAAGCCCGGCAGCGCCAGTTCATGGAGATGCGGAACGCGATGGAGCCCGGCGCCGGTGTCCGCACGGCCGGCGGTCTGTACGCGCAGATCAAGGAGGTCCGCGAGGACACGCTGCTCCTGGAGATCACCCCCGGCGTGCACGCCGTCTACGCCAAGGGGTCCGTCGCCGCCGTGCTCGACGCGGAGGAGTACGAGCGCATCGTCAACGACGAGCCGGCCTACGACGCCGACGACGCCCCCCTCGTCCCCGACGACGCCTCCTCGCTGACCGAGGACTCCGCCGCCGACGACGCCGACCCGGCCCCCGCCGCCGGTGACCGGCGCGTGGACCTCGGCAAGTCCGAGACCGAGGAGACGGCCGCCCGCGCGGACGACGACAGCGAGCACGGACCCAAGTCCTGACGACGACGGCACGGTCCGTTCGTCAGTCACCCCGCTGAGCCGCGCGGCGATCCCCCTGGCGCGGTCGTTGGACAGAGAGAAGACGACAAGGTGGCGACACCGAAGAAGGGCGTCAGGCCCTCCCCGAGGAAAAGGGGCTCCGCCTCCCGTGGTGCCCACGGGCACCCGGGCAGGTCCCTGCTGTTCGTGCTCCTGGCGATCGTGGCGCTCACCGGGGGCATGTTCCTCTCCGGTCACACCACGCCGCGCCTGGGCATCGACCTCGCCGGCGGCACGAGCATCACGCTCGAGGCCCGCTCCGAGGACGGTGGCGAAGCGATCAACACGACCAACATGAACACCGCCGTCAACATCATCGAGCGCCGGGTCAACGGCCTCGGTGTCTCGGAGGCGGAGGTCCAGACCCAGGGCGATCGCAACATCATCGTCAACATCCCCAAGGGTGCGGACGAGCAGCAGGCGCGGGAGCAGGTCGGCACCACGGCGCAGCTCGGCTTCCGGCCGGTCATGACCGCCGTCCCCGCCCAGGCGGTGCCGGACGGCAGCGAGTCCCCGGCGCCCGAGGAGGGCTCGGAGGACCCGGCCGAGGAGCCGACGGACGACCCCTCCGCCGACACCCCCTCCGACGACCCTTCCGCCGAGACCGGTGACGAGGGCGCGGCGGACGAGGGCGCCACCGGGGAGGAGGCCACCGACGAGGGTGCCGCGGACGAGGGCGGCGCGAGCGACGAGGAGTCGCCCGACGCCCAGGGCATGCCGGCCCCCGGCGGCGCCACCACCGCGAACGCCGCGAGCTTCGCGTCCTACCGCACCGACGAGGGCGACACCGAGGCCCCCGCCGCCGAGGAGACGCCCGCCGAGGAGGCCCCGGCCGACGGCGCGACCGAGGACGGCGACGCCGCGGCCGCCGCGGCGGCCGACGTCCAGGCCCAGCTCGACGCGCTCGACTGCTCCACCCCCGAGTCCCGGCTCGAGGCGGACCGGACGGCCGCCGCCGCGGAGGACGGCGACAGCATCATCACCTGTGACTCCGAGGGCCAGTGGAAGTACGCCCTCGGCCCGGTCGCCGTCCCCGGCACCGACATCGAGGACTCCAGCGCCGTCTTCGACACCCAGCGCGGCCAGGGCTGGATCGTGCAGATGCGGTTCACCGACGCGGGCGCCGACAAGTTCGGCGACGTGACCGGCCAGCTCGCGAGCCAGCCGCAGCCGCAGAACCAGTTCGCGATCGTGCTCGACGGCGAGGTCGTCTCCGCGCCCAGCGTCTCCACGCGCCTCGGCGGCGGCAGCGCCGAGATCTCCGGCAGCTTCACGCAGGAGTCCGCCGAGGACCTGTCCAACATGCTCCGCTACGGCGCCCTGCCGCTGAGCTTCGACGAGGCCAGCGTCTCGACCGTCTCCCCGACGCTCGGTGGCGAGCAGCTGCGCGCCGGTCTGATCGCCGGCGCCATCGGCCTCGCGCTGGTCGTGCTGTACATGCTGGTCTACTACCGCGGCCTCGCCCTGATCGCCTTCGCGAGCCTCGCGGTCTCCAGCATCTTCACCTACACGATCATGGCCCTGCTCGGCCCGGCCATCGGCTTCGCGCTGAACCTCCCGGCCGTCTGCGGTGCGATCGTCGCCATCGGCATCACGGCGGACTCGTTCATCGTCTACTTCGAACGGATCAGGGACGAGGTCCGCGAGGGACGCACGCTGCGGCCCGCCGTCGAACGGGCCTGGCCCCGCGCCCGGCGCACCATCCTCGTCTCCGACTTCGTGTCGTTCCTCGCCGCCGCGGTCCTGTTCGTGGTCACGGTCGGCAAGGTGCAGGGCTTCGCGTTCACGCTCGGCCTGACGACGGCGCTCGACGTCGCGGTGGTCTTCCTCTTCACGAAGCCGCTGATGACGCTCCTGGCCCGCCGGAAGTTCTTCTCCTCGGGCCACTCGTGGTCCGGTCTCGACCCGAAGCGGCTCGGCGCCAGGCCGCCCCTGCGCCGCACCGGCCGGCCCGCCCCCGTCCCGTCCGACCCGAAGGAGGCGTGAGATGTCACGACTCGGAGCGTTCGGTGCCAGGCTCTACCGAGGCGAGGTCGGCCTCGACTTCGTCGGCCACCGGAAGATCTGGTACCTCGTCTCGGTCGCCATCACCGTCCTCGCCTTCGCGGCCCTGCTGCTGCGTGGCCTCACCATGGGCGTCGAGTTCGAGGGCGGCGCGGTCTTCACCACCCCGCCGACCTCCGTCTCCGAGGAGGAGGCGCGGACCGTCGCCGAGGAGACCGCGGGCCACGAGGCGCTCGTGCAGACGCTCGGGAACGACGGGTCGATGCGCATCCAGGTCAGCGGCCTGGACACCGACCAGTCGAACGAGACCCGCGAAGCCCTCGCCGAGCGGCTCGACATCCCGGTGGACGACCTCAACGCCGAGGTGATCGGCCCCAGCTGGGGCGACCAGATCGCCGACAAGGCGTGGCAGGGCCTCGGCATCTTCATGGTGCTGGTGGTGATCTACCTCGCCATCGCCTTCGAGTGGCGCATGGCCGTCGCCGCCCTGATCGCGCTGATCCACGACATCACGATCACCGTCGGCGTCTACGCGCTCGTCGGCTTCGAGGTCACCCCCGGTACGGTCATCGGCCTGCTGACGATCCTCGGTTACTCGCTCTACGACACCGTCGTCGTCTTCGACGGCCTCAAGGAGACGACGAAGAACTTCACGCGGCAGACGCGCTTCACCTACGCCGAGCTGGCCAACCGGAGCCTCAACGGCACGCTGGTGCGCTCCATCAATACCTCGGTGGTCGCCCTCCTGCCGGTCGGCGCGCTGCTGTTCATCGGCGGCGGCCTCCTCGGCGGCGGCATGCTGAACGACATCGCGCTGTCGCTGTTCGTCGGCCTCACGGCCGGCGCGTACTCGTCCATCGTCATCGCGACGCCGCTGGTCTCCGACCTGAAGTCGCGCGAGCCCCTGATCCGGGCGCAGGACCGCCGTGTCCTGAGCCGCCGTGCCAAGCGCGGCGACGCCCCCGACGACGGCTTCGCCGACGACCTCGCGGACGAGCCGGCCGACGCCGACGCGGAGGATGCCGACTCCGGGACCTCCGCGGTGCCCGCCCCGGCCGACGCCGAGGAGTACGACGAGCCGGAGCACGCCGGAGCGGGCGCGGGAGCCCCGCGCGCGCCGCGCGCCCCCCGCAGGCAGCCGCCCGCCCGCAACCGCGGACGCGGCCGCCCCTCGGGGAAGCGCCGATGACCGGCACGGAACCACAGTCCGCCCAGTCCCCGTCCCCGGTCGCCGGGGACGGGCTGGCGGACCTGCTCGGCAGCCGCATCCGGGACGTGCGGGACCACCCGAAGCCCGGCATCGTCTTCAAGGACATCACCCCGCTGCTCGCCGACCCCGTCGCGCTCACGGCGCTCACCGACGCGCTCGCCGCGTTCGGCACCGCCCACGGCGCCACCAAGGTCGTCGGCCTGGAGGCACGCGGCTTCATCCTCGGCGCGCCGGTGGCGGTCCGCGCCGGCCTCGGCTTCGTCCCCGTCCGCAAGGCGGGGAAGCTGCCGGGCGCCACGCTGTCCCAGTCGTACGAGCTGGAGTACGGCACCGCCGAGGTGGAGATCCACGCCGAGGACCTCACGCCGCAGGACCGCGTCCTCATCGTGGACGACGTCCTGGCCACCGGCGGCACGGCCGAGGCGGCCATCCAGCTGATCCGGCGCACCGGCGCCGGGATCGCCGGACTGGCCGTGCTCATGGAGCTGAGCTTCCTCCCGGGCCGCGCCCGGATCGAGCCGGCCCTCGACGGGGCGCCCTACCAGGCGCTGCTCACCGTCTGACAGCGCGCCGCCACCCGCGGACACCGGCCCGGACCCCCGCTCCCCGCGGGCGGTCCGGGCCGATCGCGTACGTGAGCGGGAGGGTTCGCCGCGGGCTCGTTACCATGGCAGTCCGATCGTTTTCCGGCCGGACTCTCCCACGGCCGCCGCGGCCCCGGAGGACCGCTCCCTCCCCGGCCGCCCATGGCGGGGAGGGGCCTCGCAAAGGAGTGCCCTTGCCTGACGACGCCAAGCCGCAGACCTCGACGCAGCGGAAGACCGCCAAGCCGCCGGTGTCCCTGCGCAGGGACGGCGGTGACGGCCGCCCGCAGCCGCCCGCCCCGCCGTCCAGCCCGACCGTCTCCGGCGTCTCCGGCCGCTCCGGCTCGTCCAACCGCGTACGGGCCCGCCTCGCCCGGCTCGGCGTCCAGCGCTCCAGCCCGTACAACCCCGTCCTCGAACCGCTGCTGCGGGTCGTGCGCGCGGGCGACCCCAAGGCCGACACCGCCGTCCTGCGGCAGATCGAGCGCGCCTACCAGGTCGCGGAGCGGTGGCACCGGGGGCAGAAGCGCAAGAGCGGCGACCCGTACATCACGCACCCGCTCGCCGTCACGACCATCCTGGCCGAGCTGGGCATGGACCCGGCCACCCTGATGGCGGGCCTGCTCCACGACACGGTCGAGGACACCGAGTACGGCCTCGACACGCTGCGCCGCGACTTCGGCGACCAGGTGGCGCTGCTGGTGGACGGCGTCACGAAGCTGGACAAGGTCAAGTTCGGCGAGGCGGCGCAGGCGGAGACCGTCCGCAAGATGGTCGTCGCCATGGCCAAGGACCCGCGCGTCCTGGTGATCAAGCTCGCGGACCGGCTCCACAACATGCGCACCATGCGCTTCCTCAAGCGGGAGAAGCAGGAGCAGAAGGCGCGCGAGACGCTGGAGATCTACGCCCCGCTGGCCCACCGGCTGGGCATGAACACCATCAAGTGGGAGCTGGAGGACCTGGCCTTCGCCATCCTCTACCCGAAGATGTACGACGAGATCGTCCGCCTCGTCGCCGAGCGCGCCCCGAAGCGCGACGAGTACCTGGCGACGGTCATCGACGAGGTGCAGGCCGACCTGCGGGGCGCCCGGATCAAGGCCACGGTCACCGGCCGTCCGAAGCACTACTACAGCGTGTACCAGAAGATGATCGTCCGCGGCCGCGACTTCGCGGAGATCTACGACCTGGTGGGCATCCGCGTCCTGGTGGACACCGTCCGCGACTGCTACGCGGCGCTCGGCACGGTCCACGCGCGGTGGAACCCGGTGCCGGGCCGCTTCAAGGACTACATCGCGATGCCCAAGTTCAACATGTACCAGTCGCTGCACACGACGGTCATAGGGCCCGGCGGCAAGCCCGTGGAGCTGCAGATCCGCACGTTCGACATGCACCGGCGCGCGGAGTTCGGCATCGCCGCGCACTGGAAGTACAAGCAGCAGGCCGTCGCCGGCTCCTCCAAGGTCCGCTCGGACACGCCGCGCAAGGGCGAGAAGCGCAACGGCAACGCGGTCGACGACATGACGTGGCTGCGGCAGCTCCTGGACTGGCAGAAGGAGACGGAGGACCCGGGCGAGTTCCTGGAGTCGCTGCGCTTCGACCTGTCGCGCAACGAGGTGTTCGTCTTCACGCCGAAGGGCGACGTCATCGCGCTGCCCGCGGGCGCGACCCCGGTGGACTACGCGTACGCCGTCCACACGGAGGTCGGGCACCGGACCATAGGGGCCAAGGTCAACGGGCGCCTGGTCCCGCTGGAGTCCACGCTGGACAACGGCGACACCGTCGAGATCTTCACCTCGAAGGCGGACGGCGCCGGGCCCTCCCGCGACTGGCTCGGCTTCGTCAAGTCGCCCCGCGCCAGGAACAAGATCCGCGGCTGGTTCTCCAAGGAGCGGCGCGACGAGGCGATCGAGCAGGGCAAGGACTCCATCGCCCGCGCCGTGCGCAAGCAGAACCTGCCGATCCAGCACGTCCTCAGCGGCGACGCGCTCGTCACCCTGGCCCACGAGATGCGCTACCCCGACATCTCGTCGCTCTACGCGGCCATCGGCGAGGGCCATGTCTCGGCGCCCAACGTCGTGCGGAAGCTGGTCCAGGCGGTCGGCGGCGAGGAGGCGGCCAACGAGGACGTCGCCGAGTCCGCGCCGCCGATGCCGACCCGTGCCAGGCGGCGCAGCACGGCCGACCCTGGCGTGGTCGTCAAGGGCGTGGACGACGTCTGGGTCAAGCTGGCGCGCTGCTGCACGCCGGTGCCCGGCGACCCGATCATCGGCTTCGTCACGCGCGGCAGCGGCGTCTCCGTGCACCGCGCGGACTGCCTCAACGTGGACGAGCTGTCCCGCGAGCCCGAACGCATCCTGGACGTCGAGTGGGCGCCCACCCAGTCGTCGGTCTTCCTGGTCGCCATCCAGGTGGAGGCGCTGGACCGCTCCCGGCTGCTGTCGGACGTCACGCGCGTCCTGTCGGACCAGCACGTGAACATCCTGTCCGCCGCCGTCCAGACGTCGCGGGACCGGGTGGCCACCTCGCGGTTCACGTTCGAGATGGGCGACCCCAAGCACCTGGGGCACGTCCTGAAGGCGGTGCGCGGCGTGGAGGGCGTGTACGACGTCTACCGCGTCACCTCGCCCCGCAGGCCCTGAGCGGCGGAACGGCGGTGGGGGGGGGCCCCCCCCGCGCCCCGCCCCCCCCCCCCCCGCGGGGGGGGCGGGGGGGGCCGCCCCCCCCCCCGGGCCCCCCCCCACCGCCGTTCTCCGTATACCCCGCGGGGAGCCCCCGCGTCAGCCGCCGAACTCCTGCAGACCCTTGAGCGCCTGGTCGAGCAGCGCCTGCCGCCCGGCCAGTTCCTGCTCCAGCTTGTCCGCCTTGGCGTTGTTGCCCGCCGCGCGGGCGCGCTCCGCCTGCTCCCGCAGCCGGTCCACCGCGTCCTGCAGCTGACCGGTCAGCCCCGCGGCACGCGCACGCGCCTCCGGGTTGCTCCGGCGCCACTCGGCGTCCTCCGCCTCGGCGACGGCGCGCTCGACGGCGTGGATACGGCCCTCGATCCCGGCCCGCGCGTCCCGCGGCACATGCCCCACGGCCTCCCAGCGCTCACCGATCGACCGCAGCGCGGCACGCGCGGCCCGCATGTCTGTGATCGGCAGGAGCTTCTCGGCCTCGGCCGCCAGCTCCTCCTTCCGCGCCAGGTTGTCCCGCTGCTCGGCGTCCCGCTCGGCGAACGCGCCGCCGCGCGCCTGGAAGAAGACGTCCTGCGCCGCGCGGAAGCGGGTCCACAGGTCCTCCTCCGCGTCACGCTGCGCCCGGCCCGCCGCCTTCCACTCCGTCATCAGCTCGCGGTACCTGGCGGCCGTCGGTCCCCAGTCCGTCGACCCCGAGAGCGACTCGGCCTCGGCGATCAGCTTCTCCTTGCGCCGCCGCGTCTCCTCGCGCTGCGAGTCCAGCGCGGCGAAGTGCGTCTTGCGGCGCTTCGAGAAGGCCGACCGCGCCTGGGAGAAGCGGTGCCACAGCTCGTCGTCGGCCTTCCGGTCGAGCCGGGGCAGGCCCTTCCACGTGTCCACCAGGGCGCGCAGCCGGTCGCCCGCGCTGCGCCACTGCTCGCTCCCGGCCAGCTCCTCGGCCTCGGCGACCAGCGCCTCCTTGGCGGTCCTGGCCTCCTCGGTCTGCCGTGCCCTGGCGGCCCTGCGCTCCTCGCGCCGGGAGTCCACGACCGCGACCAGCCCGTCGAGCCGCGCGGCGAGCGCCGCGAGGTCCCCCACCGCGTGCCCCTCGTCCACCTGCGCGCGCAGGTGCCCGATGGCGGCCGTCGCGTCCTTCGCGGACAGATCGGTCGTCCGGACCCTGCGCTCCAGGAGGTCGATCTCCACCACGAGGCCCTCGTACTTGCGCTCGTAATAGGCGAGGGCCTCGTCGGGCGACCCGGCCTGCCAGGAGCCGACGGTCTTCTCGCCCTCCGCCGTCCGTACGTAAACGGTCCCCGTCTCATCGACGCGGCCCCATGGCTCGCTGCTCACAGCGCCTCCTCGTTTGATGCGCACGACAGGGCGTGACGCCCCCGGCATCGTCCACACTTCTCGCCCGGTCCCACCGGCTGCCGGGTCCCCCCGGCCGGTGCCGACACCTTGCAGAGGCCAACATAGGCGACAGCCCGCCCGGCTGTCCGCACCTTGCCGGGCGGAACTTCCGGGCGGACCACCCGCCGTACGCCCCGGTGAGGGGCCTCAGTCGCCCTCGGTCCTGGACACCGTCGCCTGGTCGATGACCACCGTCGCGTACGGCGCGGTGTTGCCCGACGTCGGGTCCGCCGGGGCCGCGCCCGTCTCCGCGATGGTCTGCAGCACGTCCATGCCGGCCGTCACCGTGCCGAAGGGGGTGTAGTCCGGCGGGAGCTGGCTGTCCTCGTAGACCAGGAAGAACTGGCTGCCGCCGGTGTCGCGGCCCTGGTCCTGCGTCGGGTCGTACTGGTTGGCCATCGCGACGGTGCCCGCCGGGTAGACGCTGTCGGCGATCTCGGGGGCGTCCAGGTTCTCGTCCGGGATGGTGTAGCCGGGACCGCCCGCGCCGGTGCCCTGGGGGTCGCCGCACTGGAGGACGTAGATGCCCTCGGTGACGAGACGGTGGCAGCGCGTGTGGTCGAAGAAGCCCTCGCCGGCGAGGAAGCTGAACGAGTTGACGGTGCGGGGCGCCACGGACGCGTCCATCGTGATCTCGATGTCGCCGCAGGTGGTGGACAGCGCCATCGTGTACGTGGCGTCGGTGTCCACCGTCATCTCGGGCTCCTCCTCCCACTGGTCCCCGGACGGCTCGCCCTCGGCGGGTGCCGCGCACGGGTCCTCGGGCGGGTCGCTCGCCTCGGCGGTGGGCTCCTCCGACGCCGCGGCCGCGGCGTCCTGCGCCGGGTCCTCGTCGTCCTGGTTCACCAGCACGAGGGCGGTCACGCCCCCGGCCACGACGATCACCAGCAGGGCCGACAGGAGCACCCGGAACAGGCGGCTCCGCCGCGCCCTGACGGCCCTGCGCTGCCGCTGCCGCTCCCATTTGGCCCGTGCGAGCTGCTTGCGCCGTTGATCTCTGGTGGACACCGCGCTCTCCCTCTCTCAGCCGGTCCTCGACCGGCGACTGGACCCGTCGTGGCGTCACCGTATACGGGTTCGCCCGCGCTGCACCGCCGCCGGTAGGCTCCTGTCACGACAGGACCGCCGCCGACGACCGAAGGACGACCGTGCTCATCGCTGGCTTCCCCGCCGGAGCCTGGGGGACCAACTGCTACCTGGTCGCGCCCGCCGCCGGCGAGGAGTGCGTGATCATCGATCCCGGCCACCGGGCCGCGCCCGGTGTCGAGGAGGCCGTCGCCAGACACCGGCTCAAGCCCGTCGCCGTCATTCTCACCCATGGGCACGTCGATCATGTCGCCTCGGTGGTCCCGGTCTGCGGCGCGCACGGCGTCCCCGCGTGGCTCCACCCGGAGGACCGGTACATGCTGTCCGACCCGGAGAAGGCCCTCGGCGCCCGCATCGGGCAACCCCTGATGGGCGAGCTGACCGTCGGCGAGCCCGACGACCTGCGGGAACTGGCCGACGGCGCGCGCCTCGACCTGGCCGGCCTCTCGTTCTCCGTCGCGCACGCGCCCGGCCATACCAAGGGGTCGGTGACCTTCCGGCTGCCCGAACGGCCCGACATCCCGCCGGTCCTGTTCTCGGGCGACCTGCTGTTCGCCGGCTCCATCGGACGCACCGACTTCCCCGGCGGCGACCCCGACGAGATCCTGCGGTCCCTGGCGCGCGTGTGCCTCCCGCTGGACGACTCGACGGTGGTCCTGTCAGGGCACGGTCCGCAGACCACCATCGGCCGCGAGCGCGCCACCAACCCGTACCTGCGGGACACGGCCGCCGGCCAGGGCGCTGCCGCGCCCCCGCGACGAGGAATGTGAAGACCCCTTCCGTGAGCACCTTCTCCGCCCCCAAGGGCACGTACGACCTGCTGCCGCCCGACTCCGCGACGTTCCTCGCGGTGCGCGAGGCCATCGCCGCGCCGCTGCGGCGCTCCGGCTACGGCTACGTGGAGACGCCGGGATTCGAGCACGTCGAGCTGTTCTCCCGAGGCGTCGGCCAGTCCACCGACATCGTGACCAAGGAGATGTACACCCTCACCACCAAGGGCGGCACGGACCTCGCGCTGCGCCCCGAGGGCACCGCCTCCGTCCTGCGCGCCGCGCTCCAGGCCAACCTCCACCGGGCCGGGAACCTGCCCGTCAAGCTCTGGTACTCCGGCACCTACTACCGGTACGAGCGCCCGCAGGCCGGCCGCTACCGCCACTTCTCGCAGGTCGGCGCCGAGGCGATCGGCGCTGAGGACCCGGCGCTCGACGCCGAGCTGGTCATCCTGGCGGCCGACGCGTACCGCGCGCTCGGCCTGTCCGGTGTACGCCTCCTGCTCAACTCCCTCGGCGACCGCGAGTGCCGCCCGGCGTACCGCGCCGCGCTCCAGGACTTCCTGCGCGGCCTCGACCTGGACGAGGAGACCCGCGCCCGCATCGAGATCAACCCGCTGCGCGTCCTCGACGACAAGCGGCCCGACGTGCAGCGTCAGCTCGACGGCGCGCCGCTCCTCGTCGATCACCTGTGCGAGTCGTGCAAGGAGTACCACGAGCGGGTGCGCGAACTGCTCACCGCGGCGGGCGTCGCGTTCACCGACGACCCGAGGCTCGTGCGCGGCCTCGACTACTACACGAGGACCACGTTCGAGTTCGTCCACGACGGGCTCGGCTCCCAGTCCGCGGTCGGCGGCGGCGGGCGGTACGACGGCCTGTCCGAGCTGATCGGCGGCCCGCCCCTGCCGTCGGTGGGCTGGGCGCTCGGCGTCGACAGGACCGTGCTCGCGCTGCGGGCCGAGGGCGTCGAGCTGCCGGTGCCGGCCAGTACCGACGTCTTCGCGGTGCCGCTGGGCGAGGAGGCACGGCGGACGCTGTTCGGCGTCGTCACGGAGCTGCGGCGTGCCGGTGTCGCGGCGGACTTCGCGTACGGCGGGCGGAGCGCCAAGGCGTTCATGAAGGCCGCCAACCGCAGCGGCGCGCGCTTCGCCGTCGTCGCGGGGGAGCGCGACCTGGCCGAGGGCGTCGTCCAGGTCAAGGACCTCGACAGCGGCGAGCAGGCGCCGGTCGCGCTCGACGGCCTCGCCGCCGAGCTGGCGGCCCGGCTCTCCGGCGGCGCCGCGGACACCTGACGGGGGCCGCCACCGTTCCGCGACCACTCCGTCACTGGGGCAGAATGGCTGGGTACGGGCGGATCGGCCGCCCCGTACCCGGTCCCGCCAGGCGGGGGCCGGCTCGACCGGTGACGTCGAAGGAACGGATGGGCGGGATGGCGGCTTCGGCTGTGGACGAGGTGCGGACGAGCGGTTCCGCGGCGGAGCCCGGCGTGCGGCCGGGCACGGGCGCGCCGCGCTGGCTCGCGCTGCTCCTGGTGGTCACCGGCGCCGCCGGGCTGCTGGCGTCCTGGGTCATCACGCTGGACAAGTTCCACCTGCTGGAGGACCCGGACTTCACCCCGGCGTGCAGCCTCAACCCGGTCGTCTCCTGCGGCTCGATCATGGAGAGCGACCAGGCCGAGGTCTTCGGCTTCCCGAACCCGATGCTCGGCCTGGCCGCCTACGGCGCGGTGATCGCGATCGGCATGGGCCTCCTGGCGGGCGCGCGGTACGGGCGCTGGTTCTGGCTCGGCCTCCAGGGCGGCACGTTCTTCGGCGTCGCCTTCTGCACCTGGCTCCAGTACCAGTCGCTGTACGAGATCAACGCGCTGTGCCTGTGGTGCTGCCTCGCGTGGGTCGCGACGATCACCATGTTCTGGTACACGACGGTGCACAACGTCCGGCACGGCGTGCTGCCCGCCCCGGCAGGTGCCCGGCGGTTCCTGGACGAGTTCCACTGGCTCCTGCCCGTGCTCCACGTCGGGATCATCGGCATGCTGATCCTGACGCGCTGGTGGGACTTCTGGACGAGCTGAGCGCCGTCCCTGCAGGTCACGGCACCGGGAGCCCGACTGTCAGCGGGGTGGCTTAGGGTCGGGTGTCGTGGAGCCCGATCTGTTCACCGCCGCGGCCGAGGAACGTGCCGAGAAGGACCCGTCCGCGCGCCCCCTGGCCGTACGGATGCGCCCGCGCACGCTCGACGAGGTCGTGGGCCAGCGGCACCTGCTGCGGCCCGGTTCACCGCTGCGCCGTCTCGTCGGCGAGGGCGGGGGAGGGCCGGCCGGCCCCTCGTCCGTGATCCTCTGGGGCCCGCCCGGCACCGGCAAGACGACGCTGGCCCACGTCGTCAGCCAGGCCACCGACAAGCGCTTCGTGGAACTGTCCGCGATCACCGCGGGCGTCAAGGAGGTGCGCGCCGTCATCGACGGCGCGCGGCGCTCCTCGGGGGCGTACGGGAAGGACACCGTCCTCTTCCTGGACGAGATCCACCGCTTCAGCAAGGCGCAGCAGGACTCCCTGCTCCCGGCCGTCGAGAACCGCTGGGTGACGCTGATCGCCGCCACGACGGAGAACCCGTACTTCTCCGTCATCTCCCCGCTCCTGTCCCGCTCGCTGCTCCTCACCCTGGAGCCGCTCACCGACGACGACCTGCGCGGCCTGCTGCGCCGCGCCGTGGCCGACGAACGGGGCCTCGGCGGCGCCGTGTCGCTGCCTGAGGACACCGAGGCCCACCTGCTGCGGATCGGCGGCGGCGACGCGCGCCGCGCGCTGACCGCGCTGGAGGCGGGGGCGGGCGCGGCGCTGGCCAAGAGTGAGGGGGAGCTGACGCTCGCCACCATGGAGCAGGCCGTGGACCGCGCGGCCGTCACGTACGACCGGGACGGCGACCAGCACTACGACATCGCCAGCGCGCTCATCAAGTCCATCAGGGGCTCCGATGCGGACGCCGCCCTGCACTACCTGGCGCGGATGATCGAGGCGGGGGAGGACCCGCGCTTCATCGCCAGGCGGCTGATGATCTCGGCCAGCGAGGACATCGGCATGGCCGACCCGACGGCCCTCCAGACGGCGGTGGCGGCGGCCCAGGCCGTGGCCATGATCGGCTTCCCCGAGGCCGCCATCACGCTGAGCCACGCCACCATCGCCCTCGCGCTGGCGCCCAAGTCGAACGCGGCGGTCGTCGCCATCGGCGAGGCGCAGGCGGACGTACGGGCCGGGCTCGCCGGACCCGTACCCGCCCACCTGCGGGACAGCCACTACGGCGGCGCGTCCAAGCTCGGGCACGGTGCCGGCTACCAGTACCCGCACGACGTCCCCGGCGGCATCGCCGCCCAGCAGTACGCGCCCGACGCGGTACGCGACAAGCGCTACTACCGTCCGACGACGCACGGCGCCGAGGCGCGGTACACCGAGGTCCTGGCGCGCGTCCGCCGCCGCCTGTCCGGCGAGGACTGACCGGCCGGGCACCGCCCGGCCGTCAGGAGGCCGTGGCTTCTGTCTCTCAGGAGGCTGCCGCCTCTGCTCTTCAGGAGGCCGCAGCCTCGAACAGACGGTGCATCGCCCTGCGCAGCGCCGTGATGTCCCCCACCGGCTCCGGGAAGTCGAAGCGCGCGTCCCACACCGAGTCCGCCGCCCGCAGCCGCACGCGCAGCCCGAAGCGGTCCAGGCTCAGCGGGACGATGCTGTCCCACGCCCGGCACGCGCCCCCGGCGCCGTCCGCCGTGTCCGCGCCCTCGACGTCTCCCAGCAGCGTGCACAGCGTCCGCAGCTGCTCCGCGTGTGCCGCGGCGAGGTGCTGGAGCAGCTCGGCCTCGTGGCGCGCCAGCGGATCGGCCGCGGCCCCGGCGAACTCCTCGGGCTCCACGTGCGCCTCGCCCCACAGGTCGTCCGCGTAGGCCTCGCCGACCTCAAGGCGCAGCAGCGCCCAGTCCTCGCCCGGCACCGGCCCCGCCGGGTGCCGCTCGGCCAGCAGCCGGGCGGCGGCGCAGTGCTCCTCGTGGTCGCGGACGGCCGTCAGCCAGCCCGCCACCCAGCTCCGCCCGCGGATGCGGTGGGGCACCGAGACGGGTGCGACATCCGTGATCTCCATCACTGCCGTCACGTCGTCGTCCAGGGCGTGCGCGACGGCCCTGGCGACCGGCGAATCGGCCGGGACCAGCAGAAACACGTCTCCCGAGGGGGTCACGACGCGGGCCTGCGGCACCCCGTGCCCGAGGTCTCCGAGGTCGGCGCCCGGAATGGTGAGGGCCGCGGATGCGGTTGACTCGACCAGGGTGCGTACACGCTCGGCCGCCGAAGGCTGCCGGGCGACCGCTTCGCCACCGGGACGCGGCTGACCCTCCTCCCGGCTTCGATTCCCGATGCCGGACATGGGGCTCCCAGGTCGAATCATGCGCACTCCTCAGCTAAGGTAAGCCTCACCTAACTTACACGGAGGTTCGTTCAACGTGAACCAGTCGCGTCCCAAGGTCAAGAAGTCGCGCGCCCTCGGTATCGCGCTCACCCCGAAGGCCGTCAAGTACTTCGAGAAGCGCCCCTACCCGCCGGGCGAGCACGGGCGTGGCCGCAAGCAGAACAGCGACTACAAGGTCCGCCTGCTGGAGAAGCAGCGGCTCCGTGCCCAGTACGACATCAGCGAGCGCCAGATGGCCCGCGCCTACGACCGCGCCCGCAAGGTGGTGGGCAAGACCGGCGAGGCCCTGATCATCGAGCTGGAGCGCCGCCTCGACGCCCTGGTGCTGCGCAGCGGGCTCGCCCGCACCATCTACCAGGCGCGCCAGATGGTCGTGCACGGCCACATCGCGGTCAACGGCCGCAAGGTGGACAAGCCGTCCTTCCGCGTCCGGCCCGAGGACGTCGTCAGCGTCCGCGAGCGCAGCCGCGAGAAGCACCCGTTCCTGGTCGCCCGCGAGGGCGGGTACGCGGGCGAGGGCGAGACCCCCCGCTACCTCCAGGTCAACCTGGAGGCCCTCGCCTTCCGCCTCGACCGCGACCCCAACCGGTCCGAGATCCCGGTCATCTGCGACGAGCAGCTCGTCGTCGAGTACTACGCCCGCTGAGCCGCCCCGCCCGCCGCCTCCCCGTCGTCCGCACGGGACGCGGCGGGCGCGGGAAGCCGGTTCCCGCCCAGCTGCGAGGGGCGTACCGGCGACCCCGCCACGGCGCCGCGCGTCGCCCCCGCCACCGACCTGCGGTACAGCGCGCGGGCGACGGCCTCGTCCATGCCGAGCCGCTCGCCCTCCTTCTGCAGCTCGCGCTGCCGCGCCGCGCCCAGGGCCTCCCGCACCATGCGCTCGCACTCGTTGTGCGGGTACATGAAGTACTCGGAGCCGAACAGCGGCATGCCCACCGAGCGCCACAGCCTGCTCGCCGCGCCCTGGAGCACCGCCGCCTCGGCCGCGTCGCCCTCGGTCGCCGTGATCAGCGCCATCATCTCGACGGACTGCACCGTGCCGACCAGGTCGCGGAACGTGTGGCTGACGCGCAGCGAGTTCTCCATCAGCTCACGCGCCGCCGCCGTTTCCTTGCGCTGCCAGGCCGCGAAGCTGAGCACGTACAGCGCGTAGACGCTGGCCCACTGCTCCCCGCTGTCCTCGCACGCCTGCCTGACCTCCTCGCACAGCTCCACGGCCCGCTCCAGGTCGCCCTGGAAGGCGATGGCCATCGCGTACTCGGAACGGCCCACGAGCACGTTGCTGTTGAACGTGCCCATGTCCTCGTACCGCCGCAGCGCCTCGGCGAGCAGCAGTTCGGCGCGCGGCATCTCGTCGCTGATCAGCGCCAGGCAGCCGTTGAGGTGCACGGCGTACGCGGCGGCGAGCTGGTTGCCCGTGCGCTCGGCGCCCTCGCCGCACTCCTGGAGCACGCTGAGCGCGCCCACCGTGTCGCCCTGGAGGACGGCGACGTAGCCGTAGACCCACAGCGCGTTCAGCCGGGCGTCCTCGTGGTCGGTCTCCAGCTCCAGCACGCGGTCCAGCCAGTGCCGCCCCTCGGCGATCCGGCCGCAGCCCACCCAGCAGAACCACAGGGTGGCGGCGAGGTGCAGCGCGTACCGGCCGTCCTCCTCGTCCTCCAGCGCGTACTCCAGCGCCGCCCGCAGGTTGGGCATCTCGGCGTCCAGCCGGACCGCCACCTCCGCCTGCCGCGAACTGAACCACTCCAGCTCGCAGTAGGTGACGAGCCCCGTGCACCAGTCGCGGTGCCTGCGGCGCATCCTGGCGGCGTCCCCGGTGGCCTCCAGCCAGTCGGCGCCGTACGCGCGCAACGTGTCGAGCATCCGGTAGCGGACCCCCGCGCGCGTCTCCTCCTTGCTCACGATGGACTGCGCGACCAGCTCGGACAGCACGTCGAGCGCCTCGTCCGGCGGCAGTTCGGGGCCGCCGCAGACGTACTCCACCGCGTCCAGGTCGAAGTCGCCGGCGAAGACCGAGAGCCGGGCCCACAGCAGGCGTTCCTGCGGTGTGCACAGCTCGTGGCTCCAGCCGACGGCGGTACGCAGCGTCTGGTGGTGCGCGGGCGCGCCCCTGACCCCGCCCACCAGCAGCCGGAACCGGTCGTCGAGACGCGTGAGGGTCTGTTCGAGCGACAGGCTGCGCAGCCGCCCCGCCGCCAGTTCGAGGGCCAGGGGGATGCCGTCGAGGCGGTGGCAGATCTCCTCGACCAGCCGCCGGTTGTCGTCCGTCACGGCGAAGCCGGGCACGACCGCCCCGGCCCGCGCCGCGAACAGCTCGGCGGCCTCCTCCAGCGGGCGGCCGCCGTCCGGCTCGCTCACCGCCGCCGCGGCGGGCGGCGGCCCCGGCGGCGTCGCGGTGAGCGGCCCGAGCGGGAACAGCGTCTCGCCCGCCACGCCGAGCGGCCTGCGCCCGGTGGCCAGCACCCGCAGCCGGGGCGCGTGGCGCAGCAGCTCGTGGACCAGCTCCGCGCACGGCTCCACGAGGTGCTCGACGCAGTCCAGCACGAGCAGCAGCCGCCGGTCCGCCAGGTGGTCCGTCAGCACGGTGAGCGGCGGCCGCCTCGAATGGTCGATGATGCCGAGCGCCTCGACGACGGTGTGCGCCAGCAGGTCGGGGTCCCGGACCGACGCCAGCTCCACCAGCCAGACGCCGTCGCAGAAGCGCTCCTGGGACTGGCGGGCGGCGTGCAGCGCGGCCCTGGTCTTCCCCACGCCGCCCGCGCCGGTCACGGTGACCAGCCGCGAGCGCGTCAACTGCTGCTTCACCGTGGTGGTTTCGGCACGGCGGCCGATGAAGGCCGTCAGTTCCGCCGGGATGTTGCCCGGCCTGCGCCCGATACCCGGAGCGTCCCGGGCCGACGACTCTGAGTCGTGAAAGCCTCGCATGAAACACGCAGCGTACTGGTCGATATGCAGAACGTACAATTCTGGTCGCGCCGCTTGTCCCGGGCGGGTGGAATGCGGTACGAGCGCGGGCGGCGGGCGCGATAGGGTCGGGGCCTGCCGCCGCCGCGCGGAGCGGCCCGCCGGGCCCCGGCGGACGGCGACAGAACCCGGCATCACCCGATGCCTGTCCGAAACCCGTACGAGGGAAGCGGTGCGTCTCGTGTCCGGTGGAGAAGTGGCCGGCCTGCTGGTGGCCGTCTTCTGGGCCATCCTCGTCTCCTTCCTCGCCGTCGCGCTCGTCCGTCTCGCACAGGCGCTGCGCGCCGCGACGCGGATGCTGGAGGAGGTCACCGACCGCGCCGTGCCGCTCCTCGGCGAGGCGTCCGCGACCGTCCGTTCGGCGCAGACGCAGCTGGACCGGGTGGACACCATCGCCGCCGACGTCGAGGACGTCGCCGCCAGCGCCTCCGCGCTCTCCGCCACCGTGGCCACCACGTTCGGCGGCCCGCTCGTGAAGGTCGCCGCGTTCGGCTACGGCGTGCGCCGCGCCCTGGCGCGCCGCCGCGCGGCCGACGAGCCGTCACCCACCCTCCGCACCGTGCCCGGCCGCGTACTGCCGGGACCCCGGCGCCGCCGTGCCGGGCGGCCAGGAAAGGACTGACCCACCGTGATCCGCCGCGCCTTCTGGTTCACGACCGGCGCAGCCGCCGGCGTCTGGGCCACCACCAAGGTCCAGCGCACGCTGCGCGGCCTCGCGCCCGAGAGCCTCGCCGTCCGGGCCGCCGACCGCGCCGCCGCGGCGGGCCGCCGCGCGCGCGGCTTCGCGCTGGACGTGCGGGCCGGCATGGCGCAGCGCGAGTCGGAGCTGAACGACGCCCTGGGCCTCGGCGCCGACGCCGCCGGGCCCGCCCGCGCGCTCCCCCCGTCACCCCGCGGGTCGTCAGACCCCGCGAGCCGTCACACCGAGAAGAGGGACCACTGATGGAGTCGGCTGAAATCCGCCGCCGCTGGCTGAGCTTCTTCGAGAAGCGCGGGCACACGGTCGTGCCCTCGGCGTCGCTGATCGCGGACGACCCGACGCTGCTGCTGGTCCCCGCGGGCATGGTGCCGTTCAAGCCGTACTTCCTCGGCGAGGTGGCCCCGCCGCACCCGCGCGCGGTGAGCGTGCAGAAGTGCGTGCGCACGCCCGACATCGAAGAGGTCGGCAAGACGACGCGGCACGGCACGTTCTTCCAGATGTGCGGCAACTTCTCGTTCGGCGACTACTTCAAGGAGGGCGCCATCACGCTCGCCTGGGAGCTGCTGACGTCCTCCGTCGCCGACGGCGGCTACGGGCTCGACCCCGAGCGCCTGTGGATCACCGTCTACGAGCAGGACGACGAGGCCGAGCGCATCTGGCGCGACGTCGTCGGCGTGCCGGCCGAGCGGATCCAGCGCCTCGGCATGGGCCCCAACTTCTGGTCGATGGGCGTCCCTGGACCCTGCGGCCCGTGCTCCGAGATCAACTACGACCGCGGCCCCGAGTTCGGCCCCGAGGGCGGCCCCGCCGTCAACGACGAGCGCTACGTCGAGCTGTGGAACCTCGTGTTCATGCAGTACGAGCGCGGCGCCGGCGAGGGCAAGGAGGACTTCCCGATCCTCGGCGAGCTGCCCGCCAAGAACATCGACACCGGCCTCGGCCTGGAACGCCTGGCGATGGTCCTCCAGGGCGTCCGCAACATGTACGAGACGGACACCCTGCGCGCCGTCATCGACCGGGCCGTGGAGCTGACCGGCGTCGCGTACGGCGCCGCGGACGACAGCGACGTGTCCCTGCGCGTGGTCGCCGACCACATGCGCACCTCCGTGATGCTGATCGGCGACGGCGTCACGCCCGGCAACGAGGGCCGCGGCTACGTCCTGCGCCGCATCATGCGCCGCGCCGTCCGCAACATGCGCATCCTCGGCGCCACCGGCGAGGTCGTCGGCGACCTGGTGGACGTCGTGCTCGGCACCATGGGGGAGCAGTACCCGGACCTGCTCACCGACCGCAGGCGCATCGAGACGGTCGCCCTCGCGGAGGAGGCGGCGTTCCTCAAGACGCTCAAGGCCGGCACCAACATCCTCGACACCGCCGTCACCGAGACCAAGTCGTCCGGGGGCAGCGTGCTGGCGGGGGACAAGGCGTTCCTGCTGCACGACACCTGGGGCTTCCCGATCGACCTCACCCTGGAGATGGCCGCCGAGCAGGGCCTCTCGGTGGACGAGGCCGGGTTCCGGCGGCTGATGAAGGAGCAGCGGGAGCGCGCCAAGGCGGACGCCCGCGCCAAGAAGCAGGGCCACGCCGACCTGTCCGCCTACCGGCAGGTCGCGGACTCGGCGGGCCCCTCCGAGTTCATCGGCTACGCGCACACCAGCGGCGAGGCGACGGTCGTCGGCGTCCTCGTGGACGGTGTGCCCGCCCCGGCCGCCACCGAGGGCGACGAGGTGGAGGTCGTGCTCGACCGGACCCCGTTCTACGCCGAGGGCGGCGGCCAGCTCGCCGACACGGGCCGCATCCGGCTGTCCTCCGGCGCCGTGGTCGAGGTCCGCGACGTGCAGCAGCCGGTACCCGGGGTCTTCGTGCACAAGGGCGTGGTGCAGGTCGGCGAGGTGACCCTCGGCGCCGCCGCCGACTGCCGCATCGACCTCGCGCGCCGCCGCGCCATCGCCCGCGCCCACAGCGCCACGCACCTGACGCACCAGGCGCTGCGCGACGCCCTCGGCCCGACCGCCGCCCAGGCGGGCTCGGAGAACAGCCCCGGCCGCTTCCGCTTCGACTTCGGCTCCCCGACCGCCGTGCCCGGCACGGTCCTCGCGGACGTCGAGCAGAAGATCAACGAGGTCCTGGCCCGTGAACTGGACGTCACCGCCGAGGTGATGTCGATGGACGAGGCCCGCAAGCAGGGCGCCATCGCCGAGTTCGGCGAGAAGTACGGCGAGCGCGTGCGCGTCGTCACCATCGGCGACTACTCCAAGGAGCTGTGCGGCGGCACGCATGTGCACAACACCGCGCAGCTCGGCCTCGTGAAGCTGCTCGGCGAGTCGTCCATCGGCTCGGGCGTGCGCCGCGTCGAGGCCCTGGTCGGCGCCGACGCGTACCGCTTCCTCGCCCGCGAGCACACGGTGGTCGCCCAGCTCACCGAGCTGGTGAAGGGGCGGCCCGAGGAGCTGCCCGAGCGCATCTCGGGGATGCTCACGCGGCTGCGGGACGCGGAGAAGGAGATCGAGCGGTTCCGCGCCCAGAAGGTGCTGGAGGCCGCGGGCGGCCTCGCCTCCGCCGCGCAGGACATCGGCGGCGTCGCGTTCGCCGCCGGGCGGGTGCCGGACGGCACGACCGCCGACGACCTGCGCCGCCTCGTCCTCGACGTGCGCGGCCGCATCCCGGGGGAGCGCGCCGCGGTCGTGGCGCTGTTCACCGTGGTGAACGGGCGCCCGCTCACCGTCGTCGCGACCAACGAGGCCGCGCGCGAACGGGGCCTGAAGGCCGGTGACCTGGTGCGCGTCGCCGCGAAGGCGCTCGGCGGCGGTGGCGGCGGCAAGCCGGACGTCGCGCAGGGCGGCGGGCAGGACCCGGCCGCCGTGGACGAGGCGCTCGCCGCTGTCGAGCGGCTGGTCGCGGAAGCCGCGTGATGCGACGGGGCAGGCGGCTCGGCGTCGACGTCGGCGAAGCCAGGATCGGGGTCGCGAGCTGCGACCCCGACGGGCTCCTGGCCACGCCGGTGGAGACGGTGCCGGGGCGCGACGTCCAGGGCGCCCAGCGGCGGCTGGCGGAACTCGTCGCCGAGTACGAGCCGGTCGAGGTGGTGATGGGCCTGCCCCGGTCGCTGAACGGCCGGGAGGGCCCCGCCGCCGCCCGGGTCCGCGCCTTCGCGCGGGAGACCGCGCGGCGGGTCGCGCCGGTGCCGGTCCGGCTGGTGGACGAGCGGATGTCCACGGTCAGCGCCGCCCGTGACATGCGGGCGGCGGGGGTCTCCGCCCGCAAGGGCCGTGCGCGTATCGACCAGGCCGCGGCGGTCGTTATCCTGCAGAGCGCGCTGGAGAGCGAACGGGCTTCGGGGCAGCCGCCGGGGCAGTGCGTCGAAGTGGTTGTCTGATCGCGGTACGGTAACGTTCCGCGCCAAGGGCAGTCGTGCCGGTTTCCGGGGGGTGCGCCGACCGCCGTCTTGCGTCTCAAGGGGATCGATGACTGAGTATGGCCGGGGGCCTGGCCCCGAACCGTGGTACCCGGACAACGATCCGCTGTACGGGGAGCGCGACTGGGCGGCGGAGCAGGGCCAGGGGGTCCCCCAGCCAGGGCAGCAGGACGGCTGGGACCAGTACGGCCAGCAGCAGTACCAGCAGGGCCAGGGGTACGACCCCCAGTACGGGCAGCAGGACCAGCACGGCCAGCAGCAGTACTACGGCCAGCAGGGCGGCTGGGACCAGGGCGGCAACGGCGGGCAGTACGGCGCCGAGCAGTACGGCGGCCAGTACCAGGACGGCCAGTACGACCAGACGGGCCAGTTCTACGCCAACGACCCGTACGCCGGGCAGCAGGCCGCCGGGTACGGCGCCGACGCGTATCAGGACCCGTACGCCGCGCAGGGCTACCAGCAGGGCCAGCAGGGCCAGCAGCCGCAGCAGCACGGACAGCAGCCCTACTCGCAGGATCCCTACCAGCAGGCCGCGTTCCAGCAGCAGCAGGAGGAGGCGGCGGCCGGTCCCGGCGCGCCCGCCGCCGAGCCGAGGCCCCCGGCCCCGCGCCGTCACGACACCGCGCCCGACAGCCCGCCCGACACCTCCCCCGACCCCGACACGGGCTGGGACCCGGGACCGGACCAGGGCGAGAGCGACTTCTTCTCCAAGCGGGACGACGACGACTGGTCCGACACCGACGACCGCGCCGACCGCAGGGGGAGCAGGACCGACAAGGGCGACAAGGGCGACAAGCAGAAGCGCCGCCGCGGCGGCTGCGGCTGCATGGTCGCCGCCGTCCTCGTCGTCGGCGCCCTCGGCGGCGTCGCGTACTGGGGCTACGGCTTCTACCAGGACCGCTTCGGCCCCCCGGCGGACTTCTCGGGCGAGGGCACCGGCGAGGTCGAGTTCACCGTGGAGGACGGCGACACCCTCTCCGACATCGGCAACCGGCTGCGCAACGAGGGCGTCGTCGCCAGCCACGACGCCTTCGTCGCCGCCGCCGGGGACCAGGGCATCGAGGTGGGCATCTACACGCTGCGCCGCGAGATGTCCGCCGAGGCCGCCGTCGCGCTGCTGCTCGAAGGGCCGGGCGCCAACGCGCTCATCATCCCCGAGGGCGAGCGCGCCGCCGACATCTACACCATCATCGACGAACGGCTCGGCCTCGACGAGGGGACCACCGCCGAGGTCGCGGAGACCGCCGACCTCGGCCTGCCCGACTGGGCCGAGGGCGACATCGAGGGCTTCCTGTGGCCCGCGCGCTACGACGTCGGCGAGGGCACCACCCCCGAGGACCTGCTCACGCAGATGGTGCAGCGTGCCGAGGCCGAGTTCACCGAGATCGACCTGGAGGACGCCGCGGCAGGACTGGACCGCAGCCCGCGCGAGATACTCACCATCGCGTCCCTCATCCAGGCCGAGGCGCAGGCGGACGAGGAGTTCGGCAAGGTCTCGCGCGTGATCTACAACCGCCTCGACATCGACATGATGCTCCAGTTCGACTCGACGGTGAACTACGCGCTGAACCGCTCCACGCTCGACGTCTCGCTGGAGGACACCGAGGTCGACTCCCCGTACAACACCTACGAGGAGTACGGCCTGCCGCCGGGACCCATCGAGAACCCGGGCCACCAGGCGCTGGAGGCGGCGCTCAACCCGGAGGACGGCCCCTGGCTCTACTTCGTCACCGTCACCCCGGGCGACACCCGCTTCACCGACGACTACGAAGAGCACGACCGCAACCGAGACGACTTCAACGAGGCGCAGCAGCAGGGCGACGGATGACCCGCCGCGCCGCCGTCCTCGGCTCGCCGATCGCCCACTCGCTCTCCCCGGTGCTCCACCGCGCCGCCTACCGCGCGCTGGGCCTCACCGACTGGGCCTACGACCGCTTCGAGATCGACGAGGGCACGCTCGCGCCGTTCCTCACCGGTCTCGGACCCGAGTGGGCCGGCCTGTCGCTGACCATGCCGCTGAAACGTGCCGTCATACCGCTGCTGGACGAGATCGGCCCGGCCGCCGCGTCCGTCGAGGCCGTGAACACCGTCCTGTTCACCCCCGACGGCCGCCGCGTCGGCGACAACACCGACATCCCCGGCATCGCCGCCGCCCTGCGCGAACGGGGCGTCACCCGCGTCGGCCGCGCCGCCGTCCTGGGCGCCGGTGCCACCGCCTCCTCGGCCCTCGCCGCCCTGGCGGGCGTCTGCGACGGCGAGGTCACCGCGTACGTACGCTCGCCCGCCCGCGCCGCCGAGATGCGCGGCTGGGGCGAACGCCTCGGCGTCCCCGTCACGACCGCCGACTGGTCCCGCGCCCACGAGGCCCTGACAGCCCCCCTCGTCGTCGCCACCACCCCGGCGGGCGCCACCGACGCCCTGGCCGCCGCCGTGCCCGAGCGCCCCGGCACGCTCTTCGACGTGCTGTACGACCCCTGGCCCACCCCCCTGGCCGCCGCGTGGGCGGAACGGGGCGGCCAGGTCGTCGGCGGGCTCGACCTCCTCGTCCACCAGGCCGTCCTCCAGGTCGAACGGATGACGGGCGTCCCCGCCGCCCCGCTGGCCGCCATGCGCGAGGCGGGCGGGAGCGCGCTCGCGGCCCACTGACCCGCCGGGCCGTCTCGCGGGTCAGACAGCCCGCGGGCCGCCCGGGCGGACATGGGAGGATCGTGCGGCAAGACCGGCAGGGTCGTCCCGGCCGAGGAATCGCACGAGGCATCCCAAGGAGCACCGTTGAGCAGGCTGCGCTGGCTGACCGCGGGGGAGTCGCACGGACCCGCACTGGTGGCGACGCTGGAGGGGCTGCCCTCCGGCGTCCCCGTCACCACGGACATGGTGGCGGACGCGCTGGCGCGGCGTCGGCTCGGCTACGGGCGGGGCGCCCGCATGAAGTTCGAGCGGGACGAGGTCACCTTCCTCGGCGGCGTGCGCCATGGCCTGACGCTCGGCTCCCCGGTGGCCGTCATGGTCGGCAACACCGAGTGGCCCAAGTGGGAGCAGGTCATGGCGGCCGACCCGGTGGACCCGGAGGAGCTGGCCGCGCTCGCCCGCAACGCGCCGCTCACCCGCCCCCGCCCCGGCCACGCCGACCTCGCGGGCATGCAGAAGTACGGCTTCGCCGAGGCGCGCCCCATCCTGGAACGCGCGTCCGCCCGTGAGACGGCGGCCCGCGTCGCCCTCGGCGCGGTCGCCCGCTCCTACCTCAAGGAGACGACGGGCGTCGAGATCGTCTCCCACGTGGTCGGCCTCGGCGCGGCCGAGGCCCCGTACGGCGACCTGCCGACCCCCGCCGACACCGAGCGCCTCGACGCCGACCCGGTGCGCTGCCTCGACCCGGGCGCGAGCGCCGCGATGGTCGCGGAGATCGACCAGGCGCACAAGGACGGCGACACCCTGGGCGGCGTTGTGGAGGTCCTCGCGTACGGCGTCCCGGTCGGCCTCGGCTCGCACGTCCACTGGGACCGGCGGCTCGACGCCAGGCTGGCGGGCGCGCTGATGGGCATCCAGGCCATCAAGGGCGTCGAGGTCGGCGACGGCTTCGGCCTCGCCCGCGTCCCCGGCTCGCGGGCGCACGACGAGATCGTCGCCACCCCGGACGGCATCCGCCGCGCCTCCGGCCGCTCCGGCGGCACTGAGGGCGGCCTCACCACCGGCGAACTCCTGCGCGTACGCGCCGCGATGAAGCCCATCGCGACGGTCCCGCGCGCCCTCGCCACCGTGGACGTCGCCACCGGCGAGACGGCCCGCGCGCACCACCAGCGCTCCGACGTCTGCGCGGTGCCCGCCGCGGGCATCGTCGCCGAGGCGATGGTCGCGCTGGTGCTCGCCGACGCGGTCGCCGAGAAGTTCGGCGGCGACAGCGTCCCCGAGACGCGGCGCAACGTCACCGGCTTCCTCAGCTCCCTGGAGGTCAGGTGACCGCCGGCCCCGCCGCGATCCTCGTCGGCCCCCCGGGGTCCGGCAAGTCCACCGTCGGCGCGCTCCTGGCCGCACGCCTCGGCCGCACCGTCCGCGACACCGACGCGGACGTGGAGCGCGCCGCGGGCAAGACCGTCTCCGAGATCTTCCTGGACGACGGCGAGGCCCGCTTCCGCGCCCTGGAGGCGGCGGCCGTCCGCGCCGCCGTCACCGGGCACGACGGCGTCGTCTCCCTCGGCGGCGGCGCCGTGCTCGACCCGGGCACCCGCGCCCTGCTGACCGGCCGGCCGGTGGTCTTCCTCGACGTGCCGCTCGCCGAGGCGATGAAGCGGGTCGGGCTCGACGCCTCCCGCCCCCTGCTGGCCATCAACCCCCGCCAGCGCTGGCGCGCCCTCATGGAGGAGCGCCGCCCCCTGTACACCGAGGTCGCCCGCGCGGTCGTCACGACCGCCGACCGCACCCCGGACGAGGTCGTCCAGGCGGTGCTCGACGCATTGGAGCCCACGACAGCATGACCACCCCCGAGGAGAAGCCGGTCGCCGTCACCGTCGGCGGCCAGGACGGGACCACCCCGTACGACGTCCTCATCGGCCGGCGCCTGCTCGGCGAGCTGCCGGGGCTGATCGGCCCCGCCGCCCGCCGGGTCGCCGTCCTGCACCCCGAGGCGCTCGCCGAGACCGGCGAGGTGCTGCGGCAGGACCTCGCCGACCAGGGGTACGAGGCCATCGCCGTCCAGCTGCCGAACGCCGAGGAGAGCAAGACGGCCGAGGTCGCCGCGTACTGCTGGAAGGCGCTCGGCCAGACCGGCTTCACGCGCAGCGACGTCGTGGTGGGCGTCGGCGGCGGCGCGACCACCGACCTGGCGGGCTTCGTCGCCGCGACATGGCTGCGCGGCGTGCGCTGGATCGCCGTCCCGACGACGGTGCTCGGCATGGTGGACGCGGCGGTCGGCGGCAAGACGGGCATCAACACCGCCGAGGGCAAGAACCTCGTCGGCGCCTTCCACCCGCCCGCCGGGGTCCTGTGCGACCTCGCCGCGCTCGACTCGCTGCCCGTGCACGACTACGTGTCCGGGCTCGCCGAGATCATCAAGGCCGGGTTCATCGCCGACCCGGAGATCCTGCGGCTGATCGAGTCCGACCCGCAGGCGGCGCGGCGGCCCGACGCCCCGTTCACCGCCGAGCTGATCGAGCGGTCGGTCCGCGTCAAGGCCGAGGTCGTCAGCGCGGACCTGCGCGAGTCCGGGCGCCGCGAGATCCTCAACTACGGGCACACCCTCGGCCACGCCATCGAGAAGAACGAGCGCTACACGTGGCGGCACGGCGCCGCCGTCTCCGTCGGCATGGTGTTCGCCGCCGAACTGGGCCGCATCGCGGGCCGCCTCGACGACGCCACCGCCGACCGGCACCGCGCCGTCCTCACCTCGGTCGGCCTGCCCGTCACCTACCGGGGCGACCAGTGGCCCCGGCTGCTGGACACCATGCGGATCGACAAGAAGACCCGCGGCGACCGGCTGCGCTTCATCGTCCTCGACGGCCTGGCGAGACCGGCCGTCCTGGAGGGCCCCGACCCGGCGATGCTGCTGGCCGCGCACGCGGAGATCGCCGCATGAGCCGCCGCGTCCTGGTCATCAACGGCCCCAACCTCGGCCGCCTCGGCTCCCGCGAGCCGGACGTCTACGGCTCCACCTCGTACGCCGGGCTGGTCGAGCGCTGCACGGCGGCCGGGAAGGAGCTGGGGCTCGACGTCGAGGTGCGCGAGACGAACGACGAGGGCGAGCTGATCCGCTGGCTGCACGAGGCCGCCGACGGCGCGCTCCCCGTCGTCCTGAACCCCGGCGCGTTCACCCACTACTCGTACGGCATGCGCGACGCCGCCGCCCAGCGCACGGCGCCGCTGGTCGAGGTGCACATCTCCAACCCGCACCGGCGCGAGGAGTTCCGGCACACCTCGGTGGTCGCCTCCGTCGCCAGCGGCACCGTCGCGGGCTTCGGGATCGGCTCGTACGTCCTCGCGCTGCGCGCCGTCGCCGAGGAACTGGCCGACTGACCCGCCCGGCGCGGCACCCCGGGGCCGTGCCGCGCGTTGATCCGGACGGGAGAGCGGGAATCAGAGGGATCACAGCGATCACGGGCTGACACGGACGCCCGGTACCGTGTGGAGCGCTCGAAGACATGCGCGAGCCGTCCGGCCGCGCACGGACACCCAGGTGGGGGAGCTGATGCACCAGCCCGGCGCCATGCCGGTGCCGCCCGCGGCACCGGCCGACGGCCAGACGAGCGGACACGTCCAGCTGCCGCCCGGGGCCGTGATCCCGGCCGCGGCGACCGCACCGGGCGCGGCCGTGCCCGATGCCGCGCACGCCGGTGTCGCGGTCCTGCTGATCGGCCCGGCCGGCGCCGGGAAGACCACGGTGGCCCGCCACTGGGCGGAGCGCAGGCCCGTCCCGACCGCGCACATCAGCCTCGACGACGTGCGCGAGTGGGTGCGCGCCGGATTCGCCGACCCGCGCGCCGGGTGGAACGACCGCTCCGAGGCCCAGTACCGCCTCGCCCGCCGCACCTGCGGCTTCGCCGCGCGGAACTTCATGGCGAACGGCATCTCCTGCATCCTCGACGACGCCGTCTTCCCCGACCGGCCCGCCGTCGGCCTCGGCGGCTGGAAGCGGCACGTCGGCCCCGGGCTCATCCCCATCGTGCTGCTGCCGGGGCTCGACGTGGTCCTCGAACGCAACGCCGCCCGCACCGGCACCCGCCGCCTCTCCGACGAGGAGGTGGCCACCATCCACGGCCGCATGGCCGGCTGGTACGGCTCGGGCCTGCCCATCATCGACAACTCGCGGCACGACGTGGCCACCACCGCGAGGATGCTCGACGAGGCCGTCGCCCGCAGCCTCACCAGCCCGCCGCAGTGGTGAGGGGCGCACGACGGCACACGCGCCCGCGCGCCCGCTCGTCCGGACGCGTCGGGACGGCCGTCCCGGCGCGCGCTGCGTAGGCTCGGTGCATGTCCGAGGTACTCGCCGGCCGGCGCTCACAGCTGCGTGCCCGCTCCGCTCCGGCGGGCCCAGACGCCGTCGTCGTGACAAGACCGGCCAACGTCCGCTACCTCGCGGGCCCGGCGCCCGAGGGGGCGGTCCTGCTGCTCGGCCCCGGCGGTGACGACGTCCTGCTCGCCCACCGCGACCCCACGGTCGACCCCGTCGGCACCCGCCAGCCGGGCGCCAGGTGGCCCGACCCGGGCGCGGCGGAGGACTCCGGGCTGCGCCTGGTGATCCTGGAGGCGGGCGAGGACCCGGCCGTCGCCGCCGTGCGGATGGCCGCCGGGACGGGCGTGACCTCGGTCGCCGTCGAGGAGCACCACCTGACGGTGGCGCGGCACCGGGCGCTGGCCGCCGTCGCGCCGGGCGCGGCCCTCACGGACCTGGACCGCGCCGTGGAGCGGCAGCGGCTCGTGAAGGACGAGGACGAGATCGCCGCACTGCGGGGCGCCGCCGAGATCACCGACCGCGCCCTGGGAGAGCTGCTGGAGTCGATCCTCGTCGGCCGGACGGAGCGTCACCTGGCCCTCGAACTGGAACGGCGGCTGGTCGACCACGGCGCGGACGGCCCCGCGTTCCCCACCTCCGTCGCCACCGGCGGCCACTCGGGTCTCGCGGGGCACCGGCCCACGGACCGGCGGGTCGAGGAGGGCGACTTCCTGACCGTGCGGCTCGGCGCCAGCTTCCGGGGCTACCGGTGCCAGATCGGACGGACGTTCGTCATCGGCACGACGCCGGCCGACTGGCAGATCGAGCTGTACGAGGTCGTCTTCGCCGCCCAGCGGGCCGCCAGGGAGGCGCTCACACCCGGCGCGGAGCTGCGGGCCGTGGACCGGGCGGCCAGGGACGTCATCACCGCGGCCGGGCACGGCGGGGCCCTCGGGCCCGTGACGGGCCGCGGGGTCGGCCTGGAGATCGGGGAGGACCCTCGGCTGTCCCCTGCCGCCATGGGTAGACTTGGCCCCTGTGTGCCGGTCACCGTCGAGCCGGGGGTCCATCTTCCAGGCCGGGGCGGTGTCCGGATCGACGACACGCTCGTCGTCCGCCCACCGGCGGACGGCGGACCCGAGCTACTCACCATCACGACCAAGGAACTCCTCGCCCTGTGACCCCGTCCGGGGACAGCCGCGCGGGGGGACCGTGGTCTCCCCCAGCAGCAGTCCGTAGGAGATTCCGCAACCGTGGCCACCACGAACGACCTCAAGAACGGCATGGTGCTCAAGCTCGACAGCGGCCAGTTGTGGTCCGTAGTCGAGTTCCAGCACGTCAAGCCCGGCAAGGGCGGCGCCTTCGTCCGCACCAAGCTCAAGAACGTGCTCTCCGGCAAGGTGGTGGACAAGACCTTCAACGCCGGCACCAAGGTGGACACGGCCACGGTGGACCGGCGCGGGATGCAGTTCTCCTACAAGGACGGCTCCGACTTCGTCTTCATGGACACCGAGACGTACGAGCAGCTCTACGTCACCCCGGAGACCGTGGGCGAGGCCGCCAACTACCTTCTGGAGGGCCAGGACTGCACCGTGGCCATCCACGACGAGAACCCGCTGTTCGTCGAACTGCCCGCGGCCGTCGAACTCGTCGTCGAGTACACCGAGCCCGGTGTGCAGGGCGACCGCTCCACCGGCGGCACGAAGCCGGCGCGCCTGGAGACCGGTTACGAGATCGGCGTCCCGCTGTTCATCACCACCGGCGAGAAGATCAAGGTCGACACCCGCTCCGGCGACTACCTCGGCCGGGTGAACAGCTAACCGTGGCCGCCCGCAGCAAGGCCCGCAAACGAGCCCTGCAGATCCTCTTCGAGGCCGACCAGCGCGGCGTCCCGCCGACCGAGGTGCTCGCCGGCTGGGTCACCCTGTCGCGCTCCGACGAGCGGCAGCCGCCCGTCAGCGAGTACACCCGCACCCTGGTGGAGGGCTACGAGCCCCGCGCCGCGCGGATCGACGAGCTGCTCGCCCAGTACGCCGTCAGCTGGCCGCTCGACCGCATGCCCGTGGTCGACCGCAACATCCTGCGGCTCTCCGCCTACGAGCTGATCTGGGAGGACGACACTCCCGACGCCGTGGTGCTGGACGAGGCCGTGCAGCTCGCCCGCGAGTTCTCGACGGACGAGTCCCCGGCGTTCGTGAACGGGCTGCTGGGCCGTCTGAAGGACCTCAAGCCCTCCCTGCGTCGCTGAGCGTCGCCGGAGCCGCCGAGGAGCCCTCCACACGGGCCCCAGGGGCACGGGACGAGCACAGGACGACCTCACCGGGCCGTATGGCAGTACGGGGCCCCACCGCGCGGTGGGGCCCCGTACTGCCATACGGCCCGCTCCGCGGCGGGCACCCCGGCCGGTGGCCGTGACCGCCGCGGACCGGGTCATGCTCGGGCCAACGGTGCAGGGAGCGGCCGCTCCCGGCACCGCCGGTCCCCGGGTGGCGGGGAGCGCCGTCCGGCGCCTCCCGCCACCCGGTGTGCCGCTGGGCGGCCGGTCAGCTCTCGTCGGCCTGGACCGCGCGGCGCGCGTCCGCGCCCAGCACGCCCCAGCTGATGAGCTGCTCGGTCAGCACAGAGGGCGACTGGTCGTAGATCACGGCAAGGGTCCGCAGGTCGTCCTGGCGGATCGAGAGGACCTTGCCGTTGTAGTCGCCCCGCTGGCTCTGGATGGTCGCGGTGTAGCGCTGCAGCGGGCCCGCCTTCTCGCTGGGCACGGTGGCGAGCCGCTCCAGGTCGAGCACCAGTTTCGGCGGCGGCTCGGCGGCGCCGCCCGGCGTCGAGCCGGGCAGCAGTTCCTGGACGGGCACCCCGTAGAAGTCCGCCAGCTCCGCGAGGCGCTGCACGGTGACGGCACGGTCGCCGCGCTCGTAGGAACCGACCACGACCGCCTTCCAGCGGCCCTGCGACTTCTCCTCGACCCCATGGAGCGACAGACCCTGCTGGGTGCGGATGGCACGGAGCTTCGCTCCGAGCTGTTTGGCGTATTCGCTGGACATGTATCTCCCCGGACGGCTTTTTGGTAACTCACTGTGAGGTTACGCAGCGTAATTTATCCCGTCAAGCCGGGACCGCAGAGTCGCCTCTGACCTGGGGCGATGCGGAGCGTGCCGAACGGCCTGATACGCTCGACGACGATCGAACGACGTCCTTTAACACCCGTCCCGTGAGGCGGGGAAGGAGGTCCTGCACATGGACAGTCCCACCGGTACGCCCGGCCCCTCCGGCGCCGCCGATCCGTCCGCCCCCCGCCCCGTGCTGGAGGCGCCGGACATCGCGCGAGCCCTGACCCGCATCGCCCACGAGATCGTCGAACGCGCCAAGGGCGCCGACGACGTGGTGCTCCTCGGCATCCCGACCCGAGGGGTCTTCCTCGCCCGGCGGCTCGCCGCCCGGCTGCGCGAGATCACCGGCCACCCGGTCCCCGTCGGCTCCCTGGACATCACGATGTACCGGGACGACCTGCGGATGCGGCCCACCCGGGCGCTCGCCAGGACCGAGATCCCGGGCGACGGCATCGACGGCCGCCTGGTGATCCTCCTCGACGACGTGCTCTTCTCCGGCCGCACCATCAGGGCCGCGCTCGACGCGCTGAACGACATCGGCAGGCCCCGCGCCGTCCAGCTCGCCGTGCTCGTCGACCGGGGCCACCGCGAGCTGCCGATCAGGGCCGACTACGTCGGCAAGAACATCCCCACGTCGCAGCGTGAGACCGTCCGGGTCCTGCTCACCGAGGAGGACGGCCGCGACGGCGTGCTCCTCGGCGTGCGCGGGCAGGCCCAGGACGCCGACGGGCGCTAGACCGTGTCCCGCACAGGCCGTTAGCCCCGCCATGCCAGCACGCCGCATCCCACCCGTTCCGGACCCACCGGACCACGGCCAGGCACCGCCCGGCCCCACGGAAGGCACCTGATGAAGCGTCACCTCATCTCGGCCGCCGATCTCACGCGCGACGACGCCGTCCTCGTCCTGGACACCGCCGAGGAACTCGCCCGCGTCGCCGACCGGCCGATCAAGAAGCTGCCCACCCTGCGCGGCCGGACGGTCGTCAACCTGTTCTTCGAGGACTCGACCCGCACCCGGATCTCGTTCGAGGCGGCGGCGAAACGTCTTTCCGCCGACGTCATCAACTTCTCGGCCAAGGGGTCCTCGGTCTCCAAGGGCGAGTCGCTGAAGGACACCGCCCTGACGCTGGAGGCGATGGGCGCCGACGCGGTCGTGATCCGGCACCAGGACTCGGGCGCCCCGCACCGGCTCGCCACCTCGAACTGGATCGGCGGCTGCGTCGTCAACGCGGGGGACGGCACGCACGAGCACCCCACGCAGGCGCTCCTCGACGCGTTCGCCATCCGCCGCCGCCTCGTCGCCGGACCCGCCGGCGGCATGGGCAAGGACCTGACCGGGCGGCGGGTCACCATCGTCGGCGACATCCTCCACAGCCGCGTGGCCCGCTCCAACATCCACCTGCTCACGACGCTCGGCGCGCAGGTCACCGTCGTCGCGCCGCCGACGCTGCTGCCGGTCGGCGCGGGCGCCTGGCCCTGCGAGGTCTCCTACGACCTCGACGCCGTCCTGCCGGACTCCGACGCCGTGATGATGCTCCGCGTCCAGCGCGAGCGCATGAACGCCGCCTACTTCCCGACCGAGCGCGAGTACGCCCGCCGGTACGGGCTCGACGGCGACCGCATGGCGCGCATGCCCGAGCACGCCATCGTGATGCACCCGGGCCCCATGAACCGCGGCATGGAGATCACCGCCGAGGTCGCCGACTCGCCACGCTGCACCGCCGTCGAGCAGGTCTCCGGCGGCGTCAGCGTCCGGATGGCCGTCCTGTACCTGCTGCTCGGCGGCGCGGAGCCGGCCGTGAGCACCACCCGCACCGAGGAGAGCACCCTGGCATGAGCGCTGACACGACCGACCGGAACCGGACCCTGATCCGCGGCGCCCGCCTCCTGGGCGGGGCGCCCGCCGACGTCCTGATCGACGGCGGCACCGTCGCCGCAGTCGGCGAGGACCTCGCCGCGGACGGCGCCGAGGTCGTCGACGCCACGGGCCTCGTGCTGCTGCCCGGCCTCGTCGACCTGCACACCCACCTGCGCGAGCCGGGCCGCGAGGACTCCGAGACGGTCCTCACCGGCACCCGCGCCGCCGCCGCGGGCGGCTACACCGCCGTGCACGCGATGGCGAACACCTTCCCCGTCGCCGACACCGCCGGGGTCGTCGAGCAGGTCTGGCGCCTCGGCGGCGCCTCCGGCTACTGCGACGTCCAGCCCGTCGGCGCCGTCACCGTCGGCCTCGGCGGCAAGCAGCTCGCCGAGCTGGGCGCCATGCACGACTCGGCGGCGGGCGTCACCGTCTTCTCCGACGACGGCAAGTGCGTGGACGACGCGGTGATCATGCGGCGCGCGCTGGAGTACGTGAAGGCGTTCGGCGGCGTCATCGCCCAGCACGCCCAGGAGCCCCGGCTCACCGAGGGCGCGCAGATGAACGAGGGCACCGTCTCCGCCGACCTCGGCCTCGGCGGCTGGCCCGCCGTCGCCGAGGAGTCGATCATCGCCCGCGACATCCTGCTCGCGGCCCACGTCGGCTCCCGCCTGCACATCTGCCACCTCAGCACGGCCGGTTCCGTCGAACTGGTGCGCTGGGCCAAGGGGAAGGGCTGGCCGGTCACCGCCGAGGTGACGCCCCACCACCTGCTGCTGACCGACGAGCTGGTCCGTTCGTACGACCCCGTCTACAAGGTCAACCCGCCGCTGCGCACCGAGGAGGACGTCCTCGCCCTGCGCGCCGCGCTCGCGGACGGCACCATCGACTGCGTGGCCACCGACCACGCCCCGCACCCGCACGAGGACAAGGACTGCGAGTGGGGCGCGGCGGCCATGGGCATGATCGGCCTGGAGACCGCGCTGTCCGTCGTCCAGCACACGATGGTGGACACCGGGCTGCTCGACTGGGCCGGGGTCGCCGACCGGATGTCCCACCGCCCCGCCGCCATCGGACGGCTGACGGGCCAGGGCAGGCCGGTCGCCGCGGGCGAGCCCGCGAACCTGACGCTGGTCGACCCCGGCCACCGCGCCGTCGTGGACCCCGCCGCCTTCGCCTCCCGCAGCCGCAACACCCCGTACCGCGGCCGTGAGCTGCCGGGCAGGGTGGTCCACACGTTCCTGCGCGGGCGGGCCACCGTCCGGGACGGAAAGCTCGCATGAACGCGCCCACCACGCTGCTCGTCCCGCTGGCCGAGGAGACCCGCAGGTCGCAGGAGGTCACGGACTGGGGCCCGCGCATCGCCTGGGTCGTCGGCATCGTGCTCCTGATCGCCCTGGTCTACTGGCTCATGCGGCAGGGCTGGAAGTGGCGCGCCGCGCTCCAGGCCGACCTGCCGGAGCTGCCGCAGGCTCCGGAGCCCGGCGCGGGCGGCACGCCCCGGCTGACGCTGACCGGCCGCTACCACGGCTCGACCGCCGCGGGCCGCTGGCTCGACCGGATCGTGGCCCGCGGCCTCGGCGCCCGCAGCCGCGTCACGCTCGACCTGACGGACGCGGGCGTCACCGTGCGCGGCACCGGCGCGGGCGACTTCCTCATCCCGGCGGCACGCCTGCGCGGCGCCCGCCTCGACAAGGGCATCGCGGGCAAGGTCCTCACCGAGGGCGGCCTGCTCGTGCTGACCTGGGAGCACGGCGACCGGCTGCTCGACTCCGGCTTCCGCTCGGACACCGCCGCCGAGCACCCCGCCTGGGTCGAGGCGCTCGGCACCTACCTCCCCGAGGGCGCCGGAGCCGCCGCCCCGCCCGGCCCATCCACCACCCCGAGCACGCACCACAGCGAAGAAGGCGCACGATGACCACAGCCAGTCCGACCCCCGCGCTGCTCGTCCTGGAGGACGGCCGCACTTTCCGCGGCCAGGCGTACGGCGCTGTGGGGGAGACCTTCGGCGAAGCCGTCTTCTCCACCGGCATGACCGGCTACCAGGAGACGCTGACCGACCCCTCGTACCACCGCCAGATCGTCGTGATGACGGCCCCGCACATCGGCAACACCGGCGTCAACGACGAGGACCCCGAGTCGCGCCGCATCTGGGTCGCCGGGTACGTCGTCCGCGACCCCGCCCGCAGGCCCTCCAACTGGCGCTCGGTCCGCACGCTCGACGAGGAGCTGGCCGCCCAGGGCGTCGTCGGCATCGGCGGCGTGGACACCCGCGCCCTCACCCGGCACCTGCGCGAGCGCGGCGCGATGCGCGCCGGGATCTTCTCCGGGCCCGCGCTGGGCGCCGGGGAGGACGAACTCCTCGCCCGCGTACGGTCCGCGCCGCCCATGACCGGCGCCGACCTGGCCGCCGAGGTCGCCGTCACCGAGCCGTACACCGTCCCCGCC
Organism: Streptomyces sp. NPDC049879; assembly: GCF_044461265.1. Lineage (NCBI taxonomy): Bacteria > Bacillati > Actinomycetota > Actinomycetes > Kitasatosporales > Streptomycetaceae > Streptomyces > Streptomyces sp. NPDC049879. Next base: position 374,567 of record NZ_JBITKT010000003.1, on the reverse strand, counting down.
CTCGGCGCCAAGCGGCTGGCCGTGACCGCCGTGGACCTCGGCATCAAGGGCATGACGCCGCACCGCATGGCGGAACGCGGCATCGAGGTGACCGTCGTGCCCGCCACCGCGACGCTGGACGAGATCTACGCGTCCTCGCCCGACGGGGTGTTCTTCTCCAACGGTCCCGGCGACCCGGCGACCGCCGACCACCCCGTCGCGCTGATGCGCGGCGTGCTGGAGCGCGAGACGCCGCTGTTCGGCATCTGCTTCGGCAACCAGGTGCTCGGCCGCGCCCTCGGCTTCGGCACGTTCAAGCTCAAGTACGGCCACCGCGGCATCAACCAGCCGGTGAAGGACCTGGCGACCGGCAAGGTCGAGGTCACCGCGCACAACCACGGCTTCGCCGTGGACGCGCCGCTCGACGGCCCGTCCGAGACGCCGTTCGGCCGCGCGGAGGTCTCGCACGTCTGCCTGAACGACGACGTCGTCGAGGGGCTGCGGCTGCTCGACCGGCCCGCGTTCAGCGTCCAGTACCACCCCGAGGCCGCGGCCGGGCCGCACGACGCGGCCTACCTGTTCGACCGTTTTGTTTCCCTGATGGAGGACCGGCGTGCCTAGGCGTTCGGATATCAAGTCCGTACTGGTGATCGGCTCCGGTCCGATCGTGATCGGGCAGGCGGCCGAGTTCGACTACTCGGGCACGCAGGCCTGCCGCGTGCTCAAGGCCGAGGGGCTGCGCGTCGTCCTCGTCAACTCCAACCCGGCCACGATCATGACCGACCCGGAGATCGCCGACGCGACCTACGTCGAGCCGATCACCCCGGAGTTCGTCGAGAAGATCATCGCCAAGGAGCGCCCCGACGCGCTGCTGCCCACCCTCGGCGGCCAGACCGCGCTGAACGCCGCCATCGCCCTGCACGAGGCGGGGACGCTGGAGCGGTACGGCGTGGAGCTGATCGGCGCCAGCGTCGACGCCATCCAGAAGGGCGAGGACCGCGAGGCGTTCAAGGGCGTCGTGGAGGTCGTACGCGGCCTCCTCGGCCACGGCGAGTCGGCCCGTTCCGTCATCTGCCACTCGATGGACGACATCCTGGCGGGCGTGGAGACGCTGGGCGGCTACCCGGTCGTCGTCCGCCCCTCGTTCACCATGGGCGGCGCCGGGTCCGGCTTCGCGCACGACGAGGACGAGCTGCGCCGCATCGCCGGGCAGGGCCTCGCCCTGTCCCCGACGACCGAGGTGCTCCTGGAGGAGTCCATCCTGGGCTGGAAGGAGTACGAGCTGGAGCTGATGCGCGACCGGAACGACAACGTGGTCGTCGTCTGCTCCATCGAGAACCTCGACCCGATGGGCGTCCACACCGGCGACTCCATCACGGTCGCGCCCGCGATGACGCTCACCGACCGCGAGTACCAGATCCTGCGGGACATCGGCATCGCCGTCATCCGCGAGGTCGGCGTGGACACCGGCGGCTGCAACATCCAGTTCGCCGTCAACCCCGACGACGGCCGGATCGTCGTCATCGAGATGAACCCGCGCGTCTCCCGCTCCTCCGCGCTCGCCTCCAAGGCCACCGGCTTCCCGATCGCCAAGATCGCCGCCCGCCTGGCCATCGGCTACACGCTGGACGAGATCCCGAACGACATCACCGAGAAGACGCCCGCCTCCTTCGAGCCGACGCTCGACTACGTGGTCGTCAAGGTGCCGCGGTTCGCCTTCGAGAAGTTCCCGGCGGCCGACTCCTCGCTGACCACGACCATGAAGTCCGTCGGCGAGGCCATGGCCATCGGCCGCAACTTCACCGAGGCCCTCAACAAGGCGCTGCGCTCCCTGGAGAAGAAGGACGCCGCCTTCGACTTCTCCGCCCTCGCGCCAGGCGCCGCCGCCGGGGAGACGGCCGACAAGGACGCCCTGCTGCGCCTCGCCGCCGTCCCCACCGACGGGCGGCTGAACACCGTCATGCGCGCCATCGGCGCCGGTGCCTCGCCCGACGAGGTCTTCGAGGCCACCCGCATCGACCCGTGGTTCGTGGACCAGCTCTTCCTGATCCACGAGATCGCCCGCGAGATCGCCGACGCCGACCAGCTCGGCCCCGAGCTGCTGCGCACCGCCAAGCGCCACGGCTTCTCCGACGCCCAGATCGCGGGCATCCGCGGCCTGCGCGAGGAGGTCGTCCGCCAGGTGCGGCACGCCCTCGGCATCCGGCCGGTCTACAAGACGGTCGACACGTGCGCCGCCGAGTTCGCCGCCCGCACCCCGTACCTCTACTCCTCCTACGACGAGGAGACCGAGGTCACCCCGCGGGAGCGGCCCGCCGTGCTGATCCTCGGCTCCGGCCCCAACCGCATCGGGCAGGGCATCGAGTTCGACTACTCCTGCGTCCACGCCTGCTTCGCGCTCAGCGACGCCGGCTACGACACCGTGATGGTCAACTGCAACCCGGAGACCGTCTCCACCGACTACGACACCTCCGACCGGCTGTACTTCGAGCCGCTCACCCTGGAGGACGTCCTGGAGATCGTCCACGCCGAGACCCTCGCCGGTCCCGTCGCGGGCGTCCTCGTGCAGCTCGGCGGCCAGACGCCGCTCGGCCTCGCGCAGGCGCTGAAGGACAACGGCGTACCGATCGCCGGCACCTCGCCCGAGGCGATCCACCTGGCCGAGGACCGCGGCGCGTTCGGCCGCGTGCTGGAGGAGGCCGGGCTGCCCGCCCCCAAGTACGGCACCGCGTTCTCCTTCGAGGAGGCCGCCGCCACCGCCGCCGGGATCGGCTACCCGGTCATGGTCCGCCCCAGCTACGTCCTGGGCGGACGCGGCATGCAGATCGTGTACGACGAGCCCGCCCTCGCCGCGTACCTGCGCGAGCACGCCGGACTGATCGCCGAACACCCGGTGCTGGTCGACCGCTTCCTCGACGACGCGATCGAGATCGACGTGGACGCGCTCTACGACGGCGAGGAACTGTTCCTCGGCGGCGTCATGGAGCACATCGAGGAGGCCGGCATCCACTCAGGCGACTCCGCCTGCGCCCTCCCGCCGATGACGCTCGGCGCGCACGACATCAAGCGCCTGCGCGCCTCCACCGAGGCGATCGCCCGCGGCGTCGGCGTCCGCGGCCTGATCAACATCCAGTTCGCGCTGGCCGGGGACATCCTCTACGTCCTGGAGGCCAACCCGCGCGCCTCCCGCACCGTCCCGTTCACCTCCAAGGCCACCGCCGTGCCGCTCGCCAAGGCCGCGGCCCGCATCTCGCTGGGCGCCACCGTCGCGCAGCTGCGCGCCGAGGGCCTGCTGCCCGCCGAGGGCGACGGCGGCAGCCTGCCGCTGGACGCGCCGATCTCCGTCAAGGAGGCCGTGATGCCGTGGTCGCGCTTCCGCGACATCCACGGGCGCGGCGTCGACACCGTCCTCGGCCCGGAGATGCGCTCGACCGGTGAGGTCATGGGCATCGACACCGTCTTCGGCACGGCCTACGCCAAGTCGCAGACCGCCGTCTACGGCGTGCTGCCCACGAAGGGCCGGGCGTTCGTCTCGGTCGCCAACCGCGACAAGCGCGCCATGATCTTCCCGGCGCGCGCCCTCGCGGAGCACGGCTTCGAGCTGCTCGCCACCTCGGGCACCGCCGAGGTCCTGCGGCGCAACGGCATCCACGCCACCGTCGTCCGCAAGCAGAGCGACGGCCCGGGCCCCGAGGGGCAGCCGACCATCGTCCAGCTCATCCACGACGGCCAGGTCGACCTGATCGTCAACACCCCCTACGGCACCGGCGGACGGCTCGACGGTTACGACATCCGCACCGCCGCCGTCGCGCGCGGCGTGCCGATCCTCACCACCGTCCAGGCGCTGGCGGCGGCCGTGCAGGGCATCGACGCGCTGCTGCGCGGCGACATCGGCGTCCGCTCGCTCCAGGACCACGCGCGCGACCTGACCGCCGCGCGCGAACGGTGAGCGGCGTGGCACCCTACGACGCCCTCTATCGCACCGTCCTGCGCCGGATCGACGCCGAGCAGGCGCACCGGGCCGCGTTCGCCCTCATCAGGGCCGCCGCCCGCGTCCCCGGGCTGCGGTCGGCCGTACGCGCCGCGTACGCGCCGCCGCACCCGGAGCTGCGGATCACCGCCCTCGGGCTCGACCTGCCGGGACCCTTCGGCCTGGCCGCCGGGTTCGACAAGAACGCGGTCGGCGTCGACGGCCTCGGCATGCTCGGCTTCGACCACGTCGAGGTCGGCACGGTCACCGGGCAGCCGCAGGCGGGCAACCCGCGCAAGCGCCTGTTCCGCCTCGTCGGCGACCGCGCGCTGCTCAACCGCATGGGGTTCAACAACGACGGGTCCGCCGCCGTCGCCGCGCGGCTGGCCCGCCGCGGCAGGCCGCGCGGCGGCCCCGCCGTGGGCGTCAACATCGGCAGGACCAAGGTGGTCGCCGACGACGCCGCGGTGGCCGACTACGTCACCTCGACCGAGCGGCTCGCCCGCCACGCCGACTACCTCGTGGTCAACGTCTCGTCGCCCAACACCCCCGGGCTGCGCGACCTCCAGGCCGCGAGCCGCCTGCGGCCCCTGCTGACCGCCGTCCGCGAGGCCGCCGACCGCTCCGTGCCGGACCGCCGGGTCCCGCTGCTGGTCAAGATCGCCCCCGACCTGGCCGACGAGGACATCGACGCCGTCGCGGACCTCGCCCTCGACCTGGGCCTCGACGGCATCATCGCCACCAACACCACCGTCTCCCGCGACGGCCTGCGCAGCCCCGCGGACGCCGTCGCCGCACTCGGCGCGGGAGGCATCTCGGGCGCCCCGCTGAAGGAACGCTCCCTCGCCGTCCTCGCGCGCCTGTACGCGCGCGTCGGCGGGCGCGTGACCCTTGTCGGCGTCGGCGGTGTCGAGAACGCGGACGACGCCTGGGCGCGCGTCCTGGCCGGCGCCACCCTCGTCCAGGGCTACAGCGGCTTCATCTACGCCGGTCCGGGATGGGCCCGCGCGATCAACGAGGGGCTCGCCCGGCACCTGGCCGCGAGCCCGTACGCCACACTCGCCGACGCCGTCGGCGCCGACGCCCGGAGGGCCGCCGCATGACCACCGCGCCCGAACCCTTCGGCGCCCGGCTGCGCCGCGCCATGGACACGCGCGGCCCGCTGTGCGTCGGCATCGACCCGCACGCCGCGCTCCTGGCCGACTGGGGGCTCGGCGACGACGTGGCCGGTCTCGAACGCTTCACGCACACCGTCGTGGAGGCGCTGGCCGACCGGGTCGCCGTCCTGAAGCCGCAGAGCGCCTTCTTCGAACGCTTCGGCTCCCGCGGCATCGCCGTGCTGGAGCGCGCGGTCGCCGACGCGCGCGACGCCGGGGCGCTCGTCCTGATGGACGCCAAGCGCGGCGACATCGGCTCGACGATGGCCGCGTACGCCGCCGCGTTCCTCGGCCCCGGCGCGCCCCTGCGCTCCGACGCGGTCACCCTCAGCCCGTACCTCGGCTTCGGCGCCCTGCGCCCCGCGCTCGACCTGGCCGCCGCGACGGGCTCCGGCGTCTTCGTGCTCGCGCTGACGTCCAACCCGGAGGGCCCCGAGGTCCAGTCGGCCGTCACCGCCGACGGGACACCGCTCGGCCGCCACGTCCTCGACCGGCTGCGCGCGGAGAACGCGGGCGCCGTGCCGCTCGGCTCGTACGGCGCCGTCGTCGGCGCGACACTCGCCGCCGGGCCGGGCGGTGGACCCGGCGGCCTGGCGATCAACGGGCCGCTCCTCGCCCCCGGCATCGGCGCCCAGGGCGCGACCGCCGCCGACCTGCCGCGCGTCTTCGGCGACGCGGTGGGCGACGTCCTGCCGAGCGTCAGCCGGGGCGTGCTGCGGCACGGTCCAGGCGTCGCCGCGCTGCGGGACGCGGCCGCCAGGGAGGCCGGGGAGATCGCGCAGTTCACGGGCGCGGGGGCGTAGCGGGACGCGCGGCGGGGGCGGAAGGGTCGCACGGTCGTGCGCATATGTCGGAAATGTCGCCAAGACCTCACAGCTGACCAGGACTTTTTGTCGATTACCGCTGACTAAACGCCGTGAGCCCCGCTAGTCTCCACCGAGAGCGGGGCTGCCGAGCGCGTTGTTCGTTGCCCCGCCGGTGCGGTGCCGTTAGGTTCCTCACCGTTCCTTGTTCCGTATCCGACAGTTCGACAACCGAGGTGACGTAGGCGTGGCTCTTCCGCCCCTTACCCCTGAACAGCGCGCAGCCGCGCTTGAGAAGGCCGCCGCGGCTCGCCGGGAGCGCGCCGAGGTCAAGAATCGGCTCAAGCACTCCGGTGCCTCGCTGCACGAGGTCATCAAGCAGGGCCAGGAGAACGATGTCATCGGCAAGATGAAGGTCAGCGCCCTCCTGGAGTCGATGCCTGGCGTCGGCAAGGTCCGCGCGCGGCAGATCATGGAGCGGCTCGGCATCTCCGAGAGCCGCCGGGTCCGCGGTCTCGGCTCCAACCAGATCGCCGCGCTGGAGCGCGAGTTCGGCACCGGTGCCGCCTGAGGTTTTCCCGCTCCGCCGGGAACCGGGATAATCACCGTATGACCGATCGTCCGCGGCTGACCGTGCTCTCCGGCCCCTCCGGGGTCGGCAAGAGCACGGTCGTCGCCCATCTGCGCAAGGCCCACCCCGAGCTGTGGCTGTCCGTCTCGGCCACCACCCGCAGGCCACGGCCCGGGGAACGGCACGGCGTCCAGTACTACTTCGTGGACGACGGGGAGTTCGACAAGCTGGTCGCCAACGGCGAACTCCTCGAATGGGCGGAGTTCGCGGGCAACCGCTACGGCACGCCCCGCCGCGCCGTGCTCGAACGGCTGGAGCGCGGCGAGCCGGTGCTCCTGGAGATCGACCTCCAGGGCGCGCGGCAGGTCCGCGCCTCGATGCCGGACGCGCGCCTCGTCTTCCTCGCCCCGCCCAGCTGGGACGAGCTGGTCCGCCGCCTCACCGGCCGCGGCACCGAGCCCCCCGAGGTGATCGAACGGCGGCTCGCAGTCGCCCGCACCGAGCTGGCCGCCGAGACCGAGTTCGACGTCACACTCGTGAACACCTCGGTCGAGGCGGTCGCGGCCGAGCTGCTAGCCTTGATTCGTTAGGCCACAACCAGGGAAAGGCGACGCGTGTCCTCCTCCATGACCACGCCCGAGGGCATCATCAACCCGCCGATCGACGAGCTGCTTGAGGCCACCGACTCGAAGTACAGCCTGGTGATCTACGCGGCCAAGCGCGCGCGGCAGATCAACGCCTACTACTCCCAGCTCGGTGAAGGGCTGCTGGAGTACGTCGGGCCGCTCGTGGACACGCACGTGCACGAGAAGCCGCTGTCCATCGCGCTGCGCGAGATCAACGCGGGTCTGCTCACCTCCGAGGCCGTCGAAGGCGCCACCGACTGAGGTGGCACCGGGGCGTGCCCGCCCCAAGCAGTTCGTCCCGGGCCCGGCGGCCCTGTGTGCCGCCGGGCCCCAGGCATGCCGTGCCACGGCGCGTGCCCGTCGTGTCGTGTACCGCAGCGAGCAGTGAAGGTGCCGGAGATGGATCAGCCCAGCGTCGTCCTCGGAGTGGGCGGCGGGATCGCGGCGTACAAGGCGTGCGAGCTGCTGCGGCGGTTCACCGAGTCGGGGCACGCCGTCCGGGTCGTGCCCACGGCGGCCGCTCTGCGGTTCGTCGGCGCCCCCACCTGGTCGGCGCTGTCCGGCGCCCCGGTGGCCACCGAGGTGTGGGACGACGTGCACGAGGTGCCGCACGTCCGCATCGGCAAGGCCGCGGACCTCGTCGTCGTCGCCCCGGCCACCGCGGACGTGCTCTCCCGCGCCGCCACCGGCCGCGCCGACGACCTGCTGACCAATGTGCTGCTCACCGCGCGCTGCCCGGTCGTCTTCGCACCCGCGATGCACACCGAGATGTGGGAGCACCCCGCGACCCGCGAGAACGTCGCGACCCTCCGCGCGCGCGGCGCCGTCGTCATCGAGCCGGCCGAGGGCCGCCTCACCGGCGCCGACACCGGCAAGGGCCGCCTCCCGGACCCGGAGGCGATCTTCGCCGTCTGCCGCCGCGTGCTGGCGCGCGGCACCGCGCCGGTGCCCGCCGACCTGGCCGGACGGCACGTCGTGATCAGCGCGGGCGGCACCCGCGAGCCCCTCGATCCGGTGCGCTACCTCGGCAACCGCTCCTCCGGCAAGCAGGGCTACGCGCTCGCCCGCACCGCCGTCGCGCGCGGCGCCCGCGTCACCCTGGTCGCCGCGAACACCGCCCTGCCCGACCCCGCGGGCGCCCGGGTCGTCCCGGTCGGCAGCGCGGCCGAGCTGGAGAAGGCGGTCCGGGAGGCGGCGGCCGACGCCGACGCCGTCGTGATGGCCGCCGCGGTGGCCGATTTCCGGCCCGCCGTCCGGGCCGGGCAGAAGATCAAGAAGCGCGACGGCGTCGATCCCGAGCCCCTCGCCCTGGTACGCAATCCGGACATCCTCGCGGGGCTCGCCGCCGGCCGCCCGGCGGGCCAGGTGGTCGCCGGGTTCGCCGCCGAGACCGAGGACGTCCTGGCCAACGGACGGGCCAAGCTCGCCCGCAAGGGCTGCGACCTGCTGGTCGTCAACCGCGTCGGCGACGGCCTCGCCTTCGGCACCGAGGAGAACGAGGCCGTGATCGTCGAGGCGGGCGGCACCGAGACCCCGGTGCCCCACGGGCCCAAGGAGGAGCTGGCCGACCGCGTGTGGGACGCCGTCGTGCGCCTTCTCCCGCCCGCTGGCACGGCCCGCTGACCCCGCCCGTCCGTCCCCCGCGTGCCCGCCCACCGGACCGGCTGTCTCGAACCGCGGTCGTTCCCTTCCGGTGAGCGCACCGCGACGGATACTGTACGGACACCGCACGGTGCCGGTCGAGCCTTCGGGTCACGCCGGACACCCGCCGGTTAGACTGACGCCGACCGGGCGCTCGCCACGGGCGGTCGTCAGCCATTCCAGTCAGCAGCCGCTGCAACCCAGGGAGCGATGTGTCCCGCCGTCTGTTCACCTCGGAATCCGTGACCGAGGGTCACCCCGACAAGATCGCCGACCAGATCAGCGACACCATCCTCGACGCCCTGCTCCGCGAGGACCCCACCTCGCGCGTCGCCGTCGAGACGATGATCACCACGGGCCTGGTGCACGTGGCGGGTGAGGTCACCACCCAGGCGTACGCGGACATCGCGACGCTGGTGCGCGGCCGCATCCTGGAGATCGGCTACGACTCGTCGAAGAAGGGCTTCGACGGCGCCTCCTGCGGCGTCTCGGTGTCCATCGGCTCGCAGTCGCCGGACATCGCGCAGGGTGTGGACACGGCCTACGAGTCCCGGGTCGAGGGCGACGAGGACGAGCTGGACCGGCAGGGCGCGGGCGACCAGGGCCTGATGTTCGGCTACGCCTGCGACGAGACCCCCGAGCTGATGCCGCTGCCGATCCGGCTGGCGCACCGGCTGTCGCACCGCCTCTCCGAGGTCCGCAAGAACGGGACCATCCCCTACCTGCGCCCCGACGGCAAGACGCAGGTCACCATCGAGTACGACGGCGACAAGGCCGTCCGCCTCGACACCGTGGTCGTCTCCAGCCAGCACGCCTCGGACATCGACCTCGACTCCCTCCTGGCGCCCGACATCCAGGAGTTCGTGGTCGAGCCCGAGCTGAAGGCCCTGATCGGCGACGGCATCAAGCTCGACACCGAGGGCTACCGCCTGCTGGTGAACCCCACCGGCCGCTTCGAGATCGGCGGCCCGATGGGCGACGCGGGCCTCACCGGCCGCAAGATCATCATCGACACGTACGGCGGCATGGCCCGCCACGGCGGCGGCGCGTTCTCCGGCAAGGACCCGTCGAAGGTGGACCGGTCCGCCGCCTACGCGATGCGCTGGGTGGCGAAGAACGTGGTGGCCGCCGGGCTCGCCTCCCGCTGCGAGGTGCAGGTCGCCTACGCGATCGGCAAGGCCGAGCCGGTCGGCCTGTTCGTGGAGACCTTCGGCACGGCGACCGTCCCGGTGGAGAAGATCGAGCAGGCCATCACCGAGGTCTTCGACCTGCGGCCCGCCGCGATCATCCGCGACCTCGACCTGCTGCGCCCGATCTACGCCCAGACCGCCGCGTACGGCCACTTCGGCCGCGAGCTGCCGGACTTCACCTGGGAGCGCACCGACCGCGTGGACGCCCTGCGGGCCGTCACCGGGCTCTGACGACGCCGACGGCCCCCCGGCCCCGGGACGCGGGGCGGGGGGCCTGTCCGACCCATCTGCTGTACTGGACGCCGTGAGTCAGGAAGCCGGCGCCCCCCCGGGCGGTGAACAGCTCGCCCTCGTCAGGGCGGCGGGCCGCCGCGGCGGGGAGCCGAAGGCCAGGCCCCGCACCTGGCGCGGCGCCGCTCCGGCCGAGCGGCTGCCGGTCGCCCGGGTCCTCGTGGACAAGGGCCTGGTGCACCTCGACCACCTCTTCGACTACACCGTCCCGGCCGCCATGGACGCCGACGCGCAGCCGGGCGTCCGCGTCCGGGTCCGCTTCGGCGCCGGGCAGCGCGACGGCCGCCGCGAGGGCGGGCGGCTGATCAACGGCTTCATCGTCGAGCGCCGCGAGAGCAGCGACTTCCCCGGCGTCCTCGCCCCCCTCGCGCAGGTGCTCTCCACCGAACCGGTCCTCGGCCCCGGTCTGCTGCGGCTGTGCCGCGCGGTCGCCGACCGGTACGCGGGGTCGCTCGCCGACGTGGTGCAGCTCGCCGTCCCCCCGCGCATGGCCAGGGCGGAGCGCGCCGCCTCCCCGCCCGCCCCGGCGCCGCCCCCGGCCCCTGAGCCCGGGACGTGGACCCGTTACCCCCGCGCCGCCGGATACCTCGCCTCGCTCGCGACGGGCGGCGCCCCCCGCGCCGTCTGGACCGCCCTGCCGGGACCGCACTGGCCCGACGAGCTGGCGCGCGTCCTCGCGACGGCGCTCGCCGCCGGGCGCGGCGCCCTCGCCGTCCTCCCCGACGGCCGCGCCGCCGCCCGCGCCGACGCCGCCCTCACCGCCCTCACCGGCCCCGGCCACCACGTCCTGCTCACCGCCGACGCGGGCCCCGAGGCGCGCTACCGGCGCTGGCTCGCCGTCCGCCGGGGCGCCGTACGCTGCGTCGTCGGCACGCGCGCGGCGATGTTCGCGCCCGTCGCGGACCTCGGCCTCGTCGCCCTCTGGGACGACGGGGACGCCGCGCACCACGACATCAACGCGCCGCAGCCGCACGCCAGGGAGGTCCTGAAGCTCCGCGCCGCGCAGGAGGGCGCCGGGCTCCTCCTCGGCGGCCACGCGCACACCGCCGAGGCCGCCCAGCTCGTCGAGTCCGGCTGGGCCGGGCCGCTGGCCGCCGCGCGGGAGACGGTGCGGGCCGTCGCGCCGCTGGTCCGCACGGTCGGCGACGGCGACGAGGCACGCGACCCGGCGGCCCGTACGGCGCGCCTGCCCAGCCTGGCGTGGCAGGCGCTGCGCGACGGGCTCGCCGACGGCCCGGTGCTCGTGCAGGTGCCGCGCCGGGGGTACGCGCCCCGGCTCGCGTGCGACCGCTGCCGTACGCCCGCCCGCTGCGACCGCTGCCACGGACCGCTCGCCTCGGGCGGGGCCGCCGAGGCGCTGGGCTGCGCCTGGTGCGGCACCCCGGTGCCGGACTGGCACTGCGCCGAGTGCGGCGGCGTACGGCTGCGCGCGGTCGTCATCGGCGCGCGGCGCACCGCCGAGGAGCTGGGCCGGGCGTTCCCCGCCGTGCCCGTGCGCACCTCGGGCCGCGACCACGTGCTCGACACCGTCCCCGACCGGCCCGCGCTGGTCGTCAGCACACCGGGCGCCGAGCCCGTCCCCGAGGGGCCCGGCTACACGGCGGCGCTCCTGCTCGACGGCTGGGCGCTGCTCGGCAGGCAGGACCTGCGGGCGGGGGAGGAGGCGCTGCGGCTGTGGCTGAACGCCGCCGCGCTCGTACGGCCGCGCGCGGAGGGCGGGACGGTCGTCGTCCTCGGCGAGCCGGTGCTGCGGCCGGTGCAGGCGCTGGTGCGCTGGGACCCGGCCGGGTTCGCGCTGCGCGAGCTGGCCGACCGCGCGGCCCTCGGCTTCCCGCCGGTCTCCCGGATGGCGGCGGTCAGCGGGACGCCGGACGCGGTCGCGGGCCTGCTCGCGGCGACCGGGCTGCCGCCGGACGCCGAGGTGCTGGGGCCGGTGCCGCTGCCCGTCGTCCCGCCGGGCCGCCCGCGCCGCACCGGCGACCCGCCGCCGGGGGAGCGGTGGGAACGGGCGCTGGTCCGCGTGCCGCCCGGCGGGGGAGGGGCGCTGGCCGCGGCGCTGAAGGCGGCCCGTGCCGCCCGGCTGGCCAGGCGCGACGCCGCCGTGGCGCGCGTGGTGATCGACCCGCGCGACATCGGCTGACACGAGCCCGCCTACGATGGCCGGATGCCTTCCGCACTCGTCATCGGCTACGACCCGCAGGCGGTACCCGGTGTGGACGGGGCGGCGCTGCGCGCGGCCCTCGACGCGGAACTGGCGCGCTTCGCGACGCACGGCATCGAAGCGGCCATGGCGCTGGTGGTGTACGACGAGGCGGCCGAGCCCGCCGTCGTCGCCTCGCTGACCGAGCGGCCCTGGGACGTGGTGGTGATCGGCGGCGGCATCCGCAAGGCGGAGCAGCTGCTGCCGCTCTTCGAGCTGATCGTCAACCTCGTCCGCCGCCACGCGCCCCGGGCCGCCATCGCGTTCAACACGAGCGGCGGCGACAGCGTCGAGGCGGCGCGGCGCTGGCTCTGACGCACCGCCGCGCGGGTCGCGCACGACCCGCGCGGCAGGCTGCTCCCGGCACCTCCGGGGTACGGGTCAGGCGTTGCGCTGGCCGGGGAAGACCCCGGCCCTGCTGTCGCCGCTCACCGGCTGGCCCGGCCGTCCGGCCACCGGGCGCGCCTGCGGCACACCGGGCGACAGCTGCTCGGTCCGCCCGCCCTCGCGCGCGGGGCCCTGCACCTGCCCCTGCGCGGGGGCGCGACGCGCGCCGTAGCGGCGGTGCACCGCCTGTTTGGTCACCCCGAGCGCCGAGCCCACGGCGTCCCAGGAGAACCCGAGCGAACGGTCGAAGTCCACCGCGGCCGTGACCAGGGCCTCCACGCTGTCGCGGAGTTCCTGCGCGAGCCGGACCGTCGGGGCCGGGGCGCGGCCGTAGACGACGAACCCGGCGGACGGGCCGGTGCGGCGGGGGCGGTAGACATTGCCCAGCTGTGCGGTGAGCGTACGCAGCGCGTCAACCTGTCGGCGCACCCGCTCGATGTCCCGCACCAGCAGGTGCAGACTGGCCCGTGCCTGAGCGTCGGGGGTGGCGTTGTCGGCCATGAACAAGCCTCTCGAACCGGTGTCTAGGGGAAGGAACGGGCCTGACCGGGCCCGTCTCGGTCAATCTCCTTTGACCAACGCGCCATGCGTGCAGGAGTCACGCAAAGGGCGCGCTTCGTCAACCCCGTGAGGTCCGCGCCGCGTGCGCGTCCCCCGCCCGGACGGCCGGGAGGCGCGCCGGGGAACGGACATAGACTGGTCCGCCGGCCGTTCGGCCGCCACCAGGAAAGTCCCGTGCCCGCAGGCCGTTTCCGCTGTACGAGAGGTCGCACATCCCGATGAGGCTCGTCTTCGCCGGTACCCCCGAGGTCGCCGTCCCCGCCCTGGACGCCCTGCTCGCGTCGGACCGCCACGAGGTCGCCGCCGTCGTCACCCGTCCGGACGCACCGGCGGGCCGCGGCCGCCGCCTGGTCGCCAGCCCGGTCGCCGAGCGCGCCGCCGAGGCCGGGATCGAGATCCTGCGCCCGCAGCGCCCCCGCGACCCCGACTTCCAGGAGCGGCTGCGCGCCATCGCGCCCGACTGCTGCCCGGTCGTCGCGTACGGCGCGCTGCTGCCCAAGCCGGCCCTCGGCATCCCCCGGCACGGCTGGGTCAACCTGCACTTCTCGCTGCTCCCCGCCTGGCGCGGCGCCGCCCCCGTGCAGCACGCCGTCATGGCCGGTGACGAGGTGACCGGCGCCAGCACGTTCCTCATCGAGGAGGGGCTCGACTCTGGTCCGGTCTTCGGCGTCCTCACCGAGGAGATCCGCCCCCAGGACACCAGCGGCGACCTGCTCACCCGCCTGGCGCTCGCGGGCGCGGGACTGCTCGCCGCGACCATGGACGGCATCGAGGACGGCACCCTCCAGGCCGTGCCGCAGCCCACCGAGGGCGTCACCCTGGCGCCCAAGCTCACGGTCGACGACGCCGCCGTGGACTGGTCGGCGCCCGCCCTCGCGGTCCACCGCCGGGTGCGCGCCTGCACGCCCGCCCCCGGCGCGTGGACGACGTTCCGCGGCGAACGGCTCAAGCTGCGGCAGGTGACCCCCGCTCCCGACCGGGCGGGCGGGGCGCCAGGCGAGATCGAGGCGGGCAAACAGCACGTCCACGTCGGCACCGGCTCGCACGCCGTCGAGCTGGAGTGGGTGCAGCCCCAGGGCAAGAAGCCGATGCGCGCCGCCGACTGGGCGCGCGGCGTCCGCGTCGAGCCCGGCGAACGCCTCGGCGGCTGACCCCGGCAAGGCCCCCCACCGCCCGCACCGCCCCCACAGCCCGCGCCGTTCGTGTGGTCGTAGGCTTGACCATCCGAGCGGGACCAGCCCGCGCACCCACCGGAGTGACCCCTCACGTGAGCAGCCGGCAAAGCCGCCAGCCCAGGCCCTACCGCCGCCCCCGCCGCGACCCGGTCCGCATCCTCGCCTTCGACGCCCTGCGCGCCGTCGCCGAACGCGGCGCCTACGCCAACCTGGTGCTCCCGCCGCTGCTCGCGCGGGCGAAGGAGGAGGCGCCGGGCGACGGTGGCTTCGACGCGCGGGACGCCGCCCTGGCCACCGAGCTGGTCTACGGGACGCTGCGCCGCCAGGGCACGTACGACGCGGTCCTCGCCGCGTGCGTGGACCGGCCGCTGCGCGACGTGGACCCGCCCGTGCTGGACGTGCTGTCCCTGGGCGCCCACCAGCTGCTCGGCACCCGCATCCCGTCCCACGCCGCCGTCAGCGCCACCGTCGAACTGGCCCGCTGCGTCGTGGGTGACGGGCGCGCCAAGTTCGTCAACGCGGTGCTGCGCCGCGTCGCCGCGCACGACCTCGACGCCTGGCTCGACCGCGTCGCGCCGCCGTACGACGACGACCCGGAGGCCCACCTCGCGCTCGTCCACGCCCACCCGCGCTGGGTCGTCTCCGCTCTGTGGGACGCGCTCGGCGGCGGCCGGGAGGAGATCGAGGCGCTGCTCGCGGCCGACAACGAGCGGCCGCTCGTCACCCTGGCGGCCCGCCCCGGCCGCAGCACCGTGGACGAGCTGCTGAAGGAGCCGAGCGCCGAACCCGGCAGCTGGTCCCCGTACGCCGTGCGGCTCGCGGACGGCGGGGAGCCGGGCGCGCTGCCCGCCGTGCACGAGGGGCGGGCCGGGGTGCAGGACGAGGGCAGCCAGCTCGTCGCCCTCGCGCTCGCCAACGCGCCGCTGACCGGCCCCGACACCCGCTGGCTCGACGGCTGCGCGGGCCCCGGCGGCAAGGCCGCGCTGCTCGCCGCGCTGGCGGCCGAACGGGGCGCCGCCCTGGTCGCCGCGGAGCGGCAGCCGCACCGCGCCCGCCTCGTCGCGCGCGCCCTGGCGGGCAACCCGGGCCCCTACCAGGTCGTCACGGCCGACAGCACCCGTCCCGCGTGGCGGCCCGGCTCGTTCGACCGCGTCCTCGTGGACGTCCCGTGCACCGGCCTCGGGGCCCTGCGGCGGCGCCCCGAGTCGCGCTGGCGCCGCCGTCCCGAGGACATCGACGGACTCGTCGCCGTCCAGCGGCGCCTGCTGCGCGAGGCCCTGGCCGCCGTCAGGCCGGGCGGCGTCGTCGGCTACGCGACCTGCTCGCCGCACCTGGCCGAGACCCGGTTCGTCGTGTCCGACGTGCTGGACGAGCCCGGCGGTACGGCGGCCGAACGCATCGACGCCCGGCCGGTGCTGCCCGGCGTCCCCGGCCTCGGCGAGGGCCCGGACATCCAGCTGTGGCCCCACCGCCACGGCACCGACGCGATGCACCTGACCCTGCTGCGCCGCACCGCGTGATCACCCGGCGCCGGAAGGCCGCGCACTGCGGGGATACTTGGCCCATGGCACAGATCAACCCCAGCTTGCTGTCCGCCGACTTCGCCAGGCTCGCCGAGGAGGCCGAGGCCGTCCGGGGCGCCGACTGGCTCCACGTCGACGTCATGGACAACCACTTCGTCCCCAACCTCACGCTCGGCGTCCCGGTCGTCGAGGCCCTGGCCAAGGCCACCGACATCCCGCTGGACTGCCACCTGATGATCGAGGAGCCCGACCGCTGGGCCCCGGCGTTCGTGGAGGCGGGCGCCGGGTCCGTCACCTTCCACGCCGAGGCCGCCGCGGCGCCGGTGCGGCTCGCCAGGGAGATCCGCGCCAAGGGCGCGCGCGCCTCGCTGGCACTGCGGCCCGCCACCCCGATCGAGCCGTACGAGGACCTGCTGCCCGAGCTGGACATGGTGCTGATCATGACGGTCGAGCCGGGGTTCGGCGGGCAGGCGTTCCTCGACGTCATGCTGCCGAAGATCCGCCGCACCCGGCAGCTCATCGAGCGCCACGGACTGCCGCTGTGGCTCCAGGTGGACGGCGGCGTCTCGGCCACGACCATCGAGCGCTGCGCCGAGGCGGGCGCGGACGTCTTCGTCGCCGGGTCGGCCGTCTACGGCGCCGACGACCCGGCCGCCGCCGTCGGCGCGCTGCGGCGCCAGGCCGAGGAGGCGGCCGCACGGGCCACCGGGGGGTGAACGGCGGACGTCGATCCGGCAGCGCGCCGCCCCCGCCGCGCCCGGTACGGACCAGGCGCTCCCCGGATCTGCGAGGATGAGGAAACGGTGTGTGAGCGGGGACACGGGAGCGGAGGACAGTGAGGTGAGTGCGGTGCCGACCGGGAGGTCAGCCCCACGGATGGGGCCCGCCGAACTGATGCAGGCGGCGGCCATGGCACGCCGCTTCTATCTGGAGGGCAAGTCGAAGATCCAGATCGCCGACGAGTTCGGCGTGAGCCGGTTCAAGGTGGCGCGGGTCCTCGAATCGGCCGTGGAGCACGACCTGGTCCGCATCGAGATCCGGGTCCCCGCCGAGCTGGACGCGGAGCGCTCCGACGCCCTGCGCGCCCGTTACGGCCTGCGGCACGTCGTCGTCGCCGAGTCCCAGGCCGAGACCGCGGACGACACCCCCGACCCCGAGCACCTCGGGGAGGTGGCGGCGGAGCTGCTCGGCGAACTGGTCAGCGAGGGCGACGTCCTCGGCCTCGCCTGGGGCCGCTCCACCATCCACATGGCGCAGGCGCTGCGCTCGCTGCCGCCCTGCACGGTCGTGCAGCTGACGGGTGTGTACGACGCGGGCACCGCCGAGCGTGGCTCCGTCGAGGCGGTGCGCCGCGCGGCGGCGGTCTCCGGGGGCGAGGCGCACCCGATCTACGCGCCGATGCTGCTGCCCGACACGACCACGGCGGCGGCGCTGCGGCGGCAGACCGGGATCGCGTCGGCGTTCGAGTACTTCGACAAGGTCACCATCGCGGCCGTGTCCATCGGCTCCTGGGAGCCGGGCGTCTCCACGGTCCTCGACATGCTGGGCGACGACGAGCGGCGGCACTACGCGTCGCTCGGCATCGCCGCGGAGATGTCCGCGCACCTCTTCGCGGCGGACGGCCGCCGCATCGGCCGGGACCTCGGCGAGCGCTGCATCACCGTCGAGGCGGAGCGGTTGCGCCGGATACCCGAGGTCGTCGCGATCGCCGGGGGCCGGCGCAAGGCGGACGCGATCGGCGCCGTGCTGCGTTCCGGCCTGGTGACCAGCCTGGTCACCGACATCACCGCGGCCGACCGGCTGCTGGCCCAGCCGCCCGGCCGCCGCCCGGCGCTGGAACGCGTGGACCCCGACGCGGCCTAGGGTCCCGCTCCGGGGGGCGTCCTGTGCGCGACGCGCTTCGCTGTGCTGCCGCATCGCCCCCCGTACGGCCGCTGCGAGGACGGTCCGGTGCCGGGCGCTCGCACGCACCTGAGGGGGCGTGGGGGAAGACGAGCCCCGGAGTCCGTCCTCCGGATCTCGTCGGGCCGGACCGCGTTGTCGGATGCGTCGCAGCGTCGCGGATCCCACTCGGCCCGCGTACGCGCGATGTGACGGCACAGCAACTGCTGCCCTGGCCGAAGGGGCCGTGGCCGGGCGCCTGTCGTGCCAGGGGCCGGATCACGTCGTGAGCCGTTCGGCGGCGGGACGGCGATCGCCGCGGCGGTCGGGGACCGCGCGCCCCGCCCCGCCGCGCACAGCCGGCCCGGCGGTCGCGGTGCCCGGCCCCTGAGACCGCCGTAAGCCGTGGACCCGCGGCAGGCGTCGGCGCAGGACCGGCCCAGGTCGACTGCCGGGCCGCAATGCTGTTGCGCCGCGTGCCGGGGGCCACTGCGGAGTGTGGCGCGGACCCGCCACCGCCCTTCCCCCGCGCACGCCCGGCCAAGGGCACCCACTGGCGGCCCGCCGCAGTGACGCCGCGCCGCTGAGGGTACGGCGCACACGCCGCGGCCCCCGCCTCTCGCACGGGACCGGCCCGGGTCAATTACCGGGCCGCCCCAACGGCGTTGCGCTGCGTACGACTGCCGCTGCGGGGCGTGCGGCGCGGCACAGGCGGGCACTACCCCGTACCCCGCCTCCCGGGAAGAGAAGACCCGCAGGAGACCCCCGCAGGGCGGATCCCCGCAGCAGCGCAGGCAACGCCCGCGCAAACCAGGCGCGGGGAGGCCAGGCGGGCCGCCCCGGCCGCAAGGACAAGTGCTCCGGAGAACACCCGGTGGGGGTGCCGCCGCGCGGCGCTCGGGGGGTCCCGGTTCTCGACACAGCGTGCTTCGGCTTCGCTTGCCACGGCCGTGCGCACCGCCGCGGCGGCGCCTCAGCCTGCGTGCGCGGGCACCGTCCGGTGCTCGGCGAGGACCGGCTCGATGATCTCCTCGGCCACCCGGTGCGCGGCGGATGCCGGGAGGGGCAGCGTCAGGCTCAGCACGATGTGGCCGAACCCGGCGTCCACCAGCTCCCGCACGGTCGCGCGCGTCCGCTCGGGGTCGGCCCAGAACACATGGGTCTGGACCGAGCGCACGATGTCCTCCGGCGGCCTGCCGATGTCCGCGCAGTGCCGGTCGAGCACGGCCGCGCGCTCCCGGAGGAACGCGACGTCGTTGTGCGGCGGGCCCGGCGCGTTCCACACGTCGGCGTGCTCGGCGGCCACCCGGAGCGTACGGGTGCCCGTGCCGCCGACGAGCAGCGGCAGGTGCCGGGCGGGGCGCGGCTCGCAGTGGCCACCGGCGAGCCGGTAGTACGCGCCGTCGAAGTCCACCCGCTCCTCGGTCCACAGGCGCCGCAGGATCGCGCAGGACTCGGCGAGCCTGGCGACGCCCTCGGCGGGACCCACCGGCGTGATGCCGTACGCCGCGTACTCGTCCACCGCCGCGTTCTTCGCCGGAACGCCGCCGCTGCCGCCGTCCGCCCGCCGGGTCGCCCCGACGCCGAGGCCGACGGTCAGCCGCCCGCCCGCGATCACGTCGACGGTCGCGGCCATCTTGGCCAGCAGCGCGGGCGGCCTGACCCGGTTGCCCGAGACGAGGAGGCCGAGGCCGAGCCGCTCGGTGCGCGCGGCGAGCGCCGACAGCAGCGTCCAGCCCTCCAGCACCGGGCCGTCCGCCGGGCCGAACATCGGCACCAGGTGGTCCCAGAGCCAGGCGTGCTCGATGGACGGCACACGGTCGGCCTCGCGCCACACGCGCACGATGTCCTCGTACCCGATGTGCGCCGGGGTGGTCTTGATGCCGAAGCTGAGCCGGCGGGGGTGTGCCTGTGTACCGCTCATGTCGCTGCGCCTTTCCGTCCCCTGGTCGCGCCGGCCGCCGTTCCACCGGCCGCCGATGCCTACCCGGCGCGTCCACGGGCCAGACTCACCCGAACGGGCGATGACGGCCGGCGCCCCCTCCGCCCGGCCGGTCCCGAATCGGCCATATCAACCGTTCGTCCGTCTGTACGGTCATCGGTGATAATGGCCTAGGAGCCGCAGCTCCCCACCCGCCAGAACGAACCAGCAGCAGGTGAGAGCGAGCATGAAGTTCCTGAACGACTCCGCACCCCCGTACGACCTGACCTACGACGACGTGTTCATGGTCCCGCGCCGCTCCGCGGTCGGCTCCCGCCTCGCCGTGGACCTCGCCACCCCGGACGGCACCGGCACCACCATCCCGCTCGTCGTCGCGAACATGACGGCCGTCGCGGGCCGCCGGATGGCCGAGACGGTCGCCCGGCGCGGCGGACTGGCCGTGATTCCCCAGGACATCCCGCTCGACGTGGTCACCGAGGTCATCGGCTGGATCAAGCGGCGCCACCTCGTCCTGGACACCCCCATCACCCTCGCGCCGACGCAGACGGTCGGCGACGCGCTCGCCCTGCTGCCGAAGCGGGCGCACGGCGCGGGCGTCGTCGTCTCCGCCGAGCGGCCGGTGGGCATCGTCACCGAGTCGGACCTGACCGGCGTGGACCGCTTCACGCAGCTCGGCGAGGTCATGTCGAAGGATCTCCTCGTCATCGACGCGGCGCTCGACCCGCGCGAGGCGTTCGGCATCCTGGACGCCGCGCACCGCAAGATCGCCCCCGCCGTCGGCCCCGACGGCCGCCTCGTCGGCATCCTCAGCCGCAAGGGCGCCCTGCGCGCCACGCTCTACACGCCCGCCACCGACGCGGGCGGGCGGCTGCGCGTCGCCGCCGCCGTCGGGATCAACGGGGACGTCGCCGGGCGTGCCGAGGCGCTGCTCGCGGCCGGGGTGGACACCCTGGTCGTGGACACGGCGCACGGCCACCAGGAGTCGATGATCTCCACGCTGCGCGGCGTCCGCGCCCTCGACCCGGCGGTCCCGGTCGTCGCGGGCAACGTCGTGTCGGCCGAGGGGACGCGCGACCTGATCGAGGCGGGCGCCGACATCGTCAAGGTCGGCGTGGGCCCCGGCGCGATGTGCACGACGCGGATGATGACCGGCGTCGGCCGCCCGCAGTTCTCGGCGGTGCTCGAGTGCGCCGCCGAGGCGCGGCGGCACGGCAAGCACGTCTGGGCCGACGGCGGCGTGCGGCACCCGCGCGACGTGGCGATGGCCCTCGCGGCGGGCGCGTCCAACGTGATGATCGGCTCCTGGCTCGCTGGGACCCACGAGTCGCCCGGCGACCTCCAGCAGGCGGCGGACGGGCGGCTGTACAAGGAGAGCTTCGGCATGGCGTCGGCGCGCGCCGTGCGCAACCGCACCAGCGACGAGTCGGCGTACGACCGGGCGCGCAAGGGCCTGTTCGAGGAGGGCATCTCGACCTCCCGCATGTTCCTCGACCCCGCGCGGCCCGGCGTCGAGGACCTGATCGACTCGATCGTGGCGGGCGTCCGCTCCTCGTGCACCTACGCGGGGGCGGCGACGCTGGAGGAGTTCGCCGAGCGGGCCGTCATCGGCGTGCAGAGCGCGGCGGGCTTCGCGGAGGGCAAGCCGCTGCACGCCAGCTGGCAGTGACCCCCCGCCGGTGAACACCAGGGCCGCGCCCGGTACTTCCGTGCCGCGCGTGGCCCGTGGTGTGCTGGAGCGCATGGACGGAAACCAGCGCCCCGGGTACGGCGGGACCGGCCCGGGCGCCATCACACCGGACGGCTGCGCCGTCGACATGTACCTCCGCGTCGCGCCCGGCGACGAGCCGGACGTGATCGCGTCGGCCGTGCCGCCCGGCGCGACGCTCCTCGAACTGGGCTGCGGCGTCGGCCGGATCACCCACCCGCTGGTGGAACGCGGCTTCACCGTCACGGCGGTGGACGAGTCACCCGAGATGCTGGCCCACGTGCGCGGCGCCAGGACCGTGCGCTCCGCCATCGAGACGCTCGACCTGGGGGAGGAGCGCTTCGACGCCGTCGTCCTCGGCTCCTTCCTCGTCCACAACGGCGACCCCGCCGTGCGGCGCGGCATGCTGCGGACCTGCCGCCGGTACGCGGCGGAGGGCGGCTGCGTGCTGATCCAGCGCGAGGGCGCGGACTGGCACCTGGACGTGCCGCGCGAGCGCCGCACCGGCGACGGGCTCGTCCGGGTCGCCGCGGCGGACCCGGCGGGCCCCGCCCTGTCATCGGTCCGGGTGGAGTACGAGTTCCCCGACGCGACGTGGACGCAGACCTTCCTGTCCTACCGCTGGACCGACGAAGGGCTCGAACGGGCGCTGGCCGAGGCGGGGTTGGCGCTCGACCGGTACCTCGCGCCCGACCGCACCTGGCTGCGGGCGCGCCCGGCCGCCTGAGCGCGGCACGGCCCCGGGGGGAGGGGGCGTACCCGGTCGCGACAGCAACGGCGGTCCTGCGTACGGCGGTTGCGCGGAGTACGGCACCGGTGCCGCGCGCCCGGAGTTCTACGCGAGTCCAACTGTTGTGCACGTCCAAGGGGTTGAGCATCGGGTTACCGCCCCGTAGCTTCGGAGTCCGGAAGCGCGGCCCGTTGCAGCGGGCCGTCCCGACTCCCGGAGGTCCCCCCATGCGCGTACGCCGCCGGCTCGTCACCGCTCTCACGACCGCACTCCTCTCCCTCGGGGCCGTCGCCGCCTCGACCGGTCCCGCGACCGCCGCCCCCGCCGACAAGCCGCAGGTGCTGTCCGGCTTCACCCAGACCAGCGCGGCCAGCTACAACTCCTGGCTCTCCGCCAGGGGCAGCCAGTCGTCCTGGGCGTCCTACGCCTTCGACTGGAGCACCGACTACTGCTCCACCTCGCCGGACAACCCGTTCGGCTTCCCCTTTGAGGTGTCATGCGCACGACATGACTTCGGCTACCGGAACTACAAGGCGCTCGGCACCTTCGACGCCAACAAGTCCCGGCTCGACAGCGCCTTCTACGCCGACCTCCAGCGGGTCTGCGACCGCTACTCGGGAGCGACCGGCACCGCCTGCGACGGCCTCGCCTGGACGTACTACCAGGCGGTCCGCGCCTTCGGGTGACGCGGGTACGGGGGCCGGCGCGGACGACCGCCGGCCCCCGCTGCCGTCAGCCCGCCACCCGGCGGCCGTCGTCCGCCGCGCTCCGGTCGGACGCGACCGGGGCCCCGCCGCGCGACCCGGTGCCCAGGACGCCCGCCGCCAGCCCGAAGACCGCCACCCCCGCCGTGACCACCGCGAACGAGGCGCGCAGCGAGGCCAGATCGCCGATCATCCCCATGAGCGTGGGAGCGATCAGCCCGGTCGTGTAGGTCACCGTGGCCACACCGGCGATGGCCTGGCTCGGGTTCGGTCCGCTGCGCCCGGCGGCGGCGAAGGCCAGCGGCACGACCACCGCGATCCCGATGCCCAGCAGCGCGAAACCGGCCGTGCCCTGCACCGGGTTCCGGGCGGTGACGATCAACAGCCCGCCGGTGACCGCCAGTACGCCGCTGAAGCGCACCGTGCGCACGGCGCCCATCCGCCGTACCGCCGCGTCCCCGGCCAGCCGCGCCAGGGCCATCGTGCAGGCGAACGCGGTGAAGCTCGCCGCCGCGATCGTCTCCGACGCGTCGGTGATGTCCCGCAGGTAGATGCCGGACCAGTCCATGCTGGCGCCCTCGGCGAGGATGGCGCACATCCCGACGGCCCCGATGAGCAGGGCGGAACGCGGCGGCAGGGCGAAGCGCGGCGGGGGCTCCTCGTCCGGCGCCGGGCGTGTGTCCAGCAGGCTCCGGCACGCCAGGGGCACGGCCACCGTCAGCAGGAGTGCCACGAGCGGCAGGTGGACGCGCGCGTCGAGACCGGCGTGCACGGCGCCGACGCCGACGGCTGAGCCGAGCAGGGCGCCCACGCTCCACAGGCCGTGCAGTCCTGACATGATCGACCGGCCGAAGCGCTGCTCGACCTCGACGCCCTGCGCGTTCATCGCCACGTCGGCCATGCCGGCGGTCGCGCCGAAGGCGAACAGGGCCAGGCAGAGCACCGGCATGTTCGGCGCGAGCGCCGGGAGGGTGAGGGAGCAGGTCCACAGGGCGAGCAGCGCGCGGACCGCTGCCCGTGCGCCGAAGCGGTGCATGACGCTGCTGGCCAGCGGCATCGCGAGGGCGGCGCCGACGGCGGGGAAGGCCAGGGCGAGGCCCAGGGCGGCGGTGCTCAGGTCCAGCTGGTCCTTGAGCCAGGGGAGGCGGGTGGCGAAGCTGCCGCTGACGGAGCCGTGGAGGGTGAACACGACGCCGACGGCCAGCCGGGCACGGCGTATCCGGTCCCGGTCGGGCGCGGCGAGGGGCTGCGACATGAGGCGTTCGACTCTCTCGTGAGGGCGCGGAGCGACCGGTGCGCCGGTCGGAGGTAAATTATCAGGAAGGCTTCCTGATAGAAAACCCGTTTCCGTCTGCGAGGATCACCGCATGACCGCGCGCACCGCGACGCCGAGAACGGCCCGCGCCATCAACGACCGCATCGCCCTTGACCTGTTGGCCGAGGAGGGCCCCCTCACGGCGGCCAGGCTGCGGGACCTGACGGGCCTGTCACGCCCCAGCGTCGCCGACCTCCTCGGCCGCCTCGGACGCGACGGCCTGGTCCGGGACGTCGGCGAGGCGGGGGAGGAGCGCCGCGGCCCCAAGGCACGGCTCTACGGACTGGCGGCGGAACGCGCGCACGTCGCGGCGTTCGACGTGCGCACCGACAGCGTCGCCTTCGCCCTCGCCGACCTCGCGGGGCACACCGTCGCCCGCCGCACCCTGCCCGTTCCCCAGGACGGCGACGACACGGGCGCGTCCACGGTCGGCACCGTCCTGGCCGCGCTGGAGGAGACCCTGGAGGGCCACGGCATCCCCACCGTCCACACCGCCGTCCTCGGCGCCCCGGGGCTCGCCGACCCGGCCACGGGCGCCCTGCGGCAGTGCACCTCGCTCGCCGGCTGGCACTCCGCGCTGCTGGCCGAACTCCGCGCCCGCCTCGACGGCCCCGTCCACCTGGAGAACGAGGTCAACCTCGCGGGGATCGCCGAACACCGCGTCGGCGCCGCGCGCGACCGCGAGACCTTCGCCCTCCTGTGGCTCGGGCACGGCCTCGGCGCCGCTCTCGTCCTGCGCGGCACGCTGTGGCGCGGCGTCACGGGCGGCGCGGGCGAGGTCGCCTTCCTTCCCGTCCCCGGCACCGGCGGGATGCCGTCGGCCGTCGACTGCGACGCGGGCTTCCACGCGCTCGCCGCCGCCCCCGTCGTCAGGCGGCTCGCCCGCGGGCACGGCCTCGACGCGCCGGGCGACCACGTGACGGCCGCCGAGGCCCTGGTCCGCGAGGCCGCCGCCGCGCCGGGCGGAGGACCGGCCGGGGCGTTCCTCGGCGAGCTGGCCGAACGGGTCGCCATGGGCATCGCGGGCCTCGTCGCCGTCGTCGACCCGGGGTGCGTCGTGCTCGGCGGGGAGATCGGCCGTGCGGGAGGGCGGACGCTCGCGGACCTCGTGGCCCGGCGGCTGTGCGCGTTCTCCCCGCTGGAGACGGAGATCCGACCCGCGACCGTCAGCGGCAGCGCGGTGCTCGGCGGCGGCCTCGTGACGGCGCTCGACGCGGCGCGCGACGACCTGTTCGGCCCGGCCGTCACCCGCTGACGGCCTCCGGCACGCCCAGCTGCCGCGCCGCCGCCCGTACGGTCTGCTCCAGCAGCACGGCGATCGTCATCGGTCCGACACCGCCGGGCACCGGCGTGATCAGCGACGCCCGGCGGGCCGCCGACTCGAAGTCGACGTCCCCGACGTTCCCCGGGTTGTAGCCCGCGTCGATCACGACGGCCCCCGGCTTGACGTCCTCCCCGCGCAGGAACCGCGGCTTCCCGACCGCCGCGACGAGCACGTCCGCCTCCCGCACGCGCGAGGCGAGGTCCACCGTCCGCGAGTGGCAGTACGTCACCGTCGCGTCCCTGCCGAGCAGCAGCATCCCGACCGGCCTGCCCAGGATCGGGCTGCGCCCGACCACCACCGCGTGCTTCCCGGCCGGTTCCACGCCGTACTCGTCCAGCAGCCGCATGATCCCGCCGGGCGTGCACGAGGCGAAGCCGGGCAGGCCGAGGCCCGCGGCGGCGAACGAACGGGCCGTCACACCGTCCACGTCCTTCTCCGGCGCGATCGCCTCGAAGGCCGCCCGCTCGTCGATCCCCGCGCCCACCGGGTGCTGGAGCAGGATGCCGTGCACCGCCGGGTCACGCGACAACTCCTCGACCGCCGCCACCAGTCGACGCGTCGTCACCGAGGCGGGCAGCGCCACGTGCACGGAGCGGATGCCGGCCTTCGCGCAGCGGGCGCGCTTCATCCGGACGTACGTCACCGACGCGGGGTCCTCGCCGACCAGCACGGTCGCCAGGCAGGGCGCGGTACCCGTCAGGCGCGTGATCCGGTCGGCCGCCGCGGCGCTCTCGGCCACGATGCGGCGGGCCGGTCCCGTGCCGTCCATCAGGCGGGCGGTGGGGGGTGCGGAATCCAGCGTCATGGCGTACTCCCGGGCCTCGTCACGAGTCGCCCAGGCGCGCGGCAGCAGGCAGTCGGGTGCCGGGCCGCTCCCCGGTGGTGCTCCACCTCAGCGCCAGTCGCGGCCCGCCGCACAGCCTATCCCCGCACGCGCGACCTCACGAGGTCGTCTGTGACGCGGACCACACGCCCGCATGGCCGCGTGACGCGCGTGGCAGACTGGAGGCGTACCAGTGACGAACGCGCACTCCGGGGTCGGTGAAAGTCCGAACCGGCGGTTACAGTCCGCGACCCGGCCGCTGCCAGCGGCCGGTTGACCAGGTGAGATTCCTGGACCGACGGTTAAAGTCCGGATGGGAGGCAGTGCGCGGCGGAACAGGTGCGGTGTCCGCCGTGACGCCCCGGGTCCGCCCGGTGGCTCCCGCGTGGCCCCGCGTCCGTTCCGTCGGTCCAGGAAGCCCCGGAGTCGTGCCCTGAGAGGCAGGAGACCCGGTGGCCGCCCCAGCAGCGCAGCCCCCCGCAGGCCCGGAGGCCGAGGCGATGCGGCGCGCCGTCACGCTCGCCGCGCGCGGCCTCGGCGCCACCAGCCCCAACCCCGTCGTCGGCTGCGTCGTGCTCGACGCGCACGGCGTCCCGGTGGGGGAGGGGTGGCACCAGCGCGCCGGCGGCCCGCACGCCGAGGTCCACGCCCTCGCGGCGGCGGGCGGCCGCGCCCGCGGCGGCACGGCCCTCGTCACCCTCGAACCCTGCGCCCACACCGGACGCACCGGCCCCTGCGCCCGCGCCCTCGCCGACGCCGGGATCGCCCGCGTCGTCTACGCCGTCGCCGACCCGAACCCGGTCGCGCGCGGCGGCGCCGCCCTCCTCGCCGAGGCCGGGATCGACGTGCGCGGCGGCCTGCTCGCCGACGAGGCGGAGGCCGTCAACGCCGCCTGGCTCACCGCCGTCCGCCTCGGCCGCCCCCACGTGCGCTGGAAGTACGCCGCCACGCTCGACGGCCGCGTCGCCGCCGCCGACGGCACCAGCCGCTGGATCACCTCCCCCGAGGCCCGCGCCGACGTGCACCGGTTGCGCGCCGAGGCCGACGCCGTCCTCGTCGGCTCGGGAACGGCCCGCGCCGACGACCCGCACCTCGCCGTCCGCGGCGTCCCCGGCGCCCGCCAGCCGCTGCGCGTCGTCACCGACACCGAGGCCCGCGCCGTCCCGCCGGGCGCCCGCGTCCTCGACGGCGCCGCCCCGACCCTGGTCGCCGTCGCCGACGACGTGCCCAGCGACCGTACGGACCACCTCGCCGCGCACGCCGAGGTCGTCCGCCTGCCGCGCGCCGCCCACGGCCCCGGCCTCGACGTCACCGCACTCCTCGCCGCGCTGCACGAGCGCGACGTCCGCGCGGTCCTGCTGGAGGGCGGCCCCACGCTCGCCGGGGCGTTCGCCGCCGCCGGGGCCGTGGACGCCGTCACCGCCTACCTCGCCCCCGCGCTGCTCGGCGCGGGGCCCACCGTCCTGAACGGCGCGGGAATCACGACGATCACCGAGGCGTTGCGCCTGCGCGTGACCGACGTCGCCCGCGTCGGCCCCGACCTGCGGGTCAGCGCCGCCCCGCTCGCCGCCGCCGCTCCCACCCGCCACGAGCCCGCCAAGGAGAACTGACTTGTTCACCGGCATCGTCGAAGAACTGGGCGAGGTCATCGCCCTCGAACACATCGGGGACTCGGCCAGGCTGCGGCTGCGCGGCAGCGTCGTCACCCAGGGCAGCGGCCACGGCGACTCCATCGCCGTCAACGGCGTCTGCCTCACCGTCGTCGAGCCAGGCGAGCACGCGTTCACGGCCGACGTGATGGCCGAGACACTCCGCCGCTCCACGCTCGGCGGCCTCGCGCCCGGCGACCCCGTCAACCTCGAACGCCCCGTCGCCCTCGGCGGCCGGCTCGGCGGCCACTTGGTGCAGGGCCACGTGGACGGCGTCGCGACCCTCCTCGACCGCACACCGGGCGACCAGTGGGACAGCGTCACCGTCTCGCTCCCCGCGCACCTCGCCCGCTACGTCGTGGACAAGGGCTCCATCACGGTGGACGGCGTCAGCCTCACCGTGGTCGAGGCGGGCGCCGACCGCTTCACCCTCGGCCTCATCCCCACCACCCTCGCGCTGACCACCCTCGGCCGCAGGCAGCCGGGCGACGCGGTGAACCTGGAGGTGGACGTCCTCGCCAAGTACGTCGAACGCCTCCTGGCCCACGGCGCGCAGGCGCCCGCCCACCCGTACGACGCGGCCGTGCCCGAGGGGAGCGCGCGGTGAGCTTCGTCGACTCCCTCAACTCCACGGCGTTCGAGGCGTTCGGCCAGCACGTCATCTGGTCCGACATGATCGGCAACCTGGCCGGGCTCGCCGCGCTCGCCCTCGGCTGGCGCCGCTCCGTCCTCACCTGGCCCGTCCAGTTCCTCTCCGGCGTCATCCTGATCGCCGCCTACACGTCGGCGAACCTCGGCGGCGGCGTCGGCAAGCAGCTCGTCGTCATCACCCTCGCCCTGTGGGGCTGGCAGCAGTGGCGCGCCGGACGCCGGGACACGGGCGACGGCGCGATCACCGTACGCTTCGCCACCTGGCGCGAGCGCGCCCTGCTCCTGGCCGGAGCCGCGGGCGGGACGGCGCTGGTCGGCGGCCTGTTCACCGCCTACCCCGACCTGTCGTGGAACCCGTGGCCCGACGCGTACATCTTCGTCGGCACGCTCGTCGCGATGGTCGCGCAGGCGCGCGGCCTGGTGGAGTTCTGGTTCGCCTGGCTGCTGGTCGACCTCGTCGGCGTCCCGCTGAACTTCCACAGCGGCCTGGCGTTCTCAGGACTCGTCTACATCGTCTACTTCGTCCTCGTCCTGTGGGGCATGCGCGACTGGTGGCGGCGCTCCCGTACCGCCGCACAGCCCGTGCACGCACCGCTGGAGGGAGCCCCCGCATGACCACCGCAGCCCCGCACCCCGCCACCCCGGGCGACCCGGCCGAGGCCCCCCTCGACCCGGTGGAGCGCGCCGTCGCCGACATCGCCGCCGGACGCCCCGTCGTCGTCGTGGACCGCGCCGACCGGGAGAACGAGGGCGACCTCGTCGTCGCCGCCGAGCGGATCACGCCCGAGACTGTCGCGTTCATGATGTCCGAGTGCCGCGGCCTGATCTGCGTGCCCATGGAACCGGACGACCTCGACCGCCTCGACCTGCCGCAGATGGTCGACAAGAACACCGAGTCGATGGCCACCGCCTTCACCGTCTCCGTCGACGCGACCGCCGCCCACGGCGTCACCACCGGCATCTCCGCCGCCGACCGCGCCGCCACCATCCGCCTCCTCGCCGACCCCGCCGCCGACCCGGGCGACTTCGCCAGGCCGGGACACGTCTTCCCGCTGCGCGCCCGCACCGGCGGCGTCCTCGTCCGCCCGGGACACACCGAGGCGGGCGTCGACCTCGCGCGCCTCGCGGGCCTGCGCCCGGCCGCCGCCGTCGTCGAGATCGCGGGCGAGGACGGCACGATGCTGCGGCTGCCCGCCCTCCGCGCGTTCGCCCGCAGGCACGGCCTCGCCCTCATCTCCATCGAGGACCTCATCGCCCACCGGCGCGCCCTCGCCGACGGCGCCGAGGCCACGCCCGCCGTGCGGCGCGAGGCCGAGACGTCCCTGCCGACCGAGCACGGCCCGTTCCGCGCGTACGGCTACCGCGCCGCCGCCGACGGCGCCGAGCACCTCGCCCTCGTCGCGGGCGACATCGGCGACGGCGAGAACGTCCTCGTCCGCGTCCACTCCGAATGCCTCACCGGCGACGTCCTCGGCTCCCAGCGCTGCGACTGCGGCCCGCAGCTGCGCGCCTCCATGGAACGGGTCCAGGCCGAGGGCCGCGGCGTCGTCCTCTACCTCCGCGGCCACGAGGGGCGCGGCATCGGCCTGCTCTCCAAGCTGCGCGCCTACGAACTCCAGGAACGCGGCCGCGACACCCTCGACGCCAACCTCGACCTCGGCCTGCCCGCCGACGCCAGGGACTACGCCGCCGGTGCCCGCATCCTCGCCGACCTCGGCGTCCGCTCCCTCCGCCTGCTGACCAACAACCCCGACAAGGCCACCGCCCTCACCCGCCACGGCCTGCGCGTCACGGGCCGCGAGCCCGTGCCCGTCACCCCCGGCGAGCACAACCTCCGCTACCTGCGCACCAAGCGCGACCGCATGGGCCACGACCTGCCCTGGCTCGACCAGGCGCCCGCCCCCGTCGGCGCCTGCGCCTGCGCCAACCAGTGAGCCCATCCACCCCACCCAGCCCCGAGGAGAAGCCGTGAGCGGCAAGGGAGCCCCCCAGATCACCCCCGACACGACCGGCGCGGCGCCCCTGCGCGTCGGCGTCGTCGCCGCCCAGTGGCACGAGACCGTCATGGACGGCCTGCTCGCCGGAGCGCGCCGCGCCCTGGACGAGATCGGCGTCGCCGAGACCACCGTCCTGCGCGTGCCCGGCAGCTTCGAACTGCCCGTCGCCGCCGAGGCGCTGGCACGCGGCGGGTACGACGCCGTGGTCGCGCTCGGCGTCGTCATCCGCGGCGGCACCCCGCACTTCGACTACGTCTGCCAGGGCGTCACCGAGGGCCTGACCCGCGTCAGCGTCGAGCACGCCGTCCCGGTCGGCTTCGGCGTCCTCACCTGCGACACCGAGGAGCAGGCGCTCGACCGCGCCGGACTGCCGGGCTCCGCCGAGGACAAGGGGCACGAGGCCGCCACCGCCGCCGTCGCGACCGCCGCGCTGCTGCGCGAGCTGCCCCGACCCGCGCGCGTCGCGACCGCCGGCAGGCCGTAGGGTTGGACCCACCATGGCCAACAAGACTTTCGACGAGCTGTACGCCGAGCTGCGGCACAAGGCCGCCACCGCGGACCCCAGTACCTCCCGGACGGCCGAACTGGTGGCCGCCGGGGTCCATACGATCGGCAAGAAGGTCGTCGAGGAGGCGGCGGAGGTGTGGATGGCCGCCGAGCACGAGAGCGCCGACCGCACCGCCGAGGAGATCTCCCAGCTCCTCTACCACCTCCAGGTCATGATGGTCGCCCGGGGCATCTCCCCGGCCGACGTATACGCTCACCTCTGAGCCGCCCGTCCGAGCCGTACGGCGCGCCCCGCACACCCCCGTTCCCGCCACGCGAAGGAAGAAGCCCGTCCATGCTGCGCATCGCCGTTCCCAACAAGGGGTCTCTCTCCGAGCCTGCGGCGGCCATGCTCCATGAGGCGGGCTACCGGCAGCGCAAGGACCGCAGGGAACTGGTCCTCATCGACCAGGAGAACCAGGTCGAGTTCTTCTACCTGCGGCCCCGCGACATCGCCATCTACGTCGGCTCCGGCCGCCTCGACATCGGCATCACCGGGCGCGACCTGCTGCTCGACTCCCGCGCCGACGCCGAGGAGATCATGCAGCTCGGCTTCGCCGCCTCCACGCTGCGGTACGCGACCCGGCCGGGCGGCGTGACCGACGTCCGCGAGTTCGGCGGCCTGTCGATCGCCACCTCGTTCGCCGGGGTCGTCACGGGCCACCTCGCCGAGCACCACGTGGACGCGTCCGTCGTCCACCTCGACGGCGCCGTCGAGACGGCCATCCAGCTCGGCGTCGCCGAGGTCATCGCCGACGTCGTGGAGACCGGCACGACCCTGCGCAACGCGGGCCTGGAGATCATCGGCACGCCCATCCTGGAGTCCGAGGCGGTCGTCATCCGCCGCGTCGGCGGGGAGTCGCAGGAGGTCAAGGTCCGCCAGTTCCTGCGCCGCCTCCAGGGCGTCCTCGTCGCGCGGCGCTACGTGATGATGGACTACGACATCCGCGCCGAACTGGTCGACAAGGCCGTCTCCCTCACGCCCGGCCTCGAATCCCCGACCGTCTCGCCGCTGCACGACCAGGGCTGGCTCGCCGTCCGCTCGATGGTCCCGGTGCAGGACGCCCAGCGCGTCATGGACGAGCTGTACGACCTCGGCGCCCGCGCCATCCTGACCACCGGCATCCACGCCGCCCGCCTGTGAGCGCCCAGGCCGCCGCCGCACCGCTGCCCGTCACGTTCCGGCCGACCGTGACGCGGGTCGTCCTGCTCGCCATCGGCTTCAGCGTCCTCGCCGTCATGACGGTGATCGCCTTCCTCCTCCCGGCCCAGGGCGCCGTCGTCTGGGGGACGGGGGACCGCGCCGCGTTCGTCGGCAGCGGGCTGCTCGTCCTCGGCGTGACCCTCCTCCTGGCCAGGCCGCGCGTCACCGCCGACCGCGACGGCGTCACCGTCGTCAACCTCACCACGACCCGGCGGCTCGCCTGGGCCCAGATCGTCCGCGTCACGCTGCGTCCTGGCGACCCCTGGGTGACGCTCGACCTCGCCGACGGCACGGTCCTCGCCGTCATGGCGATCCAGCCGGGCGTCTCGCGCGCACGCTCCATGGAACAGGCCCGCACGCTGCGGGCCCTCGCCGAGACCGGCGGCGCGTCCCCCAGGGACTGACGGCACCGACAGGCGCCGCACTGTCGCGGCGGCCGAGCGGCGGGAATGCACCGGGACGGGCGCCACGCACTCCCGCCGCCGGTCCGACCCGCGCGCATGCTCGGTGGAGCGGGCCCCCTGCACGGCGCGCTCTGGCCGAGGCGGGCGGTGCGTGCTTCCGCGACCGACGGTGCCGCCGCCGGTCCGGGCCCAGGGGCGGGGAACGGCATCCGTTTCCGTCACGCCGGGCCGAGCGGCGGGAGTTCGCCCTCGGGCGGGCGGGTGGTCCTGCCGCGCGCCGGGAGCACCTCGCCGTACGCCTGCATCAGGTCGGGCAGCCGCAGCGTGGACAGCTCCTGGCGCGTGGGCGCCCCGCTCGACTCGGACAGCCGCATGTCGCGGAACGCGCAGGACGTCTCGTACAGCGTGCGCAGGAAACGGCCGTTCCCCAGCTCGTCGATCCACCCCTCGGCCACCACGTGCCCGGCGATGCTGCGCAGCTCCTCCAGCGCCTCCGCGTCCCACACGTCGCCCTGCCCGGCGGCCAGCAGCTCGCCGATCGCGGTCAGTTCGGACGGCCGGTAGCTCGGGAACTCCACCCGCGTCGAGAAGCGCGAACCGAGCCCCGGGTTCGCCACCAGCAGCCGGTCCATCCCCTCCGGGTAGCCCGCCAGGATCACCACCAGGTGCTCCCGGCTGTCCTCGGCCCGCTTCAGCAGCACCTGGAGCGCCTCGTCGCCGTACGCGTCGCCCTTGCTGTAGCCCGAGTGCGCCAGGCTGTACGCCTCGTCGATGAAGAGGACGCCGCCGAGCGCCGAGTCGATCAGCCGGTTGGCCTTCACCGCCGTCTGCCCGAGGAACTCCCCGACGAGGTCCGCCCGTTGCGCCTCCACCAGCCGGTCGGACGCCAGCAGCCCCAGCGCGTGGAACACCCGGCCGAGCAGGCGCGCCACGGTCGTCTTGCCCGTGCCGGACGGGCCGGAGAACACGAAGTGCCGCTTCGGCGGCTGCACCGGCAGGCCCTGGCCCGAGCGCAGCCGCGCCATCCGCAGCTGCGCGGACAGCGCGCGTACCTGCTCCTTCACCGGTTCGAGGCCCACCATGCGGTCCAGCTCGTCCAGCGTCCGTGCCAGCAGCGCCGGGTCGGCGGCGGGGGACGCGGCCGCGGCGGGGGCGGTGCCGCCGTGGCCGCCCGCGCCGCCGTTCGCGGCCGTCCGCGACCGCCCGTCGCCCGCCGGTGTGCCGGGCGACGGCATGCGCACGGCCCCGCCGGGCGCGGGCATCTGGGCCGCGTCCGGGTCCTCCGCCGTCAGCGCGGCCAGCCGCAGCGCGGTGTCCATGAACTCGGGGTCGGCGTGGTGCACCGCCCGGTAGAGCGGTATCGCCGACGCGGTGCGCCCGGTGCCCTCGCGGGCGCGGCCGAGCCAGTAGCGCAGCTCCTTGCGCTGCGGCAGCTCGCTGCGGCAGCGCGTCAGCGCGGTGGCGAGCAGCGGCTCCGCCTGGTCGTACATCTCCAGCCGCACGCGGGCCATGCCAGCGAATAGCCCGGCCTCCACGCCGAGTTGCGGATCCTCGGTGAGCGAGGCCGTGTAGCGGTACAGCCCCTCCCAGTCCTTCGACAGGTAGCACCGGCAGGCGTGCAGGAAGCGGGCGTACGGGTCCGACTCGGGCGGCGGGCAGTCGGTGAGCGCCTGGTCAAGCTCCGCCATCCGCCGCCCGTCGAGCAACTGCGACGCGTGGGCGAGCAGCAGGTCGCGCTCGGTCTCCAGCACGGGCTGCACCCACCAGCCGAGCCAGTACCAGGACGTCAGGGGGCGCCCGTGCCGCCGCCGCTGCTCGCCGAACCGCGCGCGGTGCCGGTGCATCTGCCGCAGCGCCACCGGCACGTCGGTGCGCAGCGCGTGCAGCCCCAGCCAGGCGTCGGCCATGCCCGGGTCCTCCCGCACGGCCGCGCGGAACTCCTCCTCCGCCTCCGGGTAGGCCCCGGCCGCGTACGCGTCCACGCCGCGCAGCCAGGCGAGGTCGGCCGCGTGGCGGGGAATGTGATCGTGAGTGTCACGTGCGCCGTGTGTGCCAGAAATCATGACGACCCCCACAACGGGTAACCACGCCTGCCCCTGGGGCCTTTCCTACCCACCCCGACCGGTTCGCGACTCCTGCGACGTCCATCCCTCACCGGCGGCAGCGGGAGTGATCAGCATATCGGCGTGCGGACATGACGGGTCGTCGGCGAAGTGCCGCAGCTCCTCCGCCTCCCACGCGCGCCAGAAATCCGCGAGCCCAGGCCCGTCCCTGCGGCGGCCCCTGGCCCACGCCGCAGGCGCCGGGACGTCCATCCACACCAGCAGCGACAGGTACGGCCGCACCGCCCGCCGCCCCGCGCCGACGCCTTCCAGGAGCACCACGGGCGCGGCGGAGCACGTCAGGTCGCGCGCGAACCCGCCGCGCTCCCAGTCGTACCCCCGGTAGCGCGCGGTCCCGCCGCGCGCCAGCGGCCCGAGCACGTCGCGGGCGAGGGTCTCCGTCCAGCCGAAGAACGAGGCGTGGCTCGCCAGGTCGTCCAGGTGGACGACGGGCGCCCCGCCCAGGGCCGCCGACAGGCGCCGCGCGAGGGTGCTCTTGCCTGACCCCGCGTGCCCGTCGATCCCCACCAGCCGCACCCGGCCCAGCCGGGGCGGCGCCGCCCGTGTCCGCGCGAGCACGTCCGCGAGCGGGCCCGCGGGCGGGGGAGGGGCGGTGTCGGACATCGCGGTCAGCGTAGCGGCGCCACTGGTAGACACCAATATTCTTTCCGCGCGTTCGGGGGGAATTACTGGCCGTCACGGGCCGGAGCGGCGATAGTGGGGTGGCCTGCCGCGCCGGCCCACCCCGTCCGGCGCATCCCCGCATGTCCGGAGACGACCGGGAGACCGCCTCGTGACCACGACGCCACGCCGCACCGTACTCGCCGCCGCCGTAGCCGCCGCCGTCGGTTCGTCCGTATCCCTCGGCGGGGACGCCGGGGCCGCGCCGCAGGGCCGCGGCGGAGGCCGGGGCCACCACGGCGCCGACCCGGACTCGACCATCGCCTACCACGGCTGGGTGACCGCCGCCGACTGGCGCGCCGGTACCGCGCAGGGTGTCTCCGTCGTCACCACAGGCCGCGCCGGTGTCGTCCTGACCCGCCCGCGCGGCACGCTGGACTACACCGACCCGCACACCGGCACCACCGCCTCCTGGCAGTACGCCACCTGGCTCTCCCCGGTCCGCAGGCCCGCCGTCCCCGCGACCGAGCTGATCGCCTCCTGGAACGCCCACACCCCCGCCGGGACCTTCCTGCGCGTCGAGGTGCAGGCCGGCTACTCGGACGGCACGCAGACGCCCTGGTGGACCCTCGGCGTCTGGGCGGCCGGGGACGAGGACATCCGCCGGACCTCCGTGGACGGCCAGGAGGACGGCAAGGCGACCGTCTGGACCGACACCCTCGCCGTGGACGACGCCGCGAGCGGCCTGCGGTTCACCTCCTACCGGCTGCGGCTCACCCTCCACCGCGCCCCCGGTTCCGGCGCGGCGCCGACGGTCTGGCGGCTGGGCGCGATGACGTCCGCCGTGCCCGACCGCTTCGAGGTCCCCGCGACGGCGCCCGGCGCGGCCGCCGGTACCGAGCTGACCGTCCCTGACTACTCGCAGAACATCCACGTCGGCCAGTACCCCGAGTACGACAACGGCGGCGAGGCGTGGTGCAGCCCGACCTCGTCGCAGATGATCATCGAGTCCTTCGGCAAGCGCCCGACCCCCGAGCAACTCGCCTGGGTCAACCCGGACTTCGCCGACCCCCAGGTCTGCCACGCGGCCCGCTTCACCTACGACTACCAGTACGGCGGCTGCGGCAACTGGCCCTTCAACGCCGCCTACGCCGCGACCTACGACGGCCTCCAGGGCGTCGTCACCCGCATCGCCTCGCTGGCCGACGCCGAGCGGCTCGTCGCGGCGGGCATCCCGTTGATAACGTCCCAGTCGTTCTTCGAGGCCGAGCTCGACGGCGCCGGCTACGGCACATCCGGGCACCTGATGACGGTCGTCGGCTTCACCGCGGACGGCGACGTCATCGCCAACGACCCCGCCAGCGACAGCAACGCGGAGGTCCGCCGCGTCTATCCCCGGCGGCAGTTCGAGAACATCTGGCTGCGGACCAAGCGGTACGACGCGAACGGCGCCGTCCGCAGCGGCACGGGCGGCGTCTGCTACCTCTACTTCCCGGTCAGGCCCTCGTCCGCGCAGCGCTCCGCGCTCGCCGCCGCCGGGATCCGGTGACCGTGGCCGCCTCCGGCCGACGGCCCTTACGGGCACTTCCGGCCTCCCTCTGCGCGGCGGCCCTGGCACTCCTGCCCGCCGGGGCCGCCGCCACCGCGCCCGCCGCCCTCACACCCGGCGAGGGCGTCACCGCGCACACGCTCGCGGAAGGCGCCGCGCCGCACGGCCTCGACATCCGTGCCGAAGGCCCCACCGACGTGACCGTCCGCGTGATCGTCATCGAACCGGGCGGCTCCACCGGCTGGCACTACCACGACGGCCCGCTCCTCGGCGTCGTCGTCTCGGGAACCCTGACCCGCACCCTCGACGACTGCTCGGTCGAGGTCTCCACGGCCGGCGACACGCTCGTGGAGACCCCCGGCGACGGGCACGTCCACATCGGGCGAAACCTGGGGAACGAGCCGGTCGTTCTCCATGCGACCTACGTGGTGCCCGAGGGCAGTCCCCTCTCGGTCGACGCCGACGCGCCCGCCTGCGCCCGCTGACGCCGTACCGCTGCCCCCTGGCCGCCCCCATCCCGCCGCTGCGCACAGCGCCGTGCCCGACGAGTGGAGGACCCGACCATGCCCGCAGAAGCCGCCGGTGAGCCCGTGAGCCGCCGCCTGCCGTCCCAGGAGGCCCGGGACCTCCTCGGCCTCGCCCGCGACCTGGCGCGGCGCGAGATCGCGCCGCACGCCGCCCGCGAGGAAGCGGAAGGAACGTTCCCCCGCGCCGCGTTCCGCCTCCTCTCCGAGACCGGCCTCCTCGGCCTGCCCTACCCGCCCGAGAACGGCGGCGGGGGCCAGCCGTACGAGGTCTACCTCCAGGTGGTCGAGGAACTGGCCGCCGCCCGGCTCACCGTGGGCCTCGGCGTCAGCGTCCACACCCTCGCCTGCCACGCCCTGGCCGCGCACGGCAGCAAGGACCAGCGCGCCGAGCACCTGCCCGGCATGCTCGGCGGCGGCCTGCTCGGCGCGTACTGCCTCTCCGAGCCCGCCTCGGGCTCCGACGCCGCGTCCCTGCGCACCCGCGCAGAACGGGACGGCGACGCGTGGGTCCTCAACGGCACCAAGGCGTGGA
Source organism: Streptomyces sp. NPDC049879 (assembly GCF_044461265.1). Lineage (NCBI taxonomy): Bacteria > Bacillati > Actinomycetota > Actinomycetes > Kitasatosporales > Streptomycetaceae > Streptomyces > Streptomyces sp. NPDC049879. The sequence goes on along the minus strand of NZ_JBITKT010000003.1, from coordinate 336,287 downwards.
TCACCCACGGCGGCGTCGCCGACTTCTGCACTGTCTTCGCCAGGACGGGCGGGGACGGGCGGCAGGGCATCACCGCGTTCCTCGTGCCGGGCGACGCCCCCGGGCTCACCGCGAGCCGCCCCGAACGCAAGATGGGCATGAACGGGTCGCCCACCGCCCAGGTCCACCTCGACGGCGTGCGCGTCCCCGACGCGCGCCGCCTCGGCGCCGAGGGCCAGGGCTTCGCCCTCGCGCTGGAGGCCCTGGACGCGGGCAGGCTCGGCATCGCCGCCTGCGCCGTCGGGCTCGCCCAGGCGGCCCTTGACGAGGCGCTCGCCTTCACGGTGGGGCGGCGGCAGTTCGGGCGGCGGGTGGCCGACTTCCAGGGCCTGCGCTTCACGCTCGCCGACATGGCCACCCGGATCGAGGCCGGGCGCGCCCTGTACCTGGAGGCGGCGCGGCTGCGGGACGAGGGCCGCCCGTTCGGCAGGCACGCGGCGATGGCCAAGCTGTTCTGCTCGGACACCGCCATGCAGGCGGCGACCGAAGCCGTCCAGCTGATGGGCGGCTACGGCTACACCGCCGACTTCCCGGCGGAGCGCTATCTGCGCGAGGCCAAGGTGCTCCAGATCGTGGAGGGCACCAACCAGATCCAGCGCTCGGTCATCGCACGCCACCTCGTCCCCCCGGCACCGCACACGGCCGCGCCCGACGGGACCGCGCAGGACGGGGGACGGGCCGCCGCCGCTACGCCGCCTGCCGCAGGGTGACCGCCGCGGACCGCGCCGCGTGGCGCACCGCGTGCGAGAAGGGCTGGAGCCGCCAGTGCAGGCTCTCCGGCAGCGCCGCCAGGGCCACCGGCTCGACGGCGAACGACGCGGCGGGCAGCGGCAGCACGCCGTCGTCCGCCGCCGCGCGGCCCGACCCCGGGCAGACCGTCAGCCCGAACGGGTCGAACGGCGAGGGGCACACCGCGTGCTGCGGCACCGGGCCGCCGGGCTCCTCCAGCGCGACCGGGCGGGCGCAGCCGGGGCACAGGACACGAGGCAGGTCGTCGTCCGCCTCGGCCTCGTCGGAGAAGAGCTGCTCCTCGTCGTCCTCGACGGGCACCGGATCGGGCCCGGGACGGTGGAGTGCCTTCACATTGCGCATGTAATCCCCCTCGGACGGCGCAGTGGCGTTGGCCACAGCAAGCACTTCCCGCCCCTTTCCGTTGATAATCGCGCAGTCGAACAGGACACCGGTACTGGTTTGTGGCGTTCATCACAGCGCGGCCCCCGGAACGGCCCCGCCGCCGCGTACGCCCGGCACCGCGCGGGGCCGTTCCGCCGGGTAGGTTACGGACCGTGGAGGAACTCGACCGGCGCATCGTGGAACTGCTCGTCAGGGACGGGCGCATGAGCTACACCGACCTCGGCAAGGCCACCGGCCTGTCCACCTCGGCCGTGCACCAGCGCGTGCGCCGTCTCGAACAGCGCGGCGTCATCCGCGGCTACGCGGCCATCGTCGCGCCGGAGGCGGTGGGCCTGCCGCTGACCGCGTTCATCTCCGTCAAGCCCTTCGACCCCAGCGCGCCCGACGACATCGCCGACCGGCTCGCGGGCGTCCCCGAGATCGAGGCGTGCCACAGCGTCGCGGGCGACGAGAACTACATCCTCAAGGTCCGCGTCGCCGAGCCGGCGGAGCTGGAGCTGCTGCTCGCACGCATCCGCTCCCTGGCCGGTGTCTCCACGCGCACCACGGTCGTCCTCTCCACGCCCTACGAGTCACGCCCGCCGCGCGTCTGACGCCCGCGCCCCCACCCCGCCGCAGGGGCCCGCCCGCCGGGCCGGAAGACTGGCCCCATGACCGACAGCACCACCCCGGGCGCCCCGGGCGAGCGGCCCCGCACCGTCCTCCTGCGCCGCGGCGAGGTCCACAGCCCGGCCGACCCGTTCGCCACGGCCATGGCCGTCGAGGGCGACCGCATCGCCTGGATCGGCTCCGAGGCCGCCGCCGACTCCCTCGCCCCGACGGCGGACGAGGTGGTGGACCTCGACGGCGCCCTCGTCACGTCCGCGTTCACCGACGCACACGTGCACACGACGGCCACCGGGCTCGCCCTCACCGGCCTCGACCTCGCGGACGCCGCCTCCCTGCCCGACGCGCTCGCCCGCGTCACCGCCCACGCCGCCGCCCATCCGGCGGACGACGTCCTCCTCGGCCAGGGCTGGGACGCGACCCGCTGGCCGGAACGGCGCCCCCCGACGCGCGACGAACTCGACCGCGCCGCCGGCGGCCGTCCCCTCTACCTCGTCCGCGTGGACGCCCACTCGGCGCTCGCCACCACGGCGCTCCTCGGCAGGGTCCCCGGCATCACCGCGCTGCCCGGCTACGTCCCGGACGGCCCCTTGACGGGCGACGCCCACCACGCCGTACGCTGCGCCGCCGACGCCGCCCTCGGCCCCGCCCAGCGCGCCGCCGCCCAGCGCGCGGCGCTGCGGCACGCCGCCTCCCTCGGCATCGGCAGCGTCCACGAGTGCGCGGGCCCCGAGATCTCCAGCGAGGAGGACCTCACCGCCCTGCTCGCCCTCGCCGCCGCCGAGCCGGGCCCCCGCGTCCACGGCTACTGGGCCTCCCTCGTCGGCGGCCCCGAGGACGCCGCGCGCGTCCGGGCGCTGGGCGCGATCGGCGCCGCGGGCGACCTCTTCGCCGACGGCTCCCTCGGCTCCCACACCGCCCACCTCCACGCCCCCTACGCCGACGCCCCCCACACCGGCACGGCCCACCTGTCCGCCGACGACGTCGCGGCCCACGTCACCGCCTGCACCGAGGCCGGGCTGCAGGCCGGGTTCCACGCCATCGGCGACGCCGCCGTGGACGCGGTCGTCCGCGGCGTACGGGCCGCCGCCGACCGCCTCGGCACCGGCCCCGTCCGCGCCCTGCGCCACCGCGTCGAGCACGCCGAGCTGCTCGGCCCCGACGCCGTCGCCGCCTTCGCCGACCTGGCGCTCACCGCCAGCGTCCAGCCCGGCTTCGACGCGGCCTGGGGCGGCCCCGACGGGATGTACGCGCGCCGCCTCGGCGCGGACCGCGCCCGCGCGCTCAACCCGTTCGCCGCCCTGCTGCGCGCGGGTGTCCCGCTGGCCTTCGGCTCCGACGCGCCCGTCACTCCGCTCGGGCCCTGGGCCGCCGTCCGCGCGGCGGCGTACCACCGCACGGAGGAGCACCGCGTCTCCGTGCGGGCCGCGTTCACCGCCCACACGCGCGGCGGCTGGCGCGCGATCGGCCGCGACGACGGCGGCGTCCTCGTCCCCGGCGCCCCCGCCGACTACGCGCTCTGGGAGACCGGCGCCCTCGTCGTCCAGGCGCCCGACGACCGGGTCGCCCGCTGGTCCACCGACCCCCGCTCAGGCACCCCGGGACTGCCCGATCTGGCCCCCGGCGAACCGCTTCCCACCTGCCTGCGGACCGTCGTCGGCGGCCGGACCGTGTACGACCGGCCGAACGAGTGATCCAGCACGCGCCGATACCGCCGAACGACGTGCGATCCCGCGCGCCCGCCGTCCCGCAAGCTCCGCACTGACCAGCCGGTTTGCCGGAAAGTGGGGCGAAATCGCAGGTCAGAGGACTGTTGACAGGCTGCGGTCGTCGGGAGGTAGGTTCGGCCGGGTCCACCACAGGACGTCCGGCCGGCGCTCCCCTCCGCGCAGTCGTCGAACGCCGCTGGGCCAGAGGGCGGGGCGCCGCGCAGGCGCGCCACCGGGAGCCAGGTCCAGTGCGCCTGCGGCACGGGGGCGGAAGGTTCCGTCCGGCCGGCTGGTGCGACCCGGGCCGGGCCCGGACGCTCAGTAGACAACGGCTTTCGGACGACCCGCAGCCAGCGGGCCCCGGGTCGGACCGAAGAGCGCCGGTCCCGGTCCGCAGACACCCACCCGTACGAGGTACGGTCGTTCATCATCGCCCGCTCATGCAGAGAGGCCACGACTGTGCCAACGGGCTCCGAGACGACCATGGCCGACGACGCGGCCGGCAGAGCCGACGCCCCCGGCGCCGCCGCCGACACGGCCGGTCCCCCCGGCGCGCGCCGCCCCGGCCGCCTCCGCCGGATCGCCGCCTCCGGCAGGCGGCACTGGCGGGCGAGCCTGGTGGCCGCCGTGGCCGGGCTCGCGCTGACGGCCGCGTTCCCGCCGTACGACGTCTGGCTCCTGTCGCCGGCCGCCGTCGCCGCGCTCTCCCTGCTCACGCACGGCAGGACCGGGCGGCAGGGCGCGTGGCTCGGCTTCGCGTTCGCCCTGCCGTTCTTCGTCTCCCTGCTCAGCTGGCTGCGCGTGATCGGCTGGGACGCCACGGTGGGCCTGTCCGTCGCCGAGGCGGCGTTCTTCCTCCCGCTCGGCGCGGGACTCGCCGCCACGTCCCGGCTGCGGCTGTGGCCGCTGTGGACGGCCTGCCTGTGGGTCGCGCAGGAGTGGGCGAGGGACCGCGTGCCGTTCGGCGGCTTCCCCTGGGGCCGCCTCGCCTTCGCCAACACCGGCACGCCCTTCACGCCGCTCGCCGCGCTGGGCGGCGCGCCGCTGGTGACGTTCGCCGTCGCGCTCTCCGGCGCGCTGCTGGCCTGGGCGGCGCTGCGGCTCGTGACGCGCCTGCGCACCCCGGCTGAGGCGCGGACCGCGCTGTCCTGGCGGCCCGCCGCCGGTGCCACCGCGCTGGCCGTCGCGGTCGGCGCCGCGGGCTACGCGGTGCCCATCCCCACGGACGCGGACGACACCGTGTCCATAGCCGTGGTGCAGGGCAACGTGCAGCAGGCCGGGATGGACTTCCTCGGGCGCCCGATGATGATCCTCAACAACCACGTCGACGCCACGCTGCAGCTGGCCGAGGACATCGACGCGGGCCGTGTCGAACGCCCCGACCTGGTGCTGTGGCCGGAGAACTCCTCGGACCTCGACCCGTACCGCGACGCCGAGGCCGCCGCCGCCATCGAACGGGCCGTGCAGGCCGTCGGCGTCCCCATCCTCGTCGGCGCCCTCGTGGACCACCCGACCAAGGACGGGTACGTCGAGAACCAGGGCATCGTCTGGGACCCCGAGCGCGGCCCCGGCGAGTCGTACACCAAGCAGCACCCCGTGCCGTTCGGCGAGTACGTGCCCTTCCGCGAGCAGCTCAGCGCCGTGATCACGCGCCTGGAGCGCGTCCCCCGCGACTTCTACCCCGGCGACCACACCGGCGTCCTCGACATCGGCCCCGCCCGCATGGGCGACGTCATCTGCTTCGAGGTGGCCTACGACGGCATCGTCCGCGACACCGTCAACGCCGGTGCCCGCGCGCTCGTCGTCCAGACCAACAACGCCACGTACGGCCGCACCGGGCAGCCCGAGCAGCAGCTCGCCATGTCGCGGCTGCGGGCCGTCGAGCACGGCCGGGCGATCGTCACCGCCGCCACCAGCGGCATCAGCGCCGTGGTCGCCCCCGACGGGACCGTCGAGCAGCAGACCGAGGAGTTCACGCAGGACGTGCTGACCGCCGACCTGCCGCTGCGCGACGGCCGGACGGTCGCCGACCGCGTCGGCGCGCTGCCCGAGTGGCTGCTGGCCGGGGCCGGGCTCGCCGCCTGGGCCCTCGTCCTCGTGCGCCGCCGCGCCGCGCGGCGGGACGTGCGCCGGGCCGCCCCCGCGGGAGCGGCCGGTGAGTGACGCCGTGGACGCCCTCGGCCGGGTGCTGGTGATCATCCCGACCTACAACGAGGCCGACAACCTGCCGCCCCTCCTCGACCGGCTGCGCGCCGCATGCCCCGCCGTGCACGTCCTGGTCGCGGACGACGACAGCCCGGACGGCACCGGCAAGGTGGCCGACGAGATCGCCGGGGACGACCCGCACGTCCACGTGCTGCACCGCGCGGGCAAGGAGGGCCTCGGCGCCGCGTACCTGGCGGGCTTCGCCTGGGGCCTCGACCGCGGCTACGACGTGCTCGTCGAGATGGACGGCGACGCCTCGCACCAGCCGGAGGAGCTGCCCCGGCTGCTCACGGCGCTGGCGAGCGGCGCCGACGTGGCGCTCGGCTCGCGCTGGGTGCCGGGCGGGCGCATCGTGCACTGGCCGAAGTACCGCGAGCTGCTGTCCCGGGGCGGCAGCGCGTACGCCCGGCTGCTGCTCGGCGTGCCGGTGCGCGACGTGACGGGCGGCTTCCGCGCGTTCCGGCGGCACGTCCTGGAGAGCGGGCTGCTCACCGGGGTGGCGTCGCAGGGCTACTGCTTCCAGGTCGACCTGGCCCACCGGGCGGTGCGCGCCGGGTACCGGGTGGCCGAGGTGCCCATCACCTTCGTCGAGCGCCGGGTGGGCGACAGCAAGATGAGCCGGGAGATCGTGGTGGAGGCGCTGTGGCGCGTCACCGTGTGGGGCGTCGCCGCCAGGCTCAGGCGGCCCGCCGCACGCCGCGGGCGGGCTCAGGGCAGACTGGGGTCATGACGACCGGTTCCCCGAACCCGTACCGAGGCGACGGCCGGCGGCCGTCACCGCCACCGCGCCGCCGCCGTGCGCGTCCGCTGCTGCCGCTCGCCGTCGCCGCGTGGGCGGTGCTGGAGATCTGGCTGCTGATCGTCGTCGGCCGCGCCGCGGGCGGGCTGACGGTCTTCCTGCTGCTGGTCGCCGGTGTCGTCGTGGGCGCGATCGTGATCAAGCAGGCGGGGCGGCGTGCCTGGGCCCGGCTCACCGAGGGCCTGCGGCCCCCGCCGCCGGACGGCGCGGGCGGTGCCACGGCGGCGCGGGGCGGCAACGGGCTGACGATGCTCGGCGGGCTGCTGCTGATGATCCCGGGGCTGATCTCCGACGTCGTCGGGCTGCTGTGCGTCTTCCCGCCCACGGCCGGGCTGCTGCGGCGCCGGGCGCGGCGGTACCTGACGCGCAGGAGCGGGCCGCTCGGCGCGGCGTTCCAGGACGCCCAGGGCCTCCGCGACCAGATGCGCGCCCGGCGTCCCGACGGAAAGGTCGTGGAGGGCGAGGTCATCCGCGAGGACGACCGGCCGGACGGGGACGGGCCCCGCGGGCAGGACGGCCGGTAGGGCGGCGGAGAAAACGGCAGAACGGCGAAGGGGCCGGGACACCACAGCTGTGGTGTCCCGGCCCCTTCCGTCCGGGCGGGCGTCCGGCCGGGTCAGGCCGTCTTGCGGCTGTCGCGCGGATGCACCGCGATGTTCATCGCACCGGAGCGCAGGACGGCGAGCCGCTCGGCGAGCACCTCCTCCAGCTCCTCCCGGGTACGCCGCTCCATGAGCATGTCCCAGTGCGTGCGCGCGGGCTTGCCCTTCTTCTCCTCCGGCCCCTCGCCGTCCACCAGCAGGGCCTGGGAGCCGCATACCTTGCACTCCCACTCCGGCGGGATCTCTGCCTCCACCGAGAACGGCATCTCGAACCGATGCCCGTTCCCGCATGCGTACTCCACCGCCTGACGCGGCGCCAGGTCGATGCCGCGGTCCGTCTCGTAGCTGGTCACCACGAGCCGCGTGCCGCGAAGAGCTCGCTCACTCATGAATCGTGCCTCCCGGGCTGGTCGCCCACAGGACATGTGTCGCTGTCGTCATCAATCGGGTCAACGTCCGGTCGGCGGTGAAGATTCCCGAGGGGGTTCCGCGTCGCCCGTCGCGCCGCCCCTCCTTGTACCCACCGGCGTCCGGTTTGTCACGTCTGGTAGGAGATGTCACCCGGCGTCCGCGCGGGATGGCTCGGGGTAACGGTCCGTCCGGCGGGACCGAAGGCGAAGGATACCCGCCCTGCGCCGCTCCTCGAAATCCATTCCGGATTCCCCTCCCGGTTCCACCCTGTACCTCTCCGGATACCCTGCGTCCGGGACGGCGAACAGCCTGAGGAAGATCTGGCTCAGCGGTCCGATGGCGAGGGCGTACACGACCGTACCGACTCCCGCCGTGCCGCCGAGCACCACCCCCACCGCCAGCACCGTGATCTCGATGCCCGTGCGCACCAGGCGCACGGACCTGCCGGTGCGCCGGTGCAGCGCGGTCATCACCCCGTCCCGGGGCCCGGGGCCGAAGCGGCCGGTGATGTAGAGGCCCGTCGCCACCCCGTTCAGCAGGACGGCCGCGAGCATCAGCGCCACCTGCGCCACCGGTTCGGACGGGTGGGGGAACAGGGGCAGGGTGAGGTCCATCGTGGTCCCGACGAGCAGCACGTTCGACACCGTGCCCAGTCCCGGGCGCTCCCGCAGGGGGATCCACAGCAGGAGCACGGCGAGGCCCGTGAGGTTGGTCACCATGCCCATCGAGAGGCCCGTGCGCTCGGCCATGCCCTGGTGGAAGACGTCCCACGGGTCGAGGCCGAGCCCCGCCCGCACCATCATGGCCATGCTCACCCCACAGAGCACCAGACCGCAGTACAGCTGGGTCAGGCGGCGTGGCAGCCGTTTCATCCGGTGGTCTCCTCTGGCGCGTGCGGCCTGGTCCGTGACAGCCTGTGGCCTGGAACGCGGCGCGGCACAGGGCCAATTCGCGGAAGGTGGATCGGAATCATGAGCGAGTGGACCTCCACGGTCGGGGCCGGTCAGCTCGCCCGGCTCCTCGGCTCCCAGGAGGCGGCGTCCGGGCGGCGGCGCGGCCCCGCGTACCGCGCGCTCGCGGACGGCATCCGGCTGCTGGTCCTCGAAGGCAGGCTGCCCGTCGCCGCCCGGCTGCCCGCCGAACGCGAACTGGCCGCCGCCCTGGCGGTGAGCCGCACCACCGTCGCCACCGCGTTCGAGAGCCTGCGGGCCGACGGGTTCCTGCGGTCGCGGCGCGGCTCCGGCAGCTGGACCGCCGTCCCGGCCGGGCGCGCCCTGCCCGCCAGGGGGCTCGACCCCCTGCCGCCCGAGGCGGGTGGCACCACGATCGACCTCGGCTGCGCCCAGCTCCCGGCCCCCGAGCCGTGGCTCAGCCGCGCGTTCCAGGCCGCACTGGGCTCGCTGCCCCAGGCCGCCCGTACCCATGGCGACTTCCCCGCCGGACTGCCCGCGCTGCGCGCCGCCCTGGCGGACCGCTACACCGAGCGCGGTGTCCCGACGATGCCGGAGCAGATCATGATCACCACCGGGGCGATGGGCGCGGTCGGGGCGATCTGCCGCATGTTCGCCCCGGCAGGGGAACGCGTCGCCGTGGAGCAGCCCTCGTACGCCAACGTCCTCCAGCTCTTCCGCGAGGCGGGCGCGCGGCTCGTCCCCGTCCCGATGGGGGACGGGCTGAGCGGCTGGGACCTTCCCGTGTGGCGCCACGTGCTGGCGGAGGCGTCGCCCCGGCTGGCGTACGTGGTCGCGGACTACCACAACCCGACCGGCGCGCTCGCGGACGACGAGCGGCGGCGCGGCCTGATCGCGGCCGCGCGGGCGTCGGGGACCGTGCTGATCGCCGACGAGACCATGGTCGACCTGGGGCTCGATCCCGTGCCCGGCGGGCGGCCGAGGCCGATGGCGGCGTTCGACCACGGCGGGTCCACGGTGATCACCATCGGGTCGGCGAGCAAGGCGATCTGGGCGGGCCTGCGGATCGGGTGGCTGCGGGCCGCGCCCGAGGTGATCCGGCGGCTGGTGGCCGCGCGGGCGTGGGCCGACCTGGGCAGCCCCGTCATGGAGCAGCTGGCGGTCGCCTGGCTGCTGACCGAGGGCGGCTGGGCCGAGGCGCTCGACGAGCGGCGCGCCGAGCTGCGGGGGCACCGCGCCGACATGGTGGCGGCGCTGCGCGACCGGCTGCCCGGCTGGGAGTTCGCCGTGCCCGCGGGCGGGATGACGCTGTGGGTGCGGACGGGCGGGCTGTCCGGGTCGCGGATCGCCGAGGCGGCCGAACGGCTCGGGGTGCGGGTCGCGTCCGGGCCGCGCTTCGGGGTGGACGGCGCGTTCGAGGGGTATGTGCGGGTGCCGTTCGTCGTGGGCGGTCCCGTCGCGCGGGAGGCGGCGGACCGGCTCGCGGCGGCGGCGGACCTGGTCGCCGGGGGAGCGGCGGGCATCGGCCTGGCCACCCCGGCGGGCTACATCTCCTGAGGGAACGGTTCAGCCGCCGGTGCGCGCGGCGTACTGGCGGCACTCGCCGGTGAAGACGGCGGCCAGCTCGGCGCCGAGGACGGACGCGACCAGCTCGGCGGCCGGTGTGCCGTCCACGCCGCCGGGGTCGCGGTAGACCTGGAGCGCGAGCCCCTCCGTCACGGCGGTGAGCCGGACGGCGGCCGGCCAGGTGGCCAGGCCGGGCGCGACCTCGCCGCACTCCTTGCCGTTGCGCACACCCTGTTCGATGTCCGCGCGGATCTGCCGCGCCGTCGTCACGTCCACCTCGGCCAGGGCGGGCGCGTCCAGGGCGCGGCCCGCGAACGCCCGCGTGACGCGGAACTCGGTGCGCCGCGTCTCGTCCAGCGGGATCATCTCGGCCAGCACGTCGGCCAGCACTCCCGCGATGGGCCGCCGGTGCCCGACGCCTTCCCTCACCCGCTCGTCGGCGCGGGCGCGGATGCGTGCGCTGACCACCTGGAACGCGTGGAGCAGCATGTCGTCCTTGCTGCGGAAGTAGTGCTGCACCAGTCCGACCGACATGCCCGCGGCCGCGGCGGTGCGGGCGACCGTGACCGCGTCGAGGCCGTGGCCGGCGATCAGCAGGCAGACGGCGTCGGCGATCTGGCGGCGGCGTTCGTCGTGGTCGGCTGTCCTCGGCACTTGATAACCGTACCACCGTACGGTAAAAACCATACGGTCATATGGTTATCTCCTCCCGATCGGCGGGCCCTGCATGCACCTCCGTCCACGGCGCGCCGTCCTGCGCGCGCTGATCCTCCCGCTGTGCCTGCTCCTGGGCGCGGTGGCGGCCCCGGCGGCCTCCGCAGCCGGGACCCCACGACCCGGCCGCTTCGCGGACCTCGACGCGTACATCCAGGACCGGATGGAAGCCACCCACACCCCCGGGCTCGCCTACGCCGTGGTCGGTCCCGACGGCCCCGTCCACCGGCGCGCCTGGGGCACCGACGGCCGGGGCGCCCCGGTCACGGCCGAGACCCCCTTCCTCTGGGGGTCGCTCTCCAAGCCGGTGGCCGCGACGGCCGCCATGGTCCTCGTCCAGGACGGGCGGCTCGGCCTGGACGACCGGGTCGCCGACCACCTGCCGCGGTTCCGGTTCGGCGGCGCCGGGCACGCCTCCCGGGTCACGGTCCGCGACCTCCTGCGGCACACCGCGGGCCTGCCCGAGCGGGCCGGCTTCACCGTGACCGACTGCTTCGACGCGGACTGCCCCGGCCCGGCGGAACGCCTCTCCGCCCTGGACGACGTCGCACCGCTCGGGCCTCCCGGCAGCGTGTACGAGTACACCAGCGCCGACTACCTGATCCTCGCCGCGGTGGTCGAGGCCGTGACCGGCCGGTCCTTCGGCGACCAGCTCCGCGCGTCCGTGCTCGGCCCGGCGGGCATGGACTCCGCCGTCACCGACCAGGCGTCCGCCCGGCGCGAGGAACTCCCGCCGGGCCACCAGCTGCTGTGGGGCAGGCCCGCCGCCGTCGCGGACGGCGTGGACGACGACGGCGCGGCCTACGGCTACCTGGGCGGCGACCTGGACGACCTCGCCGCCTTCGCCGCCCTCCAGCTCCGGTCGGGGACGACCGCGGACGGCGCGGCCGTCCTGACCCCGGACTCCGTACGGCTGACGCGTGCGGAGGCCACACTCCCCGACGGCACGCGCACCGGCTACGGGATGGGCTGGCGGACCGGCGGCCTGGACGCGCCGCTCGACACGGCCGTCTGGCACACCGGTGCCACACCCGGGTACTCGGCGGCGCTCTTCCTGCTGCCGGAGCAGGACACCGCGCTCGTCCTCCAGCAGAACCTCTACGGCCTCCTCGCGGACGAGGCCGTCCTCCAGGTCGCCTTCGGCGCGGCCCGGATCCTGGCGGGCGGCGAGGCCCCCGCGGACGCCCCCTCCGCGTCGTTCTACCGCGCGGCGGTCTGGGGCAGCACCGTCCTCGCCCTCGCCCTCCTCCTCGCCGCCGTCCGCTCCGCCCTGCTGCTGCGCCGCCCGGCGCCGTCCACGCTGCCGCGCCGCGTCACGCTCACGTTCCTGTGGTGCCTGGCGGGCGCCCTGCCGTGGGGGATCGCCGTGCCGCTCCTGAGCCGGATGAGCCGCGACCAGCTCATGACCTGGGTGCCGGACGTCACCCTCGCCCTCTGGGCCGCCGTCCTCGCCGGTGCGGCCACCGCCGTCCTCCGCCTCGTCCTCGCCTTCCGCGCCCCGCCGCTCCGGCGCGGCGGGACCGGGCGGCGGGCGGCCGGCCGTGCGCGTCAGTCCTTCGCGTCGGCGTAGCACTCCACGACCGCCGTGGTGCAGGCGAAGCGGACGGGGGTGGGGCCGAACGCCGTTTCCCCGGCCGAGTCGGCCGCCGCGGTGATCGCCGCGGCGACCGCCGCCGCCTCCTCCTCGGGGCAGTGCACGATCACCTCGTCGTGCTGGAAGAACACCAGCTCGGCCCGCATGCCGCGCAGCGAGCGGCGCAGCGCGGCCAGCATCAGCAGGGCCCACTCGGCGGCGCTGCCCTGGACCACGAAGTTCCGCGTGAACCGGCCCCAGGCGCGGGCGGCCGGTGTCGTCCCCGCGCGCGGCGGGTCGGCCGCCCCGCCGTCGGGCACCTCGTCGGGGTCGCCGCTGACCGTGCCGGAGCCGGGGGCAGGTGAGGTGCGTCCCAGCCAGGTGCGGACGAGGCGGCCCTGCTCGCCCGCGCGCGCGGCGTCGTCCACGTACGCCACGGCGCGCGGGAAACGGCGGCGCAGGTCGGCGAGCTGCGCCAGGCCGTCGCCGGACGTCTGCCCGTAGACGGCGCCGAGCAGCGCCAGCTTGGCGGCGGCCCGGTCCCCGGAGAAGCCGCGCCTGGCGAGCGACGTGTACAGGTCGCCGCTGTCCCCGGCCGCCGCCATCAGTCCTGGATCGCGTGAGATGGCGGCGAGCACGCGGGGTTCCAGCTGGTCGGCGTCGGCGACCACCAGGCGCCAGCCGGGGTCGGCGACCACGGCCCGCCTGATCACGCGGGGGATCTGGAGCGCGCCGCCGCCGTTGGTCGTCCACCGCCCGGACGGCGCGCCGCCCGGGACGTACTCCGAGCGGAAGCGCCCGTCCCGCACCCACGAGCGGAGCCACGCGCGGCCGTGGGCGGTGTGGATGCGGTAGAGCTTCTTGTAGCGGAGCAGCGGTTCGACGGCAGGGTGGTCGATCCGCTGCAGCTCCCAGGCCCGCGTCGAGTTCAGCCTGATGCCCGCGCCCGCGAACGCCTTGAGGACGTCGGCCGGCTGGTCGGGCCGCACGTGGACGCCGGGGCCGAACGCGGCCGAGACCTCGGCCGCCAGCTCGCCGAGCCGCCGGGGCGGGGCGCCGCCGGGGAAGCGTTCGCCGAGCAGCTCGTCCAGCAGCCGTTCGTGCAGGTCGGCCCGCCAGGGCAGGCCCGTGCGGCCCATCTCGGCGGCGACCAGTGTGCCCGCCGACTCGGCGGCGAGGAGCAGCCGCATGCGGCCCGACTCGGCGACGGCCGCCGTACGGGCGAGCTGGGCCGCGTAGACGTCCAGGAGCGCGGTGAGCGGGTCGGCGTCGCCCGGCAGGGGGGCGGGGGCGGCCTCGAAGAGCGACGGCTGGCCCGAGTCGGGGACGCCCGCCGGGAGATCGGGGGGCACCGGGAGGCCGTGCAGCCTGGCGTAGGCGGCGCCGAGCGAGCGGGGGAGGTGGTGCGTGCCCTCGTGGCCCAGCAGCAGCGCCTCGGCGGCCTCGACGTCGTAGCACCGGTCCACGTACCCGCCGTCGTCCAGGACGCGGGGGAGTGCGGCGGTCGTGGACCGCCAGACCCACCGCGCCACCCACGGCCTGGCGCGTACGGCGGCGCCGGGTCCTGGCTCGGCGGTGACGGGACCGGCCTGCCGCCCGTGGGCGTCGAGCGGGCACACGCGGACCGAGCCGTCGGGGTAGTCCGCCATGGCCCAGCGCCCGGAGCCGGCACCTGAATCGCTCATGCGTGCGATTCTCGCACCGGGCACTGACACTGCCGCCGGCCGCGCGGCGGCTGTCCCCCGGACGGAGGGTCAGGCGTGGGCGGACCACGGCAGCCGCAGGCCGCGGGCCTCGGCCGGGCCTTCCGGCACCGGCACGGGGACGGTCAGCCACAGCGTGCGGCCCGACTCGTCCTGGAACGTCCGCACCCCGCCGCTGTCCCTCACCCCGGCCACCCCGTCCTGGCCCGCGGGGCCGCCGCCCGTCCTGCCGCAGGCGTCCGGCGGATGGTCGCACACCGACAGCGCGAGCCGGTCCCACAGGAGGACCAGCTGGACCCGGCAGCGCGGCGCCGCGTCCGCGTGCCGCCGCATGGCGGCGAGCAGGAGGCCCATGCCCTCCTCCGCCGCCTCGACGACCTCGGGGACCCGCCAGTAGCGGAGCTGGGCGGAAACGATCCGCCGCGCCCGCTCCTCGCAGTCCGGCGGCACATGGAAGGCGACTGCACGGTGGTGGCCGGGCTCGGCCGGGGGACGGGTCACGGGGCGCCTCACCGATCTGCCGCCGCGCGGCGGCTCGAAGAACGGGTGAAGTGTCCGATTATGGCACCGCTTGCGCCCTTCGGGGCGTCCTGTCACACGAACGTGTGGTTCTTCCCGAAGGAAGGCTTCAGCGCCCCGCGCCCTCGCCCGGCCCCGCGATGATCAGCTCCGCCAGGTGCTCGGCGATCTCCTCGCGGTCGGCGCCCGGCAGCCCCGAGTCCGTCACCAGCGTGTCCACCTCGTCCAGCGAGGCGAACGAACTCAGGCCCGTCGTCCCCCACTTGGTGTGGTCGGCGACCACCACCACCCGGCGCGCCGAGCGGATGAAGTGCCGGTTCGTCTCCGCCTCCGCCAGGTTGGGCGTGGACAGCCCCGCCTCGACGGAGATCCCGTGCACCCCCAGGAACAGCACGTCGAAGTGCAGCGACCCGATCGCCGCGTCGGCCACCGGCCCCACCAGCGCGTCCGAGGGCGTGCGCACCCCGCCGGTCAGCACCACCGTCGCCGTCTGCGGCGCCCCGGCCGCCGCCGGGTCCGCACGCCGCGCGTCGTGGAAGACGTCCGCGACCCGCACCGAGTTGGTGACCACCGTCAGACCCGGCACGTCGAGCAGCTCACGCGCCACCGCGTACGTCGTCGTCCCGCCGGAGAGCGCCACCGCGCTGCCCGGTGACGCCAGGGCCGCCGCGGACCTGGCGATCGCGCTCTTCGCCGACGGTTCGAGCGACGACTTCGCCTCGAACCCCGGCTCGTGCGTCCGCTGCTCCGCGACCGGCACCGCGCCGCCGTGCACCTTCTCCAGCGCGCCCTGCCGTGCCAGCACGTCCAGATCGCGGCGCACCGTCATGTCCGACACCTGGAGCATCCGCGTCAGTTCGCTCACCCGGATACCGCCGCGCCGCCGCACCTCCTCCAGGATGAGCGCCCGCCGCTGCCCGGCCAGCAGATTCTGGTTGTCGCTCACAGGGCCTCCCTCGTCTCCGGAAGGGTCATCCTCGCACGCCCCAACTTCCACCGACCGTGGACGGTTCACCCCGCCCGGCAACGGAGAGACACAGACGTGGGACAGCACGCGACCCCGGGGGAGCGGACCATGACGACCGATCACACGACGGACGGCGGCCACACGGCCGGGCCCGCGCCCGAACCGCGGCACGCGCCGCCGGAACCCGCCCTCGAACTCCTCGTCCACGGCGTCGGCGGCACCACCCCGCAGGAGATGCTGGAGTCCACCTGGACCACCCGCGTCACCGGCGACGGCACCGCGAGCATCCACCGCCGCGCCGACGACCTGGCGGAACGGCCCTGGGACGACGACGACCCGCAGCGCGAGGCCTACTGCTGGTCAGGACTCACCTCGGGCAACGGCGCCCGCGCCCTCTGGCTGCTCCTGCTGCCCTTCATGATCGTGAACCTCGCCCACTGGATGCGCCCCACCGCGCCGGGCGGCGCCCGGCGCGCGCAGGACGTCCACGCCGTCCTCGTCCGCCTCGTCGCGCTCACCCTCACCGTCCTGTTCACCGCGGGGGCGTGCGCCGTCGCGCTCGACCTCATCGCCTGGCAGTGCGCCGGTTCCGAGCCCTGCGCCGCGCGCACGTCCTGGCTCGAACCGGTCTCCGGCGACAGCTGGTGGGCCCAGCCGGGACGCCGCCTGGCCGTCGCCGCCGCCCTGCCCGTCGCGCTCACGGCCCTGCTGTGGTGGCTCTCCCACCGCACCTGGAGCAGCTACGAATCCGCGTCGCCCCCCGTACGCCCCCGGCCCGACGGCGGCGAACGCGCCGCGCTCAGCCTGCCCGGCTTCTGGTACGGGCGGCGTTCGGTGGCCCGGCTGCGCGCCACGCACACCGCCGCCGCGCTGTTCACCGTCACCACCGCGCTGCTGCTGGCCACCGCCCCCTTCGACCAGAGCGGGCGCGGCAGCGCGGCACTCGACGCCACCGGCCGCGTCCTGCTGGTCCTCACGGTCCTCGGCTGGGGCGTCGTGCTCGTCCAGCAGATCCTCCACGGCAGGACCGAGCAGGAGCCCGACGAACGCCCCGACCCGCCGATGACCCGCACGCTGCCCTGGGGCGCGGTCGCGCTGCTGGCCGCCGTCGTGCTCCACACCGCGTGGAGCCGCCCCCGGTGGACCAGCGGCGGACGGCTCCCGGCGGGCGGCGGCACGTTCCCCTCGCTGATGATCCTCCAGGGCTTCCTCGTCGTCGGCCTCGCGCTGACCGCCTACTGGCTGCACCGCCACACCCCCCGGCGCGAACGCGGCGCGCTGCTCGGCCTCGGCGGCCCGGCCGTCGCCATGCTGGCCTGCGGCATCGGCGGCGTCTTCACCGGCGGCGTCGCCGACCGCGTCGCCGACTGGCTCGACCCCTCGGCCGCGCCGGGCGAGGAGGGCGCCACGATCACCGGGCCGCCCGTCGTCCTCAGCTGGGAGGCCGCCGTGATCCCCGCGCTGCTCGCGGTCGTCCTCGTCCTCGCCGTCGCCGCCGCCGTGCGCACCCGGCGCCTCGCCGCACGGCTCGCGCCCGGCGTCAGGAGCGGCTACCCGGACGAGAGCTGCGCCCCGCTGCGCGAGCGCAGCGCCCGGATCGCCGCCTCCGTCGCCCGCGCGCGGCTCACGGACTCGGCGCCCGCCCTCGTCGGCTGGATCGCCGGGAGCTGCCTCCTGCTGGGCCTCGTGGTCGTGGGCGGCTCCCTCACCGGCGAGTCGCCCGCCGAACTCGTGGAGGGCGCGCCCGCCCTCGTCAGCGCCGTGACGGACATCAGCCAGGTGCTCGGCTCGTGGCTGATGGGCATAGGAGTCGTCGTCCTGCTGGCGGTGGGGCGCCGGGCGTACGCGGACAGCGGGGCCAGGCGGACCGTCGGCATACTGTGGGACGTCGGCACGTTCTGGCCGCGCGCCGCGCACCCGTTCGCGCCGCCCTGCTACGCCGAGCGCGCCGTGCCCGACCTCTCCTGGCGCATGGGCACCTACATCGACGCCACGGCGGGGCGGCTCATCATCTCGGGGCACTCCCAGGGCAGCGTCCTCGCGGCGGCGGCCGTCTGGCAGCTCGACGCCGCCACGCGCAGCCGCATCGCCCTGCTCACGCACGGCTCGCCGCTGGAACGGCTCTACGGCCGCTGGTTCCCCGCCTACTTCGGGCCGACGGCGCTGCGCTCCCTCCACCAGGACGTGCCCTGCTGGCGCAACCTGTGGCGTGCCACCGACCCCATCGGCGGGCCCGTCCTGGTGCTCGGCGGCCCCGGCATGGCGCCCGTCGACCGGGGGCCGCTGTCCGACCCGCTGTTCTACGGCCGCAACCTCCTGCGCCCGCTGCCCGAACCCGTCCTCGGGCACGGCGACTACCCCGAGGACCCCGCCTTCGCCGAGGAGCGCTCCGCGCTGTTCCGCCGCCTCCTGCGCGGCCAGGCCGCCGCGCCCATCGCCCTGCCGGGGCAGGCCGCGCCGGACACGGGGCGCAAGGCGCGGCGGACGGACGCGGGCGGCGGCGCGTGAGGGCGGCGCGACCGCCTCAGCGCAGCGGCGGCAGGTCGTCCGGGTAGAGCACGGACAGGTCGGCCGTGCTGGGGTCGGCGAGCCGGGCGACGCGCCCGGCGTGCCGCTCGACCATCGCCTCGAACGTCTGCCGCGCGGTGCGCCCGTTGCCGAACGACGGGCCGCGGTCGAGCGTCGTGAAGTACTTCAGCAGCGCCTCGCGCGTGCCCTCGCCCAGCTCGTACTGCTGCTCGCCCGCCTGCTGCCCGACGATGCTGAGCAGCTCCTCCGGCGAGTAGTCGCCGAAGCTGATGGTGCGGGAGAAACGCGAGGCGACACCCGGGTTGACCAGTAGGAAACGTTCCATCTCCGCCGTGTAGCCGGCCACGATGACGACGACCGCGTCGCGGTGGTCCTCCATCAGCTTCACCAGCGTGTCGATCGCCTCGCGCCCGAAGTCGCGCCCGGCGTCCTCCGGCGAGAGGGCGTACGCCTCGTCGATGAACAGCACGCCGCCGCGCGCCCGTTCGAACGCGTCCTGGGTGCGGATCGCCGTCGAACCGATGTGCTCGCCGACCAGGTCGACACGCGAGACCTCCACCAGGTGGCCGCGCTCCAGCACGCCCAGCGCGGCGAGGATCTCCCCGTACAGCCGCGCCACGGTGGTCTTGCCGGTGCCGGGGGAGCCGGTGAAGACGAGGTGGCGGCGCGGCGAGGCGGCCTTGAGCCCGGCCGCCTCGCGGCGCCTGCCGACCTCGATCATGTCGATCAGCGCCCTGACCTCGCGCTTGACGGTGTCCAGGCCGACCAGCGACTCCAGTTCGCCGAGCACGTCGTCGGAGGAGCGCGCGTCGGGCGCCGGGGGCGGCGGGGCCGCGGGCGTGACCGGCGCGGCGGCGCGTGCCGGGGGCGCGGCGGCCGTCGATCTGGCGACGGCCGTGTCCGCGACGGGCGTGGGCGCGGGCTCCGGCGTCTTGAGCCGCACGTCCGCCCCGGGCGCGGTGGACTCGTCGCTGTGGCAGTCGGTCAGGACCGGGCTGTCCTCCGTGAACACGTAGCCGCCGCGCGCGCACCGCTCGGTGCGGCAGCGGTTCAGCTCGGTCCTGCAGCCGTCGATGATGTGGAAGCCGTAGCCGCCCGAGCCGGAGATCCGGCAGCGCGTGAACCGTCCCCTGCCGCCCGCCGACACGTAGACCCCCGCCTCGGACGGGCCCGTGACCGTGCAGTCCTCCACCGAGGGGTCGGCGCCCTTCGTGACGATGAAGCCCGTCCTGGCCTCCTCGACGGTGGTGCCCGTCACCGTGCCGCCGCTGCCCTCGTCGCGGAACCAGGCGCCGGTCCCCACCCGCCGTATACGGCAGGCGTCGAGGCGGGCCGTCGCGCCGTCGCTCACCGAGACCGCCGAGCCGCGCACGTCCTCCACCCGGCTGTCCACCACGTCCGCCCTGGACCCGGCGTCCAGGACGAACAGCGCGTCCGGCACGTCGTGCACCCGGCAGGACTCCAGGACGGCCGTCGCGCCGTCGCTGACCCACACCGCCGGGTAGTCGCCGGTGCTGCCGTGGATCTCGCAGTCGTGCGCGTCCGCGTGCGTGCCCGGGTCCCAGACGGACATCCCGTTGCGCCCGAAGCCGTGCACCGCCGTGCGGACCAGGGTCAGCACCGAGCGGGACCGCAGGTCGAGCGCGTTCTCCGGGATGTCGGTCACCGCGCTGTCGGTGAGCGTGAGCACGGCCTCGGTGTCCAGCGTGATGCCGTCGCCCGTGGTCGCGGCGACCCGGCACTCGGTGAGGTGCGCCGTGGCGCGCTCCGCGAGCCGTACGCCGGGGCCGCGCACCTCCTCGAAGACGCACGCCAGCGCGTCCACCGCCGAGCCGTCGCCGGTCACCGAGAGACCCGCCCCGCGCGAACGCCGCACGGCGCAGCGTTCGAGGCGCAGGTGCGCCGGGCCGCGCACCGCGATGCCCGGCTGCCCCGACTCGGTGACCTCGCACTCCTCGAACAGGCCGCCCGCGCCGTCCGTGACGCTGATGCCGGTGCCCGTCGGGTTGCTCACCGTGCACTGCCGCACGGTCGGCCGCGCGCCGCCGCGCACCTCCACGCCGGACGCGGAGGAGGTGTGGATCTGGAGGCCGGTCAGCTCCGGCATGCTGTTCTCGACGAGCACGGCGGGCGCCGTCGTGTCCTGGCCCTCGATCCGCAGCCCCTGCACCGTGGCGGAGCCGCGCACGGTCAGCGGCACGCCGTCCAGCGGGGCGACGCGGGCCGGGCCGTCCCGGTCGTCGGCGGGGCCGCGCAGGGTGACGGCCTGTTCGACGACGAGGTTCTCGCGGTACGTGCCCGGGGCCAGGACCAGCACGTCCCCGTCGGCCGCGGCGGCGAGGGCTTCGGTGACCGTGCTGTAGACGGCGGTCCGCCGCCGCCAGCGTCCCGTACCGGTGTGCGTCACCTGGACCGAGCCCTTAGTCATGGACCGCTGTGCCCCAACCTCGTGCGATGACCGCGCTTTTTACCACGCGTACTGGCGTCTTGGCCGCTCCACCGTAGCGCGCCGCGGGCTGCCGGTATGACCGGAGCGACAGCACTGGGCGTGCGCCCCGCGCGTGCCTCCGCGCTCCGGAAGTGCGCCTGCGCGCCCTCACACCCTAGCCCGTCACGATAAGTCATCAACTCGTCGCTCTGTGTGGAGACGTGCAGGAAGGCCGCGCCGGGATACCCCGCAATTCCCTTGGGAAATCCAGTAGTTGACCGCTCTTTCGAGTGATTGCCGCGTCTGCGCGCACCCTCTAGTTTCTTCGCGGGATCTCCCCCGATTGGCCCTTGAACGGAAAGGGCGAAAGCACCGTGGATTGGCGACACGACACATGACGACTGCAACCGGTAACGCGCCGGAGAACGCGGCGCGGAACACCGCGCCGAACGGCCCGTCGAGCCTGACGACGGCCGCGGCGCGGAATCTCGCGACCACCACCAAGACGCCGCCGCAGATGCAGGAGATCAGCTCCCGCTGGCTGCTGCGGGTCCTGCCCTGGGTGCAGGTGTCCGGCGGCACGTTCCGCGTGAACCGGCGCCTCACCCACACGCTCGGCAACGGGCGCGTCGAATTCGTCTCGACCGGCACCGAGATCCGCGTCATCCCGGCCGAGCTGGGCGAACTGCCCGCCCTCGCCGGATACGACGACACCGCCGTGCTCGAACGGCTCGCCGCGGTCTTCACCCAGCACGACTTCCGCCCCGGCGACGTCCTCACCCGCGCCGGCGACCCCGCCGACCAGGTGGTACTCGTCGCGCACGGCAAGGTCGGCCGGCGCGGCCCCGGCCGCTACGACGGCGAGACCGAGCACGGCGTGCTGGCCGGCGGCGACTTCGAGGGCGACCGGCTGCTGACCGAGGACGACCCCGGCGGCTGGCCGTACAGCCTGGTGGCCCTCACCGGCGGCACCGTGCTCACCGCCGACGCCCAGGCGCTCCGGGAGGTCGTGGACGGCGCCCCGGGGCTGGCCGCCCACCTGGACTCCGCACGCGCCGCCGAGGCCGCGCCGCGCAACGCCGCGGGTGAGGCGGCGATCGAGTTGGTGTCGGGGCATGTGGGTGAGCCGGTGTTGCCGGGGACGTTCGTGGATTACGAGTTGTCGCCGCGTGAGTACGAGTTGAGTGTGGCGCAGACGGTGTTGCGGGTGCATTCGCGGGTGGCTGATCTGTACAACGAGCCGATGAACCAGGTGGAGGAGCAGCTGCGGCTGACGATCGAGGCGTTGCGTGAGCGGCAGGAGCACGAGCTGGTGAACAACCGGGAGTTCGGGCTGCTGCACAACGCGGACGTGCGCCAGCGCATCCACACCCGCACCGGCCCGCCCACCCCCGACGACCTCGACGAACTCCTCGCGACCGTCTGGAAGGAGCCGAGCGTCGTCCTGGCCCATCCCAAGGCCATCGCCGCGTTCGGCCGCGAGTGCAGCAGCCGCGGCCTCTACCCGGACACCGTCTCCCTGGGCGGGCACGCGGTGCCGGCCTGGCGCGGCGTGCCGGTGCTGCCGTGCAACAAGATCCCCGTCACCGCCGAGGGCACCAGCTCCGTGCTCGCCCTGCGCACCGGGGAACGGCAGGGCGTCGTGGGACTCCACCGCACCGGCATCCCCGACGAGTACGAACCCGGCCTGTCCGTCCGGTACATGGGGGTGAACGACCAGGCGGTGATCTCCTACCTGGTCAGCGCCTACTATTCCACCGCCGTCCTCGTGCCCGACGCCCTCGGCATCCTGGAGGACGTCGAGATCGGCCACTGAGCCGCGGCCGCCTCTTTTCCCCCGGAGCGCATTCCGCCGTTCCGCTCGCATTTCCGTCCGGCGCACCCCTGTTCGGATTTCCGGTGCGTCCGCCGCCGGGAATTCCCGGGCCTGTTCCGCACCGTACGAAGAATGCATTCTTCGCGCCCCATCTCCCAGCACGGCTCGACACAGCACGCCTCAGACACAGCACAGCACCGCGCATCCGGCCGCCGCGCACCGCCGCGTCCCGGCCCGCCCATGGAAGGCACATCCCGTGAACGCCCAGCAGAACCCGCCGCTGTCCAGCCTGGACACAGCCGCCGCACGCAACCTCGCGACCACCACCAAGACGCCGCCGCAGATGCAGGCGGTCTCCTCCCGGTGGCTGCTCAAGATCCTCCCGTGGACGCAGGTGTCCGGCGGCACGTTCCGCGTGAACCGGCGCCTCACCCACACGCTCGGCAACGGCCGTGTCGAGTTCGTCACCACCGGCCGCCAGGTCTCCGTCATCCCCGCCGAACTGACCGAACTCCCCGCGCTCCAGGGCTTCGACGACGAGGAGGCCCTCGCCGCGCTCGCCGAGCGCTGCGTCCAGCGCGAGTACGCCGCGGGCGACGTCGTCGTCGCGGGCGGCACCCCCGTCACCGAGGTCCTGCTGATCGCGCACGGCAAGGTGCAGCGGCTCGCCCCCGGCCCGTACGACGCCGAGCGCAGCCTCGGCATCCTCGCGGACGGCGAGTACGACGGCGACCGCGCCCTCACCGGCGGCCCCGCCGAGTGGCCGCACGGTCTCACGGCCCGCACCCGCTGCACCGTCCTCGCGCTGCCCCTCGACGCCGTCTCCGCCGTCGCCGACCGCTCCGCCGCCCTCCGCGCGCACCTCGACGGCGTCGCGTCGCGCCCCGTCCCGCGCCAGAACCGGCGCGGTGAGGCGGCGATCGAGTTGGTGTCGGGGCATGTGGGTGAGCCGGTGTTGCCGGGGACGTTCGTGGATTACGAGTTGTCGCCGCGTGAGTATGAGTTGAGTGTGGCGCAGACGGTGTTGCGGGTGCATTCGCGGGTGGCTGATCTGTACAACGAGCCGATGAACCAGGTGGAGGAGCAGCTGCGGCTGACG
>NZ_JBITKT010000003.1:0-312862 GCF_044461265.1 Streptomyces sp. NPDC049879 | reverse complement strand
GGTGAACAACCGGGAGTTCGGGCTGCTGCACAACGCGGACGTGCGCCAGCGCATCCACACCCGCACCGGCCCGCCCACCCCCGACGACCTCGACGAGCTGATCTCCCGCCGCCGCAAGACGCAGTACCTCCTGGCGCACCCCAGGACCATCGCCGCCATCGGCCGCGAGTGGAACGCCCGGGGCATCTACCCCACCCCCGCCGAGATCGACGGGACCGTCCTGCGCGCGTGGCGCGGCATCCCGATCCTGCCGTGCAACAAGATCCCCATCACGCCCGAGGGCACCAGCTCCGTGCTCGCCCTGCGCACCGGCCAGGAGAACCAGGGCGTCGTCGGGCTGCACCAGACCGGCATCCCCGAGGAGTACGAGCCCAGCCTCAACGTCCGCTTCATGGGCATCGACGACCAGGCGGTCATCTCCTACCTGGTCAGCGCCTACTTCTCGGCGGCCGTCCTCGTCCCCGACGCCCTCGGCATCCTGGAGGACGTCGAGATCTGACGGCCGCCCGTTCCTCCCACCGCCCGCCGGGCGCGGTCAGTGGCCCGCGCCCGGCTCCGACCAGTAGCCGGGCGACTGGTACTGGTGCTGCTGCGGCCGTTCCTGCGCCGGATACGGGTTCTGCCCGCCCTGCCCCTGGTAGGGCGCGTTCTGGGGCTGCTGGCCCTGGAACGCGCCGGGGTACGGGCGGGGGGCCGCCGGACGGGGCGCCGCGGGCCGCATCTGCTGCGGCGCCGGGGCCTGCGGCACGTGCGACGCGTTCCCCGGGAACGCGGGGCGCGGCGCGGCGGCCTGCTGCGGGAAGTAGCCCCCGGGGGCCTGCGCCGCCGGGGCGGGCAGCTGCTGGCGCGGGGGAGCGGCCTGGTAGCCGGGACCGCCGCCCTGCTGCGGGAAGGCGGGGAAGGACTGGCCCGACGGCACGGGGTGCATGCCGGGCGAGGACTGCTGGAACGGCTGGAAGGGCTGCGACGGCGCCGACGGGAGCGCGGGCAGGGCCGGCAGCGCGGGCTGGGGGGACGGGTGCGGGAACCCCACGGGGTCGTAGGCCGCGGGAACGCGGATGGGGGCGATCTGCGGGGTTCCCCGCTCGGCCACCAGCCTGTCGTAGATCGGGGTGTCGGCGAACGACGGTGAGGAGTACCCACCACCGTAGGGGCGCGGGGAGGTCATACCCCATAAGTTAAGCCCACCGTGTGCTTGTTGGGGAGTCCGACGAGAAGCTGATTTGGCCGGATGCGGGCGAGCCGCCCGGTCCCCATGCGAGGCAATTCCGCATAAAGGCCGGAAAAGGCGCAATGCCCCCGCTCGCGCGACCGCTCCCCCCGCCGCTCCGAGGGGTCTTCCGGGGCGGGATGGCATAGTGGGCGGTGGCTGCGGAACACGTGGCGTGACGACGCCCCACGACGGAGGAAACCCCGATGCTCAAAGGTGCGAATGTCCCGGTGGCCGCGCGAACGGTGCGCGTCGAGATCGGCTGGGCAGCCGCGCCGGGGACACCGGACGTGGACGCCTCGGCGCTCCTCCTCGTCGGCGGCCGGGTCCGCTCCGACGCCGACTTCGTCTTCTACAACCAGCCGGCCCACGCCTCCGGCGCCGTCCGCCACGAGGGCAAGCAGCCGCAGGGCGACGCCGTCACCGACCGGCTCACCGTCGACCTCGGCTCCGTCGAGCCCGCCGTCGAGAAAGTCACCCTGGCCGCCTCCGCCGACGGCGGCACGTTCGGCCGCGTCCCCGGCCTGCACATCCGCCTGAGCGACGCCGACAGCGGCGCCGAGATCGCGCGCTTCGACAGCACCGACGCCACGACGGAGACCGCCTTCGTCCTCGGCGAGCTGTACCGGCGCCAGGGCGCCTGGAAGTTCCGCGCCGTGGGCCAGGGGTACGACAGCGGCCTCGCCGGCCTGGCCACCGACTTCGGCATCAGCGTGGACGACGCGCCCCCGCCCGCCCCGCAGGCCGCCGTCCCCCCGCCCCCCTCGACCGCTCCCGCCCCCGCCCAGGCACCCCTGCCCCCGCCCCCGGCGGGCGCCGTCCCCGCCGCCATGCCCCCGCCGCCCCCCGGCGCGACCCCGCAGCCCCCGGCGCCCCAGGTGCGGCTGAGCAAGGTCACGCTCACCAAGGCGTCCCCGACCATCTCGCTCGCCAAGCAGGGCGCCACCTCGGGCCAGATGCGCGTCAACCTCAACTGGGAGCAGCGCCAGACCGGCGCGTCCAAGGGAGGCTGGAAGGAGCGGCTCAACAAGGCCATGGGCGGCGGCCTCGACCTCGACCTGTGCGCGCTCTTCGAGCTGACGGACGGCCGCAAGGGCGTCATCCAGGCGCTGGGCAACGCGTTCGGCTCCCTCCACCAGGCGCCGTACATCCACCTGGACGGCGACGACCGCACCGGCGCCGTCGCCAAGGGCGAGAACCTCACCATCAACCTGGACCACGCCCGCGAGCTGCGCCGCGTCGTGATCTTCGTGACGATCTACTCCGGCGCCGCCAGCTTCCAGGACATCGCCGCCACCGTCACGCTCACCCCGGAGAAGGGCGCGCCGGTCGACTTCTCCCTCGACGAGTGCACCGTCCCCTCGCCGGTCTGCGTGCTGGCCGAGCTGACCGGGCAGAACGGCGAGCTGACCGTCAAGCG
Organism: Streptomyces sp. NPDC049879; assembly: GCF_044461265.1. Classification (NCBI taxonomy): domain Bacteria; kingdom Bacillati; phylum Actinomycetota; class Actinomycetes; order Kitasatosporales; family Streptomycetaceae; genus Streptomyces; species Streptomyces sp. NPDC049879. The sequence goes on along the minus strand of NZ_JBITKT010000003.1, from coordinate 310,232 downwards.
CGAGGCGCGCTACCTGGTGCCCGACCGCGGTGTGAGCCCGCAGCGCACGGTGGACCACGCGTACGGCTTCGGCCTCCAGTGGACGCCGGGCCGCAAGTGAGGTTCGCGCTCGTCGACTCGGGGCTCGGCCTGCTGGCCGCCGCGGCCGCCGTGCGCGGCCTGCGCCCCGACGCCGACCTGGTGATCTCCGGGGACCCCGCGGGCATGCCGTGGGGTCCGCGCACCCCCGAGGACATCACGGAACGGGCCCTCGTCTGCGCGCGCGCCGCCGCCGCGACCGGCCCGGACGCCCTGATCGTCGCCTGCAACACCGCCTCGGTCCACGCGCTGCCCGCCCTGCGGGCCGAACTGGAGCCCGCGATCCCTGTCATCGGGACCGTCCCGGCGATCAAGCCCGCCGCCACGCGCGGCGAGCCGTTCGCCGTCTGGGCCACCCCGGCGACCACGGCAAGCCGCTACCAGCAGCGGCTGATCGCCGACTTCGCCGCCGGGGTCCCGGCGGCCGGCGTCCCCTGCCACGGCCTCGCCGACGCCGTCGAGCGCGCCGACGACGCCGCGATCGGCGCCGCCGTCAAGGCCGCGGCGGGCCTGACGCCCCCCACCACCCGTACGGTCGTCCTCGGCTGCACGCACTACGAGCTGGTCGCCGACCGCATCCGCGACCACCTCGCGGCGGCGTACGGCATCACCGTCACCCTCCACGGATCGGCCGGTGCCGTCGCGGCGCAGGCCCTGCGCCGCGCGCGCTCCGCGCCCGACCCCGCCGCGCCTCCCACCGGCCGCCTGACCGTCTTCGCGGCCGGCCGGCCCGCCGCGCTGCCGGAGGCCGCCCTCGCCTACCCGGAGGGGCGCCTGCTCGCGGCGGCGTCCGCGTAGGCTCGCCGCCATGGCAACTCCCGACTTCATCCTCCGCCTCCGCCGCCACATCGGTCACGACCTGCTGTGCCTGCCGGGCGTCAGCATGGTCGTCCACGACGACGCGGGCCGCGTCCTCCTCGGCCGCCGCGCCGACACCGGCCGCTGGTCGATCCCCGGCGGCATCCCGGAACCGGGGGAGCAGCCCGCCCTGGCGGCGGTCCGCGAGGTCCTGGAGGAGACGGCGGTGCGCTGCGTCGCCGAGCGCATCCTGCTGGTGCAGACGCTGCCGCCCACCCGGTACCCGAACGGTGACCAGGTCCAGTTCACCGACATCGCGGTCCAGTGCCGCGCGGTCGGCGGCGAGGCGCGGGTGAACGACGACGAGTCCCTCGAAGTCGGCTGGTTCGCGCTGGACGGGCTGCCGCCACTCCCCGCGTTCGCGCTGGAGCGGATCAGGCTGGCGGGCGAGGAGGGGCCGACCTGGTTCGAACCGGCCGGACCCGTCCCCGCCGTGGGCGGCTGACGCCGCCCGTCCTCCTCCTCAGAGCTTCCTGAAGTCGTACGCCTCGGCCGCCGCGTCCGCCACCGCGTTCAGGTCGCCCCCGGCCGAGGCCGTCACCAGCGCCGCCACCGCGCCCTCCACGAACGGGGCGTCCACCAGCCGTGTCCCGGCGGGCAGTTCGTCGCCCTCCGCCAGCATCGCCTGCACGGTGAGCACGGCGCTGCCGAGGTCGGCGAGCACGGCGACACCGGCGCCGCCGTCCACCCGGCGCGCGGCCTCCGCGATCAGCTCGGCGCTGGTCCCGAGCCCGCCGTCGGGCGTGCCGCCCGCCGGTTCCACGGGGGCGAGGTCGCCGCCGCCCGCGAGGCCGGCCGCGAGCACCGCCACGGACGCGGCGACCTCCGCGCTGTGCGACACCAGCACGATCCCCACGCGCGCACCGTCAGCCATCGCCGTCCACCGTCCCGTTCCCGTGCGTACCGTCCGTGCCGTGCGCCGCCTCGTCGAGGGCCCCGATCAGCAGTGCGGAGGAGGCCGCCCCCGGGTCCATGTGCCCCTTGCTGCGCTCGCCCAGGTAGCTCGCCCTGCCCTTGCGGGCCTGGAGCGGGACGGTCGCCTCCGCGCCGCCGAGCGCCGCCGTCCGCGCCGCCGCCGTGTCGGGGAGCGCGTCCACGGCGGGCAGCAGCGCGTCGAGCATCGTCTTGTCGCCCGCCGCCCCGCCACCCAGCCGGGCCACGGCCTCCACGCCCTCGCGCAGCGCGTCGCGCAGCTCCTCGCCGCCGACCTCGGGCGCGTCGCCGAGCGCCTTGCCCGTACGCCGCAGCAGCGTGCCGTAGAGCGGCCCCGAGGCGCCGCCGACCTTGGAGACCAGCGTGCGGCCCGCGAGCTGGAGGACGGCGCCGGGGGTGTCCGGCTCCTGCTCGTCCAGCGCGGCGGTGACGGCGGCGAAGCCGCGCCGCAGGTTGCTCCCGTGGTCGGCGTCGCCGACGGCGGAGTCCAGGTCGGTCAGCCGCCCGGCGTCACGGTCCACCGCGGCGGCGGCCAGGGCGAGCCAGCGCCGGAAGAACCCGGCGTCCATCGCAGCCACTTCGCGCTCCTCTCAGCGGCCCCAGCGCAGCCCCGCCGTGCTCACCGGCGCGTCCCACAGCCGCAGCAGTTCGTCGTCCACCTCGCACAGCGTCACGGAGCAGCCCGCCATGTCCAGGGACGTCACGTAGTTGCCGACGAGGGTACGCGCCACCGTCACGCCGCGCTCGCGCAGGACGCGCTGGACCTCGGCGTTGAAGCCGTACAGCTCCAGCAGCGGCGTGGCGCCCATGCCGTTGACGAGCGCGAGGACGGGGCCGCCCGGCTTCCGGTCGGCCAGCAGGACGTCGACCGTGTAGTCCGCGATCTCCGCCGACGTCATGACGGCGCGCCGCTCGCGGCCCGGCTCGCCGTGGATGCCGATGCCCAGCTCCAGCTCGTCGGAGGGGAGGTCGAAGGTCGGACCGCCCTTGGCGGGCGTGGTCGGCGCGCCGAGGGCGACGCCGAAGCTGCGCGACGCGTCCGCCACCCGCTGCGCGATCGCCGTGACGCGGTCGAGCGGCGCGCCCGCCTCGGCCGCCGCCCCGGCCAGCTTCTCGACGAAGAGGGTGCCGCCCGTGCCGCGGCGGCCCGCCGTGTAGAGGCTGTCGGTGACGGCGACGTCGTCCTCGACCAGCACGCGGGCGACGCGGATGTCCTCCTCGTCGGCCAGTTCGGCGGCCATGTCGAAGTTGAGGACGTCGCCCGTGTAGTTCTTCACGATGAACAGGACGCCCTCGCCGCCGTCCACCAGGGAGGCGGCGCGGACCATCTGGTCGGGCACCGGGGAGGTGAACACCTCGCCGGGACAAGCCGCGTCCAGCATCCCGGGGCCGACGAAGCCGCCGTGCAGCGGCTCGTGGCCCGAGCCGCCGCCGGAGACCAGCGCGACCTTGCCGGTGACCGGCGCGTCCCGGCGGGCGACCACCCGGTTCTCCACGTCCACGGTCAGCTCGGGGTGGGCCTCGGCCATCCCGCGCAGCGCGTCGGCGACGACGGTCTCCGCCGAGTTGATCAGCATCCGCATGACTACCTCCAGCAGGCTCCGGCCGGGGCCGGGCGCGGCCACGGCGCCGCGCACCCGCCAGTATCGGCCGGGCGGCGGCCCCGGGCGCGTCCGCCGGGCCGGGGATTCGGGGGGTGCGGCGCGGGGGGCGTACAGTTCCGGCGGGCGGACCGGCCGCACGCGCTGGAATGTGACGCAGATCACAGGAATCCGGTGTCCCGTCATAGCGGTCGAACGGGTGATCTATCGCCATCGACCGCTCTTCCCCCGGGGCCGGGAGGCGCTGCCACCATGGCGCGCATGGGAGCCGGACCCGCACTCCGCCTCGCCCACGCCGCGCTGTACGCGACGGTGTGCGTCGCGGTGTCCGGACTCGGACATGTGCTGTCCGCCGGGAACGGCCTCCCGCCCGCGAGCGTCGCGCTCGCGTTCGCCGTGATGTGCGGCGCGGGCTGGTGGCTGGCCCACCGCGAGCGGGGCATCCGGCTGATCACCGGGGCGAGCGCCCTGGGCCAGGCCGTGCTGCACGCCGTCTTCAGCGGTCTCCACCCCATGCGCCCGGCGGCGGGCGGCACCGAGTGGCCGGCCCAGCTGCCCGTGGAGCACGGTGCGTACGCCGGGCACGCGCACCATCACCACACCCCGAACCCGGCACCCGGCCCCGACCTCACCGCCCTCGACGCCTTCACCCCCGTGCTCGACGGTGCCTACGCGGGCCCCGCCATGGCGCTCGCCCACGGGGTGGCCGGGCTGCTGTGCGGCTGGTGGCTGTGGCGGGGCGAGGCCGTCGTACGGCAACTCGCGCGCTGCGTCGCGCTCCTGTTGTGCGCGCCCCTTCGGGTGGCCGAACGGGCGGGGGCGGGCGTCCCGCCGCTGCCGCGCGTACCCCTGCCGCCCGCTCCGCGCCGGGCGCGCAGGCCGCGTGACCTGCTGGCGCTGCACAGGGGGTCGCGCCGCGGCCCGCCCGTGCCGTCGTCCTGAGCCGACCTGTTCCCCGTCACGCGCGGCGCGCCGCGCGTGACGGTCGCCGAGGGGCCGCTGCGGCGTGCCGACGGCTCCGCGAGAACACCGAGGACCAGTGGCGATGAACGCTGCCCACGACACGATGGCACCACCCGCACCATCCGTATCCACCGCATCAGCCCCGCCGCGCCGCCGGACCGCCGCCGGGCGGTCGGACGCGGCCGACGCCGACATCACCCTCTGGGCGCTGGCCGCGGGCGACGGCGACCGGGACGCGGCGGAGCGCTTCGTCCGCGCGACCTACGACGACGTCCGCAGGTTCGTCGCGCACCTCAGCGCGGACGGTCCCGGCGCGGACGACCTGGCGCAGGAGACGTTCGCCCGCGCCCTGGGCAGCCTGCCGGGCTTCGCCGGGCGGTCGTGCGCCCGGGCATGGCTGCTGTCGATCGCGCGCCGGGTCGTCGTCGACCGCTATCGGCGCGCGGCCGTGCGCCCGGCGCTGGCCGACACGGCCGACTGGCTCGCGGCGGCCGACCGCGCGCAGCCGCGCAGGGCGCCCGGCTTCGAGGAGCAGATCGCGCTGCTCGACGCGCTGCGCGCCCTCGACGGCGGGCGGCGGCAGGCGTTCGTCCTGACGCAGCTGCTCGGCCTGTCGTACGCGGAGGCCGCCGAGATCGCCGGCTGCCCGGTCGGCACGGTGCGGTCGCGCGTGGCGCGGGCGCGGCGCGACCTCGCGACGGTCTGGCTGGCCTGAGGCGGCCGGTCGCGCCCGCGGCGCCCCCGGCCGCCTCACGGCCCGGGGGCGCCGCCGTACACGACGAGATCCACCAGCCCGGCGAGGAAGCGCCCGTCCGGCGGGGGGCCGCCGAACAGCGCGTGGACCAGCACGGGCGCGCACACCGCCTCGACGATCACGGCGGCGTCGTGGCCGGGGGACAGCTCGCCGCGCTCGACGCCCCTGCGCACGAGGGTCTCCGCCAGCCGCAGGCGCTCGGCCCAGTAGGCGGCGCGGTACCCGGCGTCCTCGTCGCCGCCGTCCCCCTCGCCGTCGGCGGGGCGGACGGACAGGCGCAGCAGGGCCGAGCCCTCCGGCGTGGCCAGGACGCGCGCGAAGCCCTCGGCGAGTGCCAGCAGGTCGCCGCGCACGGTGCCGGTGTCCGGGAGCGGCAGCATGTCGTCGCTGTACTGCGTGACGGCGTCGTGGATGAGGTTCTCGCGGGTCTTCCAGCGGCGGTAGATCGACGTCTCATGGGTACCCGCCTCGCGCGCCACCGCCGCGACCGTCACCTCGTCGAAGGGCCGGGACGCCAGCAGCCGCACGGTCGTGGCGAGCACGGCCTGCCGCAGCCGCTCGCCCCGCCGCCGCAGGGGCGGGGCCGCCTTGCCGCCGCCGTTCCCGCCTTCTCCGCAGTCCGAGTTGCGCATGCCGTCAGGCTAACGCAAGGGCTCTTGCGTTGCGGGGACCCGCGCCGTACCGTCCAAAGCAAGGGCACTTGCGTTACCGCGCACCCGCCTCGACCCGCCCCGGCACCACCGGGGCACCGCACCACGGAGAGTGATCACGATGGGAACCACCCCTGCGACGATGCGTGCCGTCCGGCTGCACTACCCCGACCTGGCGCTCCGCGTCGAGGACGTGCCCCGGCCCGTCCCCGGACCCGGCCAGGTGCTGGTCAAGGTGGAGGCGGCCGGCGTCTGCCTCTCCGACGTGCACTGCATCGACGGGACCCTCGGCCGCGGCACGTACCTCAGCGGCGACGCCGTCACGCTCGGCCACGAGGTCGCGGGCGTGGTCGCCGAGCCGGGGCCTGGCGTGACCGCCTGGCAGCCGGGCGACCGCGTCGTCCTCCAGGCGGGCGAGACCCGTGACGGCATGGTCTGGACACGCGGCGCGGACTACGACGGCGGCTGGGCGGAGTACGCGCTGGCCACCGAGTCCACCCTCTTCGCGCTCCCCGACACGATCCCCTTCGAGCAGGGCGCGATCATCCCCGACGCGGTCTCCACCCCCTGGGGCGCCATCACCGTCACCGCCGGGATCAGGCCCGCCCAGCCGGTCGGCGTCTGGGGCGTCGGCGGGCTCGGCGCGCACGGCGTGCAGCTGCTGCGCGCGGTGGGCGCGTACCCGATCGTCGCCGCCGACCCGGCGCCGGCCGCCCGCGAGCGCGCCCTCGCCTTCGGCGCGGACCTCGCGCTCGACCCGGCCGACCCCGGCTTCGGCGACGCGGTGCGCGCCGCGACCGGGGGCGCGGGCCTCGCCGCCGCCTTCGACTTCGCGGGCGTGGACGCCGTGCGCGAGCAGGCGCTCGGCGTGCTCGCCCCGCGCGGCAGCCTCGTCCTCGTCGGGCTGACGGGCAGGCCGCTGCGCGTCGGGAACAGCCTGGCGTTCAGTTACCTGCAGCACCGCATCCTCGGCCACTACGGTTCGGAGGACGACGCCGTACCCCAGCTCATCGGGCTGACGGCGGGCGGGCGCCTCGACTTCTCCCGCTCCGTCACCGACGTGCTGCCGCTCGAAGACGCCGCCGAGGCCGTCGAGCGCGTGCACTCCAAGAAGGGGGACCCGATCCGGCTCGTCCTCAAGCCGTGAGCGGCTGACGGGGATCAGTCCGCGCGCCTGGTGGCGGCGACGGACACCCCGAGACCCACCATCGCGAGGCCGCCCGTCCCGCCCATCAGCGCGATCCGCCGGGGCGAGCGGCCGAACCACGCGCGGGCGGCGGAGGCCGCCAGCCCCCAGGCGGCGTCGGTGGCCAGGGCCAGCAGGGCACCCGCCAGGCCGAGGACGAGCATCTGGGCGACGGCGTGCCCCGCCTCCGGGTCGACGAACTGGGGCAGCACGGAGGTCAGGAAGACGATGCTCTTCGGATTGCCCACCCCGACCAGGAACCCGGCCCGCACCGGATGCCCCGGCGACGGCTCCGGCCGCCCGCCGGGCGGCCCACAGCGCCAGGACACCGAGGACGACGAGACACCCGGCCCCGGTCAGCCTGACCACCGCGAACAGGAGGGCGGACCGTTCCACCGCGCTGCCGACGCCCAGCGCCACGGCCACGGCCAGGGTGTAGCCGCCGAGCGCGTTGCCCAGCACGGACGCCAGCGCCACCCGCCGTCCGTGGGCCGGCGCCCGGCCGACGACGAACAGCACCCCGGGCCCGGGGACCACGGAGAGCAGGAAGGACACGGCACAGAAGGCGGCGACGCGCTGGGGATCGATCACGGCCACGATCCTCACGCCGACCGGCACGCCGTGAACAGCCGGACCTTCGGCCTACGACCCCGGCCGCGCGGTGTCGTCCCGCAGCACCGGACGGACCGTCACCGCGGCGCTCCACGCCCGGTGCAGCGCCAGCTCGGCCGTCTCCGCCTCCGCCAGCACGATGCCCGTGCAGCCCCGCTGGTCCCCGACGTGCGCCATCGTGTCGCCCGGCGCGCGCGTCGGGTACCAGCCCACCGCGCCAGGGAACGCCCCGAGCCCGTCGAGCCCCTGCCAGCCGGTCAGCGTCCCCGGCCGGTCCGCGTACACGAGCACCATGCCGCAGGCCCGGCCGCTGTGCGCCAGGTCCGCGTCCAGGAGCGCGGGACGGCGGCCGAGGACCGTGTCGACCAGCGCGTCGTACACGTCGGTCCCGAGCGAACGGCACAGCGCCTCGCCGACCAGCGCGCCGCCGATCCGCCGGTTGATCTCGACCAGTTCGGGTCCGTCCGCCGTCAGGATGAACTCCACGTGCGCGAACCCGCCGTCGTGCCCCGCCGCCGCCAGCACGCGGCCGACCCACTCCGCGAGCCGCTCCGACCGTCCGGGCGGCAGCGCCACCGGGAACGCGGCGGCCTCCTCGCGCACGGCGGGCCGCCGCGACGTCTGGCGGCTCAGGACGCCGAGCAGCCGCGTCGTCCCCGCCCAGGTGAGCGTCTCCGCGCTGTAGAGCGGCCCGGCGAGGAACCTCTCGGCGAACAGACGCCCCGCCAGCCGCCGCCCGGCCGCCTCCGCCAGCGCGGCCCGCAGCGCGTCCTCGTCGTGGACGATCCACACATCCCGCGACGACGTGCCCGCCGAGTCCTTCAGCACCGCGGGAAGACCCACCTCCCGCAGCACCTCCGCCGCGCTCCCCGGGCCAGGGGCCACGGGCAGCGCGCCCCCCGGACTGAGGCCCGCACGGTGCAACAGCTCCCGTACCCGCGCCTTGTCGCGCAGCACGCGCACGGCCTTCGGATCGGGACCCGGCAGGCCGAGCGACGCGGCGATGTCGGCGGCCGGGACGCTCCACGTGTCCGTGGTGTTGACCAGCCCGGCGAGGTCCGGCAGCGCGGCCAGGGCGGCGCGGACGGCGCCCTCGTCGGACGTGTCGGTGTCCACGACGGTCAGCGCCCCGGGCGGCAGCTCCGCCAGCTCGTGCCGGTAGACGGAGCGGTCGCCCGTCAGCAGGACGAACCGGTGCCCGGCCCGCTCCGCCGCCGCGGCGGTGCGGCCCAGGCCGAACGACAGTGCTTCGAGCGCGGCGATCGTCACGCCGGTTCCCCTTCCGTGTCCTCCGTGTGGACGGCGCCCGGCGGCGCCTGGCGCCCGGCCCACTCCAGCACCGACCACGGCGGGCGCAGGTCGCCCGGCGTCCCGATGCGCAGCGGCCGCAGCTCCGCCGGGTCGGCGGCCTCCCGGTGGCGGGCGAAGACGCGCTCCGCGTACCGGTGCCCGGTGTCCGGGCCGAGCAGCAGGTACGGGCCGCTGCCCGGCCGTCGCGCCGCCTCGTACCCGCCCGCCAGGTAGGCGGCGCCGGTGGACAGGCCGGCGAAGACCGCGTGGTCGCGCAGCAGCCCGACCGTGCCCGCCATGGCGTGCCGGAAGTCGAGCCAGTGCACCGTGTCGTACAGCGCGTGCCGCACGTTCCCGAACGGGATGGAGCTGCCGATCCCGGCGATGATCGCCTCCGGGTCGCTGAACCGCTCGCTGCCGAACGTCACGCTGCCGAACGGCTGCACGCCCACCAGCCGCACCGCGCGGCCCGTCGCGCGCAGCGCCCGCGTCAGCCCGCCCGTGGACGCGCCGGTGCCGACCGCGCCGACGACCGTCAGCCGCTCCCCGGGCAGCGCGGCGTCCACGAGCGCGGCGAACTCGCCGTAGCCCGCCTGGTGCACGGGGTCGTGGTATTGCCGCATCCAGTACATGTCGGGCCGCCCGGCCAGCAGCCGCCGCACGTGGCGCACCCGCCGTTCCTGGTCGAGCCGCAGGCTGCTGGACGGCGGCATCTGGTCCACGGTCGCGCCGAGCACCTCAAGCTGGGCGCGCATCACGGAGTCCACGGTCGTGGAGGCGACGATGTGGCAGCGCAGGCCGTAGCGGTGGCAGGCCATCGCGAGCGCCAGGGCGTAGATGCCGCTGGAGCTGTCGATCAGCGTCTGCCCGGGGCGAATCCGGCCGCGGCGCAGCAGGGTGCGGACGGCGCCGAGGGCCGCGTAGACCTTCATCGTCTCGAAGCGGGCGAGGACCGTGTCGCCGTCGAGGCGGACCAGCGCGGGTGCCTTGATCGCGTCGGTGATGTGCTCGTGGACGGGTGCGGCGGCGGGTCCGGCGGCCGGTGGCGACAGGGGGGTGGGGGTGGGTGCGGCGGTCACGGCGCGGCTCCCTCGGGGGCGCCGTGCCGGGCGGGTGGGCTGGGGGAGAGGAGCATGACGTACCGGACCTCCTGGGCGTGCGGGTGGCGAGCCGGGATGTGCCGTCGTACGGGGTGGGCGCCGCCGGGCGGGGGAGGGCCGCGCGGGCCGGGGGCCGTCACGGCTTCCTGCCGACCACGACGAGGCGCCGCGACGTCTGGTCGTACGGCCCGCCGTCGAAGTCCCCGTGGCAGGCGACGTCCGCGAACCCGGCCGCCACGAACAGGTCGTGCAGCTCCGCCGCGCTGTAGAGGAACGAGTGGATCGACGCCGTACGGGCCACCTCGCCGCGCACCAGCGTCCAGTCGGTCCGCAGCCGCCGCCAGCTGTCCAGCACGGTGTCGCGCTGCACGACGTACGCGCCGCCGGGCAGGTCCACCGCCTGCGGGCGCCCGATCCAGCCGGCCAGGACCTCCTTGCCCATCACGTCCACGAGCAGCCGCCCGCCGGGGGCCAGGCTCTCCCAGGCGTTGCGCAGCACACGGGCGTTGGCGGCCGGGTCGTCGAAGTACCCGAAGGACGTGAAGACGTTGAGGACCACGTCGTACGCGCCGGGCGCCACGTAGCCCAGCATGTCGGCGCGCTCCAGCGTCACGCGCACGCCCGCCGCGTCGCAGGCCCGGCGGGCGCGCGCCAGCATGCCGGGGCTGAGGTCGACGCCCGTCACCTCGTACCCCCGCTCCGCCAGCGGCACCAGGAACAGGCCGGGGCCGCAGGCCAGGTCGAGGACGCGCGACCCGGGCGGGAAGTCGAGCAGCGCCGCGTCCCTGACCAGCGCGGCGACCGAGGTGCCGCGCTCGGGCGAGAACATCACGGGCGCGAAGTCCGCCCACAGCGCCTCGTCCTCGTACCACCTGCCGTCCGCCGTCCCGTCCGTCACACCGGCCTCCCGTCCGTCCGCCGTCACGTCTCAGTGGTCGCCCGGCGGGGCGCATGAGTTCCCGGCGCGGCGGGCAGCAAGGAGGAGAGCGGCCGGAGGCCGCCGCACCACCGGGAGACGAACGGCGGGGGGCGCGCGAGCGGCCCGCCGGACCCGCGTTCCCCCGCCCCCGCCGCCTTCAGCGCGGCTTCAGCGATCCTTCCAGCCAACGGTCAGCGCCGGGCGCCAAGATCCTCCGCAGGGCACCCGGGGGGCTCGCCCCAGCGGACCCGGAAGGAGAGCACGGCATGACCCTGCCCATGGAACTCCCCTCATCCACGCCCCGCGACCGACTCCGGTTCGACGCGACCGTTCCGCGTGCGCTGGTGCACCGGGCGTCCGTGGCTGAGGTCTTCATCACCGACTCCCTCGCGTCCGCGGCCAACACGCCCGACGGCGCCGAGGCGGTCTTCGACGTGGCCGCCCAGCTGCCGCGCGGCCACGTCATCGGGGAGAACCCGGCGGCGTACGACTTCCTGCTCATCGTGGAGGTGCTGCGGCAGGCGGGCGTGCTCGTCGCGCACCAGCACCTCGGCGTGGCGATCGACAGCGCGTTCATCTTCAAGTCGATGAGCTACCGCGTCCGTTCGCTGGAGGCGCTGCGCATCGGCAGCCGGCCCGCGAACGTCGTCGTGGGCCTGACCGTGCGGCCGGAGCGCAACCGCGCCGGGCGCGTCCTCGGCTTCGAGTTCGACGGCGTGTTCACCGTGGACGACACGGTCGCGCTGGAGGCGTCCGGCGCCCTGATGTTCGTGAGCCGCCGCGCGTTCGACCTGCTGCGCACCAAGGGCAGGGAACGCGTCCGGGCCGCCGACCCCGGCTCGACGCTCGTCAGCCGCCTGGCGCCCGCCGCGCCCGAGACCATCGGCCGCCGCGACCCGCGCAACGTCGTCGTCACCGAACCGGCCGTGGACACGGCGGGGAACGCGCTCGCCCGCGTCGTCGTGGACACGGCGCACCCGCACCTGTTCGACCACCAGCTCGACCACGTGCCCGGCAACCTCCAGCTGGAGGCCGCCCGGCAGGTCGCGGTGGCCTCGGTGGCCAGGCTGCACGGGCTGGCACCGGAGAACCTCGTGGTGACCGGCCTGGAGGCCGTGTTCACCGAATTCGCCGAACTCGACCTCGGGACCAGCGTGCTGGCCCGGGTCGACGGCGTCCGGCACGCGACGGATCTCGGCCTCCTCGCCGTGCCCGTCGCCGTCCGTACCGAGCAGAGCGGGAGCCTCTGCAGCGACGTCACCGTGGAGGTGGCCCAGTGGGCGTGAAGCGCATCACCACCCTTGTCGTGGACTACGGCGGTGTCCTGACCAATCCGCTGGGGGAGACGTACCAGCTCTTCGCCTCCCGGGTCGGGATACCGCTGGAGACCATCGTCACCGCGTTCATGGCGGCCACCGAACGGCACGGTGCCACGCCCATGGCCGACCTGGAGACGGGGGCGATCACCGAGGCCGAGATGGTCGGCCGGATCACCGCCGAGATGCCGCCCGGCACCGGGGACATCCTGGGCGGCCGCCCGTTCGGCGAGCTGTGGTTCCTCGGCAGGCACGCGAACGAGGAGCTGGTCGACTTCCTGCGCGCCGTCCGCGCGGCGGGCTTCCGGGTCGCGCTGCTGACCAACAACGTCCGCGAGTGGTCCGCCCGCTGGCGCGCCACCCTGCCGGTGGACGAGCTGTTCGACGTCGTCGTGGACTCGTCGGAGGAGGGCGTCCGCAAGCCCGACGCGGAGATCTACCACCGCCTCCTCGCCCGCCTCGGCGCGGACGCCGAGGAGTGCGTCTTCCTCGACGACACCGAGGAGAACCTCACCGCCGCGCGCGAACTCGGCATGCACGCCGTGCTGTTCAGCACCACAGGCCAAGCCGTCAAGGACGTCGGCGGCCTCCTGGAACTCGACTATGACCAGACCGCTGAAGGAGTCGGGGCATGAGCGCGGACCACGCGAACCACGCGGACCACACCGTCCTGATCGTCGGTGCGGGCCCCACCGGCCTCACCGCCGCCTGCGCGCTGCTGCGCCACGGCGTGCCCGTGCACGTGGTGGACCGCCGCCGCGGCCCGGCCACCGCCCCCAAGGCCCTGGTGCTGTGGAGCGGCGCCCTCGAAGTCCTCGACCGCCTCGAAGTCGCCACCCCGCTGGCCGAACGCGCCCTGCCGCTCGCGGGCGCGTCGTACTGGTCGCGGGGCCGCAAGGTCGCGGGCGTGCGCTTCGGCGGCCTGTCCAACACCCGCTTCCCCGGCCCGCTGTGCGTGCCCCAGCCGGTGACCGAGGAACTGCTGTACGCCCGCCTCACCCAGCTCGGCGGCGCCGTCAGCTGGAACACCGAGGTGTCCTCCGTCACCCAGGAGGCCGACACCGTCACCGCGCTGCTGCGCGACGCCGACGGCCAGGAGAGCGCGACCACGGCGAGCTGGCTCATCGCCGCCGACGGCATGCACAGCACCGTGCGCGGCACGCTCGGCGTCGACTTCGAAGGCGCCACCTACCCGCGGGACTTCCTGCTGGGCGACGTCGTCCTCGACCCGGCGGGCGGCGCCGAACTGCCCGACCGCGAGGCGCAGTACCACCTCACGCCCGAGGGCGTCCTCGTCGTCGTGTCGCTGCCCGAGGGCGGGCACCGCGTCTTCTTCGACCAGCCCGCCGGGACCCGCTCCGACCGCCCCGAGAAGCCCGAGCTGCAGCAGCTGCTGGACGCGCGCGGCCCCGGCAGGTGGCGGATCTCCGAGGTCTGGTGGAGCAGCCGCTTCCAGGTCCACACGAAGGTGGCCGCCGCGTTCCGCTCCGGCCGCGTCTTCCTCGCGGGCGACGCCGCGCACGTCCACAGCCCGGCGGGCGGCCAGGGCCTCAACACCGGCGTGCAGGACGGCTACGACATCGGCTGGAAGCTCGCCGCCGCCATCCGCTCGGACAGCACCGCCCCGCTCGACAGCTACCAGGAGGAACGCCGCCCCGCCGCCGTCCGCGCGGTCCGCAACGCCGACCGCCAGACGAAGCTGTGGCTGGTGCGCAACCCCCTCGTCCGCCGCCTGCGCGACACCCTGCTGCGCCGCCTGTCCAAGAGCGGCGCCCTGGAGCGCCGCATCATCCCCGAGCTGGCCCAGGTGGACCTGGACCACTCGGCGAGCCCGGCGGTCCAGCAGTCGTCCGCCCCGGCCGACGGCGTACGGGCCGGGCGCCGCGTCCCCGACCTGCCGCTGACGCCCGTCCACGGCACCAAGGCCGCCACCCTGCACACCTACCTCGCCGCCGGGAAGCACGCCGTCGTCGTCCTGGACGACGGCCGCCCCGCGACGCAGGCGGCCCGCGCCGCCGAGGAGGCCAGGCGCGCCACCCACCCCGAGCTGTCGGACGTCCTGCTCGTCCGCACCGGCCCCACCGACACCCCCACGGCGGGCAACGCCCCCGCCTACGACCTGGCGTCCACACCCGCCGGGACCACCGCCCGCACCCCGCAGGCGGTCTACGTCCGGCCGGACGGCACCGTCGGGGCCCGCGTCCCGCTGGACGGCCCCGGCCGCGTCGCCGAACTCCTCGCCCACCTTCCCGTCCTCGCCCCGGCCCCGTCCGGCGACCTGCCCGGACAGCGGTGATGCCCACCATGCCAAGCCCGACCGTCACCCCCGAGAGCCCGGCCGCGCCGGGCACCTCACGCCGCGAACGCCGGGCCGCCGCGCGCGCCCGGCGCGCGGAGGGCCCGCCACGCCCGCGCTGGCCGAAGTTCGTGCTGTTCTTCGCGGCGCTGTTCCTCGTGGACGCCGTCCTCGTCGGCGGCGGGGTCGCCGACCGGCTGCTCAACGGCGGCACCGAGGACCTCTCCTCCGAGTCGGCGCGCGCCGCCGACGCCCTGGAGGCCGACTTCCCCACCAGCGAGCCGAACTTCGTGCTGCTCGTCGAGGCGCTCGACGGCGCGGGCGTGGACGACTCCGAGGTCGCCGCCGAGGCCATCGAGCTGAGCAACCGGCTCGCGTTCGAGCCCGACCTGTCCGGCGTCCTGTCGTACTGGCAGACCGGCGCCGACCAGCTGCGCTCGGACGACGGCCGGTACGCGATGATCCTCGCCCACATCGACGGCGCGGAGGACGACCAGCAGAACACGTTCGCCCGCATCGCCCCCGGCTACAGCGGCACGCCCGAGGGCGCCGAGCACATCGAGGTGCGCGTCGGCGGCCGGGTCGCCGTCCTCGAAGAGGTCCAGACCACCATCGAGGAGGACCTCCTCACCGCCGAGCTGATCGCCCTGCCGATCACCCTCCTCATCCTCATCCTGGTGTTCGGCGGCGTCGTCGCGGCCCTGCTGCCGCTCGGCGTCGGCA
Organism: Streptomyces sp. NPDC049879; assembly: GCF_044461265.1. Taxonomy (NCBI): domain Bacteria; kingdom Bacillati; phylum Actinomycetota; class Actinomycetes; order Kitasatosporales; family Streptomycetaceae; genus Streptomyces; species Streptomyces sp. NPDC049879. Next base: position 294,953 of record NZ_JBITKT010000003.1, on the reverse strand, counting down.
TCGTCGCCATCCTGGGGACGAACGCGGCGCTGCGCGTCGTCACCGAGTTCACCGACGTCTCGGTCTTCGCGCAGAACCTCACGACGGCACTCGGCCTCGGCCTCGCCATCGACTACGCGCTGCTGATCGTCCGCCGCTACCGCGAGGAGCTGGCCGCAGGGCACGACCCGGTCGAGGCGGTGTCCATCACCGTGCGCACCGCGGGACGCGCCGTCCTGTTCTCCGCGCTCACCGTCGCCGTGTCCCTGTCCGCGATGCTCGTCTTCCCGCTGTACTTCCTGCGGTCGTTCGCCTATGCGGGCATCAGCGTCGTCGTCCTCGCAGCCACCGCCGCGCTCACCATCCTCCCGGCCCTGCTCGTCCTCCTCGGACACCGCGTGGACGCCCTGCGCATCCGGCGGCGCAAGACCGGGGCGGCGGCGGAGGGGACGCTGTGGCGGCGCCTGGCGAACGCCTCGGTGGGCCGCGCCCCGCTGTTCGCCATCGGCACCACGGTCATCCTCGTCGTCGTCGGACTGCCCTTCCTGAACGTCGAGTTCGGCACCACCGACGACCGCCAGCTCCCCCAGGGCTCCGAGGCCAGGGTGGCGCAGGACATCATCCGCTCCGACTTCGACAGCAGCGCCACCGCGACCGTCGAAGTCGTCGCGCGCACCGCCGACCCGGAGGACGACGCCGTCGCCGACGCCCTGGACGGCTACGCCCTCGCGCTCTCGCAACTGCCCCACGTCTCCTACGTGGACACCCCGGTCGGCACGTACGAGGACGGCGAGCAGACCGTGTCCGTCACCCCGGCGCACAACATGCGCGCCCTCGACGGCAGCAGCCACATCTCCGTCGTCCCCGACTCGGGCCTTGAGGTCAGCTCGGCGGAGGCCGGCGAACTGGTGCGCGGCGTCCGCGACATCAGCGCCCAGGCCGACTACCGCGACTTCGGCACCCTCGTCGGCGGCGACGCGGCGGTCCTGGAGGACAGCAAGGAGGCCATCTCCTCCCGGCTGCCCTGGGCGGCCCTGATCATCGTCGGCGCCTCGCTGATCCTGATGTTCCTGCTCACCGGCAGCCTCCTGATCCCGGTCATGTCGGTGGTGCTGAACGCGCTCAGCCTCACCGCGATGTTCGGCGCCGTCGTCTGGGTCTTCCAGGACGGCAACCTCTCCGGCTTCCTCGGCTTCACGGCCACCGGCACCATCGAGGTCACCCTGCCGGTGCTGATGTTCTGCGTCGCGTTCGGCCTGTCGATGGACTACGGCGTCTTCCTCCTCTCCCGCGTCACCGAGGAGTACCGCAGGACCGGCGACTCCCGGCAGGCCATCATCTCCGGCGTCCATCGCACCGGCGGTGTCATCACCGCGGCCGCCCTCATCCTGGCGGTCGTCCTCGTCGCCATCGGCACCTCGCGCATCACCAACACCAAGATGCTCGGCCTCGGCGTGGCGCTCGCCGTCATCGTGGACTCCACCGTCGTCCGCGGCCTGCTCGTCCCGGCCGTCATGCGGCTCGGCGGACGCGCCACCTGGTGGGCCCCCGCGCCGCTGCGCCGCTTCCAGCAGCGCTTCGGCCTGCGCGAGGAGCCGCTCGACGCCGGGCCGGCACCGGCGCCGGCCCCAGTCGAGACGCCGCGCAAGCCCGAGCCCGTACTGGAGGAGACCTCGTGACCGGACCCGTCCTGCGCCGCGTCGTCGTCACCGGGGCGACCGGGCTGCTCGGCACCGCGGTCGTCGGCCGGCTGCTCGCCGGCGGCAGCGAGGTCGTCGCCCTCGTCCGCGACCCGGACAAGGCGCGCCGCCTCCTGCCCGAGGGCGAAGGGCTGACCGTCGCCGCGGGCGACATCACCGACCCGGCCAGCTACCGCCACGCGCTCGCCGGCGCGGACGCGGTCATCCACACCGCCGCGTACTTCCGCGAGTACTACCAGCCCGGCGCCGACCTGCCGCTGCTGTTCCGCACCAACGTCGACGCCGTCACGGACCTGCTGCGCGCCGCCGTGGACAACTCGGTGCCGGTCGTCGTCCAGACCAGCTCCATCAACACCCTGGCGCCCGGCACCCCCGAGACACCGGCCGACGAGTCCGCGCCGCCCCCGCCCGACTGGGAGCGCAACGCCTACCGCGCCAGCAAGGTGCGCGCCGAGCGCGCCATCACGGAGTTCCTCGGCGAGGGGGGCAGGGACCTGCGCGTCCCGCTCGTCCTGCCCGGCTGGATGTGGGGCCCGGGGGACTCGGGGCCGACGTCGGCGGGGCGCCTCTTCCTCTCCGTCGCCAAGGGCGCCCTGCGCGCCGTGCCGCGCGCGGGCAACCACGTCGTGGACGCCCGCGACGTCGCCGACGCGTGCGTCCGCGCCGCCGAGAGCGGCCAGAGCCTGCGCCGCTACATCGTCGCCGGACGCTGGCAGCGGCTCTCCGCCACCACCCAGGGCGTCGCGGACGCGGTCGGCGTGTCCGCGCCCCGGGAGATCCCGGCGGCGGCCGCCCTCACGTTCGCGACCCTGCTGGAGACCTCGGCCAAGCTCCGCCGCCGCGAACCCGTCGCCACCCGCGAGGGCGTCCGCGTCCTCCTCGACGGCAACCGCACCCGTATCAGCTCGGCCCGTGTGCAGAACGAACTGGGCGTCACCTTCCGGCCCCTGGCGGAGACCTTCGCCGACGAGGCCGCGTACTACCGCGCCACGGGGCTGCTCGCCCCCGCGGGGAGCGGCGCATGACCCCGCACCCACCCCCGCCCACGACCCGCACCCAGCACCCGCACGGCCACGGAGCGCCGCGCGCCCCCAGGAGGTCCTGACCCATGCCCAGCACCAGAACCGTCGTCCTGGGCGCGGCGGCCACGCTGCTCGCGCTCACCCCCGCGTACTGGGCCGTCGCCGCCGGCTCCGAGACGGAGGAGGCGGCCGACCCGGCCGCCGTACGGGCCGCCGCCGAGGCCGACGCGGAGCAGGCGGCCGCCGACACCGCGGCGCGCCTGGAGGCCGAGGACATCGTGGACCTGCCGGTCTCCTTCACCGTCGTCAACCAGAACCGCACCCTCGCGGCCTGCGCGGTGGACGGCGAGACGTACACGGTCCGCGGCCACCTGACCGCCCCGCGCGCCCTGCTCGACCAGGCCGCCGCGGGCGAGGAGACCGCCATCACGCTCTACGAGCACGGCATCGCCGCCGGCGAGTGGTACTGGCGGCTCGACGCCGAGGGCTACCACCACGCCGAGGAGCTGGCCAGGCGCGGCCACGCCTCGCTCACCATCGACCGGCTCGGCTACGACTCCAGCGACCGGCCCGACGGCCTCGGCTCCTGCATTGGCGGCCAGGCCGACATGGCGCACCAGATCACCGAGCAGCTGCGCGACGGGAGTTACGACATCGAGGGCGGCGAGACGTACGCCTTCGACAGGATCTTCCTGGCCGGTCAGTCGAACGGCGGCCAGGTCGTCCAGATCGCCGCGTACTCGTTCCAGGACGTCGACGGGCTGGTCATCATGGACTGGACCGACCTCGGCCTCACCCCGCAGGCGAACGCGCGCTTCTTCACGTCGCTCCAGTCGTGCCTCCAGGGCGGCGAGGACGGCTACAGTTACTACGACCTCGGATCGGAGGAGTTCGCCACCGGCAACTTCAACGACACCGAACCCGAGATCCTCGAACTGGCCGTGCCGCACCAGAACGCGCACCCGTGCGGCGACATGGTCTCGCAGCTGGGCGGCGTGCTGATGGACGTCCAGCAGATCCCCGAGATCACCGTGCCGGTGCTCTTCCTCTACGGCGAGGAGGACGCCCGTGTCGAGGGCGGCGAGGAGCACGCGGCGCTGTTCACCGGCGCCGAGTCCACCGAGCTGGTCGAGATCCCCGAGGCCGGGCACTACATGGGCCTCGCCCGCCAGGCACCCCTGGTGCACGACACCCTCGCCGACTGGCTGGACCGGCAGGGCGGCTGATCGAAGGCGATCGCCCGCCCCCGCCCACTCCCCGTCCCCGGCCGGTCCCCACCCGTCCGTCTTACCAGCCCGTGCACACCGCCAGACCCCCGCCGGGGCCGGTCAGCGACCGGTCCCGGCGCGGCCCCGTCCGCTCGCACCACCCGCACCACCCCCGCTCGCACCACCGCACCATGTCCCGGCTTTCCCCGTGTCGTGACCCGTCACCCCCACCATCGACCCCCACAACGGTCAGACACATAGGAGTCCCGTCTCATGTCTGCATCACCGCCTCTGCTGCGGCGGCTGGGCACCCTCACCACGCGGCGACGGCGTGCCGTGCTCATCGCCGGAGCGGTCGTCTTCCTCATCGCGGCGGTCTTAGGCGCGGGCGCGCAGAGCGTCCTGTCGCTGTCGCGCTTCGAGGCACCAGGCTCCGAGTCCGACCGCGCGGAGGAGATCCTGCGCGACGAGTTCGAGGACGGCAGCCCCAACTACCTGCTGCTCGTGACCGCCACGAGCGGCACCGTGGACGATCCCGCCGTCGCCGCCGAGGGGCAGCGCGTCGCGTCCGAACTCGCCGCCCAGCCGCTGGTCACCTCGGTCGACTCGTACTGGGCCCGCGACAACAGCCCGACGCTCGTCAGCGAGGACCGCACGCAGGCCCTCGTCGTCGCCTGGCTCGCCGGGGACGCGACCGAGGTCCGCGAAGGACTCGCCGACGTCACCGAGGAGCTGGCCACCGGGGACGCCGACAGCGGCGACAACCCGGCCGTCACCGTCCAGGCGGGCGGCCAGGACGAAATCTTCCGGCAGGTCAGCGACACCTCGCGCGAGGACTTCCTGCGCGCGGAGGCCGTCATCATCCCGGTCGTCCTCGTGCTGCTCGTCTGGGCCTACCGGCGCTGGTCGGCGGCCGGACTGACGCTCGCCGTCGGCCTGTTCTCCGTGCTCGCGACGCTCGCCGTCCTGCGGGGCGTCACGGCGTTCACCGAGGTGTCCACGTTCGCGGCGAACCTCGCGCTCGTCCTGGGGCTCGGACTCGGCATCGACTACAGCCTGTTCGTCATCGCGCGCTACCGCGAGGAACGGATCGCGGGCCGCGACCGGCACGCGGCCGTCGTGCGGACGGTCGAGACCGCCGGGCGCACGGTGCTGTTCAGCGGCGTGACCGTCGCGGCGTCGCTGGCGGCGCTGTTCGCGTTCCCGTTCCCGTTCCTCCAGTCGTTCGCGTACGCGGGCATCGCCGTCGTGGCGACCGCCGCGTTCGGCGCCGTCGTGCTGCTGCCCGCGGCGCTGGCCGTCGTCGGCCGCCGCGTGGAGCGCAAGGACGCACCGGCCGCCGCGGCCGACGTCACGGCGGGCCGCTGGTACCGGATCGCCCTGCGCGTCATGCGCAAGCCGCTCCTCTACGGCCTGCCCGTCCTGGCCGTGCTGCTGGCCCTCGGCTCCCCGTTCCTCGGCGCACGCTTCGGCCTGCCCGACGAGCGCGTACTGCCCGCCGACGCCAGCGCCCGCGTCACCCAGGAGGAGATCCGGGAGAACTTCCCCACCGAGGAGAGCGACGCGCTCCAGATCGTCGCCCCCGGCGTCGGAGCCCCGGCGGAACGGACCGGCGAGACCGAGGACTACGCCCTCGCGCTGTCCGAGGTGCCCGGCGTCTTCCAGGTGGACACGTACACCGGCGCCTACCAGGAGGGCTCCCGCGTCGCCGAACCCTTCGGCGAGGCCGAGCGGTACACGGCCGACGACAGTCTGCGGCTCGTCGTCACCGCCGACCGCGCCGCCCTGGACGCCGACCTGTCCGACCTGGTGGAGGACGTCCGCGCCCTGTCCCCGCCGTACGAGGTGGCGGTCGGCGGCTTCCCCGCCGCCATGACGGACTTCCGCGCCGACCTCTTCGACCGGCTGCCGCTGGTCGTCGGCATCATCCTGGTGGTCACCTTCGTGATCATCTTCCTGATGACCGGCAGCCTCCTCATCCCGGCCAAGGCGACGGTCGCGAACGTCCTCAGCCTCAGCGTCATGTTCGGCTCACTGGTGTGGATCTTCCAGGACGGCAACCTGTCGGGACTGCTCGACTTCACCCCGGCCGGGCGCATGGAGCCGAGCATCCCCATCCTGATGTTCTGCATCGCATACGGGCTGTCGATGGACTACGAGGTGTTCATCATGGCCCGCATCAAGGACGAGTACGACCGCACCGGCGACAACACGGCCGCCGTCGCGGCGGGCATCCAGCGCAGCGCGCCGCTGATCACGGCCGCCGCCGGCATCCTGGCGCTGACGTTCGCCGCGTACGTCACCGGGCAGGTCGTGTTCCTGAAGGAGCTGGGCGTCGGCATGGCGCTGGCCGTCCTGGTGGACGCGCTGCTCATCAGGACGGTGCTCGTGCCCGCGTTCATGCGGCTCGCGGGCGACGCCAACTGGTGGGCACCTGGCCCGCTGCGGCGGTTGCACGAGCGCTTCGGCATCAGCGAGGGACCGTCGTCCGACGACCCACCGGGCACGGCGCGCGGCGCCGAACTCGCGGGCACCAAGGGGTAGCCGCCCCCCCGACGGCACGGCTCGGCCCGTGGGACGCATCCCACGGGCCGGGCCGCTCACGGCGGTTCCGGGTGGCGGCGGGGGAGGCGTGCACGTCTTCGGCGTACGCGTGTCTGCGCGAGATCGCACCCGGCTCCTCTTCCGGCAGGATCACGGCCGGGCACCTCGTCGTCTCTCCACCACGGGCCGCGCCGACGCGGGGACGTGGGCCGCCCCGGCAGAGGCGGCACGCCTCTCGGCCACGGTCAGGCGCCTGCCACGCGGCCACCGCCCGCCCTGCTCGGCCGCTCCACGCCGGAACCACCCGCGGGCGGCCCTCGCATCCCGCACTGCGGCTCCGTGCGGTCGGCGCCGTCCGTCCGCGGCGTATGCGCCGGGGCGTGAGCGCCGCGCCCGCTGCCATGGCCGCTCGTCCTCGGCCCGGCCCGTGGAGTCCCGGTGCCGCCCACGGGCGCCGATCACCGCTACAGCGCCCATTCCGCCCACCCCACGTGGGCAGCCGGACCCCATGGACCGCGTGCAGGCGCCCGCGCCGGGTCCTCCGGGACCCCATGCTCGCCGTCGGAGGCCCTCGACGGCCGGACGTTCCGGCCTCCTCCGGCACCCCCGGCCCTCCCGGCTGGGCAATCACCCAGGCGGACGAGCCTCGATGACCTGTCGGGACAGCGCTCACTCGAATGGATGAAATAGACCATGATCACTCATAGTGTCGAATGAACTGCGGCATGTAATCCTCGGCGCCGGGTGTCCCCCCGGAGCCCCGGCCGCCGGTCCGGTGGGACCGTCCGCCGGACGCAAGCCGATCCCGTCCCAGGACGGGACGTCCCCTTGGAGGCGTCATGCCCTTCCAGACGACCGCTCCCGCGCCGCTCGCCACCCAGGCCGAGCTGACCGCGCTGACCGCCCTGACCGCCGCGCCGGAGACCGAGATCAGCGGTGCTCCCGTCCACTCGCCCGAGGCCAGCGGCCTGCTGCTGCTCCTCCTCCTGCTCTCCCCGCGGGAGCCGAAGGAGTTCCGCAAGTAACCGGCGCCCCGTGCCGGTGAACCAACGAGAAACCGCGCCCGGCACCGCCGGCGGAAAGTGAGTCACCGATGTCGGAACCGGACGTCTCGCCCCAGGTGCAGTTCTCCCTGGCGACCGAGGCGCTGGCCGGGCGCGTCCTGGGTGCCCTCACGGGCACCCAGGGTCCCGTCCTCCCGGCGGCCCCCGGCGACACGAAGGCGTACCTCGCCGCCGTCCGCGTCCTCGGCCCCGATCTCTACGCCCCCGCGCTCCTGTGCGGCACGCCCCTCGACCCGGACGGGAACGAAGCCGTCACCGAGGCGTTCCGCGTGTTCCCGCCCAGCCCGGCGGACCCGCCCGCGACCGTGCGCCGCGACCGCGCGACGGCCGGGCTGCACCTCCGCTTCGGCGGGGACCCGCTCCCCGTCACCCCGGACAGCACCGACGCGTCCCCGTCCCCGGGCCTGCTCCCCGACACCCGCCAAGGGCTCCCGCCCTGGCGCGCCTGGTCCGCCCACCTCGCGCCCCTGTCGGCGCTCGCCCTGCCCGGCGCGGACGACGCGCTCCAGACCGAGGCGACGCGCCACTCGCGCGCGCTCGCCCTCGGCACCACCCGCGCCCTCCTGCGCCGCGACCACCCGACGGCCGCCCGCCTCGCGCGCTGGCTCGCCCTGACCGAGCAGCGCGGCGCCGTCCCCGCCCTCGACACCAGGGCCGTCCTCACCCACATCGACCTGTGCGGCGGCGGCAGCACGCGCGCCCGGCTCGACACCGCCGTCGCGCGTCTCCTCCTCGCCACGGCCGCCCCCCGCCCCGAGGGCAACGGCGCGGCCGAGCACCAGGAAAGGCCACCCGCATGACCCACCAGCCCCCCGGCCCGCCGTCCGTCCGCACCGTGGCCCACGGGATCGCCGCCTCCGCCCTCGGCTGGCTGCACGCCAACCGCCACCACGGCGCGCTGCCGCCCGGCACCACCGCCGAACTGGCCGACCCCGACAGCGTCTACAAGCCGCTCGGCGAATCCGCCCTCGCCGGATCGCTGGTCCTGCGCGAGGGCCTCGCCTCCGCCGCCGACCTGGCGGTGGCCCGCGAACTGCTCTCCTTCGCCTGGACCCAGCTCGGCGAGGGCGACCTGCTCTACGAACGCCAGCTGCGCTACATGGCGATGACCGACCCGCTGGAGGTGTACACCCACTTCGCACGCGCCGGTTACCGCCACGAGCGCCTCCACACCCTGCTGACCCACCTGCACGGCCTGACGTCCCTGCGCGGCGCCGAGCAGATGCCCAACCGCCGTCTCGCCGTCGCCAACGCCGCCCGTACCGCGGGCGTCGACCACGGCCTCGACTGGCCGACGCTCACCCGCGCCACCTGGCTCGGCCACACCCCCGAGCCCTGGGCCATCGACTGGATGACCGCCTACAGCGTCACGCACACCGTCTTCCACCTCACCGACTGGGGCGCCAGGCCCGAGGGCCTGCCCGACGAACTCCAGGACTACCTGATGACCTGGCTCCCCGTCTGGATCGACGTGTGGCGCGAGATCCAGGAGTGGGATCTCGTCGCCGAACTCCTCATCGTGGACTCCTGCCTGAGCGAGCCGCGCTGCGACCCGGGGGAGTGGGCCGTCCTGGCCGCCGTCCAGCGCGAGGACGGCATCGTCCCCCGCGACGGGCGGCCCGTGCCCGACGACCCCGAGCAGGCGTTCCGCGAGCACCACCACACGACGGTCGTCGCCGCCGTCGCCGGGACGCTCGCCGCCTCCCGCTTCCGCGGCGCCCCGGCCGCCGCCTGACGCCCGCGACGGCACACCGTGCGGGTCACACCGGGCCGTCGACGGCTCACACGGACGAGCGAACTTCCCCCGCGGCGCGCGCCCTTGCGGCTCCCGCCCCCGCCCCGCCGATTTCCCGCTGTTCCCGCGCATTGGCATAGGAACGTCCCCCGTACGGCGGCCATACTGGAAGGCGGAGGGGGCGGCGCAGCCGACTGACGGGGGGCGATGGACACGCTATGGCCGAAGGCATGCTGATCCAGGGCCGGTACCACCTGCTCGAACTCATCGGGCGTGGCGGCATGGGGGAGGTCTGGAGGGCACGGGACGAGGCGCTCGACCGGAAGGTCGCGGTCAAGTGCCTGAAACCGGTGGGACCGCGGCAGGAGGAGTCGTTCCTGCGCACGCTGCGCGAACGGTTCCGGCGGGAGGCCCGCGTCGCCGCCGCGCTCCAGCACCGCGGCGTCACCGTCGTCCACGACTTCGGGGAGTACGACGGGGTGCTCTTCCTCGTCATGGAACTGCTGGACGGCAGCAACCTCAGCGAACTCCTCGCCGGCCGCGACGGCACCCCGCTGCCCGTGCCCGACATCGCCGACATCGCGGAACAGGTCGCCGTCGCCCTCGCCTACACCCACGAGCAGGGCATCGTCCACCGGGACCTCAAACCGGCCAACATCATGCGGCTCACCGACGGCACGGTGAAGATCTGCGACTTCGGCATCGCCCGCCTCGCCGACACCATGGGCCTCACGTCCAAACTGACCAGCGTCGGCATGGCGATGGGCACCCCGCACTACATGTCGCCCGAGCAGATCGCCGGTGTGGACGTCGACCACCGCAGCGACCTCTACTCCCTCGGCTGCGTGCTGTACGAGATCACCACTGGTGCGCCGCCGTTCGACCTCGGGGACCCCTGGTCCATCCTCATCGGCCACCGCGACACCCCGCCGGAACCGCCCAGCGTCCGCCGCCCCGACCTCCCGGCCGAACTCGACGCGTTCATCCTCACCCTGCTCGCCAAGGACCCCGACGACCGGCCCGACGACGCCTCCCAGCTCGCCAAGGCCCTGCGGCCCGTCGCCCATCCGCCCGCCGCCGCCCCCTGGGTGCCCCACCAGCAGCGCCCGGCCGAACGCCTCCCCGCCTGGACCCGCGGCATGCGCGCCGGGTCGCGCGCCTCCGGCTCCTGGGCCACGCGCCTGCCCCCGCCCGACCGTTCGGCCGGACTCACCGGCCAGTGGACCGGCATGGTGCCCACCCTGGTCCGCCCCGCCCCCGCCGCCGCGCGCGGCCAGGGCCGCGAGTACCTGGCCCTCCTGGAGAGCCACCACCGCGCCGCCCTCGACCTCGGACGGCAGGGGCGCTGGCAGGAGGCGTACGACGTGCACCGCGCCGTCGCCGGGGCGCGCGAACAGGCACTCGGCCCCGAGGACCCCGCCACCCTCGCCGCCCACGACGCCGCGTACCACGCCCTCGGCCGCCTCGGCCGCTGGGAGGAGGCCCTAGCCGGCCACCTCCACGTCGCCGGGTCCCGCGCCCACGTCCTCGGCCCCGAGGCGCCCGCCACCCTCGACACCCACTACGAGATCGCCGTCTGCCTCGGCCGCCTCGGACGCCCCGACCAGGCGCTCCAGCTGTACGAGACGCTGATCGCGGCCAGGGCGAGGACGGGCGGCCCCACCCACCCCGAGACCCTGCGCGCCCGGCACGGCCACGGCATCAGCCTCGGCCGGCTCGACCGCTGGGACGAGGCGCTCGCCGAGGCGCACGAGGTGTGGACCCTGCGCGCGTCCAGCCTCGGCCCCGACCACCTCGACACCCTGGTCAGCCGCCGCGAGATGGCCGTCGCCCTCGGCTGGCTCGGCCGCTGGGAGGAGGCCCTGTCCGTCTACCGCGAGGTGCGCCGGGCGCGCGAGCGCATCTTCGGCCCGCGCGACCCCGACGCCCTCGCCAGCCGCAACGACGAGGCGCTGTGCCTGGAGCAGCTCGGCCGCACCGCGGAGGCCGCCGAACTGCACCGGCAGGTGGCCGCCCTGTGGGAACGAGGGACCCCCGGCGCGTGACGCGGCCCACGTACCATGGCGGCATGTCGTTTCTCCGCCGCCGCAGCGCCGCTTCACCCGCAGGCCCCGACTTCGACGTGCTCGCCATGGACCCGGGGGACTGGCCTGGAGTGCTCGGCGCGGGACTGCTCCCCGCGCCGGACGGCAGCTGTCAGGGCGTGGTGCTGCGGTACGACCTCTTCGGCGGACGCGGCCCCGCCATGGTCATCGGCAACCTGCCGGAGGGCTCGCCCGCCCGGGAGGTCTCCGAGGGCGACGTCCCCTTCGAGGTCCACCAGCTGCTCGCGGCCCTGGAGATCGACGAGGAGGTCGAGGCGACCGGCACCGAGGAGGTGCCCGTGATGCACGAGGACAGCCTGCTGATCGTCCGGCGCATCACGTGCAGCGAGAGCCGGGTGTCCTGCGTCCAGTTCGACCGCAGCGACGGCGTGCTCGTCACGATCGCCAGCTGGGACCGGCCGATCACCGACGAGCTGTACCAGCTGCTGAAGCCGCTGCCCGCCGAGATGTTCCAGCGCTGAAGGACCCGCCTCAGCGGCCCGCCTCGTCCGCCTCGTCGGCGAACTGCTGGAAACGCGCCTCCTCCACGTCCAGCCGGTGCTGCACCTGGCTGAGGGCGCGTGAGCTGTAGACCCCCTTGGCGCGGGCGGCCAGCGCCGCCGCCCGTTCGGCCTCCAGGACGCGCAGCCGCAGCCGGACGTACTGCTCCCGCCCGGTCTCCAGCGCCTCACGGTCCGCCTCGCCGACGGGCCCGGGCCCCCGGCCGCGGAAGGCGAAGTCGGACCGCACCCGGGAGACGATCGCGGGGTCGTACACCGCACCGCCAGGGGCCGGCCGCTCCGCCGCGTCGAGCACGTCCGAGGCCGCCGCGCCGAGTTCGCCGAGCAGCCGCGCGTACTCCTCCCGCAGCCGCTCCGGATCGTCCCCGGGAACCCGCACGGCGCGGATGACCCAGGGAAGCGTCAGCCCCTGCAGGAGCAGCGTGGTGACGGCGACGACGAACGCGATCAGGACCAACTGCGGCCGGTACGGGGTGTCCTCCGGCAGCGTCTGCGCCGCCGCCACGGTGATCGCGCCGCGCATCCCCGACCACGCGAGCACCACCCCGCCCCGCCAGCCCAGCGCCTCCCGCAGCATGAAGTCGATCCTCGCCACCACCTGCGCCGTCCGCTGCTCGATCCGCCGCATCCGCTTCTCGCTGACGCGGCGTTCCTCCTGGAGTCCCGCCAGCCGCTCCTGCATGCGGGCGAGGTGCGGCTTCGCCCGCGCGGCGCGGCGCTCGTCGTTGCGCAGGGCGGCGACGAGCGGGGCGACGAACACCATCCGCACGACGATCACGAACGCCGACGCGAGCAGCCCGATGGCCAGGGCCCGCCCCACGCCGAGGCCCTCGTCGTGGACCTCGTCGAGGAGGCCGTGCAGGCTCAGCCCCATCAGCAGGAAGATTCCGCCCTCCAGGAGGAACGCGAGGGTGCGCCAGTTCGTGGCCTCGGCGAGCCGGTCCACCGCGCGGAGGCGCTCCGGGCTGCGATGGCCCGTCACCAGACCGGCCACCACGACCGCGAGCACGCCCGACGCCTCCAACTCCTCGGCGGGCACGAAGGCGACGAAGGGGACGACGAAGGAGATCGCCGTGTTGAGGACGGAGTCCTCCAGGAGCGCCCGGACCCGCACGTTCACGACGCCCACCACCGTGCCCACGGCGACGGCGAGCACCACCGAGTAGACGAAGTGCCCCGCCACCTCCGCGAGCGTCACCGACCCGGCGGTCGCCAGCACGGCCGAGCGCAGCAGCACCAGCGCCGACGCGTCGTTCACCAGCCCCTCGCCCTCCAGCACGGTCAGGAGCCGGGCGGGCAGGCCCAGCCGCCTGCCGACGGCGGTGGCGGCCACCGCGTCCGTCGGGCTGACGACCGCGCCGAGCGCGAACGCCGCCGGCCAGCCGACGCCGGGCAGCAGGAGGTGGAACAGCCACCCGGCGCCCAGCGTCGTGACCGCGACCAGCAGCACGGCCAGCCCGCTGATGGGCTTGACGTTCCGGCGGAAGTCGATCGCCGGCACGTTGACCGCCGCCGAGTACAGCAGCGGGGGGAGCGCTCCGGCCAGGACCCAGTCGGGCTCGATCTCCGGCCGCGGCACCCCCGGCACGAAGCTCACCGCGATGCCCACCACGACGAGGCCGAGGGGCGCGGCCAGGCCCAGCCGTTCGGAGAACGCGGCGACGGCCACGATCGCCACGACGCCGACGACGGCGATGAGGGTCAGTTCCATACGGTCTTCCGGCGCGTGGTCCTCGGGCGGCGGAACCGGGCGGCACCGCCCCTGGGCCCGGCGCGCGGCGGCGCGTTCGCCGCGCGCGTCGCACCGACCCTACACGCCACCCCCGACACGGGCGGTGACCTGCGCCCGTCCACCCCCACCGCGGCCCGCCGCGTCCCAGGGTCCGTCCTCCGGATCTCCCTGGCACGCTCTGCCGGCTACGGCACTTCGCCGCGTTGTCGCCTCGCGAAGAGTACGTCCGAGTACGAGCTGCGATGCTCCGCCTTGCGAGGCACCGCGGCCCGATCCGACACAACCAGGAGGACGGACCCTAGCGGGTCCCCACCGCGGCGCGCACCGCGCGCCTGGCCAGCGCCCAGTCGTCGTGCAGCCGCCGCAGCCGCAGCCGCTGCTCCTCGCCGTACGACAGGCCGCCGGGCGGCGCCACCACGGCGTCCCGCATCGCGCGCTGCACGTTCTCCTCGCACTGCCGGATCTCCCGCGTGAGGACCAGCATCAGGTTCACCAGGAACGCGTCCCTGCCGCCGCGCCCGTCCGCGTGCGCCACCTGGCTGATGCGGCGCCGGGTGCCCGTCGCCTCGCCCAGCTCGGTCCACAGCGTCGCCAGGTCGTACCCCGGCAGGTACCAGCCCGCCGAGTCCCAGCCGACCAGCACAGGTCCCGTCGGCGACAGCAGGACGTTCCCCAGCCGCGCCGCGCCGTGGCTGAACTCGCGCGGCAGTTCGCGTCCGGGCCTGGCGAGGCCGCACAGCAGCGCGTGCAGATCGCTCACGTCACGGTCGGTCAGCAGCCCCAGGGCGTGGAACCGCGTGAGCTGCGCCGGGTAGTTCACGGCATCGGGGAACGCGTCCTCCGGCGGCGACCAGGAGTTGACCCGGGCGAGCGCCTGCAGCATCGCGCGCTGGTCGGCCGACGACGGCACGCCCACCGGATGCCGCCGCTGCGCGGCCGCCCGGCCCGGCACGAACTCCGTCAGCAGCGTGCAGCGGTGCGGGTCGTCCGCGATGAGCCGCGGCACGCGCACCGGCGGCCTCAGCCGGACGAACGTCCGGTAGGCCGCTATCTCCAGCCGGAACCGCTCCGCCCGCGCCCCGCCGCGCTCCGGCAGGCACTTCGCGACCACGGCCCGCCGCCCCGCCGTACCGGCCAGGACGACGGAGGGGCCCGCGTCCCGCAGCACCTGCGCGGGGCTGAACTCCGGGCAGATCTCGTGCACGGCCGCCAGCGCGTCGCGCAGCCGCTCCCCTCGCGCTCCCGAGAAGTCCAGGCGCCCTCCGGCCGCCCGCCCCGGTACCGCGCGGCGGTGTCGGAGGGAACGGTCGTCGGGGCCCGGGGCGTACGGCTCGCCTGCCGTGCCGCGCGACTGCGGCCGGACCCGGCTGGCCACGGGTGAGGGTGACGGATACATAAGCGGGCATGGTCCCTTCGTGTGCCGGAAGGTTCACGGCGCCCTCCGGCCCGGCGGAGCCGGGCACCCCTGGGGAAGTGCCGGCCGGTGCCGGACCGGAGTGACGCGGTGTCTACATCACTCCCTCTTACGGGTGGCACACCACGTGGCGCACCCTGGCGAACCCTGGCGAATGCGGTTGGGCGCGTTGCGCGTTGGCTACTGTCAACTCAGCCGAGATCCTGGGGGCTTGACGTGAGCAGCAGAAGCAACACCCGCCTCGCGGACCTCTTCCGGCTCACCGGATGGTCCAAGGGCGAGCTGGCCAGACTCGTGAACCGGCAGGCGGCGGCCCAGGGCTGCCCCCAGCTGGCGACGGACACCTCGCGCGTCCGGCGGTGGATCGACATGGGGGAGATCCCCCGCGATCCCGTTCCCGAGGTGCTGGCGACGCTGTTCACCGAGCGACTCGGCCGTGTCGTGACCATCGAGGACCTCGGGTTGCGCCGGCCGGGAGAGGCGGGGAGCCAGCCGTCCCCGCGCGGACTCCCGTGGTCGCCGGGTCGCACCGCCGCGGTCCTCACCGAATTCACGGGAATGGATCTCATGCTCAACCGACGCGGCATGGTGGGCGCGGGCGCCGCGCTCGCCGCGGGATCAGTGCTCAGCGATGCCCTGTACGACTGGCTCGGCGCCCCCCTGGGCGCCCCCCCACACGGTTCCCCGCACGACGCGGACGCCGCCGGTCTCGACCGGTACGAGGCGGCGCCGGTCGGGTCCGACGAGATCGACGCCCTGGAGCACTCGGTCGAGGTGTTCCGGGCCTGGGACGCCGCGCGCGGCGGCGGACTGCAGCGCAAGGCGGTGGTCGGCCAGCTCAACGAGGTGGGCGGCATGCTCGCCTACCACAACCCGGCCGCCGTCCAGCGGCGGCTGTGGGGCGTGGCGGCCAACCTGGCCGTCCTCGCGGGCTGGATGTCGCACGACGTCGGCCTCGAACCCACCGCGCAGAAGTACTTCGTCATCGCCGCGCACGCCGCGCGCGAGGGCGGCGACCGGCCGCGCGCCGGGGAGGCGCTGTCCCGCGCCGCCCGGCAGATGGTGCACCTCGGCCGCCCCGACGACGCGCTCGACCTGATGCAGCTGGCGCGTTCCGGCATGGGCGACGAGGCCCTGCCGCGCACCCGCGCGATGCTCGCGACCATCGAGGCGTGGGCCGAGGCGGCGCGCGGCCAGGGGCAGGCGATGCGCCGCAGGCTGGGCGAGGCGGAGGAGCTGTTCGTCTCCGACGACGGGGACGTGCCGCCGCCGAGCTGGATGCAGATGTTCGACGAGGCGGACCTGCACGGCATGCAGGCCCTGGCCCACCGGACGCTGGCCGAGCGCGAACCGGCCGCCGCCCGCACCGCCGAGCGGCACGCCAAACGGGCGCTCGACCTGCGCGACGGCGCGAAGGCGCGGTCCCGGCTGTTCGACCAGATCTCCCTCGCGTCCGCCTGCCTGATCGCGGACGACCCGGAGCAGGCGGACCGCTCGGCGCGGCTGGCGCTGGCCAGCATCGGTGAGAACTCGTCGCACCGCACGTGGGACCGCCTGCGGGAGATGTACCGGCTGACCGGGCGGTACGCGGGCCAGCCCCGTATCGCCGAGCTGCGCGAGGAGCTGGAACAGGCCATGCCCGCGCCCCGGCGCACGGACACCTCGGCCCTCGGCACGCGCCTGATCTGACCGCGCCTGCTCCGACGAGGTGCGGGCGCCGTGCGCGGCGCCCGCACCCGGCACGGCCACGTCGTGTCGTCGGACGCCGCGCGTCGCGAGGCACCGGAGCGCCCTGCGCACCGGGACACGCCCTAGGGTCCGACGCGCGCCACCAGGACGCAGGCCTCCTCCTCGCGGTCCGCCTCGCCGCACGCCCCGGTGATCACCCGCAGCGCCTCCTCGGCGGACCCGGCGGCCGACAGCCGGGGCGCGAGCGCGCGCAGGCGCGGGTCCCCCGCGTGGTCGGGCGCCCCCGCCCCCGGGATGGCCGAAAAGAGACCGTCCGTGTGCAGGACGAGTACGTCGCCCGGTTCGAGCCGGTCGGTGCGCTCGGCGTAGCGCGCGTCCGACACGGCGCCGAGCAGCGGACCGGCCGGACGCGGCAGCGCGCGCCCCCGCCCGTCCCGGCACAGCAGCGGCGCCGGATGCCCGGCCTGCGCCCAGGTCAGCGTCCGGGCCGCCGGGACGTACCGGCAGCACAGGACACTCGCGAGCACCGGCTGCTCGCCCCGGTCGAGCAGGTGGCCGACGTGCCCCAGCAGCGGTCCTGGGCCCGCCCCGGTCAGCGCGATACCCCAGATGCCGCCGAGCGCCGTCGCCGTGTCCGCGGCGGCCCCCGCCCCGTTCCCCGACAGGTCGCCCACGCTCAGCAGCACCCCGCCGCCCGGCAGGCCCAGCACGTCGTGCCACTTGCCGCCGGTGGCGCCGCCCCGCCCGCCGAGCAGGAGGCGCGCGGCCAGTTCGAGCGTCCCCGGCGCGACCGCGCGGCGCGGCGGCACCGGCGCGCGCCG
Source organism: Streptomyces sp. NPDC049879 (assembly GCF_044461265.1). Classification (NCBI taxonomy): domain Bacteria; kingdom Bacillati; phylum Actinomycetota; class Actinomycetes; order Kitasatosporales; family Streptomycetaceae; genus Streptomyces; species Streptomyces sp. NPDC049879. Next base: position 277,440 of record NZ_JBITKT010000003.1, on the reverse strand, counting down.
CCCGCCGCCCACGTCCTCGATCCGCGCCCACATCGCGACGGTCCCGCCCACCGCGTCCACCACGGGCTCGCCCGCCATGCGGACCGTGCGCAGCGTCCCGTCGGACCGCACGACGCGGAACTCGCAGTCCATCGCCCGCCCGTCCACCAGGCAGCCCGTGACCGCCGCCGTCAGGACGGGCTGGTCCTCCGCCGGCAGCCAGGAGGGCAGCTCGTCCAGCGTGAGCGGCCCGTCGTCCGGCGCCCTGCCGAAGATCGCGTAGAGGCCGGGCGACCACCGCGCCTCGTCCGTGAGGAGGTCCCACTCGGCCCGGCCGGTGCGCGCGCCGCCCGGCGCGGGCCTGGGCCGCTCCAGCGCCCCGCCCGCCTCGTCGAGCTGTCCCATCGCCGCCTCCCACCGGTCGCGGGGCCGCCGCGCCGCGTGCGCCCCTGGTCCTCACGTGCCCGCCGTGCCCGGCCGTCGCCGCCGTCCGCGCGGGGCGCCGCCCGGCAGGGGCGGAAGGGCGCGCGGGGACCCCGCGGGCACGGGCCCGGCCACGCGGTACGGCCCGCCACGGCAGACCCAGACTCTCGCACAGCCCTACCCACTCCGCGCGGGAATCAGCCGCCCGGGACCGCCGTTCGTTAGGGCCCAGGCGCCTCGGGATGGCAAGGTGGAGCACGGCTCCGCACCCCCGGCGGAGCCGCCGGACCGGAAATCCCGTTGCCACCGGCACAACCGCACCGGATGCTGACTCATATGTTCGCCAGTCCCACCGAAACAGACATAGCGCCCAGCGGAAGCCTCCTCGGGCTCCTCCAGCGAGGGCGCGGCGACGGCTGGCTGCACGCACTGGCCGCGCCCCGGCCGGAGGCGGTGGCCGCCCTCGACCTGTGTGTGCTCCACGACCCCCGCCTGGACTGGCAGCTCGAACACCGCTCCCTCTACTACGCACGGCTCTACGCCGAGCTGGGCGCGGACCTCGGCGCCCTCGCGGCGCACCTGTTCCACCCCGACGACCTGTCCCGGCCCGAGGAGGAGAGGACCGGGCTCGCCCTGTCCGTCCTCGGCCACCTGACCTCGTACGACAACCGCGCGGCCCTCGACCTGCTGCGCCGCTACGCGGTCTCGGGCGCCAACTGGCGCTGGGCCCTCGACGAGCTGGCCGTCCGCGACGACGACGCCGCGCTCCGCGCCCTCGGTCCGGCCGTCCTGGACCGCTTCCCGGCCACGGAGGAGGGCGAGGCGGCGCTCGTCACCGCCGTCCGCGACGCGTTCGAACCCCGCCCCTGGCGCCTGTGGGCCGAGGACCCCGCCCGCCCGGCACAGCGCGCCCGCCTCGCCCGCGCGTCCGAGGGCGGTCACTTCACCCGATGGCAGCGCCAGCTCAGGCCCGCGGGCCCCCGCCCCGGCTGGAGCGTCGCCGCCGTCCTCGCCTGGGCGCTCGAAGGCTACGAGTCCGTCCCCCGCCAGTGGCGCGAGGCCCCGGCCGCCCGCTGCCTGTCCGCCGTGGCGGGCCCCGAGGACCGCCCGGCGCTGCTCAGCGCCGCCGCCGACGGCGAGCCGCCCGTCCGTGCCGCCGCCCTCAGGCATCTCGCCGAGCGCGACGACCCGGACGCGTGCGCGCTCATCGAGGCGGCCGCGGCCGCCGCCGACCCGGACGTGGCCCGCGCCGCGCTGACCGCCTTCGCCCGCATGTGCGGCCCCGGCGTCCTGCCGCAGGCGCGGCGGTGGGCCGGGCGCACGGACGCGCTCGGCACCACGGCCGCCACCGTCCTCGCCCGCCGCGGCGAGGAGAGCGACGCGCCGTCCGTGCTCGCCGCCCTGCACCACGTCCTGCGCACCGGCGGCGCCAACGCGGCGGAGACCCAGCCCCTCGTCGAGGGCGTCGGCCGCCTCACGGTCCGCCCCGCGGCCCCGCTCCTGCGGTACATCTACCGCGAGACCGCCTCCTCCCAGCTGCGCGGCCACACGGCGCGGGCGCTGGCCCGCGTCGATCCCGGCTTCGCGGCCGGCTTCGCCGTCGAGTGCCTCTGGGACTGCGAGGAGGACACGCGCGAGACCGGCGCCCGCCACGCCACCACGGGCGACACGCGCGTCATGGAGCGCCTGCGCCGCCTCGCCGCCGACCCGGCCGAGGAGGCCGCCGTCCAGACCGCCGTGCGCGGCCGGCTCGACGGCCCCGCCACGCCCTGAGGGCAACGCGTCAGCCCTGCCCCGCGTGCGGCGCGAACAGGTCGAGCAGCCGGGTCCGCTCCGAGCGGACCCGGGAGGCCAGGATCTCCGCGACGACCCGCAGCAGCCCGTAGCCGAACGCCGGGTCCCCGTCGCACAGCGCCTGCACCTCCGCGCCCCCGAACTCGTACGCCCGCACCGGGCTCAGCGCCTCCGCGCCGAAGTCCCACTCGTACGGCGGGAACAGCCACGACCAGCCCAGCAGCTCCCCCGTGTCCAGCGACGACACGGCCGTGGGCCGCCGCCCGCCGAGCCGCAGGTCGAGCCGGACGGTCCCCGACCTGATGATCCAGAACCGGTCCGCGCGCCCCCGTTCCTCGAAAATGCGTTCTCCCTGGCCGAACGAGACCTCCCGGGCGAGCGTCATCAGCCGGTCGCGGTCCTCCGGCGCCAGGGCCCTGAGCAGCCGTGGTGGTGCGGTCATCGTGCGCCTCCTCCCGTCGCGGGACGCGAGCCCGCGCGCCCGCCCTTCCATTGCACTCCCGCCCCCGCGCGACCGCATCCCTGCGGCGCCGACCCGTACGGCCGCGCCCGGGTCGCCGCGCCGCCGCGGCTGCCCCACAGTGGTCGGCAGGGGAGGGCTCTGGTCCGGCAGTCAGGCCGAGGGAGGAACGTGAGCGCCACCCCGCACCCGCCCGCCGGTCAGCTTCCCGGCGGAGCGTCGCTGCTGCTCGTGGTCGGTGCCGACGGTGAGATAAGGGCCCGCGCCGGTGACGCGGGCGGGCTGACCGAGGAGCTGACCGGCCGCCCGTTCGACGAACTCGCCGGACGGCTGCTGCCCGATCTGCTCGCCGACCCCGGGGCATGGGCCGTGCTCGCCGGGGCGGGCTCCCCCGTCCACCGCACCGTGGGGCTGCGCCACCAGGACGGCCGGGTGGCGGACGTCCGGCTGGACCTCTTCCCGATGGACACCCGGTCCGGCGTGGGCCCCCGCTTCCTCGCCGTCCTGACGCCCGGCCGCGCCGCGCGCCGCCAGGAAGAGGACCAGGCGCTGCTGCGGGCGCTGTTCGCCCAGCACCAGGTCGGCATCGCCATCCACGACGAGACGCTGCGCGTCACCCGCATGAACGCCACGTCGGGCCGCCACGGGACGGACGAGCCCGCCGCGCCCGCCTGGCCCGAGCTGCCGCAGCCGCTCGACGTCCTCATGCGGGCCGACGACGCCGCACACACCCTCGAACGGCTCGAACGCGTCGCCGCCACCGGTGAGCCGCTCATCTACTGGGAGCACTCCGCCCGCCTGGCCGCCGCGCCGGAACGCGACCGCGTCCTCGCCGTCACCGCCCTGCGCCTGAAGGACACCGACCACCGCGTCCTCGGCGTCGTCAGCATCTACACCGACATCACCGAGCAGCACCTGGCACGCCGCCGCCTCGCGATGCTCCACGCGGCGGCCGAACGCATCGGGCCGTCCCTCGACGTCACCCGCAACGCCGAGGAGCTTGCCGGGCTGCTGGTCCCCGACTTCGCGGACATCGCCACGGTCGACCTCGGCGACGCCGTGCTGAGCGGGGACGACCCGGGCCCCACGCTGATCGGCCCGCCCGTGCGCCGCGTCGCCGCCATCAGCGCGGACGGCGGCTGGCCCGACGGGCTGCACCGCGCGGGGGCGGTCTTCCGCGTCAAGGGCAAGAGCATCGCGGGCCTGCAGGACCACGCCGTACTCGAACCGCCGGAGGACTCGGTCGTCTCCGTCCCGGTCGGCACGGTCACCGACGAGGGCCCGTACGCCAGCGAGGGCATCGGGCTGATGCCGCCCGCGCCGGGCTCGCGGATGCTCGTGCCGCTGCGCGCCCGAGGCCAGGAACTGGGCGTCCTGGTGCTGTGGCGCGCGCAGGGGAACCCCCCGTTCTCCCGCATGGACGCCGACCTCGCCGAGGAGATCGGCTCCCGCGCCGCCCTCAGCCTCGACAACGCCCGCCGCTACACCCGCGAACACCGCACCCTGGAGACCCTCCAGCGCAGCCTGCTGCCGCAGCCCGTCTTCGAACTGCCCGGCGCCCACACGGCCGGCAGCTACATCCCCGCCGCCACAGCGGCCGGACTGGGCGGCAGCTGGTACGACGTCATCCCCCTGTCGTCGGCGCGCGTCGCGTTCGTCATCGGCGACGTCGCGGGCCACGGCCTCAACGCCACCGCCACGATGGGGCGGCTGCGCACCGCCGTGCAGACCCTCGCCGACCTGGACCTCGCCCCCGACGAACTCCTCACCCGGCTCGACGACCTGGCCATCCGGCTCGCCGACACCCAGCCGGACGGCGGCACGAGCCCCGGCGGCGCGGTCGGCGCCACCTGCCTCTACTGCGTGTACGACCCCGTGTCGGGCCAGTGCGTCCTGGCCGCCGCGGGCCGCGTCCCGCCCCTGCTGGCGCTGCCAGGACGTGCCGCCGAGGAGATCGCCCTGAAGGCGGGGCCGCCCCTCGGCGTCGGCGGCACACCGTTCGAATCCGTACGCGTCAGGCTCGACCCCGGCAGCCTCCTCGTCCTCTTCAGCCAGGAACTCGTCGCGCCGGGGCCCGACGGCCGCAGCTCCGAGGAACGCATGGCGCTGCTGCGCGAGCGCGTCACCGAGGAGGCCGCGCACTCCCGTTCGCCCGCCGACACAGGACGCGCCCTGCTCGACGCGCTGCTGCCCGGCCGCGCGCCCGACAACGACGTGGCGCTCCTCGTCGCACGCGTCCAGCCGCTCCCGCCCGACGCCACCGCCGACTGGGAGTTCCCGGCCGACGCGGAGGTCGTCGGCCGGGCCCGCGACGCCGTCATCGGCCAGCTCAAGAGCTGGAACCTGACCGGGAACGCGTTCCCCACCGAACTCATCGTCAGCGAACTCGTCACCAACGCCATCCGGTACGCGGGCGGCCCCATCGGGCTGCGGCTCATCCTCAACGACAGCCTGGTCTGCGAGGTGTCCGACCCCAGCGAGACCCAGCCGCACCTGCGGCGCGCGCGCCCGACCGACGAGGGCGGCCGCGGCCTGTTCCTCGTCGCCCAGCTCGCCCACCGCTGGGGCAGCCGCTACACCGGCGCGGGCAAGACGATCTGGACCGAACAGCCCCTGGACCGGAACTGAACCGGGACCGGCCATGACCACAGACCCCACCCCGGAGACCCCGGACAGCGCCCCCGCCCCCGGCCACCCCGCCGAGGAGACGTCCCGCCACACCACCGGCGGACGCGAGGCCGTCACCCTGCCCGGGAGCCTGCTCGACACCCTCACCATCGCCGGGATCGTCCTGGACGAGGCGGGCCGCGTCCTCCTGTGGGGCTCCGGCGCCGAACGCCTCTTCGGCCACTCCGCCGAGGCCGTCACGGGCCGCCCCGTCACCCAGCTCCTCGGCCCCGGCAGGCCGCGCCGCCTCGCCGAGATGTGGCTGCGTCACCCCGGCGGCCCCGACTGGTCGGGCAGCCTGCCCGTGCGGTTCGCCGACGGCCTGCTGCGGCGCGCCGAGTTCCGCGCCCAGTGGACGGCCGGCATGGGCGGCGACCCGCGCGCGCTCGTCATCGCGGCGGACACCGGCACAGTGCGCCGCCTGGAGACAGACCTCGCGCTGTCCGCCGCCATCGTGGACCAGTCGCCGCTGGCGATCGGCCTGTTCGACGCCAAGCTCCACTGGGTGCGGGCCAACGCGGCGCTCCAGGAGATGGTCGGCGTGCCGGCCGACCGGCTGATCGGCCACGGCTTCGGCGAGGTGCTGCGCGAGACCGACCTGTCGGTCATCGAGGAGGCGCTGCGGCACGTCCTGGAGACCGGCGAACCGCTCCTCGGCCAGAGCGTCACCGCCCGGCCGCCCGCCGACCCGGCGCACGAGCACGTCTGGTCCGTCTCCTACTACCGCGTCGCCGTCCCGCGCGGCCGCACCTGCGGCGTCGTCGGCCTCGCGATCGACATCACCGAACGCCGCAACGCCGTCGCCGGGCTCGCCGCCGCCCGCAGCCGGCTCGCCCTGATCGCCGAGGCGGGCGCCGCCATCGGCACCACACTCGACCTGGCCACCACCGCCCGCGAGCTGGCGGACGCCACCGTCACCCGGCTCGCCGACCTGGCCACCGTGGACATCCTCGAAGCGGTCCTGGACGAGGCGCCCGGCGCGTCCGTGGCCCGCGAGGGCCCCGCCCGCTTCCGCACCCTCGCCGCCACGGCCTGCGACGGCAGCCAGGGAGCCTGCGCCGCCTACCCGGTCGGCAAGGCCGGGAGCTACGACGCCTCGCCGATCGTGACCGGCGTCGTCCGTACCGGCAAGGGCCGCCTCCTGCCCCGCCTCGGGCCCGACCAGCTGCAGGGGATCGCGCGGGACGACGAGGCCGCCGCCATCCTGCGCGACACCGGCGTGCACTCGGCGCTCGTCGTCCCGCTCACCGCGCGCGGCGACGTCCTCGGCACCCTGACCCTGTGCCGTACGCGCAACCGCAGCCCGTTCGACACCGACGACCTCGCCCTCGCCACCGAACTGGCCGCACGCGCCGCCATCAGCGTGGACAACGCCCGGCTCTACAGCCGCGAACGCAACACCGCGCTGATCCTCCAGCGCAGCATGCGGCCCCAGCTCCCCGAGGGCGACGACATCGACGTCGCCCTGCGCTACCTCCCCGCCATCAGCGAGGCGGGCGGCGACTGGTGCGACGTGCTGCGGCTGCCGGGCGGGCGGATCGGCCTCGTCGTCGGCGACGTCATGGGCAAGGGCGTGCACGCCGCCGCCATCATGGGCCAACTGCGGTCCACCATCCGCGCCCTGGCCCGGCTCGACCTGACGCCCGACGCGCTCCTCGGCCACCTGGAGGACACCGTCGAGTCCCTCGGCGACACGACCGCCACCTGCGTCTACGCCATCCTCGACCCCGTCGCGGGCCACTGCGACATCGCCAGCGCGGGCCACCTGCCGCCGGTCCTCGTCCAGCCGGACGGCACCGCCGAACTCCTCGACCTCCCCAACGCGGTGCCGCTCGGCGTGGGCGGCGTCCCGTTCACCTCCCACCGGCGCGACCTGCGGGACGGTGCCACCATCGCCCTGTTCACCGACGGGCTGGTGGAGGAGCGCGACGCGCCCATCGACGCCGGGCTGAACGCGATGCGGGACCTGCTCCAGGACGTGTCCGGTTCCCTGGAGGAGACCTGCGACCGCGTCCTGCACGGCCTGCGCCCCACCACGCCCACGGACGACGTCGCCCTCCTGCTGGCGCGCAACCACCGCCCGCGCTGAGCCCGTTCCCCGACCGGGACAACAGCCGCATCCGGCCCGAATCGCTCGATGTCAGTGTCACCGCCTAGGGTGTGCCACGTGACCGCAGCAGCCCTGCCGGACGGATCGCCCGTCGGCCTCAGAGCACCCCTCGGCCGACCCGCGCCGGGCCCCGCCGCGGACGAGGGCCTGGCGCGTCGCCTCCGCGCGCTCGCCTGCACGGCGCCGCTGCACGACCTCGACGTCCGCAAGGCCAACCTCGCGGGAGAGTACAGCACTTACAGCATGGCCGAGGTCGCGCTCGCCGCCATCGACGCGGTCACCCTCGCCATGGACTTCGACACCGGCGCCGACCACGAACTGGTCGTCGCCCGCCTCCTGCCCCGCGTCGCCGCGCAGGCCCCGGCACGCCCCGCCGCCGAGCACGAACGCGTCGCCCGCTGGGTCCTGGACAACCTGATCAACGTCGGCAGCGTCGACCGCGGCTTCCGCGCCGTCTACGGCACCTTCGGCCCCGAGGGCGCGTACGTGCGCCGCGACTACGACTTCAAGCTCATCGAGGAGGTCCCCGGCCCCGGCGGCGGCGTGTGGCTGCGCACCACCGACGAGGCGGTCAACGTCCTCGTCGGCGCCCTCGACACCGACGTCACCAGCGCCCAGATCGCCGCCGAGGTCAAACTCGACGTTCTCGTCGCCAGGGGCCGCCTCGCCGACGCCCAGCTCGCCGCCGAACAGGCCCGCTACCGCACCGTCCAGTACGCCGAGACCCTGCGGCGCACCCTGGAGAGCACCCGCCGCGACGTGCGCTCCGTCGACTGGCTGCACGCCGTCCCCGACATGATCACCGAGGCGCTCGACCACATCGCCGACCGCTACCGGCACGAGAACGCGATCCTCACCAACATCCGCCGCGCCCGCGACGAGGCCACCGCCTCCGGGCACCGGCTGCGCGCCGCCGAACTCGTGGACATCGTCAAGGACTGCATCCGCCGCCACACCCAGCTCCAGTCCCGGCTGCTCGAAGCGGGACCGCTGTTCCGCGCCGAGCAGGACCGGCAGGCCTTCCGCGCCCCCGCCGCCCGCGCGGGCGCCGACCTGTACGGGCAGCTCCTCGCGCCGCTGCTCACCGAGCCGGTCGAGCGCGCCGTTCGCGTCACCGACGCCTGGTTCGCCCGCGCGACCGGGCCCCGCCCGCCGGGCGCCGTACGCCTCACCGACCTCACCGAGCTGCTCCTCACCCCGCCCGCGCCCCGCGAACACCTCGGCGCCGAACTGCCCGAGCCCGACCTCGTCGCCACCCCCGACGACAGCCGCTTCAGCGAGGAGCAGCTCGCCACCGCCCTCGAACTGCTGCGGCTCCCCGAGGACGCGCCCCGCCGCCTGTCCGGCCTGCTCGCCGAGGCGCGCCGTCGCGACCCCGAACTGCCCCACCTCGTCGCCCTCCTCGCCGTCCACGCCGCCAGCCCCCCGGTCGGCACCGCCTACCGCCAGGGCGAGCCCCGGCTGCTGTTCGCGGTGGACGACGGCACCGAGCTGACGGACCCCGACATCGGCGGCGCCGACCTCATCGTCGGCACCGCCCTGCTGGACGCGGCCGGGATGGCCGCCGAGCGGACGGAAGGCACCGCATGACCGACACGCAGCGGCCCCCCGCCGCACCCGTCACCCCGGCCGACGCCGCCGACGCCGCACGGCTGGTGTCCTTCGGCCTCCAGCCCAGGACGTCCCCGGCGCGCGACGCCGAGTACGGCGCCCTGCTGCGCCGCTACCAGGAGGAGCCGCCGTTCGCCCGGCTCGCCGACGCGGTCGCCGCCGGACTCGGCCTGGTCGTCCTCGAAGTGTCCCCGCGCGCCGGGATGGCCGTCGCGGCGGCCGAGGACTCCGTGTTCGCCGTGCGGATGAGCGAGTACGCCCGCCGCGCCGCCGCCGAGACGGCGGACCGCTTCCTGCACGGCCTGGCCCATCTCGCGGTGGCCGCCCTCGCGTTCCCCCGCCCCGCCGACCTCGCCGACGACGGCTACATCGGCCGCGTCACCGTCAACGGCGTGGAGGCGTTCGTCCGCCAGGCCTGCCGCCGCCTGGAGGAACAGGCCGCCGCCGAGGGCGAGAACACCGACCCGGCCACCGACGCCCCCGGCCTCGAAGCCGCCTGGCGCGTCTGGTCGCGGCGCACCGCGACCGGCGCGACCAAGGACGCGCGGCGCCTCGCCGGCTCCACCACCGGCATCGTCGGCAAGGCCGTCGCGTTCCTCGCCGACTCGGGCTTCCTCCAGCGCACCGGCGACGACGGGGGCGGCACCTACCGCACCACCGCCCGCTACCAGCTGCAGGTCCGCGAGCTGGCCGCGAGCAGCGCCATGGCCGAGCTGCTGGCACTCGGCGTCGTCCCGGTCAGCGACGGCAGCGGCTCCCTCGTGCCCCCCACCGACGACGACGCGCTCGGCCTGGTGCCGGACGCCGGCCTCCCGTTCCACGGTTAAGGACCCCACCCGATGTACGAGCTGGCCCGCATCCGCCTCTACTCCATCGGCCCGGCAGGCGCCCGGTACGCCGACACGGTCCTCGACCTGCGGGGTGTCGGCGACCCGGTGCCGAAGCCCGCGCCCGCCCAGGCGGACTTCTTCGAGGACGAGCCGCAGGGGCCGCCCCGCAGGCCCGCCCCCGCCGGCGTCCTGTTCCTGGAGAACGGCGGCGGCAAGTCGGTCCTGCTCAAGCTGATCTTCTCCGTCATGCTCCCGGGCCACCGCAACACGCTGGGCGGCGCCAGCTCCGGCGTGCTGCGCAAGTTCCTCCTCGCCGACGACTGCGGCCACGTCGCCCTCGAATGGCAGCACACCCTGACCGGCGAGACCATCGTCGTCGGCAAGGTCAGCGAGTGGCGCGGCCACCAGGTCTCCAGCGACCCGCGCCGCTTCGCCGAGGCGTGGTACTCGTTCCGGCCGGGCCCCGGCATGAGCCTGGACTCGCTGCCCGTCGCCGAGTCCACCGCCCTGCGTCCGCGCGCCGACGGTTCCTCCGGGGCCAGGGGGCGCCGCCGCACCATGAAGGGTTTCCGCGATGTCCTCACCGAGACGGCCAAGGCGTACCCGAACCTCGACGTCGTCTGGGAGGAGATCCACGAGCGCTGGATCGACCACCTCAGCGCCCTCGGCCTCGACCCCGAACTCTTCCGCTACCAGCGCGAGATGAACGCGGACGAGGGCGAGGCCGCGGGCCTGTTCGCCGTCCGCCGCGACGCGGACTTCACCGACCTGCTGCTGCGCGCCGTCACCGACACCCGGGACACCGACGGCCTCGCCGACCTCGTCCACGGCTTCGCCCACAAGCTCGGCCGCCGCGCCGAGCTGTCCGCAGAGCGCGACTTCACCGCGGGCTCCGTCGACCTGCTCACCCGCATCGGCGAGTCGGCCGCCGAGCGCGACGCGGCCCGCGCCGTCCACACCGCCGCCGAACGCCGCGCCCGCGCCCTCGCCCAGCGCCTCACCGCGCGCGGCCGGGACGAACGGGAGCGCGCCGCCGTGCTCGCCGACCGGGTCGCGGACGCCGCCCGCACCGTGGCCGACGCCGAACGGACCCGTGGCCTCGCGGCCCGCACCGCCGCCGAACTCGCCTACCGCCACGCCTCGCTCGCCCTCGCCGCCGCCGAGAAGGCCGCCACCGCGCAGCGCCGCGAACTGACCGACGCCCGCACCCTCCAGGCCGCCTGGCAGGCCGCCGAGACCGTCCTCCAGCACCGCGCGGCAGCCGACCGCGCCGCCCGGGTCGCCGCCGCCATCCGCGAGGCCGAACGGGACGCCGCGCCCGCCCTCGCCGCCCGCGGCCGCGCCGCCGCCGCCCTGGTGCGCGCCCTGCACACCGCGGCCGCCGAGAGCGAACGCGTCGCCACCGGGCACGAGGAGCGGTCCGCCGCCCTCCAGGCCGGGGCGGAGGCCGCCCACCGCGACGCCACCACGGCCGCCACCGAGGCGCAGCGCGCCCGCAGCGAGGCCGAGCACCTGCGGCAGCGGCTCGCCGAGATGGACCAGGAGACCGAACGCGCGGTCGGCGCCGGATGGCTGGACGGCGCCGACCCGGCCCGCGCCGCCCTCGCGGCCGAGGACGCCGCCCAGACCGCCGCCGCCGCGTTCGAGTCCGCCCGCGAGGCCGCCGCCCGCACGGCCGACCACGCCCGGCAGACCGCCGCCGCGCACGGCCGCGCCGAACTGGCCGCGGCGCGCGCCGCGGACGCCGCGGAGGCCACCCGCGCGGCATGGCAGGGCGAGCACCGCACGGCCGCCGCGCTCGCCGCCGAGCCGCGCCTCGCCGAACTCTTGGGCCTGCCCGCCATCGGCACGGCCGCGGACGACCCCGGCGCCGCCCCCGCGCTCACGGCCGGGGAACTCGATCGCGCCGCCGACGAACTGGCCGGTCTCCTCGACGAACGCACCACCGCCGACGAACGCCGCCTCTTCGACCTGCGGACCGCTGCGGCGGACGACGCCCGCATCCTCGCCGCCCTCGGCGACGGCGGCCTCCTGCCCCCGGGCCCCGACGTCCTGGCCACCGTCGAACACCTCGGCGAGCACGGCATCCCGGCGCTCCCCGGCTGGCGCTACCTCGCCCAGGCCGTGGACCCGGCGGACCACGCCACCGTCCTGGCCGCCCGCCCGGAACTGGTCGACGGCGTCGTCGTCACCGACCCGGCGAGCCACGCGCGGGCCCGCGAGGTCCTCGCCCAGGCGGCCCTCCTCCCGCGCTCCGCCGTCGCCGTCGGCACGGCCGCCGCGCTGCTCGCCCCCACCCCGCCCCCGGCGGACCGGGACAGCGGCGTGTTCCTCGTGCCGCCCAACCCCGCGATGCACGACGAGCGCGCCGCCGACGACGAACGGCAGGCCCTGCGCCGCCGCGCCGCCGACCGCGACACCGATATCCGCGCCCTCGCCGCCCGCACGGCGGCGGAGCGCGCCCTCGCCGCGCGCCTCGCCTCCTGGCGCGCGGGCTGCCCCGCGGGGCGGCTCACCGAACTCGCCGCCGCCGCGGAGCGCGCCTCCACCGAGGCCGACGCCGCCCACCGCCGCCTTACCGAGGCCGACGCCGCCCGCGCCGAGGCGGACGACGCGGCGGCGGAGGCGGCCCGCGCGCGCGACGAGCGCCAGGACGCCGCACAGCGCGCCCGCCGCGCCGCCGACGCGCTCGCCGGGCTCGCGTTCCGCCTGCGCGAGCGGCCCAGGCAGCAGGCCAGGCTGCGGGAGCTGGCCGCCGAGACGGCCGAGGCGGAGGCGCGCGCCGCCGCGTTCCTCGACCGCGCCCGCGCCGCCGACGAGGACCGCCGCGCCGTCCAGCGCGCAGCCGACGACGCGCGCCGTACGGCCCGCGCGCTCCGCGCGGAACGGGCCGAGGTCACCGGCGCCCCCGACCTCGCCGACGACCCCGACCTCGCCGACGGGCCGGAGGCGTCCGGCGCGGAGAAGGCGGAGAAAGCGGAGAAGGACGCCAAGGGGAAGCGCCAGGGCAGCCCGGCGTCGCTCCCCGCGCTGCGCGAGGCGTACCGCTCGGCGTCCCAGCTCTACGAGAAGGTCGGCGTCGGCGCGGACCTCCGCGCGGAGCAGGCCCGCGCCGAGAGCGAGGAGAGCGCCGCGCTCGCCGCCCTCGACCGCCTCAGCAACAAGGTCCGCACCCGCGCCGCCCGCCTGCTGGAGGGCACCGAGGGCGCCGACGGCCCCTCGCGGCAGGCCGCAGCCGCCCGCGCCGAGTCCCTCGTCCAGCTGCTGGAGACCCGCGCCTCTGCGGCAAGCGAGCAGCTCGGCCGCCTGCGCGGCGAGGCGGAACGGCTCGCCCCCGCCGAGGGCATCAGCCACATCGAGCTGCCCCCCGACGCGATCCCCGTCGACGCCGACCGCGCCCGCGACCTCCTGCGCGAGGCCACCACCGCCCTCGCCGCCCACGACGACGCCCTCGCCACCGCCCGCGACACCCACGAGGACCTGCTGCGCGACCACCGGGCGGCCCAGGACGCGGCCGGCGGCTTCGAGGAGATCGCCGCCCTCCTGCGCGACCTGCTGCGCGACCCGCCCCCGGGCCACGGCCCCGCCGAAGGGGACACCCCCGCGGCCACGGGACAGGACGAGGACGAGCCGTACGCGGGCACCCTCGCCGAGGCCAGGCAGACGGCGACCGACACACGCCGCTCCCTCCGTGCGAGCGCCGCGGCGCTGGCCACCGCGGAGGCCGCCGTCCGCGAGGCGTCCGACCGCCTCGTCCGGCACGCCAACTCCACGCGCTACGAGCAGGTCCGCACGCCCGCCAGGCAGCAGATCCGCGAACTGCCCGCCGCCGCCCTGCCCGCGCACGCCGCCGCCTGGTCCGAGGCGTTCGCCCCGCGCCTGCGCGTCCTCACCGACGAACTGGCCCAGCTCGAACGCAACCGCGACAGCATCACCGACCGCCTGCGCGGCCTCGTCGAGTCGTCCCTCGCCACGCTCCGCGCCGCGCAGCGGCTCTCCCGGCTGCCCGAGGGGCTGGGGGAGTGGTCGGGGCAGGAGTTCCTGCGCATCCGCTTCGAGGACCCGGACCAGGCGACCCTCGCCGAACGGCTCGGCGAGGTCGTCGACGAGACCACGAGCGCCGCCGTCAAGAAGAACTCCGATCTGCGCCGCGACGGCATGTCGCTGCTCCTGCGCGGCGTCCACGCGGCGCTCCAGCCGCGCGGCGTGCGCGTCGAGATCCTCAAGCCGGACGCCGTGCTGCGCGCGGAACGCGTCCCCGTCGGGCAGATGGGCGACGTCTTCTCCGGCGGCCAGCTCCTCACTGCCGCCATCGCGCTCTACTGCACGATGGCCGCCCTGCGCAGCAACGACCGCGGCCACGACCGCCACCGGCACGCGGGCACGCTGTTCCTCGACAACCCCATCGGCCGCGCCAACGCCACATACCTGCTGGAGCTGCAGCGCGCCGTCGCCGACGCCCTCGGCGTGCAACTCCTCTACACCACAGGGCTGTTCGACACGACGGCGCTGGCCGAGTTCCCCCTCGTCATCCGGCTGCGGAACGACGCGGACCTCCGCGCGGGCCTGAAGTACATCAGCGTCGAGGAGCACCTGCGGCCGGGGCTGCCCCGTACCGACCCCGACGCCGCGACCGTGCACGGCGAGATCACGGCGACCCGCGTGTACCGCCGCCCGCCGCCCGCGCCGGGGGAGGCGGAGGCCGCCGTCCCCGCGTCCTGACGCGCCGGCGGCCCGTCAGGACCGCCGCAGCGGCCGCTCCCGCGCCGCGCTGCTCGGCACGGAGACGACCCCGTGCCGCTGCCGCCACTGCTGCCGCGTGACCCAGATGTCGAGCACCGACCAGGTGGACACCACGCTGCTCGCCAGCGTGGCCACCAGCATGGGGAACGCCAGCCACGATCCGGCCAGCGTGCTCAGCAGCACGACGACGAGCTGACTGAGGGTCAGTGCGATGATGATCCCCGCACGCACACACGCCGCCCGCACCGGGTCCGGCATACGCCGTCTCGCGTACACGCCGCCTTCGCTTCCTGCACCGTCGGATGCGCGGAAATGCCCGCGGTGCCCATGGTAGAACGCCTTGCGCCGTCCCGGGGGACGGACGAGGATGAAGCGCCTGTACGCCAACTCACGCCGCGCACGGCCCCGTCCGGCCCGTCCGATACGCACCCCCCGTCCCAGCGCCGGTAGTAGGCTCGCGCTGGCGGACGCGGTAACCCCACAGGCCGATTCGATCCAAGGGGAGGGCATGCGCTTTCGCGGCAAGTCGATCCGGCGGAAGGTGGCGGCGCTGGTCCTGGTGCCGTCGCTGTCCCTCGTCGTGCTGTGGGCCCTGGCCACGGCCGTCGCGATATCCGACGCGCGGCGCGCGGGCGCGTCAGGCGACGCCGCCGACACCCTGACGGACCCCGTGCTCGACGTGGTCGACGCCGTGCAGGACGAACGCCGCCAGACCCTCGTGCACCTCGCCGACCCCCGCCGCGCCGAGGGCCTCGACGCCCTGACCGCGACCCGCGAGGCGGCCGACGCCGCCGCGGAGCGCGTGCGCGGGCTCGCGGACGACGCGGGCGACGGCCTCGGCACCACCGCGCGCGCCCGGCTCGACGGCCTGCTCGGCGCGCTGGACGAACTCGCGCGCCTGCGCGAGGCGGTGGGCAGCAACACGACCTCGCGCCCGGACGCCCTCGACGCGTACACGGACGTGATCGCCCCCGCGTTCCGGCTGCTCGACGCCCTGCGCCCGGCCGCCGACCCGGACCACGACGCGCAGGGCGGCGCCGTCGTCGGCCTCGGACGCGTCCGCGACCTGCTCTCGCAGGAGGACGCGCTGGTCGCCGGCGCCCTCGCCTTCGGCCGCACCACGGACGGCGAACTCCGGGCCCTCACCGACCTCGTGGCCCAGCGGCGGCTGACCCTGGACACCGCCCTGCCCGAACTGCCGGTGGAGGACCGGGAGGCGTTCGAGGAGTTCACCGGCGGCGGCACCGTCGGCGTGCTCACCGGCGCGGAGGAGAACCTCCTCGCGGGCCGCACCGCCACCGTCCAGTCCGACCGCTGGGAGGCCGCGACCACCACCGCGCTCGACGAACTGGCCGGCCTCGCCGACCAGGCGCGCGACCGCTACCGCGACGCCGTCGCGCCGGGCGCGTCGGGCCCGCGCGACCGCGCCATGCTGCTCGCCGCACTCGGCCTCGCCGCCCTCGCGCTCACCGCGTACGTCGCCGCCCGCGTCGGCCGCGGCCTCATCCGCGACATGCGCGCCCTCGCCCGCGAGGCCACCGACACCGCCGAGGTCCGGCTGCCGGGCGTGACGCGCAGACTCGCGGCCGGGGAGCACATCGACGTCGAGACCGAGGCGCCGCTGCTCGACTACGGCCCCGACGAGATGGGCCGCGTCGGCCAGGCGCTCAACACCCTCCAGCGCGCCGCCGTCTCCGCCACCGTCGACAGGGCCCGTACGCAGCGCGGCGTCTCCGAGGTGTTCGTGAACCTCGCGCGCCGCAGCCAGGTGCTCCTGCACCGGCAGCTCAACCTCATCGAGTCGCTGGAGCGCAGGACCGACGACCCCGAGGACGCCGGCGACCTCGTCCGCGCCGCCCACCTCGCCGCCCGCATGCGGCGGCACGCCGAGGGGCTCGTGATCCTCTCGGGCGCCGCGCCCGCGCGCCAGTGGCGCAAGCCGGAGACGCTGATGGACGTCGTGCGCGCGGCGGTCGGCGAGGTCGAGGACTTCGAACGGATCGAGGTCCGCATGCTGCCGCCGCTCACCGTGGAGGGCGGCGCGGTCGCCGACCTCGTCCACCTCGTCGCCGAACTGCTGGAGAACGCCACGCTGTTCTCCCCGCCGCACACGGCCGTGCAGGTCAGCGGCGAGCGGGTCCCGCACGGCTTCACGCTGGAGATCCACGACCGGGGCCTCGGCATGACGGCCGACGCGCTGCACGAGGCGAACCGGCGGCTCACCGGCGACCCGGACTTCGAGCCGTCCGACACGGACCGCGTCGGCCTGTTCGTCGTCGCACGGCTCGCCGCGCGGCACGGCATCCGCGTCGCGCTCGGCGAGTCGCCGTACGGCGGCACCACCGCCGTCACCCTGATCCCCGGCGAACTGCTGTCCGAGGCCAGGGAGGAGCCCGCCGCGCGGCTCCCGCACACCCCCGGCAGGCCCGCCCTGCACGGCGGCGCGGTGGACGGGCCCGTGGAACTTGAGGGGCACGTCCCGCACGGCGGCCAGGACCCGGGCCGCTCCCGGGAGACCGACGGCGGCCACGAACGGGCCCGCCCCGCCGAACGCACGGGCGCCCGCCCCGACCTGCCGCGCAGACACCGCGCGCCCGTCCTCGTCGCCGACCACGGGCGCCCCGTCGGCCCCGGCGCGGACGACGCCCCCGCCGCCCCCGCCCCGCCCGTCCCCGGGACCGGCACGCGCGGCACCGGCCCGGCCGAGCCCACCGCACCGCCCACCACCGCCACCGGCCTGCCCCGCCGCGTACGCCGCGTACAGGCCGTCCCCAGCGACCCCGAGCCCGAGCCCGCCGGACACCCCGGCCCCGACGACGGCGACCCCGTACCGGACGCCGAGGAGGCACGCGCCCGCATGGCGGCGCTCCAGCGCGGCTGGCAGCGCGGCAGGGAGCAGAACGGCGGACGGCGCGGACGCCCGCCCGAATGACACACCGTCCCCAGCGACACCCGTGAGGCAGGACCGATGAGCGCACCCAAGGACACGGCCGCCGGCCCTCCGTACGGCGGCCACGGCGGCGACGGCGCCGGGCCCGGCGGCCTCCTGGCCGACCTGACGGACCGCGTCCCCGGCATCAGACACGCCCTGCTGCTCGGCTCCGACGGCCTGCCGCGCGGCGGCTCGCGCGGGCTCGCCCAGAGCGACGCCGAACAGCTCGCGGCGGTCGCGTCCGGCTTCCACAGCCTGGCGCGCGGCGTCGGGCGGCACTTCGAGACGGGCGCGGTGCGCCAGACGCTGGTGGAGCTGGACGGCGCCTTCCTCCTCGTCACCGCGGCGGGGCACGGGAGCGCGCTGGCCGTGCTCGCCGAGGCCGACTCCGACCTGGGCGAGGTCGCCTACGAGATGGCGGTCCTGGTGAAGCGGGTGGCGCCGCTCCTCAACCAGCCGCCGCACGCGGGCTTCCGCTGAGCACGCACCTGACGCCGTGGCACCGGGTGAAAGATCTCCGGCGCGCCACGAGTGTCGCGAACCGGTGACAACGGCGGCTCCCGGCGAACCGTTCCCGCACCCGGCGCCGTCCCACGCTGCGACAACGGGGCCCGGGACCTACGGGGGTGGCTCCGGGCTCCCGTTGTCCGTCCCGCCGCCCCGCTCCCGCCCGTCCCCGCGCAGCGCGCCGCGCGACACCGGGAAGTCGAAGTGGGTGTCGGGGAACGGCTCCGGCTCGTACCCGAAGTGCCACCACTCGGTCGTCACCGGGACGAAGCCTTCCCGCGTCAGCGCGCCGCGCAGGGTGGCACGGGCCGTGCGCTGTTCCTTCGTCAGATCGCGCTCCCCGACGTGGGAGCGCGGGTCGAAGAAGTCGAAGTCCGTGCCCATGTCGACCGGTTCGCCGTCCCGGACGAGCGTCACGTCCACGGTGCTGCCGCGGCTGTGCCCCGACCGCTCGGCCAGGTACCCCTCGTCGAACAGCCGGTCCTTGGGCACCCGCGGGTAGAACTCGTCCTTCGTCCGCGTGTCGCCGCGGTCGTCCGCCCAGCGCAGGAAGTGGTCCACGGCGCGCTGCGGCCGGTAGCAGTCGTAGACCAGCAGTCCGTAGCCGCGCCCGTCCAGGGAGCGGTGGGCGCGGCGCAGCGCGAGCGCGCTCTCCTCCGTCAGCAGGCACTCGGCGTCCCGGTAGCCGTCCACGGGCTCGCCGACGAAGTTGTGGTCCCCCGCGTAGCGGATGTCCTGCTCGATGCCGGGGGCCACGTCCCGCAGCGCGACGAACTCCTCGGGCGCCCGCGACCTGTCGGCCCCGTCCGCGCCGCCCCCGTGCCGCGCCGTGCCGCCGAGCCCGGCCGCGAGCACGCCGACGACTCCCACGGCTGCGGCGAGCCCGACGGCTGCGGTGTATCGGCGGCGCACCCTCCACACGTACCGGACGCGCCCCGCGCACGACACCGGGGGCGGCCCGCCGCGCGGCATCCGGGTGGTGCGTGACCGGCGGCGGCCGGGGCAAGGGCCTGGTGTACGCGCCGGTCACCTGGCATCGTCCTGACCAGCCGCGCCACGAGCACACTGGAGCCGCCATGCCCACCGACACCACCCCGCACCCCGCGACGCCGGCCCCGCTGTGGCGCCCGGCGCCGGAGCAGATCGCGGACGCCCGCCTCACGGCGTTCCACGCCTTCGCGGCCGACCGGTACGGCGCCCCCACCCCCAGGGCGGGCGACCCCGCCGCGGACTACGCCGCCCTGCACGGCTGGTCGGTCGCGGAGGCCGACGCCTTCTGGCGCGCGGTCGCCGACTGGTTCGCCGTGCGCTTCAGGACGCCGTACACGGCGGCGCTCGCCGACGCGGCCATGCCCGGCGCCCGCTGGTTCCCCGGCGCGACGCTGAACTACGCCGAGCACGCCCTGCGCACCGCCGAGGACCCCGCGCGCGCCGACACCCCGGCGCTGCTGCGGATCGACGAACGGCTCACGCCCGAGCCCGTCTCCTGGGCCGACCTGCGCCGGGCCACCGCCAACCTCGCCGCCACGCTGCGGGACCTGGGCGTCCGGCCGGGCGACCGCGTGAGCGGCTACCTGCCGAACATCCCCGAGGCCGTCGTCGCCCTGCTCGCCACCGCCGCCGTGGGCGCCGTGTGGACGTCCTGCGCGCCGGACTTCGGCGCGCGCAGCGTGCTCGACCGCTTCCAGCAGGTCGAGCCCGTCGTCCTGATCGCGGTGGACGGCTACCGCTACGGCGGCCGGGCCCACGACCGCACCGCGACCGTCGCCGAACTGCGCCGCGGCCTGCCCACACTGCGCGCCGTCGTCCACGTCCCGCTGCTGGGCAGCGCGCCGCCCGAGGGGGCGCTCGCCTGGGACGACGTCACGAGCGGCGACGCGCCCGCCGTGTACGACGCGGTGCCGTTCGACCATCCGCTGTGGGTGCTCTACTCGTCCGGCACGACGGGCCTGCCGAAGGCGATCGTGCACTCGCAGGGCGGCATCCTGCTCGAACACCTCAAGCAGATCGGGCTGCACTGCGACCTCGGGCCCGGCGACCGCCTGTTCTGGTACACGTCGACCGGCTGGATGATGTGGAATTTCCTGGTCTCCGCGCTCCTCACCGGCACCACGGCCGTCCTCTACGACGGCAGCCCCGCCCACCCCGGCACCGACGCGCAGTGGCGCGTCGCCGAGCGCACCCGGGCCACCGTCTTCGGCACCTCGGCGGCGTACGTCATGGCGTGCGCCAAGGCGGGCGTCCGGCCGGGCCGCGACCTGGACCTGTCCGCGACCCGCTGCGTGGCGACCACCGGTTCGCCGCTGCCGCCCGACGGCTTCCGCTGGCTGCACGAGGAGGCGGGGGAGGACCTGTGGATCGCGTCGGTGAGCGGCGGCACGGACGTGTGCAGCTGCTTCGCCGGCGCCGTGCCCACGCTGCCGGTGTGGGTGGGCGAGCTGCAGGCCCCCGGGCTCGGCACGGCGCTCGCCGCGTGGGGCCCGGCGGGCGAGCCGCTGACCGACGCGGTGGGGGAGCTGGTGGTCACCGCGCCGATGCCGTCCATGCCGGTCGGCTTCTGGAACGACCAGGACGGCGCCAGGTACCGCGACAGCTACTTCGCCGTGTACCCGGGCGTGTGGCGGCACGGCGACTGGGTGACCCTCACCTCGCGCGGCACCGTCGTCATCCACGGCCGCTCCGACTCGACGCTCAACCGGCAGGGCGTGCGCATGGGTTCGGCCGACATCTACGAGACGGTGGAGAGGCTGCCGGAGATCCGCGAGTCGCTGGTCGTCGGCGTGGAGGAGCGCGACGGCGGGTACTGGATGCCGCTGTTCGTCCGCCTCGCGGAGGGCGCGGTGCTGGACGACGGGCTGCGGGAGCGCGTCAGGACGGCGATCCGCGCCGAACTCTCCCCGCGCCATGTCCCGGACGAGATCGTCGAGGTCCCCGCCGTGCCGCACACCCTCACCGGCAAGCGCCTCGAAGTGCCCGTCAAGCGCCTCCTGCAGGGCGCGGCGCTCGCCGAGGCCGTCAATCCCGGCTCGGTCGACGACCCGGAACTGCTGCGCTTCTACGAGCGGCTCGCCCGCGAGCGGGCCGCTGTCAGTGGTGCCGACTACTCTGAGTGACGTGCTGGTCCGCCGCCCGCACCCCGCGTGAGCGGGGCCGCGGGCGCGGCTCCGGCACGGCACGGCACGGGTGACCGCGCCGCACCACGAGAAGCACAGCGAGACGAGAACGAGGGGGAGCCATGGCATCCAGCACCCGACGCGCCCGCAGGGGCGGCGGCAGGAGGAGCGGCGGCCGGGGGAGCAGGGGCCCGGGACGCGCGGCGCGCTGGCGCGAGAGCGCGGGGACGGTGGCGGTGGTCGCGGACGAGGTCGGCTTCGCCCGCATGCGCCGCTACCCGACCTTCGCGCACGCCGACCACGCCGGGTACCTCCGCGACACCGAGGACCTGCTGCGCTCCCTGGCCAGGCGTCATGGACACACGAGCGTCGCGCTGTTCGACCCGGCGGACTTCGCCGAGTTCTGCGGCCAGGAGGGGCTCGACCAGGACAGCGCGGCCAGCCGCGCCCGCTACACCGCCGAGATCGCCGCGCGCGGCGCCACCGTCCCGTACGAGGGTCAGCCGCTCGGCACACTCGTGCCGGCCCTGCTGGCCGAGCGGCGGCGGCAGGAGACGTGGGAACGGGCCGGTGACCTGCTGGCGGGGTCGGGCTCCTGCGCGGACTGCGGCGCGCCGCTCGTGCGCTGCGCCTTCCAGCGCGCCGCCTCGCTGCTCACCCGCGTCCTGGAACGCACGGGGCCGGGCACGCACCACATGGTGGCGAGCCTGCTGACCGGCGCGGGTGCGCTCACGGCCGCCCTGCACGCCGACACGGCCGCCGGAGGGGGCATCCGGCTGGCGGAGGCCGACGCGCTGGTGCTGTGCACCGTCCTCGCGGCCGGTCTGGCGACCGACGACCCCGGCGGCCTGGTCCTGCGCTCGTCGCCGGGGGAGACCGGCGAGTGGCCGGAACAGGTCTGCGGCTGGAGCCTGCGCGGCGGGCGTCTGCACGCGCTCACCGAAGGGGAGGTCTTCACCGCCTACTGCACGGACGCCCTGACCGGCGAACCGGTCCCCCCGGAACCGGACGTCGTCTACCGGGCGGCACCCACCATCGCCCGGCCCGCCTGCCCGGAGACCTGACGGCACGGCAACCCCGCGCGGCCCCGGTGTCCGCCCGGCAACGGGCACCGGGGGCCCCGAGGGTCCGTCTTCGAACGGGGGGCGCTCCGCTCGTGACGCTCCCCCTGCCTGGCGGCTGGACGGTGCCCCGTACGCCCGGTACGGGGACGATCCGGCGCCCGGCGATCGCATGGATCCGGGGGCTCTCCCGGCCGTCGGGCCGAGGGAGCCGCGAGCGGCCGGACGCCCCCTTCGAAGACGAGCCCTGGGCCCCACATCCCACGGTGCCGCGGCCCGTTCCGGCTTCGCACCGGGGGCCACGACGGAGCCCCCTGCCGTGTCGCCGCGCGCTCTCCGGGTGGTGGCGCTTCCACGTTGCCGCCGGAGCCGCTGCCAGGTCCGCGCCGGACGGGCGCGGCGGCGGGGGAGCTGAAGCACGTCCCACTCTCCGGTCCCCGTGCCCGGGTGGCGACGGGCTCCCGATCCGTCCGGGCCGGTGGCTGTTCGTCACGCTCGGCCTGGGCACTCCGCCCGAACTGCCTCCTGGCCGGGCTCCGCCGCAGCGCCCCAACGGTCGTTCCTCGCAAGCGGGTTCGCCGCGGTGACCGGCGGGCGGGAGGATGCCGTTGCCCACGCGGAGCCAAGGTGATGCCTGCTGCCCGTGCGCGGCGCGCCTCAGCGCGAGCGACGGCCCTCAAGTGGCCCCCGGCGCCCCCGCATCCGTGCCCGCCGCCGGAGCCGCCCGTGGTGCCCGGCCGCGGCGGCGCGGTACGCTCGGGCTCCAATCGGAGGAAGCTCCGCTTACGGGGCGCAATCTGACGAGGAGTCCGCATGAAGGTCGTCATCTTCGGCGCGAGCGGCATGATCGGCCAGGGCACGCTGCGCGCCTGCCTCCTGGACGAGACCGTCACCGAGGTCGTCGCCGTGGTCCGCCGCCCGCTCGGCCGCGCGCACCCCAAGCTCCGCGAGGTCGTGCACGCGGACTTCACGGACCTGTCCGCCCTCGCCGAGGCACTCGGCACACCCGACGCGTGCTTCTACTGCCTGGGCATCTCGTCGGCCGGACTGGGCGAGGCCGAGTACACCGTCATCACCCACGACTACACGCTCGCGGCGGCCAGGACGCTGCTTGCCAGCAACCCGGACCTGACGTTCGTCTACGTCTCCGGCTCCGGCGCGGACAGCTCCGAGTCCGGCTCCACCATGTGGGCACGCGTCAGGGGCCGCACGGAGAACGCCCTCCTCGCTCTCTCGCCCCGCACCCGCATCATCCGGCCCGCCTACATCAGGCCGCGCCACGGCGCCCGCTCCCGCACACGCTCCTACCGCCTGCTCTACGCCGCCACGTCCTGGCTCTACCCGCTCCTCCACAGGCTCCTGCCCCGGCACACGACGACGACGGACACCCTGGGCCGCGCCATGATCGCCCTCATCCACACCACCGAGGACCTCCCGCGCATCCTCACCAGCCGCGAGATCAACCGCCTCGGCGCCTGAACGCGCCCCGCGCCCCCGCCGCGAGCGCCCCCCGCGCCGCGCACAGGAGCACGGCGCGGCGCGCCCCCGCACCCGCCCACCGCCACGCCCCGGCGCTCACTCCCCGGACAGCACCCCCTGCGCCGCCGCCCGCGCCGCCGGACCGCTCTCGGCCGCCCGTGCGGCGGCCGCCGCACGCTCGCACTGCGCCAGCGTGTGCCGCCCCAGCGTCTCGCGCACCGGCGCGATCGCCGCCGGACTCATCGACAGACTCGTCACACCGAGCCCCGTCAGCACCGCCGCCAGCAGCGGGTCCGCCGCCGCCTCCCCGCACACCCCGCAGCTCTTGCCCTCCGCCCCCGCCGCCTCGGCGGCCATCGCCACCAGGTCGAGCAGCGCGGGCTGCCACGGGTCCTGCCACCGTGCCACCCCGCCCAGCTGGCGGTCCGCCGCGAACGCGTACTGCGCCAGGTCGTTCGTCCCCAGCGACAGGAACTCGACCTCCTGCAGCAGCGCACGCGCGCGCAGCGCGGCCGACGGCACCTCCACCATCACCCCCGCCTTGGCCTGCAGCCCCGCCTCCCCGCACGCCTCCGCGAACGCCCGCGCGTCCGCCCGGTCGGACACCATCGGCGCCATCACCTCCAGATGCACCGGCAGCCCCTCCGCCGCACGCGCCAGCGCCCGCAACTGCGTCCCCAGCACCTCCGGATGCGCCAGCAGCGCCCGCAGCCCCCGCACCCCGAGCGCCGGATTCGGCTCGTCCCCCGGCGTCAGGAACGCCAGCGGCTTGTCCGCGCCCGCGTCCAGCACCCGCACCACCACCCGCCCCTCGGGGAACGCCTCCAGCACCTCCCGGTACACGGCGGCCTGCACCTCCTCCGTGGGCGCCTGCGCCCGCTCCAGGAACAGGAACTCCGTGCGGAACAGCCCCACCCCCTCCGCGCCCGCCTCCACGGCCCCCGCGACATCCCCGGGCCCGCCGATGTTCGCGAGCAGCGGCACCCTGTGCCCGTCCGACGTCGTCCCCGGCCCGCGGGAACGCGTCAGCGCCGCGCGCCGCTCCTCCGCCGCCCGCGTCAGCGCCTCCCGCCGCTCCGGCCCCGGATCGACCACGACCTCGCCCGAACTCCCGTCCACCGCGACGACCGTCCCCTCCGCGACCGCCCGCGCACCCGGGAGCGCCACCACCGCGGGCACGCCCAGCGCACGCGCCAGGATCGCGCTGTGACTCGTCGGCCCGCCCTCCTCGGTGATGAAGCCGAGCACCAGCCGCGGGTCGAGCAGCGCCGTGTCCGCCGGGGCGAGGTCCCTGGCGATCAGCACGTACGGCTCCTCGCTGTCCGGAACGCCGGGGATCGGCACGCCGAGCAGCCGCGCCACGATCCGGTTGCGCACGTCGTCCAGGTCCGCCACCCGGCCCGCGAGGTACTCGCCCGCGCCCGCGAGCAGGGCACGGTAGGCCGCCAGCGCGTCGGACACCGCACGCTCCGCCGCCGCGCCCACCCCGATGCGCCGCTCGACGTCCGCCAGCAGTTCCGGGTCGAGCGCCATCAGCGCCTGCGCCTCCAGCACGGCCTGCGCCTCGCCGCCCGCCAGGTTCCCCCGCGCCCGCAGGTCGGCCGCCACCGCCTCCGCCGCCTGCCGCGCCCTGGCCAGCTCGCGCGGCGCCTCGTCCGGCCCGATCCGCCGGTCGGGCGCGTCCAGCACCGCCGTACCCAGGTGCCTGACCTCACCGATCGCCACCCCGTGACTGACGCCGACACCCCGAAGCCTGGACTCCATCGCACCCGCCTTGCGCTCGCCGCCGACCCGTTCAGGACCGCAAACCACATAAAAGCCTAAGTCGCGGCGATCGGCCCCTCCGCCCGTGCCGCGCGGGGCGCCCGGTAAGGTGCACAGGCACAGCGGACACGGGGACACAGGAGGCTTCCGGGTGGAGGTCCAGGAGACACGCATCCAGACGGATCGCGTCCTCACCATTCCGAACATCCTCAGCATGGCCAGGCTCGTGGGCGTGCCGGTCTTCCTCTGGCTCGTCCTCTCACCCGTCTTCGACGGCCCCGACCTCGACGGCTGGGCCCTCCTCGTCCTGGCGGCCAGCGGCGTCAGCGACTACCTCGACGGCAAGCTCGCCCGCCGCTGGAACCAGATCAGCGCCCTCGGACGCATCCTCGACCCCGCCGCCGACCGCCTCTACATCCTGTCCACCCTCGTCGGACTGACCTGGCGCGAGATCCTGCCCTGGTGGCTCACCGCCCTGCTGGTCGCCCGCGAACTAATGCTGCTCGTCACCGTCTGGGTGCTCGACCGGCACGGCTACGCGCCCCCGCAGGTGAACTTCCTCGGCAAGGCCGCGACTTTCAACCTGATGTACGCCTTCCCGCTCCTCCTGCTCAGTGACGGAAGTGGATGGCTCGCGTCACTCGCTGCTATTTTCGGATGGGCGTTCGCCGGCTGGGGTACAGGGCTGTACTGGTGGGCAGGGATTCTCTACGTGGTCCAGGTCCGCCGCTTGCTGACGACGGACCATTCCACCGCCGACTGAGCCCGCCCTGGCAGTGTCGCAGGGGCCCGGCGCCCGCTTGTGCCGCACTTTTCCGGGGAGCCACCCCGGGCCCGGGCCCCTCCGGACGGGCGCGGTCGGAGTGACTGGCGAATCCTCAAGGAGGACACTTCCGATATGAAGGCCGTAGTAATGGCTGGTGGCGAAGGCACCCGGCTTCGCCCTATGACCGCGAGCATGCCGAAACCGCTGCTGCCCGTGGCGAACCGTCCCATCATGGAGCACGTCCTGCGGCTCCTGAAGCGCCACGGACTGACCGAGACCGTGGTCACCGTGCAATTCCTCGCCTCCCTCGTGAAGAACTATTTCGGCGACGGCGAGGAACTCGGGATGGACCTCACGTATGCCCATGAAGAAAAGCCACTCGGTACGGCCGGCAGTGTGAAGAACGCCGAGGACGCGCTCAAGGACGACTCGTTCCTGGTGATTTCCGGTGACGCCCTCACCGACTTCGACCTGACCGAACTCATCCGCTACCACAAGGAACGCGGCGCCCTCGTCACCGTCTGCCTCACCCGCGTTCCCAACCCGCTCGAATTCGGCATCACCATCGTCGACGACGACGGCCGCGTCGAGCGGTTCCTGGAGAAGCCGACCTGGGGCCAGGTCTTCTCCGACACCGTCAACACCGGTATCTACGTGATGGAACCCGAGGTCTTCGACTACGTCGAACCCGACACCTCCGTCGACTGGTCGGGCGACGTCTTCCCCCGCCTGATGAAGGAGGGCAAGCCGATCTACGGCTATGTCGCCGAGGGCTACTGGGAGGACGTCGGCACCCACGAGAGCTACGTCAAGGCCCAGGCGGACGTTCTCGAAGGCAAGGTGGACGTCGAGATCGACGGCTTCGAGATCTCCCCCGGCGTCTGGATCGCCGAGGGCGCCGAGGTCCACCCCGACGCCAAACTCCGCGGCCCGCTCTACGTCGGCGACTACGCGAAGATCGAGGCCGGCGCCGAGGTGCGCGAGCACACCGTCATCGGCTCCAACGTCGTCGTGAAGTCCGACGCGTTCCTGCACCGCGCCGTCGTCCACGACAACGTGTACATCGGCCCGCAGACCAACCTGCGCGGCTGCGTCGTCGGCAAGAACACCGACGTCATGCGCGCCGCCCGCATCGAGGACGGCGCCGTCATCGGCGACGAGTGCCTCATCGGCGAGGAATCCATCGTCCAGGGCAACGTCCGCGTCTACCCGTTCAAGACGATCGAGGCGGGCGCGTTCGTCAACACCTCCGTCATCTGGGAGTCGCGCGGCCAGGCGAACCTCTTCGGCGCCCGCGGCGTCTCCGGCATCCTCAACGTCGAGATCACGCCGGAACTGGCCGTCCGCCTCGCCAGCGCCTACGCCACCACCCTCAAGAAGGGCTCGACCGTCACCACCGCCCGCGACCACTCGCGCGGCGCCCGCGCCCTCAAGCGCGCCGTCATCTCCGCCCTCCAGGCCAGCGCCATCGACGTGCGCGACCTGGAGAACGTGCCGCTCCCGGTCGCCCGTCAGCAGACCGCGCGCGGCAGCGCCGGCGGCGTCATGATCCGCACCACGCCCGGTGTCCCCGACTCCGTGGACATCATGTTCTTCGACGAGCGCGGCGCCGACCTCTCCCAGGGCGGCCAGCGCAAACTCGACCGCGTCTACGCCCGGCAGGAGTACCGCAGGGCGTTCCCCGGCGAGATCGGCGACCTGACCTTCCCCGCCAGCGTCTTCGACGCGTACACCGGCTCCGTGCTGCGCGCCGTGGACACGACGGGCGTGGCCGAGTCGGGGCTGAAGATCGTCGTGGACGCGGCCAACGGCAGCGCGGGACTCGTCCTCCCGAGCCTCCTCGGCCGCCTCGGGGTGGACGCCCTCACCATCAACCCCGGCCTCGACGAGGCACGCCCCACCGAGACCGCCGAGGCCCGCCGCGCCGGGCTCGTACGGCTCGGCGAGATGGTCTCGTCCGCCCGCGCCGCCTTCGGCGTCCGCTTCGACCCCGTCGGCGAGCGGTTCGCGCTGGTGGACGAACGCGGCCGGATCATCGAGGACCAGCGCGCCCTGCTGGTCATGCTCGACCTGATCGCCGCGGAACGCCGCAGCGGACGCGTGGCCCTCCCCGTCACCACCACGCGCATCGCCGAACAGGTGGCCGCCTACCACGGCACCGAGGTCGAGTGGACGACCACCTCGCCCGACGACCTCACCCGCGTCGCCCACAAGGAGGGCTCCGTCTTCGGCGGCGACGGGCAGGGCGGCTTCATCGTGCCCGAGTTCAGCTCCGTCTTCGACGCGACCGCCGCGTTCACCCGGCTCATCGGCCTGGTGGCCCGCACGCAGCTGTCGCTCAGCCAGATCGAGGCCCGCATCCCGCGCGCCCACGTCCTCAGCCGCGACGTCGCCACCCCCTGGGCCATCAAGGGCCTGGTGATGCGGCGGGTCGTCGAGGCGGCGGGCGACCGGTCCGTGGACACCACCGACGGCGTCCGCGTCGTCGAGTCCGACGGCCGGTGGGTCCTCGTCCTGCCCGACCCGGCCGAGGCCGTCACCCACCTGTGGGCCGAGGGACCGGACGACGCGGCGGCCCAGGAACTGCTCGACGTCTGGGCGGGAGTCGTGGACAGCGCCGAACACTGACCGGCCGCACACCGGCCGAAGGGCCCGGCCACCGGCCCGTTTCGATCAATCCGGGGGCGGCGTGCAATCATGCCCGCCATGCCACAGCAGGAGTCAGGACCGCGCCGCCCCGCGCGCCCCGACGCCTCCATGTCGTTGCTGACCACCGTCATGAGCCACACCCTCGACGAGGGCTACGCGCGGGCGGCGCGAGGACGGCGGGCGGCGGCCGGGGCACCGCTGCCCCGCCCCCTGCGCGCCCGGCTGTGGCTCGCGGGAGGCCTCCTGCTCGCCGCCCTCGTCGTCACGCTCGGCGCCGCCCACGCCCGGCAGGCCGCTCCCACCGTCGCCCGGGAGCGCGAGGAACTGCTGGCGCGCGTCGAGGCCGGCACCGACCGGCTCGACGTGCTCCAGGAGGACGTGAACGCCCTGCGCGAGGACGTCGCCGCCATGCGGCGCGACGTCCTCGCCGACGAGGGCGCCGGGGACAGCCCGACCGCCCTGCTGGCCGGGGCCACCGCCGTCGAGGGCCCCGGCGTCGAGCTGACCGTGGACGACGCCGAGCGCGCGCAGGACGGCGGGGGAGAGGCGGGGGACGACGGCTTCTCCGACACGGGCCGCGTCCGCGACCGCGACCTCCAGCGCGTCGTCAACGGGCTGTGGGAGGCGGGCGCGGAGGCGATATCCGTGAACGGGCAGCGGCTCACCGCCCTGTCCGCCATCCGCGCGGCGGGGGACGCCGTCCTGGTGGACAACCGGCCGCTCGTCCCGCCGTACACGCTGCTCGCCATCGGCGGCGGCGCGGAGTTCGCGGACGGCTTCGACGCGACGCCCGCGGGCGCGTACCTCGCCGAACTCCGCGACGACTACGGGATACGGGTGGCCACCCGGCTCCGCGACGGCCTGCGGCTGCCCGCCGCGGCCAACCCCGCCATCCGCACGGCGACGCCGCTCGGCGACCCGGGCGGCGCGGGCGGCACAGGGAACACAGGGGAGGAAGACCAGTGATCGCCGTCATCGGACTCGTCCTGGGCGTGCTGGCCGGGGTGCTCACCACCCCCGTGGTGCCCACCGGCGTCGAACCGTACCTGCCCATCGCCGTGGTCGCCGCGCTCGACGCGGTCTTCGGCGGGCTGCGGGCCATGCTCGACCGGGTCTTCGACGACCGGGTGTTCGTCGTCTCGTTCCTCTCGAACGTCACCGTGGCCGCGCTGATCGTCTTCCTCGGCGACGAGCTGGGCGTCGGCTCCCAGCTGTCGACCGGCGTCGTGGTCGTCCTCGGCATCCGGATCTTCTCCAACGCAGCGGCCATCCGCCGCCATGTCTTCGGAGCGTGACCAGGTGACCTCACCGGAACGCCCAGGACCGGCCGGACCGCGCGAGCGGGAGGATGAGGCGGAAGCAGCCCGGCTGCCCGCCGCGCGCCGCCCGCCCGGCGAACCCGAACGGCCCACCCCGGCGGCCCCGGCCCCCGAGGCCCCGGCGGCCCCCGAGGCGGCGGACGAACGCGAGCCCGCGGCCGACGCGCCGCCCGCCGACGAGCCGGTTCACCCGGACGGCGGCCCGCCGGACGCCGGGGCTCCCGACCCCGCCGCCGCGACGGGCGCCCGCCTCCTCCTCGCCGCCCTGTGGCCCCCGCGCGCCACACGCGGCCAGCTCGTCGCCGCCGCCCTCCTGTTCGTCCTCGGCCTCGGCCTCGCCATCCAGGTCCGCGCGGCCGGCAGCGACGACACCGCGCTGCGCGGCGCACGCCCCGAGGACCTCGTGCGCATCCTCAGCGACCTCGACGACCGCACGGCGCGCCTGGAGGACGAGAAGCGGCAGCTGGAGGCCCAGCGGACCGAGCTGGAGACCAGCTCCGACCAGGCCGAGGAGGCGCGCCGCCAGAACGAGGAGCGCGAACGCCGCCTCGGCATCCTCGCCGGGACCGTCGCCGCCGAGGGACCCGGCGTCATGCTGCGCATCGGTGATCCACTGGGCGCCGTCGGGGCCGATATGCTGCTCGACGCGGTGCAGGAACTGCGCGCGGCGGGCGCCGAGGCCATCCAGATCAACGAGGTCAGGATCGTCGCGGAGACCGCGTTCACGGACCGCAACGGCGGTGTCCGGCTGGACGGCGAGCCGGTCTCCGCGCCGTACGTCGTCCGGGCCATCGGCCGGCCCCAGGATCTGGAGCCGGCGCTCAACATCCCCGGAGGAGTCGTGCAGTCCCTGGAGAACGATTCGGCGTCCGTGAGCGTTGAGCGGCCCGAGAGGATCACGGTGGACGCCTTGCGGCGGGCGGAGCAGCCTGACTACGCTCAGTCGTCACCGTGAGCCGACCGGCCACCCGGGGGCTGCCCGTCCCCGGTGGCGCTGTGTAAGGGAAACTGAACGGGGCCGCGGACGTTCTCGGTTCGTCCGCGGCGGCCGGTGAGAGAGAATGGACCGTCCCGCCGCCGGTGGGACGGGCTAGGTGCGAGGGGATCGCTGGTGAGTTTTTTCGCTCGGTTGTTCGGCAGGCGTCAGAGCGGCATGCACAGTGCCGCACGGCCCCGCGCCCGCCAGCATGGCGACACGCCAGCGTCGGCGTCCGGTGCCGAGCAGGGGCGGCCGTTGTTCCGTGACGAGGTCGGCGCCCCCGCCGGGATAGGCGCCCCCGGCGGTGCCGGCGCGGACGTCCAGACCTGCTCGCGCTGCGGCCACCGCAACGCGGGGACCAGCCGGTTCTGCTCCAACTGCGGCAACCCGCTGCGCCCCGGCCTCGAAGGCTCCTCCGAGACGACCTCCACGATCTCGATCAGCGGCCTGGAGGCCTACGAGGCGGAGATCACCGGCCAGCACCCCGCCCCCGCGCTCTCCGCGGAGGCCCAGGCCGCCGTGGACGCGCTGCCGCCCGGCTCCGCGCTCCTGATCGTGCGCCGCGGCCCGAACTCGGGCAGCCGCTTCCTGCTGGACGGCGAGCTGACCACCGCGGGGCGCCACCCGCAGTGCGACATCTTCCTGGACGACGTGACGGTCTCCCGCCGCCACGTGGAGTTCCGCAGGGAGCAGGACGGCACGTTCACCGCCAGTGACGTCGGCAGCCTCAACGGCACCTACGTCAACCGCGAGCCCATCGACTCGACGGTGCTCGCGAACGGTGACGAGGTCCAGATCGGCAAGTACCGGCTGGTCTTCTTCGCCAGCAGGCAGGGGTTCTGACCGACTCGCCCGGGGCACGCCGGGGGCCGCGTGGCGGTGCTCGACTATCCAAATGCCCCGGGCACCGCCTAGGGTTGCTGTGTGAATCAGCTCGACGTCGTGGGTGTACGGGTGGAAATGCCCAACAATCAGCCCATCGTGCTACTCCGTGAAGTCGGCGGTGATCGCTACCTCCCGATCTGGATCGGACCGGGGGAGGCGACCGCCATCGCGTTCGCCCAGCAGGGGATGACCCCTGCCCGGCCGCTGACGCACGACCTCTTCAAGAACGTGCTGGAAGCCGTCGGGCAGGAGCTCAGCTCCGTGCGGATCACCGACCTGCGGGACGGCGTCTTCTACGCGGAGCTGGTGTTCGCCAGCGGGGTCGAGGTCAGCGCCAGGCCGTCCGACGCCATAGCCCTCGCCCTGCGGGTCGGCAGCCCCATCTACGGCAGCGACGCGGTCCTCGACGACGCGGGGATCATCATCCCCGACGAGCAGGAGGACGAGGTGGAACGGTTCCGCGAGTTCCTCGACCAGATCTCTCCCGAGGACTTCGGCAGGAGCAGCCAGTAGCGGTGCGCGGGAGGATCACCCGCACGACGGGTGTGGATGCCCAGCGTCGACGGGGCATGTCTTGTGAGGAACGCCGCGCGCGTGCCCGCCGTGACAGCCGGTGAGCGACGAGGGCGCGGACAGGACATGCGGAACGGAGGCCGGCGTGACAGGTAACGGCGACAGCAGAGCGGTCGGGGGCGCGACCGCCCTTCCCGGCCCGGCACGGCACGGTCAGCTGCCGTCGGCCGCGCCGCAGGGGCGGCCCACCCCGGACGCGCTCGGCTATCGCGGTCCGAGCGCCTGCGCCGCCGCCGGGATCACCTACCGGCAGCTCGACTACTGGGCCCGCACCGGCCTGGTCCAGCCGAGCGTGCGCCCCGCCCACGGCTCCGGCACCCAGCGGCTGTACAGCTTCCGGGACGTGGTCGTCCTCAAGATCGTGAAGCGGCTGCTCGACGCCGGTGTCTCGCTCCAGTCCATCAGGACGGCCGTACGCGCCCTGTGCGCCACCGACCTGGCCGAACTGTCCGGCATGACCCTGATGAGCGACGGCGCGGCCGTCTACCGCTGCACCTCGCCCGACGACCTCGCCGAGCTGCTCCAGGACGGCCGGGGCGTTTTCGGCATCGCGGTCGGCGCCGTCTGGCAGGACGTCCAGGGCGCCCTGGAGGGCCTGCACGCCGAGCACGCGCTCACCGGCGAGACGGTCGCCGCCGACCACCCCGCGGACGAACTGGCCCGCCGCCGCAACCGGGGGCTGTGACCCCGCCGCACGTCCCGCCGTGCGCCCGCCCGCCGGATGTCAGACCCGTGCGGCACCATCGGACACGTGCGCGGCAGTCCGACCATCCTCCATCTCGACATGGACGCCTTCTACGCCTCGGTGGAGCAGGCGGCCAAGCCGAGCCTGCGCGGCAAGCCGGTCGTGGTGGGCGGCCTGGGGCCGCGCGGCGTGGTCGCCACCGCGTCGTACGAGGCGCGCCGCTCCGGCGTCCACTCGGCGATGCCGACGGCCCAGGCACGCCGCCTCACGCCGAACGCCGCCTTCCTCGTCCCGCGCTTCGCCGTCTACCGTGCCGTCAGCGAGCGCGTGATGGCGCTGCTCGGCGAGCTGTCGCCGCTGGTCGAGCCGCTGAGCCTGGACGAGGCGTTCGTCGACCTGGCGGCGGGCGGGACGGCCGCCACCGCCGCCGAGGCCCGCGCCGCGGGCGAGGAGCTGCGCGGCCGCATCCTGGCGCACACCGGGCTGACCGGCTCGGTCGGCCTCGCCGGGTCCAAGATGCTCGCCAAGATCGCCTCCGAGCAGGCCAAGCCGGACGGGCTGCTGCTCATCGAGCCGGGCACCGAACGGGAGCTGCTCGCCCCGATGCCCGTCCGCACCCTGCCGGGCGTCGGCCCCGCGACCGCCGAGACGCTGCGCCGCGCCGGGCTGCACACGGTCGGCGAGGCCGCGGAGGCGGGCGAGGCGGAACTGCTGCGGCTGCTCGGCAAGGCGCACGGGCACGGGCTCTTCGCCATGGCCCGCGGCAGGGACGACCGCCCCGTGGTCGCGGAGCGCGACGCCAAGTCCGTCTCGGTCGAGGACACCTTCGACACCGACGTCACCGACCGTGCCCAGGTGCGGTACGAGGTGGCGCGCCTCGTCGGCCGGTGTGTGGAGCGGCTGCGCGCGGCGGGGCGTTCGGGCCGCACGGTCGTGCTCAAGGTGCGGCGCTACGACTTCACGACCCTCACCCGCTCCGAGACGCTCAGGGGCCCGACCGACGACCCCGCCGTGGTGCGTGAGGCGGCCGCGCGGCTGCTGGAGGGCGTGGACACGACCGAGGGCGTGCGGCTGCTGGGGGTGGGGGTCACGGGGCTCGCCGGGTTCACGCAGGAGGACCTGTTCGCCCAGGCGGTGCGGGCGCCGGACGGCGGTGACGCGGCGGCCGTGTGGGCGCCGCCCGAGGGAGTGCCGCGGGACGGTGCCGCGGCGGGGCCGCCGGGCGAGGCGGGGACGCCCCGCGAGCGGCGCTGGCTGCCGGGGCAGGACGTCCGCCATGCCGAGCACGGTCCCGGCTGGGTGCAGGGCAGCGGCGTGGGCCGGGTGACCGTGCGCTTCGAGCGGCCGGACACGCCGCCGGGCCGGGTGCGCACGTTCCCGGTGGACGACCCGGCGCTGAGCCCGGGGGAGCCCCTGCCGCTCGTGCAGGGTCAGCTCTCGCCGGTGGTGTCGCCCGCCGGCGGCTCGGGACGTGCCAGCCGCCCGAAGTCGGCGTCCGGCGGCGGGGCCGCGCCCGGCACGTCGAGGCCGTAGTGGTGGTACAGCTGCAGCTCCTGCTCGGGCGACAGGTGCCTGCCGACGCCGAAGTCCGGCGCCTCCTTGATGAGCGCGCGCTCGTACGGCACGCGCAGGACGCCGCCGACCAGCTCGCTCGGCTCCAGCGGCACGAACGCGTCCCGGCTGAACAGCCCCGTGCGCACGGCCGCCCACTCGGGCACGCCGGTGGCGTCGTCGAGGTAGACCTCGTCCACCGTGCCGATCTTGGTGCCGTCGCGGTCGAGGGCCTTGCGCCCGATCAGACTGCGGGGGTCGATGTCGGTCTGCACGGGTTCCTCCAACTGATCGCCACTGGTCCGGCAGATGCCCTGTACCCCCAACAAAAGGTCACTTCCGGCCGGGCGGCCAGTCGGGGCGTTCCCCCGGTAGCCCCGGCGGGGGGCGCTGGTAGGCTCGAAGTGGTTGACGACCTCGTGCGGGAGAGCCCTGGCGTCCCCGGACGGCAGGCGCCGAAGGAGCAACTCCTCCCCGGAATCTCTCAGGCCCACGTACCGCACGAGTCAGACCACTCTGGAAAGCAGGACGGCGTACCCGGCGCGAGCCGGCCGGCTGCCCTCACCGACGGTGCAAGCCGGGCGCACGACCGCCCGGTGAAGCTCTCAGGTCCGGACCGCACCCGGATGACAGAGGGGGAGGCAGGCCGGGCAGCGCCGCCCGGTGCCCCGAGGTCGCCGTGCCCCGTGAGGAGCCTCCACACATGACCGTCAGCCGTACCCCGCTCTCCGCTCTCGAACAGGCCGCGCCGTTCGCCGGCCGCCACATCGGCCCCGGCGAGGGCGACCACGCCAAGATGCTCGCCCAGGTCGGCTTCGGCTCCCTGGACGACCTCACGGCCGCCGCGGTCCCCGAGACGATCCGCGCCACCGAGGCGCTGGCCCTGCCCGACGCCCGCGACGAGGCCGCCGTCCTCGCCGAACTGCGCTCCCTCGCCGCCCGCAACACGGTCGCCCGCTCCATGATCGGGCTCGGCTACCACGGCACGTTCACGCCGCCGGTCATCCTGCGCAACGTCATGGAGAACCCCGCCTGGTACACGGCCTACACGCCCTACCAGCCCGAGATCTCCCAGGGCCGCCTCGAAGCGCTCCTCACGTTTCAGACGGTCGTCTCCGACCTCACGGGCCTGCCCACCGCCGGCGCCTCGCTGCTCGACGAGGCCACGGCCGCGGCCGAGGCGATGGCCCTGTCGCGCCGCGTGGGCAAGGTGAAGGACGGCGTGTTCCTCGTGGACGCCGACTGCCTGCCGCAGACCGTCGCCGTCGTCACCACCCGCGCCGAGCCCACCGGTGTCGAGGTCGTCGTCGCCGACCTGTCCGACGGCATCCCGGCGGAGGCCGCC
Organism: Streptomyces sp. NPDC049879; assembly: GCF_044461265.1. NCBI lineage: Bacteria > Bacillati > Actinomycetota > Actinomycetes > Kitasatosporales > Streptomycetaceae > Streptomyces > Streptomyces sp. NPDC049879. The sequence goes on along the minus strand of NZ_JBITKT010000003.1, from coordinate 241,215 downwards.
GAGCGCGGCGTCTTCGGCGTCCTCCTCCAGTACCCCGGCGCCTCCGGCGCGGTGCGCGACCCGCGGCCCGTCATCGAGGCGGCGCACGCGCTCGGCGCCGTCGTGACCGTCGCCGCCGACCTGCTCGCCCTCACCCTGCTGGCGTCGCCCGGCGAACTCGGCGCGGACATCGCGGTCGGCTCCAGCCAGCGGTTCGGCGTGCCGATGGGCTTCGGCGGCCCGCACGCCGGGTTCATGGCGGTCCGCGAGGCGTACGCGCGCAGCCTCCCAGGACGTCTCGTCGGCGTCTCGCGCGACGCGGCGGGCGACCCGGCGTACCGCCTGGCCCTCCAGACCCGCGAGCAGCACATCCGCCGCGAGAAGGCCACCAGCAACATCTGCACGGCGCAGGTCCTGCTCGCCGTGATGGCCGGCATGTACGCCGTCCACCACGGCCCCGAAGGCCTCGCCGCCATCGCCCGCCGCACCCACAGGTATGCCGCCCTGCTCGCCGCCGGGCTGCGCGACGGCGGCGTGGAGACCGTCCACGAGCGGTACTTCGACACGGTCACCGCCCGGGTGCCGGGCCGCGCCGCCGAGGTCGTCGCGGCGGCGCGCGAGGCGGGCGTCAACCTCCGCCTCACGGACGCCGACCACGTCGGCATCAGCTGCGACGAGACGACCCGCCGCGCCGATCTCGCCGCCGTCTGGGCGGCGTTCGGCGTCCCGGCGGACGGCGGCGCCATCGACGTGCTCGACGCCCGCACCGACGACGCGCTGCCCGCCGGACTGCTGCGCGCCGACGCGTACCTGACCCACCCCGTCTTCCACCGCCACCGCTCCGAGACGGCCATGCTGCGCTACCTGCGGCGCCTCGCGGACCGCGACTACGCGCTCGACCGCGGCATGATCCCGCTGGGCTCCTGCACGATGAAGCTCAACGCGACGGCGGAGATGGCGGCCGTCACCTGGCCCGAGTTCGCGGACCTCCACCCGTTCGCCCCCGCCGAGCAGGCCGAGGGCTACCTGACGCTGATCCGCGAACTGGAGGACACGCTCGCCGAGATCACCGGCTACGCCGCCGTCTCCCTCCAGCCCAACGCCGGTTCGCAGGGCGAGCTGGCCGGGCTCCTCGCCGTCCGCGCCCACCACCGCGCGAACGGGCAGCCGGAGCGCACCGTCTGCCTGATCCCGTCCTCCGCGCACGGCACGAACGCCGCCAGCGCCGTGATGGCGGGCATGCGGGTCGTGGTCGTCGCCACCGGCGAGAACGGCGACGTGGACGCGGACGACCTGCGCGCCAAGATCGAGCGGCACCGCGACGAACTGGCCGTCCTCATGGTCACCTACCCGTCCACGCACGGCGTGTTCGAGGAGGACATCACCACCATCTGCGCGGCCGTGCACGACGCGGGCGGCCAGGTCTACGTGGACGGCGCCAACCTCAACGCGCTCGTCGGACTCGCCAGGCCGGGCCGCTTCGGCGCCGACGTCTCGCACCTCAACCTGCACAAGACCTTCTGCATCCCGCACGGCGGCGGCGGCCCCGGCGTCGGCCCGGTCGCCGTCCGCGAGCACCTCGCGCCGTACCTGCCGGGACACCCGCTCCAGCCCGCGGCGGGCCCGGAGGGCGGCGGCACCGGCCCGGTCTCGGCCGCGCCCTGGGGCTCCGCCGGAATCCTCCCGATCTCCTGGGCGTACGTGCGGCTGATGGGCGCCGAGGGCCTGCGCCGCGCCACGCAGTCCGCCGTGCTCGCCGCCAACTACGTCGCCAAGCGCCTGGAGCCGCACTACCCGGTCCTGTACACCGGGCCGGGCGGGCTGGTCGCCCACGAGTGCATCATCGACGTCCGGCCGCTCACCAAGGCCACCGGCGTGACCATCGACGACGTGGCGAAGCGCCTGATCGACTACGGGTTCCACGCGCCGACGATGTCCTTCCCGGTCGCCGGGACGCTGATGATCGAGCCGACCGAGAGCGAGGACCTGGCGGAAATCGACCGGTTCTGCGAGGCGATGATCGCCATCCGCGGGGAGATCGACCGCGTCGCCTCGGGGGAGTGGCCGCGCGACGACAACCCGCTGCGCAACGCCCCGCACACCGCCGAGCAGACCGCCGGGGACTGGCCGCACCCGTACACGCGGCGGGAGGCCGTCTACCCGGGCGGCGCGGGGCTCGGCGCCGGGCACGGCACGGGTCACGACAAGTACTGGCCGCCGGTCCGGCGCATCGACGGCGCCTTCGGGGACCGCAACCTGGTCTGCTCCTGCCCGCCGATCGAGGACTACGCGGGCTGACGCCCGGCACCGGGGCGTACGCGGGCCGACGGTCGTCCGCGCACGCCCCGGTCCGGTCAGCTCGCCAGGCCGAGCGGCGCCAGGCGGCTCGTCACGAGCGGCAGCAGCGCGTCGGTGCGCGCCGGGCGCTCGGCGGCGATGCCGGGCGGCGCCGGCGCCAGCGGCACCAGCAGGTCCTGCGGCTCGGGGCTGCCCGACGCCGGGTCGGCGGCCGGGTCCGCGTGCAGCCACAGCGTGACCATGTACAGCTCGGGGACGGACAGCAGCCGCGGCTGGAACGGAGTCGCCATCGACTCCGCCAGCGCCACGGCACGTGCCGTCGAGGCGATGAACGGTCCGGCGGAGAAGTGGGAGAACTCCCAGCCGCTCGCGGTGAGATCGGTCTGGGCTCCGCCCACGGTCACGCCGTCGCGGTCGAGGAGGAAGCGCCACCCGGCGAGCCGGGAGCGCGGGGGCACGGTCAGGCCGGTGACGGGGGCCAGCTCGTGCACGGGCAGGGGGCACACGAGCCGCAGCGACTCACGGTGGCGCTGCAGCGGGAGCGGGAGCCACACGGTGGGCTCGCGGAGGGCGTCCAGGACGCTGGCCTCCGCTCCGGCGGGTACCGGGGGAATGTTCAAGGGCATGATGGGTCGCCTCTCGCTTTGGAGTAGGTCGCCTCTTAATAGGAGACACGCCGTAGGGGAATGTTATCCGCCGGGTGTTCTCTTCATGTTTCCAGTAGCCGACCCGTGATGTTTCGGCAAGAACAAAACAGGACGCCGGAGCGGGGGGCGCGAGGGGCGCGTATTCCAGTGGAATATGCCGGTGTGCGGTGCCCGGGGCCCGACGGGACACGTTAGGTCTCGCGGGACGGGGGCAGTATCGGAGCACTGTTCGACGCAGGAGGTGTCCCATGGGGGCAGAAGTCGTGGCCGACCGGTTCGACCTGACCGCCCGGCAGCGGTTCCGCGCGCGGTTGCGCGAGTGTCTCGACGCGCTGGACCGCATGCTGCGCGAGGAGCGCTTCGAGGGGCCGCGCGATCTGATCGGCCTGGAGATGGAGTTGTGCCTCGCCGATTCGGACGGGGCGCCGCGGATGGTGAACAAGGACCTCCTCGCGCGAATGGCCACCCAGGATTTCCAGAGCGAACTGGGTAAATTCACGATCGAACTCAATATGCCACCCCACCGGCTCTCCGGCCGGGTCTTCGACGATATGGCCGAAGAGCTCCGTGTCGCCGTGGGATACGCGGACCGCACGGGCGGCGAATTCGGCGCCCAGCTCGTCCTGACCGGCGTGCTGCCGACGATCGAACCCGAGCAGGTCGGCCCCGGCACCCTCTCGCCCGAGGGCCGCTACACCCTGCTCAACGACCAGATCCTCGCGCTGCGCGGCGAGGCCATCACCCTGGCCATCAGCGGCGCGGAGACGCTCGACCGGTCCTTCGAGTCCATCGCGCCGGAGGCCGCCTGCACCTCGGTGCAGTTCCACACCCAGGTGACGCCCGACCGGTTCGCGGCCGTCTGGAACGCCGCCCAGGCCATCGCCGGCCCGCAGATCGCCGTCGGCGCCAACGCCCCGTTCGTCTTCGGCCAGGAGCTGTGGCACGAGACCAGGCCGATGCTTTTCAGCCAGGCCACCGACAGCCGCCCGCCCGAGCTGGCCGCGCAGGGCGTGCGCCCGCGCACCTGGTTCGGCGAGCGCTGGATCACCTCGGCCGCCGACCTGTTCGAGGAGAACGTCCGCTACTTCCCGGCGCTGCTGCCCGTCTGCTCGGACGAGGACCCCCTCGCCGTCCTCGACTCCGGCGGCATCCCCGAGCTGACCGAGCTGTGCCTCCACAACGGCAGCGTCTACCGCTGGAACCGCCCGGTCTACGACATCGCCGACGGCGTCCCCCACCTCCGCGTCGAGAACCGCATCCTCTCCACCGGCCCCACCGTCACCGACACGGTCGCCAACGCCGCGTTCTTCCACGGCCTCGTCAGGGCCCTCGCCGACGACCCCGACCCCGTGTGGACCCGGCTCGCGTTCGCCGACGCGGAGCGCAACTTCGACGAGGCCTGCCGCAACGGCGTCGAGGCGCTCCTGACCTGGCCGGGCGAGGGCAACCGCCCGGCGTACGAGCTGATCCCCGAGCGCCTGCTGCCGCTCGCCGACCAGGGCCTCGCCGCCGCGGGCGTCGCCGCGTCCGACCGCGAGCACTACCTGGGCATCATCGGGGAACGGTGCCGCCGCCGCGTCACCGGCGCGGGCTGGCAGACTGCCGTGTACCACCGCTTGGTGGCGGACGGAGCGGACCGTACGAGCGCGCTGCGCGGGCTCGTACGCCGGTACTGCGAACTGTCGCGTACGGACGCCCCCGTGCACACCTGGCCGACCGGCGACTGACCCCGCCGCACGCGCCGGGCCCGCGCACGGACCGGCGGCCCGGCGCGTGCGGACGGGAGACGGAGTGGGCTCGACCACGCCCCCACGGGACGCGGTGGCGCGGGACACCGGAGCGCCGGACACGGCGCCGCGGGTGCCGCGGCGCGTGCTGCGCCACGAACTGCTGCTCGTGCTCGCCCTGTCGCTCGGCGCGAGCGGCATCAGCGCGATCATCTCGTTCACCGGGGTCCTCACCAGGCCGGGCGGCCTGAGCGACCACGCGGCGACGCTCAACGGGTCCCGGGCGCCCGACCGGCCGTGGCTCGACCTGGCGTGGCAGCTGTTCGGCATCAGCACCGCGCTCGTGCCTGTCGCGCTCGTCGCCCACCTGCTGCTGCGCGAGCGCGGCGGCGCGTACAGCGGCCCGGGGCTGCGGGGCATCGGCTTCGACCTGCGGCGGCCCGGCTTCGACCTCGGGTGGGGCGCGCTCGTCGCGGCGGGCATCGGCGGCAGCGGCCTGCTGCTCTACCTCGGCGCGCACGCCGCCGGGGCCAGCCTCACCGTGGTGCCGGAGTCCCTGCCGGACGAGTGGTGGAAGTACCCGGTCCTCATCGCCTCCGCGGTGCAGAACTCGGTGCTGGAGGAGGTCATCGTCGTCGGCTACCTGCTGCGGCGCCTCCAGCAGCTCGGGTGGTCGCCCGTGGCGGCCCTGGTGGCCAGCTCGGTGCTGCGCGGCTCGTACCACCTCTACCAGGGCGTCGGCGGTTTCTTCGGGAACGTGGCGATGGGCGTCATCTTCGTCTGGCTCTACCGGCGCTGGGGACGCGTGATGCCGCTGGTCGTCGCGCACGCGCTGATCGACATCGTGGCCTTCGTCGGGTACGGGCTGCTGGCCGGCCATGTGAGCTGGCTGCCGACCGCCTGAGCCGCGCCCGGCCCCGGGCCGCCGACCCGCTGGTGGTGCCGGGCGGCGTGGCCCGGGTCCAGCGGGTCAGGGCGGCCCGCGCGCGTGCGCGGGGCCGTGTCAGGCGGCGGGCCCTGCGCCCTCGGCGAGCGGCAGCGCCTCGATGGTGCCCCCGCCGCAGACCGCGCCGAGGTCCCAGGCGGCGTCCGTCGGGTCGTACTCGTCCGGCGGGATGACCTGCACCCCGGCCGGATCGGGCCCGCAGGAGCCGTCCGCCGGGTCGTCCTCGCCCGGGACGACGGTCCAGTGCAGCTGGGCCCACGCGCTGGCACCCGGCTCCACGGTGATCTGCGCAGCCTCCTCCGAGTCGTCGCGCACGGTGTTGGTGGGGAGGGGCTCGCCGTCCTCGGTCGTGAGCTGGAGGCCGGGCCAGCCCTCCGTGCGGCAGGCCGTGTCCGAGGTGTTGGTGAGGACGAGCGCGGCGTAGCGCTGGCCCGCGCCCGAGTCGAGACCGGTGATCTCCGCCGACAGCGCGTCGGTCGTGCACCAGTCGTCCGAGGCGGCGCCGGTCTCCGTTCCCTCGTCGGGCGCGCCGCCGGCCTCCTCGCCCGCGCCGCCCGAGTCGGCGGAGGGGGCGTCGTCCCCGGTGTCCGGCGGTGTCGTGGGGGAGGCGTCCTGGCTCTCCGAGGAGGCCGGGGGGTCCCCGGCGGCGGACGATTCGGCGGGGTCCTCGGCGCATCCGGCCGCGGCGAGCACGGCGAGGGCGGCGAGCGTGGTGAGTGCGGCGGGACGCCGGTGATGAACAGCCATGATGGTCCTTCTCGTGGGGGAACCGATGGCGCGGAGGGTCGCTCCGTGCTGCTCGCGGATGTGACGTCGTGGCGGAACACGTGGTTCCACCGCCGCCGTCCGCCCGGTGCCGGCCGCGGGGTCGTCGCGGCCGGCGGGCCGTCCGCTTTCGCGCATGTCTTCCTGCTGCCCTGCCCGGGGCCACCGGACGCACGGAAGGCGCGACATCGCCGGTGCGGGGGGCCGCCGGGTCAGCGCCTGGCGTACGCCGTGAGGTACGCGGGGGCTCCCGCGTCCCCGGCGGTGTCCCCGTTCGCCCCGGTTATGCGGGGGTCGCCGGCCGCGAGCGGCGGGCCGTAGACCGTGCGGACCGGCAGGACCCCGTTCCAGTAGGGGAGAGCGGCGTCCGCCGGGTCCTCGTTCGGGCCGCCGGTGCGGACCTTCGCGGAGACCTCGGCGAGGTCGAGGGCGAGCAGCGCCGTGGCGGCCAGTTCCCTGCGGTTCCCCGGGCGGCAGTCGGCGGCCCTGCCCGGGACGACCTGGTCGACGGTGGCGTCGAAGCCGAGGGCGCGTTCCTCCGGGTCCGTCACGGGCGTCGCGGTGCCGTGCACGACGACCGAGCGGTAGTTCATCGAGTGGTGGAACGCGGACTTGGCGAGGACGATGCCGTCGACGTGCGTCACCGTCACGCACACCGGCAGGCCGTCGGGGGCGGAGGCGGCGGCGCGGGCGGGGCGCTGGCCGGTGGAGCCGTGCAGGTAGAGGCGCTCGCCGACCCGCGCGTACAGGGTCGGGAGGACGACGGGCGCGCCGTCGCGGACGAAGCCGAGATGGCAGAGGTAGCCCTCGTCCAGGATGGAGTGCACCAGCGCGCGGTCGTAGGAGGCCCGTTCGCGCCCCCGGGTGGGCGTGGTGCGGGGAGTGGGGGAGTAGCTGTCGGTTTCGGGCACCGGACGTTCCTTCCTGACCGCTTGGCACACGGCTTTGAACTAGTGCATACTGTGCTTTGTGTCAGGAGAATATACGATCGAGGGGCGCGGCGCCGCCGATATCGCGGCCAGCGTCGAACGGGGCGTGGCCGACGGCGCCCTCGGCCCGGGACTGCCGCTCCCGCCCCTGCGCGACCTCGCCGCCCGGCTCGGCGTGAACCCCAACACCGTCGCCGCCGCCTACCGGCTCCTCCGCGACCGGGGCGTCATCGAGACGGGTGGCCGCCGCGGCAGCCGCGTGCGTGCCCGCCCGGCCTCCACACCGCGGGACGCCGTACGCGCCCCCGTCCCGCCCGGCGCCCGCGACCTCTCGGACGGCAACCCCGACCGCGCCCTCCTGCCCCCGCTCGGCCCGGCGCTCGCGGCGGCGGCGGAACGCGCCGGGCGCTCCCCGGCGTGGTACGGCACCCCGCCGGTCTCACCCGGCCTCGCCCGCGCCGCGCGGGCCGCGTTCGACCGCGAGGGCGTGCCCGCCGGGCCGGTGGCCGTCACCTCGGGGACCCTCGACTGCGTGGAACGCGTCCTCGCCGCCTGGCTCAGGCCGGGGGACGCCGTCGCCGTCGAGGACCCGGGCTGGGGCAGCCTCCTCGACCTCGTGCCCGCCCTCGGCCTGCGCCCCGTCCCGGTCGCCGTGGACGACGACGGGCCCCTGCCCGAGCGCGCCGCCCAGGCGCTCGCGGGCGGCGCGCGCGCCCTCATCGTCACCACGCGCGCCCAGAACCCGACGGGCGCCGCCGTCTCCGCCGCGCGCGCCGGGGAGTTGCGCGCCGTGCTCGCCGACCACCCCGACACCCTCGTGATCGAGGACGACCACGGCCACGGCATCGTCGACCAGCCGCTGCACTCCCTGGCGGGCCACAGCCACCGCTGGGCGTTCGTCCGCTCCACCGCCAAGGCGTACGGCCCGGACCTGCGGCTCGCGGTCTGGACGGGCGACGGCGTGACGGTCGACCGGGTGCGCGGCAGGCAGCGCCTCGGCCCCGGCTGGGTCAGCCACCTGCTGCAGGACGCGGTGGAGCGGCTGTGGGAGGACAGCCCGTCCGCCGCCGCCCGCTCGTACGACGCCCGCCGCGAGGCACTCCTCGCCGCCCTCGCGGAACGCGGCGTGGACGCCACCGGCCGCAGCGGGATGAACGTGTGGGTGCCCGTACCCGACGAGACGGCGGCCGTAGCGGCGCTGTCCCAGGCGGGCTGGGTCCCCGCACCGGGCGCACGTTTCCGCCTGGACGCACCGCCCGGCATCCGCCTGACGGTCTCGACACTGCGGGAGGACGACATCACCCCCCTCGCCGACGCGATCACCACGGCAATCGGCACCGCACACGCACCGGCCGCCACGCGCTGGGGCTGAACCCGCGCCGCGCGGCTCCCTCGCGCGAGGGAGCCGGGTAGTACCGCAGACGGAGCCCGGTTCGTCGTTCCCGGTGGGGACGACCGCGATGCGCGCCGGTTCATCATCTCGCGCTCGTCACAGGGACGGGTCACACCCCGACTCCCGCTCCGCCGACGCGGCCCCACCTCAGGCCGGCGCGTCGAGGAACCGGGTGGCTGGCCCTCACACCGGTTGCAGGCACTGCCACCACCCGCCGGACCCCGACGTGCCGCCCCCTGGCCGTGGGCCGACGCGTTCACCCGTCGGCTGTGCCCTTCCCACCCTTACCGCGGCGGGGCGACACCACGCTCCGCCGCGTACTCACCGCACCTATGCGTTGACGCGCGCATGACCTGAAGGGCAAGGCCGATACACGGCCGAAGGCCGTTACGGAGCGCGCACCGCGCTGGGACAATCTCCGGTACTTCGCCGGAACGCTGGTCAATCTGACACACCTGACGGAGTCGCTCGACGACCGTGACGGACTGTTCTGGCTGTACCTGGTCACCTGGGCCATGCGGGTCCCGCTCTTCGCCCTCCCGGCCGGGTACTTCAGCAGACGGCACCCCTCACCCGTCACGGACTGCGCCGCCTGGCCACCCAGTTCCTCGTCCCCTGCCTGGCCCTGCAACTGCGCGCCGTCGTGCAGATCCAACTGATGTCCGGCAGCCCGCAGGACTGGTCGGAGCCGATCCACGGCCCGGCCTGGACGCTCTGGCTCCTCCAGGCACTCTTCCTGTGGCGGGTGGCGCTGCCCCGCCTGGCCCGGCTGCGGTACCCGCTGGCCACCTCCATCGTGGTGGCGCTGGTCGCCGGCTACCTTCCGCTCGACCCGCTGCCGTTCGCCCTGTCGCGGGCGGTCGCTCTGCTGCCCCTCTTCCTGCTCGGCTGGAAACTGCGTCAGGGCGCGCTCGACCCCTGGCCGCGGGGTGCGCGCAGCCGGACCGCGGCAACGGCGGTCCTGGGCATCACCTGCGTGACCGCTTGGCTCGTCAAGGACCACGACGACCGGGACACGCTGTCGCCCCGCGAGACGTACGGCGCCATCGGTCTGCCCCTGGACCTTCCGTGGGCCTGGACGGTCCGCTGCGTGATCCTGCTCGGCGGCATGGCCACAGCGCTCAGCGTCATCCGCCTCGCCCCCGCCCACCGCCTCCCTCTCATCACCTACCTGGCTTCCGGAGGGCTGTACATCTATCTTCTCAACCCCCTCCTACTGCGCCCGCTGAACGCCGCCGACGCGTTCGCCTGGATCGACACGGTCCCCGAGCAAGCCACGCCGGTACTGGTGGCCTGTGCCATCTCCGTCGCCTGCGCCTCACCCGGCATCCGGCGCCTGACCAGGCCCTTCGTCCAGCCCGGACGCGCACGCCCCGCCGCCGGGGCGACCACTCGACATCGGACGATCAGCAACGACGCGGCGCCGTCGGCCCGGAACCCCCGCCGGTGACCGGCGGGGCTCCCGGCAGGTTGTCTCCCGACCCGCTCAGCCGAAGGCGAGCTTACTGTCCCGCCACCCACTGCCGGCACTGATCACGACGGTGTTGCTGCCGAGCGCGGACGCGCCACCTCGGTAGAGCCTGACGCTGTTGTCAGGGGCGATGCTCCAGATGTCGGGTATGCGGTCCCCCGTCACGTCAGGAGCCGCATGGATGTGGGTGATGGGCATCGAGGTCTCCGACCAGCCCTCCGCGTACAGCGTGTCGGCTCCGTTGAGTGACCCGCCCGCCGACGACAGCGAGGCGACGGTCGAGCCCTGCGTGCCGTTCCTGATCCCGTAGCGCAGCCACAGCCTGTCGCTGCTGTGCGAGCGGAAGAGGAGGTCGGGCGCGCCGTCCTTGTTGAAGTCGGCGAGGGACAGGAGGTCGAGCCCGTTCCCCGCCGTGGCGGAGATCCGGTGGGCGGCCGAGAATGACGCCCCCGTGTAGCCGGTGAGCAGCCAGACGCCTCCGCTCGTGGTTTTCAGGAAGAGGTCGGGCCGTTCGTCGAGGTTGTAGTCACCGGAGATCAGCTGCGAGATGGTCGCCGGGTCGGGGGCGCCGGCGGGCAGGCGCACGGCCTCGCGCAGTCCGACGTCGAAGCTGCCGTACCCGTCGCCCGGGAAGAGGTAGAGCTTCCCGTCCGGGAGTCTGGCGAACATGTCGGTGATGCCGTCGCCGGGCAGCGCGTCCCCGCCGTGGGTGAACGGTACGGGCGTGCCGTCCGGGTTGCGCCAGTACCCGGCCATACCGGGGATGTTCTGGATGGGTCTGCCGTTCAGGTGCGCGGCCTTGAGACTGGTGTGGATGTCACCGCCCGAAGCGGCTGCGTACATGCTGAGGTCGCCCGAGGAGGTGATGACGAGTAGGTCGGACGTTCCGTCACCGTTCGTGTCGCCTGGCCCGTCCGCCGCGTCTCTGGGGGTCACGTAGAAGAAATAACGGGTTCCCGAGGAGACGTTGCCCGCGCTGTCCGCCGCCCGGACGTACAGGATGTGCGGCCCGGCGGCCGGGGGAGAGAGGGTGACGGTCAGCGACTGGCCCGCCGCGACGGTCCGCGAGGTGCCGTAGCTGGTCGAGTCGAAGCTGTACTGGTACGCCGTCACGTCCCGGTCGCCGTCCGGGCTCAGGGTGAATGCCCCTGTGCTGCCGAAGCGTTTCACCGACCAGATCGTCCCGTCCTCGTCCGCCTCGGGGAAGTCCTGCGACGTGACGAGCGGCGGGTTGGGCGCCCGTCCGTCGAAGAGGAAGCGGCAGACGCCGCTGGTCGACGCGTACGCCGAGGCGGAGCCCGTCGAATCGACGGACCGGACGCGCCAGGCGTACTCCCGGCCGCTGACCAGCTGGGCGGCGGGAATGGTCGCCGACCCGCGCTGGCCGCTGCGGAGCGACACGTCGGCCCCCACGTCACGCGGGTTGTCGCCGGTGAGCCACAGCTCGAAGTCCAGATGCCCCTGGTCGCCGTCCGGGTCGGAGTAGACGGCGGACAGGACGAGGTCGCGCCTGCCGATGGACGGGTAGGGCGCCGAGTTGTCGCACCCGGGACCCGGGCTCATGTCGAGGCCCGTCGGAACGCCCGGTCTCCGGTTGTAGACAATGGTGATCTTGGGGGCGGCCTCGCCCTCCGCGGTGAACTTCTTCCACGACGCGGCCGAGTCCTCGTTCCCCGCGCGCAGGCCGATGGTGAAGTCGGTCCATCCGCCGTCCGCCGCGTCCTGGGCCACGCCCCGGGCGTCGAAGGTGACGTACGCGTCGGGGCACGAGGAGCTCCAGCCGTGCGCGAACGACTTGGCGCCGATCTGCTCCCGCCACGCGGGCTGCCGGTTCCAGGTGGTCGAGGAGGAGATGCCGCCGGTGAGCCACACCTGCATCTCCCGCGGCGCGCAGGACCAGGCGTACGTCTCCCTGAGCCGGATGCCGGCGGAGATGATGTCCGCGCCCCGGATGCTGGACGTCCAGCCGAGACGGAAGAAGGATCGCGAGAGACCCCCGGTCGTGGACTCCCAGCCGACCCGGGCCTCGGTGGTGCCGGTGTTGTAGTTGGCCCCGTCGTAGAAACTGGAGTTGGGGTACTTCTCGTACGCGGTCGTCCAGTTGCGGGTCTTGCCGGTGATCGAGGGGTCGATGAAGACCGGCCAGACGGTCTCCTCGTCGGTCAGCCATCTGTCGTCCGGTGTGACGGTCACTTCGGCCGATGCGCTGCCCTGACCCGACAGGGTCACGCGTCCCACCGCGGAGTGTGTTCCCGGCTGGGGTCCGACGAGGTTGGGCAGTTCCAGCACGTCTTCCGTGGAGAGAGTCCCGTCCGTCCGGCTGGCCGCGCGGCGGATGGTGGAGGGGCTGTCGTGGCCGTCGCCCGGGAGCGCGGCCTGCTCGGTGGGCATGTCCCCGGCGTTCTCCGACGGTTCGCCCTCGGGGTCACGTGACGGCGACGGCGCGTCGCTGTCCAGCTCGTCCGAAGGAAAGGCGGGTCCGGGATCGGGCTCCGGGTCCGCGCCGGGTTCCTCGGAGTACGGCGGCGCCGTGGGCTCGGGCGGTTCGACCGGCTCGGGATCAGGACCCTCGGTCACTGCCGGTGTGCCCGCCGAGTCCCACATGTAAGGCGTGGGTGAGACGGCCAGTTCCTCACCCGCCTCGTCATGGGCCGTCACCACCTGGGTCACCGGATCGAGGTGGAACGTCAGGTCAGGAGAAGTCAGCCGGTAGGGGATGTCCTCGATGGGCGCGGCCGCGGCGGCCTCCGCGCTGTGCACGATCAGGAGGTGGCTGAAGCCGCTGTCCCGTGCGGTGAGCATCAGATCGACGCCGTCGAAGACGCCCTGGTACAGGGCCGTGGGCCCGGAGACGACCGGCTCCGGCAGCGGGCCTGGCCAGCCGACCGTCAGCTCGTGCCCGTCGCTGGTGAAGGTGACGAGATCGGTGTAGGCGGTGTCGGCCGCGGGCGTGCTGTCCGCGACCGCCGCACTGGCGGAATACACGGCCTGCTCCACGAGGACGGCCGATGCCGGGCCACTGCGCGAAGCGGTTGTCGCGGATTCACTTCCGCCACGTGAGAAGACCACGGGATGGGAAGTCGCCCGCGGTGTCCAGCCATTGTCATTTTCCACGAGGTCGGTGTTGATGTCCTGCCACTCGTCGTTCACCTTCACGCGTACCGGGACGGCGTGAGCGGTCAGTTCGAATGACCCGTCGGGAAGCGCGAAAGTCCTGGAGGTCGCGTTGCGCAGGGAGGTCACTTCCACGCGGTCCCCGGTCCGCCGGGCCTCTTCCTGGGCGGCGTTCTCGGCGGATGTCGCGGTGGCGGCCGAGCGGGCGTCGTCCGTGCCGGAATTGTCGCTCCCCGGTCCCGCGGGGATGAGCAGCGTCGCGGTGACGGCGGCCACGACCAGCGTGGCCACTGCGGCCGTCACGCGGCGGGGCACCGCCCGGAGCGGGCGAAGACGTTTCACTGTGCTCGGGGTCCCTCTCGGTTCGGCCTCGCCGGGAGCCGGACGCCGCGACACCCGGGGACATGGTCCGTGGGCGGGCGGTTGCCCGGTGCGAGTGCGGTGACATGGTCTTTCCCCGTCCGGTGGCCCCGGGCGTGCCTTGGGCGGGGGACCTCGGCGAGGAGAAGCCGGGCTGAAGCATGGCCGATGGAAGGGGGTCGCGCCATCCCCCTCCGGGCCGGCCTGGACGCGCCGGCCCGGCGTGCCGACCGGTCGCCCTGCCACCGTTGCTCGGGACGAGTGGGTTTTGCGGAGCGGGGCGGACCGCTACTGCCGGGAACATTTCCGGGCATCGGCTGGCCAAATACCCTGTGTAAATATCCCATTTGACCTGAAGTGCGGTCGCACATTCTCTATACAATGTAATGTATCTGTGAGTTATATGTTAAGGCTCTTGGGGATGAATGGCGCGTGCTCTCCTCGATAAGGCGAAGCGCTCCGTGATCAACATCACTCACTCTGTCAAATGTTTGACGGACTGTGACGTCGTGCTCGAATATGCGTGCTCGTCAGCGTTTTCGATCAGCGGCGGGGTTGAACGTCGAAGCCCTAGGCGCCGTTCCGGTGTGTGAAGGCTGTGGGCTTCGTGTGGAATTCGCTTTCCTGGAGGGGCCGGGACGAGATGTCCCGCGCACGCGCCGCCTGGCGTCGCAGGGCACGCCTCCGACTCGGCGTGACGCTCACGGTCGTCGGAGCGCTGACGGCCGGTGCCCTGCCCGCAGCCCTCGCCGTGCCGCCCGCCGGGAGCGACCGCGCCGGAGTCGAACTCGTCGATCTCCCGGAGCCGGCGACGGCCGAGGGCGAGGACGGGGGTGTCTTCGCCGAGCTGACGACCGCCGAGATCGAACAGGCGGCGGAGTACGAGCCCAGCCGGACCACGCTGCCCCCGGGCGCCGAGGCGACCACCGCCCTCTCCGGGCTCGCGGCGGGTGACCTCGTACAGGTCGGCGACCTGCCGGTCGCGGTCGGCGCGCCCGACGACGCGTCGGCGGAGCAGGTCCAGGCGCTGGAAGGTGACTGGAGCGTCGCGCTCGCCGACCCGGCGGATCTCGTCGCGGCGGACGTCGGCGGTCCCGTCTTCACCGTCACTCCGCCGGACGGGGCAGCCGGCGAGGCCGTGGTCGCCCTGGACTACACGGAGTTCACCGAGCTGTACGGGGCCGACTGGGCGGACCGGCTCCAGTTCACGCAGTACCCCGAGTGCTTCCTGACGACGCCCGAGGACGAGGTGTGCAGCCGGCCGACCGAGGTGCACACCGAGAACGTCACGGAGGAGCGGGACGGCGACGTCGTCGGCGACGGACGGATCGACGGCACCCGGCGCATCGAGGCCACCGTCGACGTCGCCACCCTGGTCGACTCCGGCGCGGCCACGGCGGGACGGGGAGCGGCGTCGTCCGACGCCCCCTTGGCCCCGCTGGCCGCCGCCGCGCCGGGTGCCTCAGTCTTCGTGGCCACGTCCTCCGGCAGCGGCTCGAAGGGCGACTTCTCCGCGACTCCCCTGGTCAGCGCGGGATCGTGGTCGGCGGGCAGTAGCTCGGGCGGGTTCTCGTACTCCTACCCGCTGGCCTCCCCCAACGTCCCCAACGGTCCGTCACCCAGCGTGACGCTCGCCTACAACTCGCAAGTGGTGGACGGCCGCACCTCCGCCACCAACAACCAGGCCTCCTGGGTCGGTGATGGCTGGGAGTACAACGCCGGCTCCATCACCCGCACCTACCGCTCCTGTAGTGACGACCGCACCGACGGCAGCAACAACGCCGAACACAAAACCGGCGACCTCTGCTGGGGCTCCTGGAACGCCACCCTCACCCTCGGCGGTTCCACCACCGAACTCGTCAGGGACGACACGACCGGCCAGTGGCAGACCGCCAGCGGCGACGGCTCCCGCGTCGAACTGCTCACCAACACCTCGTACGACAACGGTGACGACAACGGCGAGTTCTGGCGCGTCACCACCCGCGACGGGATGCAGTACTGGTTCGGCCGCCACCGCCTCCCCGGCTGGTCGGAGGGCGACGAGACGACCGACTCCGTCCTCACCGTCCCCGTCGCGGGCAATCAGCCCGGCGAGCCCTGCTACGACGCGAACTTCGCCCGCTCCTTCTGCTCCCAGGCATGGCGCTGGAACCTCGACTACGTCGTGGACACCCGCAACAACGCCATGTCCCTGTGGTGGAACCAGGAGACCAACCACTACGCACGCAATCTCCAGTTCAAGAACCCCGTGGCCTACGACCGCGGCGGCTACCTGACCCGCATCGACTACGGGCAGCGCACCGACACCCTCTTCGACGCCCAACCCCTCGCCCGAGTCACCTTCGCCGTCGCCGAACGCTGCTACGCCGAGGACGGCATCGCCTGCACCGACGACAACTTCACCAGCGGCCACTTCTCCCGCAACCGCATCTGGTACGACACCCCAGCCGACCTCTACTGCGCCGCATCGGGCAAGGACTGCTACGTCGGCGCCCCCACCTTCTGGTCGCGCAAGCGCCTCAGCACCGTCGTCACCTACACCCAGCGCACCTCCGGCTCCACCACCCTCACCCCGGTGGACCGCTGGACCCTCCAGCAGTCACTCCCCGCCGAACGCACCGACGAGGGCACCGCGTTGTGGCTGGAGTCCATCACCCGCGCGGGATACGGCACGGACGGCGAGACGATCACCCTCAACCCGGTGACATTCCTCGCCAACACCACCCCGATGCCCAACCGCGTCAGGGAAGGCGCGCGGGATCCCAACCCCACGTTCGACCGGCTGCGCATCGCCCGGATCGTCGGCGAGTACGGCGGCGAGACGGTCGTCGACTACGCCACCCCCACCGGTGCCTGCGCCACCGGCAGCGGCTTCCCCGCCCCCGAGGACAACACCGGCCGCTGCTTCCCCGTCCACTGGCACCCGGACCCCGACCGGGCGGACGAGACGCTCGACTGGTTCAACAAGTACGTCGTGGAGTCCGTCCAGGAACAGCCGGGCATGGCCGGTGTCCCGCCGGTCACCACCTCCTACGAGTACCTCGGCGGCGGCGCCTGGGCGCTCAACCAGGCGGAGTTCTCCAAGAAGAAGACCCGCACCTACGACCAGTGGCGCGGCTACGGTGTCGTCCGCACCCTCACCGGCGCCGACTCGTCCGCCACCTACACCGGCACCGAACGCGGCATGACCGAGGTCCGCTACTTCCGAGGTATGGACGGCGACCCTCTGCCGGGCGGCGGCACCCGTTCGGTCACCATCCGGGACAGCGCGGGCGACCCGATCGCCACCGACGAACCGCCCTACGCCGGCCGTGTCGCCGAACAGATGACGTACACCGCCTACGGCGGGACGCTGCTGACCCGCACCGTGGACCACCCGACGCTCCGTGTGCTCGCCACTCGCGACCGCGCCGGCGGCATCCCCGACCTGCGCGCGTACCGCGTCCTCACCGACCGGTCTTTCACAGAGAACCGCGCTTCCGGCACCCTCCCGGGTGACACGAGAACCACCCGCACAGTTCGCACGCAGACCACGTACGACGACACCTACGGCCTGCCGCTCCGTGTCGAGATGGCCGGTGACACAGGCCGGACCGGCGATGAGACGTGCACCGTCTCTTCGTACGTCCACAACACTGAACGCCACCTGATCGGCTTGCCCCGGCAGACGCTGACCACCGCCGGCACCTGTGCCGAGGCCGACACAGCGCCGGCCGCCGACTGGCTGGGCGGCGCCCGCGCGGCATACGACGGCGGCGACTACGGGGACGCCCCGCTCAGCGGTCTGCCCACCAGCAGCTGGGACATCAGCGGCACGGGCGGCGGCTGGACACAGGTCGGCACGGTCGCCTACGACTCCTACGGCCGCAGCACCCGCACCACCGATGCCCTGGGCAACCCCGCGACCACCACGTACACCCCCGCCACCGGCCAGGTCCACCGCATCACCCTCACCAACGCCGCAGGCCACGCGGCCACCAAGACCGTCGATCCGGGGCGCGGCACCGCCCTGCGAGAGACCGACGCGAACGACCGCACCACCACGTTCGTCTACGACGCGCTGGGCCGCACCACCCACACCTGGGCGGCGGGCCAGGACCCGGACGGTCCGGCGTCCGTGAAGTTCTCCTACCACACCACTCCCGACGAGCCGGTCCACATCGTCGCGTCCATCCTGCGCGACGACGGCGCGTACGAAGCCAACGTCACCTTCTACGACGGCCTGGGGCGTGAACGCCAGAGCCAGACTCCCGCTGTCGGGGACGGGCGGCTCATCACCGACGTCCACTACAGCGCCAACGGCACTATCCAGCGCACGGACAACGCTTACTACGCCACCGGCGACCCGCAGACGGTGATGTACGAGGTCGCCTCCGACTTCCGGATACCCAACGCGACCCTCTACGCCTACGACGGTCTCGGCCGCATCGTCTCCGAGACCCCCTACGAAGCCGCCGTCGCGCAACCGCGCAAGGCCGTCCGCTACGAGTACGGGTACGACCACTCCACGACCATCAACCCGGCCGGCGCCGCCTCCCAGCGCACGTACAACGACGCCCTCGGCCGGCCCGTACGCATCGACACATACGCCGGGACGGTCCCCGACGGCCGACGCGCCATCACCTACCAGTACGACGAACGCGGCGACCGCACCTCCGCCCGCGACGCCCAGGGCAACACCTGGTCCTGGACCTACGACGCCCGAGGCCGCCAGCTCACCGCCATCGACCCGGACACCGGCACGACCAGCACGACCTACGACGTCCTCGACCGCCCCGTGACCACCCGGGACGCCCGCGGCATCACCGTCTGGAACGGCTACGACAACCTCTCCCGCCCGACCGACCAGCGCCTCGGCGACAGCGACGGCGCACTGCTCACCCGCAGTACCTACGACACCGCCCCTGGCGGCATCGGCCTCCCAGCGAGCGCGATCCGCTATACCGACGGCCTCCCGTACACCACCTCTATCACCGGCTACACGGCCGACTACCAGCCCACCGGCACCCGGCTCACGCTGCCCGCCTCCATAGCCGAGGAGTACGGCTTCGCCGAGAACTACTCCTACGCGTACTCCTACACGCGCACAGGACTCGGCAAATCTGTCGCCCTTCCCTCTGCCGGTGTCCTGCCCGCCGAGGAGGTCATCACCCGGTACAACGAGGAGGGCCTGCCGGTCTCCACGTCAGGCGACGCGTGGTACACCGCCGACACCACCTACAGCCCGTACGGCGAGGTTCTGCGCACCGTCAGCGGCGAGCACCCCAACCGCCTCTGGTCCACGAGCATCTACGACGAGTCCGGCGGCGAGCTGAGCCGGACCATCGTGGACCGCGAGGCGATCGGTGACATCACGACCGTGCCGGGTCATCGCGTCGCATCCCGCGACTACACGTACGACGACGCCGGCAACGTCACCGGCATCGCCGAGCGCCGCAACACCGTGACCGAGCAGCAGTGCTTCCGCTACGACCCCATCGGGCAGCTGACCCAGGCGTGGACGTCCGGGGCGACCGACTGCGCGGTGAAGGCAGACGGCACACCCGCCTCCGTCTCGGCAGGCCCCGCTGGCGACGGCTACTGGCACAACTACTCCTACGACCAGATCGGCAACCGCACCGAACTCGTCCGCCACCACCTCGCCTGGTCGGGCAACACGACCGTCACGGACCCCTCGCGCGACTCGGTCACCACCTCCACGTACGGCCGCCCGGACGGTTCCCGGCCGCACACACTGACCGGGACGCAGACCGAGTTCTCCACCGACTCGGGAGCCCGTGTCACCGAGAACGGCGCCTGGATCTACGACAGCGCGGGCAACACCGTGAGCCGTACGGACGGCGGTGACAGCCAGATCCTCGCCTGGACCTGGGACGGCATGGTCGAGAAGGTCACCGGCTTCGGCGAGAACGGCGCGGGCACCTGGACCGGCGCAGGCGGCCGCTGCCTCGACCTGGCCGGCGCCGCCACCGCGCCCGGCACACCGCTCCAGCTCTGGAACTGCAACAGCAGCTCCGCGCAGGAGTTCCGTATCGACGCCGCCGCGTCCGGCAGCGATCCGCGCACGGGCGCGCTGAAGGTCCTCGGCATGTGCGCCGCCCCCGCCGGCAGCGGCACCGCCGTGGTGATCGCGACCTGCACCGGCGCGGCCGACCAGCAGTGGACGGCGTCGGAGGACGGGCACAAGGTGCGGCACGTCGCGACGGAGAGGTGCCTGACTGCGCCGGGCGCCTCCCCGGGCAGCGGTACCGACCTCGTCCTGGCGGCCTGCGACGCGGACGGCGCGAACCAGTCGTGGTCCCCGGCGGACGAGACCCGGTACATCTACGGCGCCTCGGGCGAACGGCTCATGGCGATCAGCGGCGCCGAACACACCCTCTACCTCGGTGACACGACGATCGCGACGAACGCCGCAGGTGCCCACACCTACAGCGAGCGCTACTACTCGCACCCGGGCGCGCCGACCGTCATGCGGCATGTGCAGTCCGGCAGCGTGGCGACGCTCTCCGCGCAGGTGACGGACCACCAGGGCACGGCGTACGCCGACGTCAACCTGTCCGGCGGCAGCGCGGTGTCGTTCTCCCGGACGGACCCCTTCGGCGCCGAACGCAGCCAGGCGACCGGCTGGCGGTCGCACCGCTCCTTCGTGGGCGGCGGGGACGACGACAGCACCGGCCTGGTGCACCTGGGCGCGCGGGAGTACGACCCCTACACCGGGCGCTTCCTGTCCGCCGACCCCGTCCTGGACCTGGCCGACCCCGTCCAGATGAACGGCTACCTCTACAGCGCCAACAACCCGGTCACCTTCGCGGACCCGACCGGCCTCCTGTGGGGACCCGACGGCGCTTCCGCAGCGGAGGGCACCGCGGCGTGGGCCAACGAGGTGAAGAACACCACGCTGCAAGACGTCATCCGCAACGTCGGGTGGGCGGTGCTGCAGGAGTTCATCGGCTGGGACGACGTGGTGGGCTGCTTCTCACGGGGCGACCTGTGGTCCTGCGCGTCCCTTGCCATCGACGCCATCCCGTGGGGGTGGTCGATCGTCAGCAAGATCAACAAGGTCCGAAAGGCGGTCGGCCGGACGATCGATGCCATCGATGCCTGGCGCGATGCACTGGAGCGCGCGAATCGCATTCTGGCGGCGATCCGGGAGGCGCGCGAGAACGCGCAACGGATAGCGCAGCGGATGCGTGCGCTCGCCCACCGAGCCGCACAGATGCGGGAACGGGCCGAGGCGGCGGAAACCCGGCTGCGCCAGGCCGCCGCACGGAATTCGGGCAACAGCGCTCAACGAACGGCCTCCGACCGTTCTGGACCGGATGCCGCGCGCTCGAAACCGACCAACCGCGATGACGCAAGCGGTAACGGGAGCCGTAGCGGCGGCGGCGGACGTTCCCAGAACGAGGACAACAGTTCCACGGGCGGTGCGGCGGCGGACCCTCAGTGCAACAGCTTCGTGGCGGGCACGCTGGTCCTGATGGCAGACGGATCGGCGCGGCCGATCGAGGAGTTGGAGAACGGCGAGCTGGTCGTCGCCACGGACCCGGAGACGGGTGAGACGAGCGTCGAGCCGGTCACGGCGGAGATCACGGGCGAGGGCACCAAGAATCTGGTGCGGATCACCGTGGACACCGACGGCGATGAGGGCGACCGCACCGCGACCCTGACGGCGACCGCCGGCCACCCCTTCTGGCTCCCCGAAGCAGACGCCTGGACCGACGCCACTGACCTCGACCCAGGCCAGTGGCTCCGCACAAGCGCCGGCACACACGTCCAGATCACAGCAATCACCCGCTACACCACCACCACCACCGTCCACAACCTCACCGTCAACGACCTCCACACGTACTACGTGCTGGCAGACGCCACACCGGTCCTCGTCCACAACTGCAACAGAGCTGGTCAGGATTTCACTGATGCTGAGAGGCAAAAGGTCTACGACGCTAACGCTGCGAGGAATGGGGGAGAGTACAGCTGTGACTACTGCGGGCAGCCGGTGGAGCGGCGCGCATCGCGAGATGCCAATGGAAACCCCATCGCGGGAAGGCCCGACGACGCGCAGATCGACCACGTAGTGCCGAGGGCCAGTGGCGGACACGGCGGCGACCATAATGGTGCTGTGGCTTGCCGCCGGTGCAACCGAGATAAATACACTAAGTCTTTGGAGGATTGGGACGATGAGCTCAGGGAATTCCTCGATGAATAGCGGTGGGCACTCCGCGTCGGGCGACAATCCTGAGAGGCTGTACAAGGTGGCTTTTGACCTCCCTGAAGAGAAAGCCCGCTGGGCGCGTGCGTCTGCAGAGCGGCTTTGGGCTGGAAAGACTTCTGTGAAGATGGAGGTCCAGCTTCGGAATACCCCATTCTATGTAAAGGGTGTTGCCTTTGGGGATATCGTGAAAGTCAAAGCTGATCATGAGCGCAGGGAGCTCGTCTTCGAGGAATTCGTTTCTGAGTCTGGTCATTCCGCGGTCCGTGTCATCATTAAAGATGAAGGCGTGAGGGAGGAGGTGGATGCCATTCTCCGTGCTTTTGATTGTTCCTGGGAGGTTGATGTAACCGGTTTTCTGTGGGCAATTAATGTGCCGCCGCGTGCTGATTACGCATCCATGAGAGTCGCTCTCCTTCAAATTGTCAGCGAAAAAAAAATCGGCCTCGAAGAAAGTGCCCTTGCAGGGATGCATCGCGATGGACTAAATTTGCTCGATCTGGAGAACTAGTTTCGCGTGCCGCCGCCGCAGTTGCTTTGTGTTGTTAGCGACAAGTTTGCTGACGTTTCGCTGGACGAGACGGATTTCGAGGACGTGCATGGTGTTGTGGGCCAGTGAAGGGCGGAATCGGATGGATGTTGCCGAGCGGGCGGCGGTATCGCTGTCGGCTGTCAACATTTCCGCCACCCGCCAACGCCCGCAACTTGGCGACCTGTTGAGAAGTAATTTCCGCATGTCGCCAACGAGGCAAGCGAAAATAATTCACGCGAATTGAGCTAAGCGTTGCCATGCTCGTGAGGTCGGTGTTCAGTGGCTGTTATCGATCCAGCGATCCGTCTATTATCCAGGCGAGCAGAAAATTTAGTTCGGTATAGATTCCTGCAGTGTGTCGAACGGGTGTGGCGTCCGCTTCACGGTTGTCGCCTGCCATTAGTTGATGGCCACGGCCAGGTAAGCGGCGCGATCGGCTGGATGAGTGAAGTCGAGCAGCAAGGGGGTGCTCACTCTACTGGAAATGCCCCATTGTCGGGATGTGGAGAAGGCTGAGGGGAGGTGCTCTTGGCGTCGGATCGACGCCCCTTGTGGTGGGGCGGCAGGTCCGTGTCGTGGAGGGTGAGCCAGATGTGGTCGCGTGTCAGGGGGAGGGTGGTGAAGCGGACGCCGGTCGCGTCGCGCAGTGCGTTGGCGATCGCGGGGGCCACCGGGTTGAAAGGGCTTTCGCTCATCGATTTGGCGCCCAGTGGGCCGATCGCGTCTGTTGTCTCCGTGAAGTGGACTTCCGTGCGCGGGATGTCGGCGTACTGGGGGAGGCGGTACTGGCGGAAGGAGGCCGTCTCCACCTCGCCGCGCGCGTCGATGCGCACGTTCTCCCAGAGCGCCGCGCCCAGGCCCTGGGCGACGCCGCCCTCGATCTGGCCCCGGCACTGGAGGGGGTTCATGACCTTGCCCGCGTCGGCGGCGTGGACGCTGCGCAGGATGCGGAGTTCGCCGGTGTCCGGGTCGACCGCCACGCGGAACCACTGCGCGTTGAACGCGACCGAGCGCGGCGTGCCGTCGAAGTGGCCGTGGGCGGTCAGGGGGACCCCGGCCGTCCTGGCTGCCTCGTGGAGGGTCTTGAGAGGGAGGCGCCCGGTGGGATGGACGACGGCTGCCCCGGTGAGGTGGCAGGCGTCGCGCGGCACGCTGAGGTGGGTGGCGGCGAAGTCGAGCAGGACGGCGGCGAGCGCGCGGGAGGCGCGCAGCGTCGCCTTGCCCGCCACCACGACGCCGGTGGACGCGAACGCGCCGGTGTCGTGCCGTACGAGGTCGGTGTCCGACTGGCGCACGGTGATCCGGTCCACCGTCGTGCCGAGTTCACCGGCGGCGATCTGGCGGTGCACGGTCGTGGTGCCGTTGCCGAACTCGGCGGTGCCGACGGCGAGTCGGTACGTGCCGTCCGGCAGCAGCGTGGCGGTGGCGTCGGCGAAGTGGCCGCCGGGCGGCCCTGTGGCGATCATCGCGAGGGCGGCGCCCTCGCCGACGAGCCAGCCGTCCGGCACCGGTTCCGTCACCGGCTCGTCCCGCGCGCGGCGGATGATCCCGACGCACTGGTCGAGGCCGTAGCTGCCGATGCCCAGGTCGCCGTCCTCGCCCGGGGTGTCCACCGCCCCGCCCGGGCCGACGACGTTCGCCGCGCGGAATTCCAGCGGGTCGAGGCCCAGCCCGCGCGCCAGCTCGTCCAGCGCCGACTCCAGCGCGAACGTCACCTGCCCGAGCCCGTAGCCACGGAACGCCCCGGCCGGGACGGTGTGCGTGTAGACGGAGAACGCGTCTGCCTTCTTGTGCGGCGCGCGGTAGACCGCCAGGGACTCGCCGACGCTGTGGAACATGACGGCGGGCCCGTGGTTGCCGTACGCCCCCGTGTCCGCGACCACGTGCAGCTGGATCGCCGTCAGCGTGCCGTCCCGCCGCCCGCCCACCTTCACTCTGACCGTGAACGGATGCCGCGTCGTCGCCCCGTGGAACTGCTCGGCCCGCGTGTACTCCAGCTTCACCGGCCGCCGCAGCCGCAGCACGGCCAGCGCCACGACGTCCTCGACCAGCATCTCCTGCTTGCCGCCGAACCCCCCGCCCACCCGCCCCGCGACGACCCGCACGCGCTCCGCAGGGAGGCCGAAGAGGTCGCACAGGCCGCGCCGGGTCAGGAACGGGGTCTGCGTGCTGGACCGCACGGTGAGCCGCCCCTCCTCGTCCAGCCACGCCACCGCGCCGTGCGTCTCCAGGCTGGCGTGCTGCACGCGCTGGGTGCGGTACACCCCCTCGTATACCTCGTCCGCCTCCGCGAAGCCCGCCGCGACATCGCCCGTCTCCACGTGCGTCTCGCCGACCACGTTGTCCGCCGGACGGGCGATCCGCGCCTCCGCCGCGTCCTTGTCGTGCACCACGGGCGCGCCCGGCCGCATCGCCGCCTCCGGGGTGAGGACGGCGGGCAGCACCTCGTACGTCACCCGCACACGGCGGCAGCCCTCCTCGGCCGCCGCCTCGCTGTCCGCGACGACGGCGGCGACGCGCTGCCCGACGTGGCGGACCGTGTCGTCGAGGACGCGCGTGTCGGCCGGGTCCTCGGTGGGGTGCTCGTGGCGTGCGGTGGAGAAGTGCCGCGCGGGCGCGTCGTGATGGGTCAGGACGGCGTGCACGCCCGGGACGCGCAGCGCGGCGGACGTGTCGATGGCGGTGATGCGGGCGTGCGCGTGCGGCGAGCGCAGCAGCTTCATGTGCAGCACGCCGGGGATATCGACGTCGAACGTGTAGCGGGCCCTGCCGGTGACGATCTCCGGCCCGGCGGGCGCGGGCAGGCTGCGGCCCACCGCCTCGCCCGCCTCCGGCGCCTCGGTGTGGCACACGCCCCGCACCGCGTCCTCGATGGCCCGGTAGCCCGTGCAGCGGCACAGGCTGCCCTTGAACGCGCGCGGCAGGTCGGCGAGCTGCTCCTCGTCCAGCGCGGCCGTCGTCATGAGGAACCCGGCCGTGCAGAATCCGCACTGGAAGCCCTGCGCGTCCAGGAACCGCCGCTGCACGGGGTGGAGCCCGCCGTCCTCGGCGGCCAGGCCCTCGACCGTCGTGACGCGGCGGCCCGCGGCGCGGAACGCCGGGTAGAGGCAGCTGTGCACCGGCTCGCCGTCCACATGGACCGTGCACGCCCCGCAGTCCCCGCTGTCGCACCCCTTCTTCACGCCGAACCAGCCGCGTTCGCGCAGCCAGGTGCGCAGGCACTGGCCGGGGCGCGGCTCCTCGGCGAACGCGCGCCCGTTCACCTCGATTCCCGGTGTCACGCGGCCTCCCGCCCCAGCTCGCGGCGGATCTCCTCCGCGTACCCGAGCGTCATGTGCCTGCGCCAGGCGGGCAGTCCGTGGAGGTCGTCGAACCACTCGCCGTCGGCCACGGCCGCGTCCAGCGCCGCCCGCAGCGCGGCGGCGTCCGGCGGCAGCGGGAACGCCAGCCGCACCGGCCGGACCGTCGAGGCGGTGACCGTGACGGCGAGGGCGCCCGTGGCCGGGTCCGCCGTGCCGGTCACCAGCACGCCGGAGCGGCCGAGACCGTACAGAGACGCCTGCCGGAAGGCCGTGCGGCAGGCGAGCGCGCGGGCCGGCAGGGTGACGGAGCGCAGCAACTCGCCCTCGGCCAGCACGGTGCGGCCCGCGCCGGTGACGAAGTCGGCGACCGGGACCCGGCGGCGCGTGCCGTCCTGGGCGAGGAGCAGGCACTCGCCGTCCAGCGCCGCCGTCAGGGAGATCATCGGACCGGCCGGGAGGGCGTTGCAGAGGTTCCCGCCGACCGTGGCCATGTTCCAGATCTTGGCCGAGGCGAGGAACGCGCGGCAGCACTGCTCGAACAGCGGCGCCGCCGCGGCGGCGAGGCCCTTGGCGTAACGGGACAGCTGGGCGATCGTGCACGTCGCGGCGATCTCCAGCGAGCCGTCGCCGTGGAGCCGCGCGGGAGTCCAGCCGGTGCGGCTGAGGTCCACCAGGCGCCGCAGGTGCGGCTGCGGCTCGGAGAACAGGTACGTGCCGCCGCCGAGCCAGGCGTCGCCGGGGCGCCAGGGCGCGGGATCGCGGGCGTCGCGCACCTCGACCACCGTGTTCAGGTCCATGACCGTCAGTGAAGCATTCACGGCGCGGCCCGGACGACTGGCCGACACCACAGAAAGCCCGGCCACCGCGGCGCCGGAGCCCGGAGGATCGCCCAAGCGCCGCATCCGCCGGATCCGTGGAACTGCCCGACGCCGAACGGGTCAGGGCGAGCAGGGGCAGGTGAGCCGGGCGGGCGCGCGGGGGTCGGATAGCCTGGCGAAATGCTGACAGAAGTCACCGCCACCCGCTACGTCACCCCCCTCCGGGAGGGGGGATCGCTGCCCGGGATCGTGGAGGCGGACGACCTCGGCACGTATGTCATGAAGTTCACCGGCGCGGGGCAGGGCCGCAAGTCGCTGGTCGCCGAGGTGATCTGCGGCGGGCTCGCCCGGCGCCTCGGGCTGCGGGTGCCGGACCTGGTGGCGATGTGGCTCGACCCGGTGATCGGCCTCGGCGAGCCCGACCAGGAGGTGCAGCAGCTCCTCAAGGCCAGCGGCGGCCTCAACCTCGGCATGGACTTCCTGCCCGGCTCCCTCGGCTTCGACCCGCTGGCCTACGCCGTGGACCCGCTGGAGGCCGGGCGCGTCGTCTGGTTCGACGCCCTCGTGGGCAACGTGGACCGGTCCTGGCGCAACCCCAACCTCCTGGTCTGGCACGGCGACCTGTGGCTGATCGACCACGGCGCCGCCCTCATCTGGCACCACAACTGGCCCGGCGCCGCCACGTCCGCCGCCCGGCCCTACGACGCGTCCGACCACGCGCTCGCCCCCTTCGGCCCCGACCTCGCCGCCGCGTCGGCCGAGCTGGCGCCCCGCCTGACGCCCGGGCTGATCGCCGACGCCGTGGCCGACGTCCCCGACGCCTGGCTCGCCGACGAGCCCGGCTTCGACGGCCCCGACGACGTACGCGCGGCCTACGCCGCCGCGCTCGCCGCCCGTTCCACCGGCCTGGCGGAGCGGATCACCCTCGGCGCCCCCACCCCCGACCGGCCGTCCCAGGCCCCCGGCTGGCTGACCGGCCGCCTCCACCGCACCACCGACGGGAGCACCCGATGAACGCCGCCCGCGACGTCTTCGAGTACGCGGTGCTGCGCGTCGTCCCCCGCGTCGAGCGCGGGGAGTTCATCAACGCCGGGGTGCTCGTCTACTGCCGCGCACGCTCGTTCCTCGCCGCCCGCACGCACCTGGACGAGGACCGCCTGCGCGCCCTCGACCCCGGCGCCGACACGACCGGCGTGCGCGCGGCGCTGCACGCCGCCGAGTGCGTCTGCCGCGGCGGCGCTGCGGCGGGCGCGGCGGCAGGGGACGAGACGGGCCGCCGTTTCCGCTGGCTGGTCGCCCCGCGCAGCACCGTCGTCCAGCCGGGGCCGGTGCACACCGGGCTCACGGGCGATCCCGCCGCCGAGGCGGACCGGCTGCTGGACATACTGGTCCGTTGACAGAGCGGTACGCGCCTCCTAGCGTCGTCGCCGAGGGAGTTACCGGCCGGTAGTCACCGGTCGTCCACCGGGCGAGGAGAGGGACATCCATGGTGCGGAGCGAGCAGCGCGTGGCGATCGTCACCGGCGCGGCCAGGGGCATCGGCGCGGCCACCGCCGTCCGGCTGGCGGCGGAGGGCCGCGCGGTCGCCGTGCTCGACCTCGACGAGGCCGCCTGCGCCGGGACGGTGGACCGCATCAGGGCGGACGGCGGCACCGCCGTCGCGGTGGGCGCCGACGTCGCCGACACCGACGCGGTGACGGCCGCGGTCGCCCGCGTCGCGGACGAACTCGGCCCGCCCGTCGTCCTCGTCAACAACGCCGGTGTCCTGCGCGACAACCTGCTGTTCCGCATGACGGACAGCGACTGGGACACAGTGCTCGGCGTCCACCTGCGCGGCGCGTTCCTGATGGCGCGCGCCTGCCAGGCGCACATGGTGGACGCCGGGTTCGGGCGCGTCGTCAGCCTCTCGTCCAGCTCCGCCCTCGGCAACCGCGGCCAGGCCAACTACTCCGCCGCCAAGGCCGGTCTCCAGGGCTTCACCAAGACGCTCGCCATCGAGCTGGGCAAGTTCGGCATCACCGCGAACGCCGTCGCGCCCGGCTTCATCGCCACCGACATGACGGCGGACACCGCCGCGCGGGTCGGCGTCGGCTTCGACGACTTCCAGCGGGCCGCCGCCGAGCGCATCCCCGTGCGCCGCGTCGGCCGCCCCGACGACGTCGCGAACGCGATCGCCTTCTTCACCGGCGACGACGCCGGGTTCGTCTCGGGACAGGTCCTGTACGTCGCGGGCGGACCGCTCGACTGACCGCGCCCGCACGGGACTTCGGGGGAGCGGCGCACCGTTGTCAGTGGCGGCCGGTACGTTGGGCCCACAACGGATCTTGGACCCAACACAGAGGTGATCGGCATGCTGCCCGAGTCCTGGCAGGACGTTCTTGGCGACGAGCTGGGCAAGCCCTACTTCAAGGAGCTGACCGAGTTCGTTGAGGAGGAACGGGCACGCGGGCCGGTCTACCCGCCCCGGGACGAGGTGTTCGCCGCGCTGGCGGCGACCCCCTTCGACCAGGTGAAGGTGCTCGTCCTCGGCCAGGACCCGTACCACGGCGAGGGCCAGGGCCACGGGCTGTGCTTCTCCGTGCGCCCCGGCGTCCGCACGCCCCCCTCGCTGCGGAACATCTACAAGGAGCTGCACGCCGAGAAGGGCCTGCCCGTCCCCGACAACGGCTACCTCATGCCGTGGGCCGAGCAGGGCGTGCTGCTGCTCAACGCGGTGCTGACCGTGCGGTCGGGCGAGCCCAACTCGCACAAGGGCAAGGGCTGGGAGAAGTTCACCGACGCGGTGATCCGCGCCGTCGCGGACCGCCCCGACCCGGCCGTCTTCGTCCTGTGGGGCGCCTACGCCCAGAAGAAGCTGCCGCTCATCGACACGGAACGGCACGCCGTCGTCAAGGGCGCGCACCCGTCGCCGCTGTCGGCCAAGAAGTTCTTCGGCTCGCGGCCGTTCACGCAGATCGACGCGGCGATCGAGGCACAGGGCCACAGCCCCGTGGACTGGCGCATCCCGGACCTCGGCGCCTGACCCGCGCACCGTGCCCCTCCCGGCGCGCGGAGGGGCACGGCCGTCCGCGTATGCTTCCGCTCCACGGCACCGCCTCCCCCCACCGCGCGCCCGCCGGCCGCGACGCGCGGACCCCAAGACATGCACAGCGAGGAGCACGCGTGAGAGTCGGCGTGATCGGGCTCGGCGACATAGCCCAGAAGGCGTACCTGCCGGTGCTCACCACCCAGCCGGGCGTCGAACCCCACCTGTACACCCGCACCCCGGCCACGCTGGAACGGGTCGCGCGCGCCTACCGCGTCCCCGACGCCCACCGCCACGCCGACCTGGACGCGCTGCTGGCCGCCCGCCCGGACGCGGCGTTCGTCCACGCCCCGACCGCCGCGCACCCCGAGATCGTGACGCGGCTGCTGACGGCGGGCATACCGACGTTCGTGGACAAGCCCCTCGCGTTCCGTCTGGACGACGCCAAGCGTCTCGCCGACCTGGCCGAGGCCCGCGAGATCAGCCTCACCGTCGGCTTCAACCGGCGGCACGCCCCCGCGTACGCGCACTGCCTCGACCACCCCCGCGACCTGATCATCCTCCAGAAGCACCGCCGCGGCCTCCCCGAGGACCCGCGCCGCATGGTCTTCGACGACTTCATCCACGTCGCCGACACACTGCGCTTCCTCGTGCCGGGCCCGGTCGAGGACACGCACATCACCACCCGCGTCCGCGACGGGCTGTTGCACCACGTCGTCCTCCAGCTCTCCGGCGACGGCTTCACCGCCGTCGGCGCCATGAACAGGCTCTCAGGGTCGGCCGAGGAGATCCTGGAGGTGTCCGGGCAGGACGCCAAGCGCGAGGTACGCGACCTGGCCGCGATCATCGACCACAAGGGCCAGCCGAGCGTCCGCCGCCGCGGCGACTGGGTGTCCGTCGCACGCCAGCGCGGCATCGAACAGGTCGCGGTGGGGTTCCTCGACGCCGTCCGCGCGGGCCGCACGCTCGACGCCCGCGACGCCCTGCTGACCCACGAGCTGTGCGAACGGATCGTCCAGGCCGCCGCACGGGACCGGTGAACGCGCTCTAGAGCAGGTTCTTCCGCGCGGCCAGCCACGCGAGCTGGGTCCTCGTCGCGGCGCCCGTCACCTGCATCATCTGCTGGACGCGGCGCTGCACGGTCCGCTGGCTCAGCCGCAGCTGGCTGGCTATCGCCTTGTCCGTCACCCCCGACACCAGCAGCGACAGCAGGTGCCGGTCGCCGTCCGTCAGCCCGGCCGCGTCCGCGCCCACCGCCCCGCCGGGCGCCTCGGTGCCGTCGGCCCGCAGCGGCACCCCGTGCTCCCAGTACCGCTCGAACAGCGCGATCAGCGCGTCCAGCAGGCTGCTGTCGCGCACCAGCGCCGCCGTCGGCTGCCCCGGGCTGCCCTGCGGACCGCCGGGCACCAGCGGGCAGATGGCCAGCGCGCGGTCCGCGACGACGAGCCGCAGCGGCAGTTCCGGCACCGACCTGGCCACCTCGCCCGCCCGCACCCCGGCGACCAGGCTGTCCACGGCACCCGGGCCCTCCAGCCACGCCCGCTCGTACAGCACCTGGTAGCGCACGCCCCTGGCCAGCGCCTCGAACTCGGCGGTGTTGTCCTCCGACGACATCGCCACGTACTGCGCCTTGCAGAACCACAGCATCTCCCGCCGCGCGCCCGCCTGGAGCTGGTGCAGGTGGTGGCGCAGCGCCTCCGTGCCGGTGATGACCTCGATCAGCTGCATCGCGTCGTGGCGGCGGCGGGTGTCGCGGTAGGTCTCCAGCAGGTCGGTCACCGCCTCCCTGGCCCGGTCGAGCGCGAACGCGCCCTCCTGCAGGCGCGGCAGCAGCGCGACATCGGGCGGCCCGGCGCCGAAGGCACCCGGCGCGCCCTCCACGCGGTGCGCGAGCCCCATCCGCCCGAGTCTGCCGAGCACGCGCGCGCACCGGGGCGCGGTGAGCCCGGTACGGGCCGCGATCTCCCCGGCCTCCGCGGTGTCGACCGTCACCAGGTAGCGGTAGACGCGCTCCTCGTCCGCCGTCAGTCCAGCCGCTCCGAGCATCGTGCCTCCCCGCGCGCGGTGCGCAGGCAACCGCTCGCCCGTCCACCGTGACGCCTCATCCTCGCATGTCGTGTCGCGGACGCCGGAGTTGTCGCGTTGGTGACATGTCGCTGTCGCGACAACCGATAGCCCGTGACATCGGTGGTGGACACTCGGATTCTGTTGCTGGTCCTCGGACCCGGCAGGCGGGGGGAACAGCACGAGAGGAACAGAACGATGACACGGTCCATCCGCCGCGCGGCGGTGCTGGCGACGAGCCTGGCGCTCGCCGCAGGAGCGGCGGCGCCCGCCATGGCGCGACCACCCGAACCGGCGGGCACCGCCGCCGCCCTCGCCACGGCGGACGCCGCGCCGGGCCGCACGGCCACCGTCCGGCTCGTGACCGGCGACACCGTGACCGTCACCACCGTCGAGGACGGGCGGCAGGTCGCCACGCCCACCCCAGGACCCGGCCGGGACGGCGTCGCGTTCCAGACCGTCGAGGAGGACGGCCGCCTGACCGTACTGCCCTCCGACGCCTGGCCGTTGATCGCCTCCGGGACGGTGGACCCCGGCCTCTTCGACGTCTCCGCCCTCATCGAGCAGGGCTACGACACCGCGCACACCGACTCGCTCCCGCTGATCGTGCTGCGTCCGCAGGGCGTGTCGGCGTCCGCCGTCGGCGAGTTGACGCGGTGGCGCGCGCCCGGCGAGCCGTCGCGCGAGCTGGACAGCATCGACGCCACGTCGGTACGCGTCCCCGCCGACGACCTGGACGACTTCTGGCACGCGCTCGCGCCTGCCCCCGGCACGGCCCTCACCGCCGCCCGCGCCACGCTGCCGCGCGTCCGCCTCGACGCCCGCGTCACCGCGACCCTCGACCGCAGCACGGCGCAGATCAACGCCCCCGCCGCCTGGGACGCCGGGTACCGGGGCGAGGGCGTCACCGTCGCCGTCCTCGACACCGGCGCCGACGCGGACCACCCGGACCTGGCGGGCCGCGTCGCCGGAGCCGAGGACTTCTCCGGCTCCGGCGGCACCCACGACGCGTACGGCCACGGCACCCACGTCGCCGCCACCGTCGGCGGCAGCGGCGCCGGAGCGGGCGGCAGCCGCCCCGGCGTGGCCCCGGCCGCCGACCTCCTCGTCGGCAAGGTGCTCGGCGACGACGGCACCGGCTCCGAGTCCGACGTCATCGCCGGGATGGAGTGGGCCGTCGCACAGGGCGCCGACGTCGTCAACATGAGCCTCGGCTCCGACACCCCGTCCGACGGCACCGACCCGATGAGCCTGGCCCTGGACACGCTGGCCGCCGAGACCGGCACCCTCTTCGTCGTCGCGGCCGGCAACACCGGCGAGAACGGCAGGAGCACCGTCGGCTCGCCCGGCGCCGCCGCGGGCGCGCTGACCGTGGGCGCCGTGGACCGCGACGACGAGCTGGCCCCGTTCTCCAGCCGCGGCCCCCTGCCGGGCGACGCCGCGGTCAAGCCCGACGTCACCGCGCCCGGCGTCGGCATCGTCGCCGCCCGCGCCTCCGGCACGGGCATGGGCACGCCCGTCGACGCCCTTTACACCGCCGCGTCCGGCACGTCCATGGCCACCCCGCACGTCGCCGGAGCCGCCGCCCTGCTGGCGCAGCAGCACCCCGACTGGAACGGCGAGCGCATCAAGGACGCCCTGGTCAGCACCGCCGTCACCCGGCCCGGCACGCCCGTCACCGACCAGGGCGGCGGCCGGATCGACCTGGCCGCGGCCGTCCTCGGCGGCGTCACCGCGACCGGCACGGTGGCCCTCGGCCCGTTCAGCACCGACGACGCCGGACAGGACGCCGAGCCCGTCACCCTCACGTACACCAACACCTCCACCGAGCCCGTCACCCTCACGCTCGACACCGCGCTCGCCACCAACGGCGGCCAGCCCCTGCCGTCCGGCGCCCTCACCCTGGACGCGTCCACCGTCCGCGTCGAGCCGGGCGGCCACGCCGAGGCCACCCTCACCGCCGACCCGGCACGCGCCCCGCGCGGCGACTGGTACGGCTACGTACGCGCCACCGCCCCGGACGGCACGACCGTCGCCCACACGACCGTCAGCCTGGCCGTCAACGGCCCGCAGCACACGCTCACCCCGACCGTCATCGACCAGAACGGCGAGCCCAGGCCCTCCGAATGGCCGCTCATCAAGGCCGAGGACGGCTTCGTCGTCCCCGACTCCACCTCCCCGCTGTCGGCCGAGGTCGAGGAGGGCACCTACACGGTGGCCGACATCAGCGACGACGGCACCGACCCCGACGACGGCCTGCCGCAGCTCCGCGCGGTCTACCTGCCCGAGGTGAACGTCACCGACGACCGCGAGATCGTCATCGACCGGCGCGCCGTCACCCCCGTCGAGATCCGCACCCCCCGCCCCGCCGAGCAGCGCAACTGGGCCAGCTACCAGATCTTCCGCGAGCTGGACGGCCGCCGCTGGACCCACTCGGTCGCCTACCCCGTCGGCCAGTCCCACCTGCTGGTCTCGCCGACCCGCCAGGTCACGCGCGGCACCTTCGAGTTCGCCTCGCGCTGGCAGCTCGTCGCCCCCCTGCTCACCGGCGAGGTGCACGGCGGGCGCGGCACCGGCCTCACCCCGTACTACCTGTCCGTCTCGTCCCTGCTCCCGCGCGACCGCACCACCCTCACGGCCGTGGACGCGGGCAGCGCGGCCAGGCCCGACTTCTCCCGCGCACGCGGCGCGCTGGCCGTCATCCGCGACGAACCGGAGGACTACTTCGCCTTCACCGAACGGGCCAGGGCCGCGGGCGCCGCCGCGGTCGTCACCGTCGCGGCCCCCGACCAGACCGCCTGGAGCCGCTGGCGCCCGAACGACTCCACCAGGACGGCCGTCCCCCTGATCAGGGTGAGCCACGAGGAGGGCACGGCACTGCTGGAACGCGCCGCCGCCCGGCGCACCACCGTCACCCTCGACAGCACGCCCGCCAGCCCGTACCTCTACGACGTCATGCAGGTGTCCTCCGGCCGCATCCCCGACCGGGTGGTCCACACCGTCGGCGACGGCAACACCGCCGAGATCCGCACCACCTACGCCGAGATGGGCGGCAGCCCGTGGGCCTCGGCGCAGCGCATCGGCTGGCGCCCGCACCAGGGCGTGGCCCTGCTCGACTCCCCGCGCGACGTGATGACCGGCACCGAGCGCACCGAGTACGTCAGCTCGGGCGACACGCAATGGCAGCACTTCGTCCACCACACCCTGCCCTACTTCTACGACATCCCCGTCACCGACATCGGGCTGCGCGGCGCGCAGCGGACCTACGGGCCGCGCGACCGCCTCACCGAATCGTGGTTCGCCGGACCCGTACGGCCCGCCGCCCCCGAGGGCACCGGCACGCCCGGCGTCCGCGAAGGGGACACGATGGCGCTGCGCGTCCCCGAGTTCACCGACGCGGACGGCCACTGGGGACGCGCGCTCGACGGCGACCGGGTGTCCCTGTCCCTCCACCGCGACGGCACGGAGATCGGCCGCGCCGACGAAGGGTACGCCGACATCCAGGTCCCGCCCGGCACGGCCGGCTACCGGCTGGACCTCGCCACGGAGCGCGCCGACGCGTCGTGGGCCCTGTCCACGGCCACCGAGACGTCCTGGTGGTTCCGGTCGCGGCACACCGACACCGCCCGGCCCCTGCCGCTGCTCCAGCTCGACTACGACCTCGGCGCCGACGCCGCGGGCACCGTCCGGCACCGCTCGCACACCGTGGACCTGCGGGTGCGGCGGCAGGACGGGCCGGTGGACCCCGACGACGTGACGCTGCGCGTCGAGGCGTCGTGGGACGGCGGCGGCTCGTTCGTCCGGGCCGAGCGGATCAGGGAACAGCGCGACGGCACGTTCCGCGCCACCCTCGAACGCCCGCGCGGCGTACGGGGCGACGTGCCGGTGACGCTGCGGGTCACCGCGCGCGACGACGACGGGAACCAGGTGCGCCAGACCGTCACCGGCGCGTACCTGCACCAGGGCTGAGCACGCCAGGGCCGGCCCCCGCCACGGGGGCCGGCCTCAGCCCTCCACCTGGGACGTCTCGTCCCCGGTGCCGATGTCGTCCCCCGCGTGCGGCTCCACGACGCCGAACCAGATCAGCGCCAGCAGCACGGCCCCGACCACGATGCGGTACCAGACGAACGGCATGAAGCTGCGCGTCGAGATGTACTTCATGAACCACGCGATGATCGCGTACCCGACGCCGAACGCGATCACGGTCGCGAAGATCGTCGGCCCCCACCGGACGTGCGACCCCTCCTCGCCGATCGACGTCAGCTCGTACGCCCCCGACGCCACGACCGCGGGGATCGCGAGGAGGAACGAGTAGCGCGCCGCCGCCTCCCGCCGGTAGCCGAGGAACAGGCCGCCCGTGATCGTCGCGCCCGACCGCGACACGCCGGGCACCAGCGCCATCGCCTGGCACAGCCCGTAGACCAGGCCGTCGCGCACGGTGAGCTGGTCGAGGGTCTTCCGCTCCCGGACGGCGCGGTGCCGCCCGCCCGTCGCGTCACGCATCGCCAGCCGGTCCGCCACCCCGAGGACGATGCCGAGCACGATCAGGTTGACGGCGATCAGCCGCAGGTCGCGGAACGGGCCCTCGATCGCGTCCTGCAGCGTCAGGCCCAGCACGCCGATGGGGATCGAGCCGACGATCACCAGCCAGCCCATCCGCGCGTCCGGCTCGGCGCGGGCGGCCTTGTCGGTGAGCGAGCGGAACCACGCGGCCACGATCCTGGCGATGTCCTTGCGGAAGTAGATGATCACCGCCGCCTCGGTGCCGATCTGGGTGACGGCCGTGAACGCCGCGCCCGGGTCCTCCCAGTCGAACGCGACCGCCGTCAGCCGCAGGTGGGCACTGGACGAGATCGGCAGGAACTCCGTCAGCCCCTGCACGAGCCCGAGGATCAACGATTCGAACCAAGACATGGACTCTGCGGCATCCCGTGAGTGTGGCGGAGGCGGAGGGGCGGGCTGGGCAAGACTGAGCAGGACGGGGCAAGGCTGGCAAGCGGAGATCACTCTAAGCCAGACGCCCGGCCGCCCCGCACAGCGGACGCCGCCGCGCCCACCCGCCCGCGGGGCCGCCGGGACGCGCGGGACAATGGAGCCGTGACCGAGCCGATCCCCGTCGTCAGGGCCGTGGACCTGGGCACCGCCCGCCTCCTGCCCGATCTCGACAGGCCGAACGCCTGGCTGCTCACCGTGGACGGGACGGCCCAGTCGTACGTCGATCTGGACGATCCTCTTCACCTGGAGTTCGAGTACGTGCGCCGGATCGCTCACGTCCTCGACACCGCCGCGTCACCCGGCCGCCCGCTCGACGTCCTCCACCTCGGCGGCGGCGGCCTCACCCTGCCCCGCTACGCCGCCGCCACCCGCCCCGGCTCGCGCCAGCGCGTGGTGGAGGCGGACCGCGCGCTCGCCGCGCTCGTCGCCGAACGGCTGCCGCTGCCCGGCGGCGCGGGCATCGAGGTCGTGACGGCCGACGCCCGCGACGCCGTGACCCGCGCCCCCGCGGCCTCCGCCGACGTGATCGTCGCGGACGTCTTCGGTGGCGCGCGCGTCCCGGCCCGGCTCACCACGCTCGGCTACGCCCGCGCCGCCGCCCGCGTCCTGCGCCCCGGCGGCCTGTACGCGGCGAACGTCGCGGACACCGCCCCGTTCGGCTTCCTGCGGCCCCAGCTCGCCACGCTGGCCGCCGCCTTCGCGGAGGTCTGCCTGATCGCCGAGCCGGTGATGCTGCGCGGGCGCCGCTTCGGGAACGCCGTCATCGTCGCCGGGCACGCCCCGCTGCCGCTCGACGCGCTGACGCGCCGGGCCGCCGCCGACCCGTTCCCCGCCCGCCTGGTCCACGGCCCGGCGCTCGCCGGGCTGACCGGCGACGCGCGGCCGGTCGCCGACGAGGCCGCCGTGCCCTCGCCCCGGCCGCCCGCCGGGACGTTCGGCACGCCGCGCGTCGGGTCGGCGGGGGGCGCGGATCATTCGGCCGGGTAGGGCCGCAGGCTGCGCATCATGGTGTCGATCGTCTCGTCGTCCAGCTCGTCGGGGACGCCCGCGTCGGCGACCAGCACCCAGGTGGCGAGGTCGTTGCGCTCGTTGAGGTAGGTGAACGCGACGACCTTCCCGTCCGGCGTCCCGCAGGGCTGCTCCGGGTCCTCCGGCACGCCGGTGACGGTCGCCCGCACGACATGGCCGCTGAGCCCGTGGTCGCTCTCGAACGGTTCGGCCGCCGAGACGTCGAGCGTGCCCTCCTGCGCCTGGTCGTAGGCGGCGAGCACCCAGTTGCGGGCCTCGTTCTCCGCCGCCTCGGCCGTGCCCGTCGCGCCCTGGGCGCCCTTGGTGCCCGCCAGCGCGCGCTCGCTGCCGCCCTCGGCCTCCGGGCACCAGCCGTTCTGATAAATCGCGACGGCCGTCATCGACACCAGCGGGGAGCCGGGGTCCTCCGCGTCGGGCCGGTCGTCCTCGTAGCCGATGTAGGTGCCCTCGGGGCCTATGGACCAGTCGTCGGGCGGGACGTCGAAGGCGCTGCCCCGGTTCTCGCTCGTCTGGACCTGCCAGTCGGGGGCGACGACCGGGTCCGGCACCTGGAGCACGCCCTGCCGCGGGTCGTCGGGCGCGATCGAGCGCTCCTCCTCCGGCTCCGGCTCCTCGCTGCCGCCGTGCGCCGCCGGTTCGTCCCCGCCGCCGCTGTCGCCGCCGAGGACGTACACACCGGCGACCACCAGCGCGGCCACGACCGTGACCCCCGCGACGACGGCGACCGCGAGCCGCCCGCCGCGCCGCCTGCCGCCGGGGCCGCCGCCCTGCCCGCCGCCCGGCTCGTCCACCGGCGCGGGCGGGCCCGGCGGGTTCCACACCGTGCCGCCGCCGGTCACCGGCCCGGAGCCGTGCGGCGGGTACGCGCCCTGCTGCGACTGGTACGGATTCGGCTGCTGATAACCCGGCTGCTGATAGGGGTTCGACCACGAAGGGGTGGCGTCGCCCCCGTGCCGCTGCTCTCCTGGTCCCATGGGAGGTGACCTTAAAGCCGCCGGGCCCGCGCCGGGGCACCGGCCGCCGGATTGCTGCCGTGCTGGGACGAAAGCCCGTTCCGCGCGCCGCCCGCACCGGTGCCGAACACCCCCTGACCGCCGCGTTACCCGCTGGTAATATCGCCGCCATGACCGACTCAGGCACTCCCGCGGCCGGCGAACTGCTCGCCTCCCTCGTCCCGATGGTCCGCACGCTCGGCTTCGAGTTCCTGGAGGCCGGGCCCCAGCGGGCGGTCCTCCGCCTGCCCGACCGGCCCGAGTACCACAACCACCTGGGCGGGCCGCACGCCGGAGCGATGTTCACCCTGGCCGAGTCCGCGACCGGCGCCGTCGTCCTCGCCGCGTTCGGCGGCCTCCTCGACCGCATGGTGCCGCTGCCGGTCCACGCCGAGGTCGCCTACCGCAAGGTGGCGAAGGGCGAGGTCACGGCCACCGCCGAACTGGAGCGCCCGGCCGCGGAGATCGCCGCCGAGCTGGAGGCGGGCGGACGGCCCGAGTTCCCCGTCACCGTCGCCGTCCGCCGCGCGGACGGCGCCGTCACGAGCGAGATGACCGTGCGCTGGACGCTGCGGCCCAACGACTGACGCCCCCGCGCCGCCGCGTAGCATTCCGCCGACATCGACCGCACGTCCATACGGGGGACACGTTGACCGTCGGCCATCGCTCCGGACCCACGCGCCCCACGGGCCGCATACGCGCCACCGGCCGCCGCGCCGGAGCCGTCCTCGGGGTGGCCGCGTCCGTGCTGCTCTGCGCCTGCGGCGGCGAGCCTGCCGCGGACCGGCAGCCGCCCGCGGGCAGCGCCAAGACCCCCGCGCCGCACGACCGGCCCGCGGGCGCCGGCGAACTGCCCGACGTCACCGGGCTGCCGCTCACGGCGGCCCAGGAGACGCTCGACGCCGCCGGATTCCCCGGCTCCGCCTCGCACGACGCCCTCGGCAGGGACCGCACGCAGCTCATGGACGGCAACTGGGTCGTGTGCTTCCAGGTGCCCGCGCCGGGGCCGCAGCGGGGGGCGGCCGAGGTGGACCTCGGGGTGGTGAAGTCCGAGGAGGAGTGCCCGGCCGAGGACCGGTCCGCCGCGCTGCCCGGCGCCGGGGCCACCGCGCCCGACCTCGTCGGCGAGTCGGTCAACGTGGCCCGTGCCGCGCTCGACGGCGCCTCGGACGTGACGGCGCGGGACGTCTCCGGGGCAGGCCGCATGATCCTCGTCGAGTCCAACTGGCAGGTCTGCGCCCAGACCCCGGCGCCCGGCCTGCCCCTCGAAGGCGTGGCGGCGGTGCTCGACGCCGTGAAGTTCGGCGAGGAGTGCCCCTGACCCGCCGGGCCGGTCAGCCGGTCGCCAGCAGCAGCGTGCCGGCCATCGCCAGACCGGCGCCCGCCGTCTGGACGGGCCGCAGCCGTTCCCGCAGGACACCGCGCGCCGCCAGCGCCGTGACGACCGGGTACAGCGACGCCAGCACCGCCGCGACCGTGACCGGCCCGATCCGCGCGGCCAGGGCGTACGTCGCGTTGGCCGCCACGTCGGCGAGACCGACGA
Source organism: Streptomyces sp. NPDC049879 (assembly GCF_044461265.1). Taxonomy (NCBI): domain Bacteria; kingdom Bacillati; phylum Actinomycetota; class Actinomycetes; order Kitasatosporales; family Streptomycetaceae; genus Streptomyces; species Streptomyces sp. NPDC049879. Next base: position 201,077 of record NZ_JBITKT010000003.1, on the reverse strand, counting down.
ACGCGAGCGACGGCAGGGCCGCCGTCACCACCGCGCGGCCGCCGGGCGGCAGGACGGGACCGCCCCGGCGCGCGCCCGCCATCAGCGCGCCGCCGCCCACCACGACGTTCACGACCCGCTGGACGAACAGGGCGAGGAACAGCCCGGTCGTCGTCTCGGACGCCTCGGCGATCAGCGCCAGCACCGCGCCGAAGCCCAGCGCGGCCACCAGCGTGTACCCCATGGTGCGGCCCTGGACCGAGGGCCCGCCGCGCTGCGGGCCACCCGCGAGCATGATCCCCACGAAGGCGACCAGGATGCCGGAATACTGCACGAGGCCCGGCCGTTCCCCCGCGAGGAGCGCCACGCCCACCGGCACCGCCACCGCCGTCGAGGCCAGCGGCGAGACGACCCCCATCGGGCCGAGCGCGAGCGCGCGGTAGAAGCAGAGCATCGCCACCGGGCCGACCGCGCCCGCCGCCACGGCGAACCACAGCCGGGGGCCCGCCTCGCTCCAGGCGCCCGTGGCCACTACGATCGCCCCGAGCACGGCCATGGCCAGCGCCTGCGAGACCACGACGACGGTCAGCGCGGGCATGCGCCTGGTCAGCAGTCCGCCGCCGAAGTCGGCCAGTCCCCACAGGAGGCTGGTGGCCAGGGCAAGGGCAAGCATCGGGGTACCTCGTTCACTGTTCGCCGGGCCGGGTCGGGTCGGGTCGGGTCGGGTCGTCGCGGCTCCTGCCGGGGACGCGTGGTCTCGTCCGGCCGCCGGTGCGCAGTCCATCAGACTGAACTGCCGCTGACAAAATATTAATCCCCACGAGAGGGCCTGTGTGACCGACATCGACCAGCTCACCCAGGCGCTGGCCCGCAACCTCAAGCGGCTGCGCACCGAACGGGGCTTCACCCTCGACGCGCTCGCCGCCCGCGCCCGGGTCAGCAGGGGCATGATCGTGCAGATCGAGCAGGCCAGGACGAACCCGAGCATCGGCACGGTCGTCAAGATCGTGGACGCGCTGGGCGTCGGCATCCCCACGCTGCTCGACTTCGACCAGGAGCCCGCCGTCCGGCTCTTCCCGCCCGACCGCGCCGTGCGCCTGTGGGACACCGAGGCGGGCAGCCACGGCACCCTCCTCGCGGGCACGGAGGCGCCCGGCCCGCTGGAGCTGCTGCACTGGCGGCTGATGCCGGGCGAGGGCCACCAGTCGGACCCGCACCCGGTCGGCACCTCGGAGCTGCTGCACGTCACGGCGGGCACGGTCGTCCTCACCGTGGACGGCGTGGAGCACACCCTCCCGGCCGGGACGTCGGCCGCGTTCGAGTCCCATGTCCCGCACGGCTACCGGAACGACGGCACCGAGCCCGCCGAGATGTCCATGGCCGTCTCGGTCCCGGGCACCGGCCGCTGACGCACCGCGGGCGGCTGGTACGGTGCGCGCCATGCGTGCTCCCCTCGGCGACTTCGACGACGCCCGCCCCGCCATCGAATGCCTCGATCTGCTCCCCGCGCCGGTGGCCGCCGCCCTCCGCGCCTGGCAGAGCCCGGTGCCCGCCGGGGAGGTGGTGTACGTGGACAGCGACCCCGAGGTGGCGGACACCGCCGCGTTCGTCGCGACGTACGGGCAGGACCTGTCGTCCACCTCGGCGAACCTCGTCGTCCTCGCGGGCAAGCGCGGCGGGGACGTACGGCTCGCCGCCTGCCTGGTGCCCTCGCAGGCGCGGCTCGACGTGAACGGGGTGGCGCGGCGCCGGCTCGACGTGCGGAAGGTGTCGTTCGCCCCGCGCGAGACGGCGGTGGGGGAGACGGGCATGGAGTACGGCGGCATCACGCCGGTCGGCCTGCCCGCCGCCTGGCCGCTGCTGGTCGACGCGTCGCTGACCGCGCTGCCCTGGGTGCTCGTCGGCAGCGGGGCGCGCCGCGGCAAGCTGATCCTGCCGGGCAAGGCCCTGGCGGAGCTGCCGGGCGCGGAGGTCGTCGAGGACCTGGCGCGCTGACCCCCGGCACGCTGGCCGCCCTCCCGCGCCGAGCGCCGTGGTGATGATGTGATGGGTCGCGGTGGTGACCCTCACGACAGCGAAGGCGGTACACCGGGATGAACATCGACCTCGCGGGCAGGACGGCCCTCGTCACCGGCTCGACCCAGGGCATCGGCGCGGCGATCGCGACCGGCCTCGCCCGCGCCGGGGCGCGCGTCGCCGTCAACGGCCGCAGCGCCGACCGGGTCGCCGCGGCGGTCGCCCGGCTGACGGAGGACGTCCCCGACGCGCCGGAGCCGGTGCCCGCCGCCGCCGACGTGACCACCGAGGACGGCACCGCCCGGCTCCTCGAACTCGTCCCGGACGTCGACATCCTGGTCAACAACCTGGGCGTCTTCGGCGCGCAGCCCGCCCTGGAGATCACCGACGACGACTGGCGGCGCTACTTCGAGGTCAACGTCCTCACCGCCGTCCGCCTCACCCGCGCCTACCTGCCCGGCATGACCGGCCGGGGCCACGGCCGCGTGCAGTACATCGCCAGCGACTCCGCCGTCGTCGTACCGGCCGAGATGATCCACTACGGGGTGAGCAAGACGGCGCTGCTCGGCGTCGGCCGGGGCTTCGCCAAGGCGGCGGCCGGGACCGGCGTCACCGTCAACTGCGTGATGGCCGGCCCCACCCACACCGGCGGCGTCGAGGACTTCGTCTACCAGCTGGTCGACCGCGACCTGCCCTGGGAGGAGGCGCAGCACGAGTTCATGCTGCGCCACCGCCCGCAGTCGCTGATCCAGCGCCTGATCGAGCCGGAGGAGATCGCCCACATGGTCGTCTACCTCGCCTCGGACTTCGCGTCCGCCACCACGGGCGGCGCGCTGCGCGTGGACGGCGGCTACGTGGACGCGATCCTGCCCTGACGCGGCGTGGCCCGGGCGGTCAGGCGCCGAGGTACGCGAGCACGGCGAGCACCCGGCGGTGCCCGCCGTCCGCGACCGGCAGGCCGAGCTTGGCGAAGATGTTCCCGACGTGCTTGTGCACCGCGTTGTCCGTCACGACCAGCCGCCTGCCGATCGCCCCGTTGTCCAGGCCCTGCGCCATCAGCGACAGCACCTCGCGCTCCCGGCCGGTCAGGGACGCGAGGCCGCGGCCGGACGCGCCCGCCATCAACTGCCCGATCACCTCGGGGTCCATGACGGTCCCGCCCGCCGCCACGCGCCGCAGGTCCTCCACGAACAGGCTCACGCGGCTGACCCGGTCCTTCAGCAGGTACCCGACGCCGCCCGCGCTGTCCGCGAGCAACTCCCGCGCGTACACCCTCTCGACGTACTGCGACAGCACCAGCACCGGCAGGCCGGGACGCGCCCGGCGCACGGCGAGCGCCGCCCGCACCCCCTCGTCGCGGAACGACGGGGGCAGCCGCACGTCGGCGATCACCGCGTCCGGCACGTGCCGTTCCACCGCCGCGACGAGGCCGGGGCCGTCCGTGACGACCTCGGCGACCTCGATGTCCTTTGCGGCCAGGATCAGTTCGAGCCCGGCGGACAGCAGCACGTTGTCCTCGGCGATCACGACCCGCACGGCAACTCCACGGTCACCGCGGTCGGTCCGCCCGGCGGGCTGGACACCAGCACCGTCCCGTCGAGCGCCGCCGCCCGGCGCCGGATGCCGGTGACGCCGCTGCCGCGGCTCTCGTCCACGCCGCCGAGGCCGTCGTCCGTGACCTCGACGAGCAGCCTGTCGCCGTACCGGTTCAGCCGCACCGCGACGCGGGATGCGCCGCTGTGCTTCGCCGCGTTGGTGACCGCCTCGGCGACCGTGTAGTACGCGGCGGCCTCCACGGCGGCGGGCAACCGCCCCAGCTCGCCCGTCTCCACCTCGGCGGGGACCGCCGACTGCGCGGCCAGCGCCGCCAGCGCGCCGTCGAGGCCCCGGTCGGCCAGGATCGGCGGGTACATCGTCCTGATCACCTGCCGCAGTTCGGCCATGGCCTCCTCCGCGCCCTCGTGCGCCTCCCGCAGCAGCCGCGCGAGCGTGCCCGACGCGTCGTCCTCCAGGGCCTCGCGCGCCACGCCGAGGCGCATCGCGATGGCGACGAGCCGGGCCTGCGTGCCGTCGTGCAGATCCCGTTCGATACGCCGCAGTTCGGCGCCGTGCGCGTCCAGGACACCGGCGCGGCTCTCCGCCAGCTCGCCGACGCGCTCCGCAAGCCGCTCCCGCGCGGACGGCTCCAGCGCCCGTACGGTGAACCCGGCGTGGGCGCGCGCCAGCCAGGGGACGCACAGGTACGCGAGCCCCGCCAGGACGACCGCCTGCGCCAGGCCGAGGGACAGCGCGGTGCCCCAGCCGTCGACCGTGAATCCGAAGGCCGTGAACCCGTCGCCCTCCGGGAAGACCCACCACAGCGCGGCCGCCACCACGCTGCCCGCCGCGCCGCCCAGGCACACCAGCGCCGCCGACCCGGCCGCGAAGCCGCCGAGGAAGTGCAGCGCCGCCCAGCGCAGATCGCGCCGTACGCCGGGGTCCTCGCGTATGCCGCGCCACTGCGCGCGGACGCCGCGCGGCAGGTCCGTGCGGCGCGGGGCGGCGTCGGCGCCGATCAGCCGGGCCGCACGCCGCCGGTGCCACTCCGCCCACCACCGCAGGCCGAGGAGCGCCCGGGGGAAGAGGACCAGGCCGAGGCCGCCGAGCGCCGTCGTCACCAGGCTCAGGAGCAGCAGCGGCAGGGTGAGGAGTGTCGCCATGGCGGACAGGAGGTTGGTCAGCAGGTAGCCGCCGCCCCGCCGCACGTGGGCCCATCGTTCGCGCATGGGGGAAGTCTCCCGGAGGGCCGGGCGCCGCCGCACTACAGGGGGCTGTAGTCCTCGCCGCCCGTGGCCCGTTCGACCGCTCCGGCCAGCAGCGTGTCCGCGCGGTCGAGCGCGTGGCGGAGGGCGTCCGCGTCGGGGGTGACGCCGGTGAGGACGGCGTCGGTGCCGCGCAGCCCGGCGCGTTCGAGAAGGGTCTTCTCGTTGGTGACCCACTCGCCGCGTGCCGCGAGGACGGCGTGCGCGGTCTGGCAGGCGGCCGTGGCGATCGCCCCCGCGCAGTCCGTGAGGCGGCCGCGCGGGGCGTGGGCGGCGCGGGCGTAGGCGAGCGTGGCCCGCGCGTCGCCCGCCCACCGGCCGGGGGCGGCACGGCGCAGCGCCTCGGGGTAGGCGGGGCGGGGCAGTTCGCCGGACAGGACGCGGTTCACGGCCAGTTCGGCGACCGGCAGGTAGCTGGGGATGCCCGCCAGGTGGAACAGCAGCCGTTCCACGTGGAAGCGGCCCGCCCGCGCCTCGGCGAGGCAGTGCTCCACGGAGTCGAGGTCGCGGTAGTGCACGTCGACGCGGCGGCCCTCGACCGTCAGCCACGCGCCGCCGTTGAAGACGCCGCCGCCCCAGCCGCCGACGTCGGACACCTCGCCGTCCCAGCCGAGCGTGCGCAGCGCGGCGGGCGAGAACGCGCCCCGGTAGTAGACCGCGAAGTCCCAGTCGCTGTCGGGGCGGTGGGTGCCCGTCGCGCGGGAGCCGCCGAGCGCGACCGCCCGCACGGACGGCAGCCCGGCGAGCCGCGCGGTCACGAGGGTGAGGAACGAGTCGTCGTCGGCCGCCATGGACAGGAGCGTACGCGGGGCGGGCGCGGCCGTAGGGTTCGCCCCATGAACCCGCACCAGCAGGACGGCCTCGACCTGGCCGCGTACCTCGACCGCATAGGCCACGGCGGGCCGGTGGCCGCCGACCTCGCCACGCTGCGCGCGCTCCAGCTCGCCCACATCACCGCCGTGCCCTTCGAGAACCTCGACGCCGTGCGGGGCGTCGTCCCGTCCCTCGAACTCGCCGATCTCCAGGACAAGATCGTCCGGCGCCGCCGGGGCGGCTACTGCTTCGAGCACAACCGCCTCTTCGCCGCAGCCCTCCGGGCCGCCGGGCTGGCCGTACGGCCCGTCGCCGCGCGCGTGGTCCTCGGCGCGGAGCGGCACGGCGACCGCCCGCGCACCCACATGACGCTGCTGGTGGGCGTCCCGGGCGAGCCGCTGCCGTTCCTCGCGGACGCCGGATTCGGCGCCGCCGGGGCACCGCTCGCGCCCCTGCCGCTCACCGAGGGCGCCGAACAGACCGCCGGAGGGCGCCGCCACCGGCTGCTGCGCACCGCGCCGGTCACGGACGGGCTGGACACCGGGGACGAGCGGGCCTGGGTGATGCAGTTCCACGGGGCGGACGGGTGGGCGGACCAGTACGTCTTCACGACAGAGCCCGCCATGCCCGTGGACCAGACCGTCGCCAACTGGTTCGTCGCGGCGCACCCCAGGTCCCCGTTCAAGGAGCGCGTCTTCGTCCAGCGGACGGGCGAGGGCGTGCACCGTTCGCTCTCCGGGCGGGAGTACACCGTCACCCGCGAGGACGGGTCGGTGGAGCGGCGGATCCTCGCCGACGACGAAGAGGTGCGCAAGGTCGTCGCCATCGAGATGGGCCTGCCCGGCGACGCCTGAGACGCGCCGCGTACGCGGACGGCCCGCCCCCGTACGCGCGGGGGCGGGCCGTCCGGGATCACCGGCAGCGGATCAGTGCACCGGACCCGCCTGCGGCTGCGGCTGCGCCTCCTCCGCGAGCCGCTCCAGGCCGCTCTGCGTCTTCAGCGGCTTCTCCTTGATGAACAGGACGGCCACCAGTGCCAGGAACGCGACCGGCGCGCCGACGAGGAACGTCTCGGCCGTCGCCACGCCGTACGCGTTCTCGATCACCTCGCGCACCGCGTCGGGCAGCGTGCTCATATCGGGGATGGCGTGGCTGGAGCCGCCGCCGTCCGCCGAGGTGCCGAGGCCCTTCTCGGTCTCGCTGGCCACCCGGTTGGCGAGCACCGCGCCCAGGGCGCTGGTGCCGATCGCGCCGCCGAGGCTGCGGAAGAAGGACACCACGGAGGTGGCGGCGCCGAGGTCGGCGGCGGCCACGTCGTTCTGGGCGGCGAGCACGAGGTTCTGCATCAGCATGCCGACGCCCGCGCCCATGACCGCCATGAAGACGGCCAGCTGCCAGAACGGCGTGTCGGCGCCGATGGTGGCGAGCAGCGCCAGGCCGACCGTCATCAGCACACCGCCGATGACCAGATAACGCTTCCACTGGCCCGTCTTGCTGATGATCTGGCCGACGACGGTGGACGACACCATCAGACCGAGGATCATCGGCAGGCTCATGAGGCCGGCGACTGTCGGGGTGTTGCCCAGCGAGATCTGGAAGTACTGCGACAGGAAGACCGTCCCGCCGAACATCGCCACGCCGACGAGGGCGCTGGCGACCACGCTCAGCGTCACCGTGCGGTTGCGGAAGAGGGAGAGCGGGACGACCGGCTCGTCCACCTTCGACTCGACGAGCACGGCGGCGGCGAGCAGGAGCACGGCCAGCGAGACGAGGGCGGCGGTCTGCCACGAGCCCCAGTCGAACTCGTTGCCCGCGAAGGAGATCCACAGGAGGAGGGCGCTGACGCCCGCGACTATGAGGAGGGCGCCCGCGTAGTCGACCTTGATCTCGCGGCGCTGCACCGGCAGCCGCAGCGTGCGCTGGAGCAGGAAGATGGCCAGCAGGGCGAACGGCACGCCGATGAAGAAGCACCAGCGCCAGCCGAGCCAGGAGGTGTCCACGAGGACGCCGCCGATCAGCGGGCCCGCCACCGTGCCGACGGCGAAGACGGCGCCGAAGATGCCGGAGTAGCGGCCCAGTTCGCGCGGCGGGATGATCGCGGCCATCACGACCTGCGCCAGCGCGGTCAGGCCGCCGGCGCCGATGCCCTGCACGACGCGGCTGAGGATCAGCAGCCCGACGCCGTGGGAGAAGCCCGCGACGAGCGAGCCGACGACGAACATGGACAGCGACAGCTGGATGAGCAGCTTCTTGTCGTACAGGTCGGAGAGCTTGCCCCACAACGGGACGGTGACGGTCATCGCGAGCAGCTCGGACGTCACCACCCAGGTGTACGACGAGGGCGAGCCGTTGAGGTCGGAGACGATGCGGGGCAGGGCGTTGGCGACGACCGTCGAGGCGAGGATGGCCACGAACATGCCGGCCATCAGCCCGGACATGGCCTCCAGCACCTGCCGGTGCGTCATCGTGGGAGCCGCCTGTTCGGCAGGCGGCGCTGTGGCGGTCATGAAGGTGCGGTCCTCAGTTCTCGGTGCTCGGTGTTCTCGGTTGTGCTCAGCGGGCGAGCCCGGCGGCGATCAGGTCGAACGCGCGGCGGAAGACGTCCTGGAAGGATGCGGACCGGTCGGCGGCCCACGTCTCGACGGCCGCGCGGACGGCCGCCATGGCGACATGGGTGACCAGCCTCGGGTAGAGGTCCGAGGCGTCGCACCCCTCACGGGCGGCGACGGTCTCGATCAGCACCGTCTCGTCGGCGCCCCTGGCCGCCAGGAACTTGGGGAGGAGCGAGGGGTTGCGGTCCAGCACGGACACCTGGAGCTGCCACCGGTCGTGGTCCTCCTCGATGTGCGCGAGCTGCCGCCCGATGGCCTCGCGCAGCACCTCAAGCGTGCTCAGCCCGGCGGGCGCCTCACGGACCGCCTTCAGGGTCCGCTCGTGCGTGTCCGGATCGGGCCTGACGAACGCGTCCTCCAGGGTGGGGAAGTAGTTGAAGAACGTGCGGACGGAGACACCCACCGCGGCCGTGACGGCCTCGACGGTGACCTGCTCCATGCCGTGGTCGGCGGCCATCCGCAGCGCGGCATCGGCAAGCGCCTCACGCGTCGCAAGCTTCTTGCGCTCCCGCAGTCCGAGCGGCATCTCCCCAGGGCACATGGCGTTGGATGCTATGCATTTTTTCCTGCGACTGCAAAATATTTATGTGTGCCCACCCCACCCACGGGTAGGCTCCCCGGTTTCCCCTCTGTTCCGGGACACCTTTGCCCGAGCAGGGACTTGCTGTGATGGATGGTGCACGCCCGGTTGCCACTTGCTGGCGACCAGGTGTCCGTACTGTGATCTTGTGGTGAACGCGTGACGGCCTCAAGAATGTGACGTCTCGTTCGCTTGGGGTGTGGGGGAAGCGTGTACCGCGTGCGCTCACTGGTGCTGTCGGTGGTGCTGTTGTTCGCAGGCCTGACGGCCATGGAACCCGCGGCGACCGCCGACGACTCGCCCCCCGGCGGAACGTCGGCCGGTGGACCGCCTCCCGACCAGGCCTGGGGGAGCGCCGACGGGCTCCCGCACAGCGCATCGGCCGACGAGGCCCCGGGCCGCGCCCCCGGCCAACTGCCTCTCGACGAGGGGAAAACGGCTCCCACCGGGCTGGGGGACACGCGGGCCGAGGTGGAACCCGTCGACCCCGAGGCGCCGGAATTGCTGTCCGCCGAGGCCTGATCGCGGAATGTGGGGATCGGCACTGGAAATGTGGGAGAGGCGCATGACATCTGAGCGGCGGTTTCGGTCTATCGGCGAGGGAGGCCACCTCGATAGTGTCTTGGGGCAACGGATTCTTGAAATGATGCCCCCTTCGCCGAATGCGGGTGAGGCGGTGGATTGGAGGCAGGTTGCCGAGACTTGGGGTGTGGAGTTTCCGGACGATTATCGACGATTCGTCGAAGTGTACGGCTTGGGCTCCGTCGAGCAGTTCCTGACCGTACTCGTCCCGGAACCGGGGCGGCTCCCGGAAGGGTTCGACATGCTTTCGGAATCGGAGAACGCCCGGCTCACATGGTCCGACCACGCACGTCGGCGCGGTGGGGATCAGGTGCGAGGGCGGCTGATCGCTTGGGGGGCCGACGCCGGCGCCGACGTGCTCTGCTGGGACGCGTCGGAGCGAGACCCCAATACTTGGCCGGTGGTAGTATTTCGACGCCAAGGATATCCGCATTGGACTCGGTATGAATGCGGCATGGTGGATTTCTTGGAAAGCATATTCTTGGGTGAGCTGGAAGAGAATCCTCTCAGCGGTGATGATCTTTGGGGCAAGCGCAGCCTGAAATTTCTCCATCAGCGTGATGAGGAGATGCTGCTGGCACAGGGGATCGATCCGTGGACCGGTGAGCCTGATCCATATGCGGGGATGTTCGGTGAGGGGACCTGAAAGGATTTGGTGGCAGGTTACGTGATGGAGTGATTTCCGGGGAGTGACAGGGTGTGGACGGGGCTGAGGGGGAGTGGGGTCCTGGTGCGACTGCTTCTTGAGGTGATGCCGCCATCGCCTGGTGCGGGTGATGTGGTCGATTGGAGTGCTGTCACGGCGGCGTGGGGGCATGGATTTCCCGAAGACTACCGGGAGTTCGTGCGCTGTTATGGCGAGGGGGCCGTGGAAGGTTTCCTCGCCTTGCTCATTCCGGATACTCGCTTCGCTCTTGACAGTGAAGGTATGTATCAAGAGACAGCCAACGCTCGTCAGACCTGGCTGGAAGATGCGCAGTTCCATCACTCGGAGGTCATCGATGGTGTGGACGGAGAAAATCTTGTCGCCTGGGGGGTTGACGCTGGGGCGGACATTCTTTGCTGGGACGCTTCGGGTGCCGACCCGAATGCATGGCCGGTAGTGGTTTTCCGGCGCCAGGGGTATCCACACTGGCAGCGTTATGAGCTTGGAATGACTGAATTCTTGCTGAGTACCTTTGCCGGGCGTCTTGAGGAGAATCCGCTCAGCGGGACCGACGTGTGGAACATGCGGTCCGTCGAATTTCTTCATCGGCGGGATGAGACGGCCCTGCGGGCTCAGGGGATCGATCCATGGACGGGCGCACCAGATCCCTTTGCGGGCATGTTCGGTGAGGGGGCGTGAGAAAGGACCGGGCCGGTCGCAAGCTTCTGTGAAGTCGGGACTGGCGGGGCGGACCGGGACGGTGGAAGCGCTCTTGACGCATACGAGACGACGAGTGCTACGAGCATGCCATGGATTTCTCCGAGTGGCTGTTCCGCTATCTCGCGGGGGAAGACGTTGTAGGTCCGAACAGCGCGGCTTTCTATCCTGGGCCTATTAAATTCGAGAGCCTGCCGATGTTCCGCGATGACCGTGGCACGACGTGGTACGGGCCTGATCGCGGAATGTGATGATCGAGCACTTGGAGTATGGGAGGGGCACATGACACTTGAGCGGCGGTTCTCATTCCTTGGGGATCGGAACTCTCTCCGCTCCTTGTCCGACGGCTGCTGGGCGCCGATCGAGGAGTGGCTCGGTGAGTCACTTCCCGGCGAATACAAGGATTTGGTGGCAGGTTACGGTGACGGCGTGATCGCCGGGCATCTCTACATTCCTCATCCCAGTGGGTCCAGAGGGCTTCTGCATTTTATGCAGGAAGAACGAAAAGCCTTCCAGGAGTCCTACGAGCCTTTGAAACGTTGGATCAATCCGCGTGCCTTGGAAGTCTGGGAGACGGTTGTGCCGTGGGCCTATCACGACTGGAACGGAGATACATGTTTCCTCTTGCCGCCGGCGCCGGAGAGAGGTGAAGAGGTCTGGAACGTTGGTATTGCCTTCCGTCAGTGCCCAGATCTCGAAATATTTGACGGAGGGGTCGAAAATTTTTTGGAGATGGTGATCAAAAAGGGAGAATACCCGAGAGGGTGGCCCCGGGGGCGACCGGTTTGGATGCCCGTCGATGATCCTCGTCTCACAGAACCTCCGGAGGGGGAGAGGCGGTAATGGAAGGAAACGACCGTATGGATCGGCTTCTTGAGATGATGCCCCCGTCGCCGAACGCGGGTGAGGAGGTGGATTGGGGGCAGGTATGCGAAACGTGGGGTCACGGATTCCCTTCCGATTATCGCGCTTTTGTTCAGCATTACGGGCGGGGTGGAATCGAGGATTTCCTTGAGGTCCTTGTCCCCGGCAGCAGGGATGTCGGTAGCCTCAGTGGCATGTACCGGGAATCCGAGAATGCTCGACAAGCATGGCTGGATGACGCCCCGCACGGCGTTCCTGATGGCGTGCGTGGCGATTCGCTCATTGCGTGGGGAGTGAACGTCGAGTCGGACCTGTTGTGCTGGGAGGTTACAGAAGCAGGTAGCCCGGACCTCTGGCCGATTGTCATTTTCCGGCGACATGGCTACCCGCATTGGCGAAAATTTGAATGCGGGATGGTTTCCCTTCTCCTGGAGATTTTCACTGCGGAACTGGGTGAAAATCCGCTCAGTGGTACGGTGCTGTGGGGCAAGGATCTCGTCAGGTTTCTTCATCAACGGGACGAAGAAGCGCTGCGCACACAGGGGATCGATCCGTGGACCGGTGAGCCTGATCCCTTTGCCGGGATGTTCGGCGAGGGGACGTGAGGGAGCACCGAGCGGTCGTGGAGGTTGGTGGCCGGTTGATGTGCGAAGCCCCGTGGGGCGGTGTGTGAGATCGGAAAGGGCCGTCGGCGGTGGGCCGCGGCGGTCGGAGGGGCCCGCCGGGGTCCGACTCGTCTGCGCGATGTGAAGGCGATTGCCCTGATGTGTGGATTTTCGTGCGGACGGCGCAGGGAGATGTAACCCGTTGTTGGGGAGAGCGACACCTGTCGGCTCTCCTGTGGAGGCCCTGCCGGGAGGAAGATCTCCGTTCGTTGGCATGGGCGCTGTCAGCGGACCGTGACGCAAAGTGATGAGTTGCCGAGCAGTCGTCTGCCGTCGTCCCTCAGGGTGACCAAGGGGTGGGGATGGTGGCACGCGCGCGTTCACGACCGGTGCGCTGGCGGGTCTGCTTGTCGTTGCTGGCGGTGGCACTGGTGCTTCCGCTGACGCCACAGACGGCGGCCGCGACAGGGAACGGTGGTCCGCTGGAGAGTTCCGCAGACGGACCCGGACCGACCGAGGCCGTTGTGGAAGCGGCGCGTTCCGGCGAGGCTGTGGAGATCGCGAGCCTGACGACCGAGACGAGCCAGACGTTCGCGGAGCCGGACGGTTCGCTGACCACCGTGGAGAACGTCCGGCCTGTGCGGGTACGGAACGAGGACGGGCGATGGGTGGACGCGGACGCGACTCTGCGTTCGCTGCCGGACGGGGGAATCGCACCGGTCGCGTCGGCACTCGACGTGGTCGTCTCCGGCGGCGGCGATGAGCCCATGTTCACGCTGGAAGGCCTGGCCGGACGCGAGTTGACCGTTGACTGGCCAGGTGACCTGCCCGAGCCCCAGGTCTCAGGCGCCGTGGCCACCTATCCCGACGTGCTGCCGGGCGTGGACCTCCAGGTCCGCGCGGAGGTGGACAACGTCGCCCACCTGCTGGTGGTGAAGACTCCGGAGGCGGCGGCCGATCCGGCGCTGGACGAACTGTCCCTGCCCGTCACCGCCGAAGGGCTCGACTTGCGGGCCGACGGTGGGGGAGGGCTCGAAGCCGTTGACGCGGGCGCCGGAGGCATCGTGTTCTCCGCTGCCCAGCCGATGATGTGGGACTCATCGGGGTCCTCCCCCGCGGGGGCCCGGTCGGCTGCCGCGGACGGCCCCCCGGACGGCGCGCTCCTGGCACCCGTCACGGCCGAGGTCGCCGCCGACGGCGGGGAGGTCGTGCTCACCCCCGATCAGGGACTGCTGGAGGGACCGGAGACCACCTACCCGGTCTACATAGACCCGCAGTGGTGGACCGAGCGGGACACCGAATGGGGGATGGTGTCGAGCTACCACCCGAACTCCTCGTTCTTCAAGTTCTCCGGTGACGAGGGCGTGGGCATGTGCCCCTACGACTACGACTCCTCGTGCAACTACCGCGACGTGAAGCGACTGTTCTACCAGCTGCCCACCTCACGCTTCGTGGGCAAGTCAATCATCGACGCCGAGTTCGTCGTCAGCAACGAGTTCTCCTACAACTGCACTCCGCAGGAAGTGCAATTGTGGCGTACCCGCGACGTGAGCGCGGGTACCACGTGGAACAAGCAGCTCACGAGCGACTACTGGATCGACCGTCTCCAGACGCGGAACGAGGCGCACGGCTGGGGCTCGGGCTGCCCGGCGGGTGACATCGAGTTCTGGGCAGGGCGCGCCGTCGCGGACGCCGCCGCGGCGGGCTGGTCCTCCGTCACCTTCGGGCTGCGCGCCACGAACGAGAGCGAGTACACCGCCTGGAAACGCTTCGACGACACGGCGTTCCTGCGCGTCCACTACAACCGCCCGCCCGGCCAGCCGCGTCTGTCCGGCCTCACGATGTCCCCTGGCGGAGCCTGCGTCACCAGCGGCAACGCCGCATGGGTCAACGGCCTTCCGCGCGTCTACGCCGAGGCGCACGACCCGGACGGGGACGACGTCACCGTCCAGTTCCGAGCCGGTCGCCGCGTCGGCAGCGGCTTCCAGACGGTCTGGACCTCCGCCACGTCGGGCCGCAAGGCGTCCGGCTCCACCTTCACGTACGCTCTGCCGGACAGTCTCCCGGCGAACGAGTTGCTCGGCTGGGGCGTCCGCGTCTTCGACGGCGCGTCCTGGAGTCCTTGGAGCTACGACGGGTCGGCCACGGCCTGCTACTTCCGATACGACCCGACCGCCCCGGCGGGCCCGGCCGTCACCTCGGTGCAGTACCCGCCATCCGACCCGGAGAACCCCCAGGACCCCTGGCTCAACGGCGTCGGCAGGTACGGCAGGTTCACCATCGACTCCAGCTCCGGCGATGTCGTCGCGTACCGGTACGGCATCAACACGAACCCGTCCACCGCCGCCACCGTCGCCACCACTGGCGGGGCCGCCCGCACCATCGACTTCATGCCGACGCGGGTCGGCGTCAACTTCGTCACCGCCCAGGCCGTCGATGCCGCGGGCAACACCAGCTCCATCACGACCTACCGCTTCCGCGTCCGCACCGGCCAGCCGGAACGCGCCGCCTTCACCCTGGACGAACGGGGCGGCGCCGCCACGGTCACCGGTACCGGCGGCCCGTACGAGGCGTCCCTCGTCGGCGGCGCCCGGCCGGGCGGCGAGGGCGTCGCCGGCGCGGGGCTGCACCTCGACGGGGTGGACGACCACGCCCGCACCCCCGGTGGGGTCGTGGACACCACACGCAGCTTCTCCGTCGCCCTGTGGGCCCGGTTGCCCGACGACAAGGAAGCCCGGTCGATGGTCGCGGTCTCCCAGGCGGGCGCCAACCGCTCGGCCTTCGAACTGCACCACTCCACCGCGTACGGCGGCTGGGTGCTGTACCGGCAGACGAACGACGAGATCACCGGCACGCAGGCCCTGCGCGCCGCCCAGCCCGCCTGCCCCACCGGGGACACGGCCTGCGAGGAGGCCCGCCTCGGAGAGTGGACGCACGTGGTGGGCACTGTCAGCGTCGCCACCGGCACCATGACCCTGTACGTGGACGGCCAGGCGGTCGCCTCGGCCGTGTCCACCGACCACTGGGACTCCCGCGCCTCCCTGCTTATCGGCGCGTCGGCCCACCGCGGCGCGGCCACCAACTTCTTCGCCGGCGACATCGACGACGTCCGCCTCTACGACCACGCCCTCAGTGCCGCGGATGTCGCCGCGCTCCACGCGGGCGCGCCCGTCACCTCGGGCCGTCTCACGAAGGCCGCGTGGGCACTCGACGAGCCGTCCAGCGCAGTCGTCGTGACCGGCCGGGGGGAGGACGCCCCGGCCACACTGCACGGCGGCGCCGCCCTGGGCGCGGAAGGCGTCTCCGGTACGGGCCTCGCCTTCGACGGCGTGGACGACCACGCCGTCGTCCCCCGCCCCGTCGTCAACACCTACCTGAGCTTTTCCGTCTCCCTGTGGGCCCTCCTGCCGGACGACAAACCGGACGTGCCCATGGCCGCCGTGACCCAGGAGTCCACGGGCAATGCGGCGTTCGAGATCTACCACTCCACCGCCTTGGGCGGCTGGGTCTTCTCCCGCGCACGCACCGACGACCCGGCGGCCGGGATCATCCGCGCCGCGCAGGGCGCGTGCCCACCGGAAGACGGCACCTGCCCCTCGTCGGGCGTGGGGGAGTGGACACACGTCGTCGCCGTCTACGACCACGTCGCCAGGACGATGACCCTTCACATCAACGGTGAAGCGGTGGACACCGTCCCCTACACCGACAACTGGACACCGAACGGTCCCCTGTACATCGGCGCCGCTCTCCACGGCAGCGCTCTCGCGGGCTTCTACCGGGGCGGGCTCGACGAGATCCGCCTGTACGACCGCGTCGTCTCCGGCGACGAGATCCAGGATCTCTTCCGCCGCAATCCTGTCCTGGAAGGGCGCTGGCGTCTGGACGGTGCCTCGGGCACTCCGCCGGTGACCCCGGAGGCGACGGGGGCCGGGCCGGGTGCCACGCTGGGTGGCGACGCCACGTTCGGCCCCGGCGTGATCGGGGACGGCCAAGCCCTCTCCCTGGACGGCAGCGGCGACTACGCCGCCACCACCGGCGCGCCCTTCGACTCCTCGGACAGCTGGACCGTCAGCGCATGGGTGGCCGCACCCGCCCGGCCCCAGCGGCAGGCGACCGTCCTCTCCCTGGCGGGCACCACCGACAGCGCCCTCGTGCTGCGCTATGTCCCCGACGCGGACGATCCCGAGTACGCCGGGCGCTGGCAGCTGGACGTCGCCACCGCGGACGGCAGCGGCACGACCCATCAGATCGCCGAGCACGACGTCTTCCCCACCTCCGCCGGCTGGAACCACGTCGCGGCGGTCTACGACGCCTTCGCCGACCAGATGCTCCTCTATGTCAACGGCGAACTCCGCCAGGTCGTCTGCGAGGGCGCGGAGGACCCGGAGTGCACGGACATCCTCTCCTGGCGGTCCTCCACCTGGCCGTTCCGCGCCGGCGGTGGGCTGCAGATAGGCCGCAGCCGCGCGGCCGGTGCCTGGGGCGAGTACTGGTCGGGCGCGATCGACGACGTGTGGGCCTTCCGTGGCGTCGTCCCGGAGGACGACATCCGCCGGCTCGCGGCACGTGAGCGCGACGCCGACTCCGACCTCCCCTGAAAGCCGTGGCCGGCGGACATCGTCCACACCGTCGCCGCCCATCCGCACCACGCTCAGCAGTCCCTTCTTCCCTTCCCGCTCAGGAAAGGCGGCCACGGGCAATGAACACCGGCAGGTACCGGAGAGTCGGTCCGCTGCGACGACTGGCCCAGCCGCTGCGGTCCCATGTGACAGGAGTGGTGACCGCGGCGCTGTTCCTGGGGCTGCTGCCCTCCGCGGCGGTGATCGCCGTGGCGGACGACGGCTCGGGCCGCCCGGACCTGCCCGCTTCCGAGACGGTGATCGAGGGCGAGGAGGGCGGAGTCCGGCCGCGGCCCGTGGACCCCGCCGCGGAAGAACCGCTCCCCGAGCCTGCGACCGACTGGCCCGGCGCCGGGACCGCCGACCTCACCACCGGTACGGAGGGCCTGGCCACACGGAACGCGGGACAGCCCCCGGTACGGCTCATCTCCCCGCCGGATGCGGCCCGTTCAGCCGAGGAGGCCGACGCGGCGACCAGCGCCCGGCTCCGGATCCTCGACCGCCGGGCCACGGAACGCGCTGGCGTGGACGGCCTGCTGATCTCCCTCAGCAGCACCTCCGCCCCGTCCGGTGCGCGCACCACCGCGACGACCCAACGGGTGGGTGTGGAGCTGGACTACCGCTCCTTCGCCCAGGCGTACGGCGGCGGCTACGGAGCACGGCTGGGCCTCGTCAGCCTGCCCGCCTGCGCCGCGACCACTCCCGGCGTGCCCGAGTGCCGACAGCAGACACCGCTCGGCTTCCGGAACGACACCGACGCCCGCACGCTGACCACATCCGGGGCCGTCGACCTGTCCAGCGGCCCCGTCGTCCTGGCCGCCGTCGCCGAGGACAGCGGCCCCACCGGCGACTACGCCGCCACCGAGCTGTCGCCCTCGGGCACCTGGGAGGTCAGCCTCAACTCGGGCGACTTCACCTGGTCCTACGACTTCGCGGTACCGGACGTGCCGGGCGGCCTCACGCCCGGTGTGAGCATCGGCTACTCCTCCGGCAGCATTGACGGCCGTACCTCCGCCACCAACAACCAGTCGTCCTGGGTCGGGGACGGCTTCGACCTGTGGCCCGGCTACATCGAACGCTCCTACCACAGCTGCGCCGACGAAGGCCTCAAGCGCGGTGGTGTGGACGTACCCGACCTGTGCTGGGCCTACGACAACGCCACCCTCAGCATGGGCGGTACGGCGGGCGATCTGATCTCCGTCGGCGACAACGCCTGGCGGCTGCGCGACGACGACGGAACCCGCATCGAGCGCTTCGCGGACACCGCGCGCTCCAGCGGCGACGACGACGGCGAGTACTGGAAGGTCACCACTTCCGACGGGACCCAGTACTTCTTCGGCTACAACCGCCTCCCCGGGTGGACCAGCGGGCGGCCGGAGACCGAGTCGGTGTGGAACGTCCCCGTCTACGGCAACAACACCGGCGAGCCCTGCCGCGCCGCCACGTTCGTCAACTCCTGGTGCCAGCAGGCCTGGCGGTGGAACCTCGACTACGTCGTCGACACCCGCGGAAACGTCATCACCTACTTCTACGACCAGGAGGCCAACTCCTACGGCCGCTACCTCGAAGCCTCCGACGACACCCCCTACGTGCGCGGCGGAGTGCTGAAGAGCATCAACTACGGGCTGCGCTCCAACGCCGTCTTCGCCAAGGCCCCTTCGCAGGTCGTCTTCGGCACTGCCGAACGCTGTCTGCCCGCCACCGGCGTCACCTGTGCCCCCGGCGACATCGACGACGTCCCCTCCGCCTGGTACGACACGCCGTGGGACCTGAACTGCCAGGCGGGCACCGACTGCGACGAAGGGCGGCTGTCCCCGACCTTCTGGTCGCGCAACCGCCTGACGAGCATCACCACCCAGAACCTGAACGAGTCCGGCACCTACACACCGATCGACACCTGGCAGATCTCCCACCGCTGGGGGAGGGCGGACATCGACTGGACCCTGCTGCCGACGTCCATCCAGCGCACCGGCCGAGCCACCAGCCCCGCGATCGAACTCCCCGCCGTCGAGTTCGTGTACGAGCAGGGCGCCAACCGGCTCGACGCGCCGGGAGACGGCATCGCCCCGTTCATCAAGCACCGGCTCTCCACCCTCACAGACGAGTTCGGCGGCCAGGTCGACATCAACTACTCGGGGGCGGCCTGCGACCGCACGGCGCTGCCCACCGTGCAGAGCAACACCAGCCGCTGCTTCCCCCAGTACTGGACCCCGCCCGGCGCGGAGGACCCGAAGCAGGAATGGTTCAACAAGTACGTCGTCGCCGAGGTCGTCGCCTCCGACCGGACCGGCGGCGCCCCCGAGATGTACACGCGTTACAGCTATCTGGGCGGCGCGGCCTGGCACTACGACGACGATGACGGCCTCACCGAGCCGGAGCACAAGACGTGGTCGCAGTGGCGCGGCTACGGGCAGGTGCGCGTACAGACCGGCGGCCCCGAGGGCATGACGACGCAGGCCGACCACTACTTCCTGCGCGGCATGGACGGTGACCGCGCCGGACCCGACGGCGGCGAGCGCGAGGTCACCGTCCCCGACGGCCAGGGCGGCACCCTCACCGACCATGAGGCCCACGCGGGGTACCCCTATCGCAGCGTCGCCTTCTCACAGCCGAACGGCGTCGTGCTGGAGAAGACCGTCAGCACCCCCTGGCACCACCAGACGGCGTCCCGTACCCGGAGCTGGGGAACGGTCACCGCCAACTTCACCGGTACCGCGTCCGAGCGTTCGTTCGTCTCCCTGGACGCCGGAGCCGGCCAGCGCTGGCGCGAGAGCCGCGTCGACACCACGTACGACACCGTCGCCGGCCGGGTCACCCGCGTCGCCAATCTCGGCGACACGGCCGAGTCCGGCGACGACCGCTGCGCCACCACCGCCTACGCCGACAACGCGACCGCGAACATTCTCGACCGGCCCGCCCGCACCCGTGAGTGGACAGGGGCCTGCTCGTCCGAGCCGGCCACGCCGGAACGCGTCGTCTCCGACGTCCGCACCTCCTACGACAACGGATCCTTCGGGGCCGCTCCCACGCGTGGCGACCCGACGAGCGTCCAGAGCATCGACGGGCTCAGCGGCGGCACACCGAGCTACCGCACGGCCTCCTCGACGTTCGACTCGTACGGGCGTGTGCTGACCGTCACCGACCATGCCGGGCGGACCACCACCACGGCCTACACACCGGCCACCGGACGGCCGTCCGAGAGCACCGTCACCACACCGCCCGCCGTCGTCGGCAACGCGGACACCGCACAGGTCACCAGGACCCAGTACGACACCGTCCGCGGGGTCGCCCGACGCACCATCGACACGCGGGGCCTGGCCACCCACCTCACGTACGACGCCCTGGGCCGCCTGAGCAAGGTGCGGCTGCCGGGAACCAGCACGGAGGGCACCCCCGACTACGCGTACACATACCGTGTCGAAGAGAACAAGATCACGGCCGTCGGCACGACCACCCTCATGGGCAGCGGAACCCGGACCGACTGGACGCTGTACGACGGGCTGCTGCGCCCACGCCAGACGCAGACCGCCGGCCCGGACGGCGGCAGGCTGCTGACGGACACCCTCTACGACAACCGCGGCCAGACCGACCGTACGTACGCGAGCTACTACACGACGGGCGGTCCCCGGGCCGAACTCTTCAACCCCGCCCAGCCCGGGGACATCGAGAGCCAGACCGCCTTCGCCTACGACGGCCTCGGCCGGGTCGTCACCGAACGCCGGCTCGCCGGGAACGGCGACGGCACCACGAACGAGTGGGCGCGCGCCACCTACACCCATGGCGGCGACCGCGTCAGCGTCGACCCGATCGACGGGGAGACGGCGACCACGACGCTCACCGACGTCCAGGGCCGGACCACCGAACTGTGGCAGTACCACGGCTCCACGCCCACGGGTGAGCACGACGTCACCCGCTTCGAGTACGACGCGCGGGACGAGCTGATCCGCGCCGAGGACCCGGCCGGGAACGAGTGGACATGGGAGTACGACATCCTCGGCAGGCTCCGCACCACCGAGGACCCGGACGCGGGCACCACCACGCGCACGTACAACGCCCGCGACGAGCTGGTCACCACGACGGACGCCCGCGGCGAGACCGTCCACCACTCCTACGACAACCTGGGCCGCCGGACAGCGCTGCGCGAGGGGTCCGCGAGCGGCCGCCTCATGGCGTCCTGGGTCTGGGACACCCTGGCGGAGGGCCAGCTCACCAGCTCCACCCGCCACACGGCCGACGGCTTCGCGTACACCACCCGCATCGAGACGTACGACGACCGCAACCGTCCCCTCGGCACATCGGTGATCGTCCCCTCGGTCCCGGGGGAGGAGGCGCTGAGCGGGACCTACACCACCGGGACCGAGTTCAATCTCGACAACACCCCCAGATCCACGAGCTATCCCGCGGCCGGCGACCTCGCCGGTACGACCGTCACACCGCTCTACGACGGCATCCGTCGCGTCACCGGCCTCACGGGCAGCGGGAACACGTCCTACGTCTCGGACATCCGCTACAGCCTCACGGGCAAACCGCTCCAGCACACCCTCACCGGCGGGGCACTCAAGACCTGGGTCACCAACTCCTACGAGTGGGGAACCCAGCGCCTGCACGACACGCGGGTGGACCGCGAGGACGTCTCCGGCGTCGACAGGTCGGTGACCTACGCGTACGACGACGCGGGCAACCTGCTCTCCCTCGCGGATGACTCGGCCGTGGGCACGGACAACCAGTGTTTCCGCTACGACTACCTGCGTCGTCTGACGGAGGCGTGGGCCGAAGGCGACACCACCTGCTCCGCAGCGCCCAGTGACGCGGCCATGGGCGGAACGGCCCCCTACTGGCACTCCTACACGTACGACCTGGTGGGCAACCGGCGCACCGAGACCCTGCACGAGCAGGAGATCAGCCGCACCTACGCCTATCCCGAGCCCGGGGCCGCCCAGCCCCACACCCTGACGTCCGTCGTCCAGGAGGCGCCGGACGTCACGTCCCTCCAGGAGTACAGCTACGACGAGTCAGGCAACACCCTCACCCGTCAGACCGGCGGCGACACGCAGGAACTGACGTGGGACCCGGAGGGCCACCTCGCCACCGTCGAGGAAGCTGACGGCACGGTCACCGAGTACGGCTACGACGCGGACGGCAACCGGCTCCTGGCCAGTACCCCGAGCGGGACCACCCTCTACCTCGGCCACACCGAGATCACCGTCCCCACAGGCGCGCCGGAGGCCCAGGCCACGCGCTACATCGACCTGTACGGCGGCGGCACCGCCGTGCAGGAGAACGACGGCACGCTCTACCTGACGCTGCCCGACCACCACAACACGGGCGAACTCGCCGTCGACACGGGCACCCACCAACTGGCCCAACGCCGCACCCTCCCCTTCGGCGGTACACGCGGCGACGAACCCGCCTTCTGGCCAGGCACCCGCGGATTCGTCGGCGGAACCACGGACTCGACAGGCCTCACCCACCTCGGCGCACGCGAGTACGACCCCTCCCTCGGCCGCTTCATCTCCGTCGACCCGGTCCTCGACCTCACCGACCCCCAGCAGATCAACGGCTACGCCTACTCCAACAACAACCCGACCACCTTCACAGACCCCACCGGTCTCAAGCCGTCCATGGACGACCTGGCACGCAAGAAGAAGCAAAAGGCAGCCCTGGAGAAGAAGTTCCGCCAGAAAGTCTGGATGCGCTACATTCTGTCGCTGAACGGCGGCGGAGGGTCATCCGGAGACGACTCGCAAGAGGGCCTTGGTCAACTCCTCGGCGGCGGAAGCGATAGCGGGCGCGGGGATGGAAATCGCCAGGGGAATCAGGAACGCGGGAGCGGTTTCAGAGGTTTCAGCGGATTTGCGAAACGAGCTGTCGGAATAGATGAGCAGCACATAGCGGACTGTGCCGATGGTGAATACCTCGCCTGTGGCGCTGCGGCACTGCAGCTCGTGCCGCATCCACTGGCGCAGCTTGGATCTCTCTCTTTTGCAAGAACAAGCCGCAGTTTCTGTCGTGTAATCAACGGCCTCAACAGCTTTGCTGCAGGGGTTGGAGTACTGATGGCTGATGGGAGTAAAAAACCCATCGAAGAGCTGGCTGTCGGTGACACGGTGGTGGCGACGGATCCCCGAACTGGTGAAACGAGTAGCCGCACGGTGACGGCGAAGATCGCCCGAACCGGGAAGAAGAAATTCGTCACCCTTGGAGTAGAAGAACCCGACGGGACGATCCGTACGGTCACCGCGACAGAGGGACACCCTTTCTGGAGAGAAGACACCCGTGAGTGGGTGGACGCAGGCGCATTGTCGGTGGGCGACCGAGTCCTCGCCGACTCCGGGGAGACTGTTGAGATTGCTTCCAGTCTGCACTTCTCCGAGTTCGCTGCCGCTTACAATCTGACGGTCGAGGGTGTTCACACGTATTATGTGATCGCGGGTGATACTTCGATCCTCGTCCACAACACTTGCGGAATTGACATAGCGGGTGTGCTGAATGAGCTTTCTTCAAGGCGCGTGACGACCGGGCGGATCTTTGATTCCTCTGGAAGGCTCCACGGCGAGATACAGGCAGGTGGTGACGGGAGCCTCGTCGAGGCTACCGACGCTTACCTGAGGCGGCATGGAGCGCCGATCAATCCGAGGGCGACGCGTTACCCGGCGTCGCAGCACGTCGAATCGCAATTTGCGATGTGGATGCGTCAGAACGGGGTGCGCGAAGCGACGGTGGTGATGAACAATGACGCAGGCGTATGTGGCGGCATGTATGGGTGTCAACGAGCGGTCAGGGCAATTCTGCCCGCAGGTTCAAGTGTGAGTGTGTGGTATCCTGGCGCGTCGGAGCCAGAAATTATCGCCGGAGAGGCCCTAGCGCCGTGATTCTTAATGCGGTCATCCATGGCCGCTACTGGTACGCGGAAAGTCGGCTGGAGAAGGCTGGGTTGGTTGCAGAGGTCATGGAGAACCTGCAATCGGAGCGCCGGGATCAGTCATGGATCAGTCCGGGGGAGGTGGCGTCCTTCATGTTTGCGCCCGGGCGTCACTCGGAGTCCGTCCGCGACTGGTGGCCTGACAACACCCTTCAGGTCGCAGTCAACGCGACGAGCGGATACGGTGGACTCGTCTGGTTCGCAACTCAGGAGCGTGCGACGAAGGACCCTATTTCGGAACAGATTTGGGTTTCCGATAATGAGAGTCCCCCTGATTTCGATCCGCGCGTCGTGTCCGACCCCGGGATTCCGCGTTTCTTCGACCCCAGGAGCACTCTGCCCCTCGATCGGGTTCGCGCCGCCCTTGAGGAATTCTGCCGTCTGGGAACCGGCGATCGGCCCGAGTGCATCGACTGGGTTCCCGGGGAGATGGATGGACAGCGGCACGCCTGAGTCCGCCGAGGAACTTGGTGAGCATTCGAGGTGTTGCGTGCGAGACGTACGTCTCATGACCCCTTCAGGTCAGGCGCACGGCTTGTGGGGGATGTGAGAGGGATGCGGGGTGGGCGTGGGGGTCGGTGTCGGGTGGATTGACATGTGCGGGGCGGGTCGGGACGGTGAGAGCGCTCTCAGTCGCAGAGGAGGACAACGGTGTTCCGTGTACCGAGACGACTGGCGGCGCTGGTCGCGGCGGTGGCCGCCGCGACCGGGCTGACCGTCCTGGGGCCCGCGCCCGCCGCGCAGGCCGTGCCCGACACGATCCCGCTCACCATCACGAACGACTCGGGCCGCAGCGAGCCCGTGTACCTCTACAACCTCGGCACCCAGCTCAGCAGCGGCCAGCAGGGCTGGGCCGACGCCTCCGGCGCGTTCCACGCCTGGCCCGCCGGGGGCAGTCCGCCCACTCCCGCCCCCGACGCCTCGATCCAGGGCCCGGCGCCCGGGCAGTCGCTGACGATCCAACTGCCCAAGTTCTCCGGGCGCGTGTACTTCTCCGTCGGGCAGAAGCTGGAGTTCTTCCTGACGACCGGCGGGCTCGTGCAGCCCGCCGTGCAGAACCCGTCCGACCCCAACAGCGACGTGCTGTTCAACTGGTCCGAGTACACGCTCAACGACGCGGGCCTGTGGATCAACAGCACGCAGGTGGACATGTTCTCGTCCCCCTACTCGGTCGGTGTGCGCGGCGGTGACGGCGCGGTGCGGACGACGGGGACGCTCAGGCCCGGCGGCTACGGCGCCGTGTTCGACGGCCTGCGCGCCGCCGGCTGGGGCGGCCTCATCGTGAACGGGCCGGGCGGCACCCCGCTGCGCGCCCTCTCGCCCGGCCACGGCATCGGCGTCGGCGGCGTGCCCGCCAACGTGATGGACGACTACATCAACCGCGTGTGGAGTCACTACAGTTCCAACACGCTGACGGTCACGCCGTTCGCCCACGAGCCGAACACCCAGTACTTCGGGCGTGTCTCCGGCAACGTCATAAACTTCACGAACAGTTCGGGCGCCGTCGTCACCAGCTTCCAGAAACCGGACTCCGACAGCGTCTTCGGCTGCCACAAGTTCCTCGACGCGCCGAACGACCTGGTGCGCGGCCCCATCTCCCGGACGCTGTGCGCGGGCTTCAACCGCACCACACTGCTCACCAACGCGCAGCAGCCCGACGCCGACCCCGGCTCCTTCTACCAGGACCCGGTGACCAACCACTACGCCCGCCTCATCCACGGGCAGATGGAGGACGGCAGGGCGTACGCGTTCGCCTTCGACGACGTCACGGCGCAGGAGTCCCTCGTGCACGACGGGAACCCGGCCGAGGCGTTCATGACCTTCCAGCCCTACGACTGACCCCACCGGCGGCCCGCAGGCCATCCGCCTGCGGGCCGCGCGTAGAGTCCCGGCATGGGCAGACACATACCGTTCGACCGGGTGCACAACTTCCGTGACACGGGCGGGTATCCGGCGGCGGACGGCCGGACGGTCCGGTGGGGGCGGTTCTACCGGTCCGACTCGCTGGGGAAGCTGGCGGGCGAGGACTGGGAGCGGTTCCTCGACCTGGGCGTGCGCACGGTGATCGACCTCCGGTACGGCTGGGAGATCGAGGGCGCGGGCCGCGTCCCCGACCACCCGTCCCTGGCCTGGCACCACCTGAGCGTCGAGCACCGGCCCTACGACCAGCCGGGCCTCGGCCCCGACGTCGATCCCGCCCCCTACCTCGTCGCACGGTACGGCGAGGTGGCCCACGACGGCGCGGCCGAACTGCGCCGGGCCCTTGAGGTGATCGCCGACCCCGGCGCGGGGCCCGTGGTGATCCACTGCATGTCGGGCAAGGACCGCACCGGGCTGCTCGCCGCCCTCGTGCTGGCGCTGCTCGGCGTCCCCGACGACGACATCGTCGCGGACTTCGCCCTGACCGGCCTCGCCAGGGACCGCCTGCTCGCCGACTGGCGCGCGGCGCACGGCGGCCGCAGCCCCGGCTGGCCCGGCTACGGGCGGGCGCCCGCCGAGGTGATGCGGCTGTTCCTGGACGGACTGAGGCGGAAGTACGGTTCGGTGGGCGCCTACGCGGAGGCCGTGCTCGGCGTCGGCGACGACCTGGTGACCGCCCTGCGCGAACGGCTCCTCGCCCCCGCCCCGCCCGTCTTCCGGCGCGCCGGTACGGCCGACCTGCCGGCGCTCGTACGGCTGCGTGACGACGCCGCCCGCTGGCAGCTCGCCCACGGCATCGACCAGTGGCTGCCCGGCCAGCTCGGCGAGGACCACTTCAGGCGGCGCCTCGCGGACGGCGAGGTCTGGCTCGCCTCCGCCGCGCCCGGCGGTCCGCCGGTCGGCGCCTGGGAGCTGTGGTGGGACGACCCGGCCGCCTGGGGGCCGCAGCCGCCCGTCGCCGGGTACGTGCACCGCCTCATGACCGACCGCAGCGCCGCGCCGCCCGGCACCGGACGGCAGCTGCTCGCCGAGGCCGAGCGGCGGATCGCGGAGGCGGGCCGCGAACTGTGCCGCCTCGACTGCCTCGCCGGCAACGAGCGGCTGCGCGCGTACTACCTCGCCGCCGGATACCGGGTCGTGGGCGAGCAGGCCGCGAAGGACGGCGGCCTCGGCGGCAGCCCGTACGCGGTCACGCTGATGGAGAAGCGCCTCCTCCCCGCCTGACGGAGAACGCCGCCGAATTCACGCGGGCGCAAGGTGTGTACCGAGGAATTAACGGCGCGTTCTCCGGAAGAGCGCGGACCGTTCCCACCTGCGCCGCGCCGCCGGGCCTGATGACGGCACATGAAGCCGCGTTACGGGCGCGCTTCCGGCCGTGGCCGGGGGCGTGCGGCGGCCGTTGACCGTTCGTCCGCGTGTTCGCTACGTTCGGCGTATGCGGGCCACGCCATTCCCTTTCCCGCGCCGCACGGAAACCGCCGTGCCGTGCGCCGTCGCGCTCTGTCGCTGACCCACGCATTTCCCCACCGGTAATCACCGCGCCGGGCCGAACAGGTACGCGCGCGGCCCTTTTCCCTCCCGCGCCTTTCGCCGCGCCATTCCGGCATGCCGTGCCGCCCCTTTTTCCCGGACTTCCCGTCCCCGTTCCCGACGTCCCAGGAATTCCCATGCCCCGGTACAGACGCCTCCTCGGCGCCGCATTCCTCCTGCCCCTGCTGCTCACCGCCTGCGCCGACCAGGACAGCCCCACGGACAACGCCGAACTCGCCGCCGCCGAGATCCCGGAGGCCGTCGACCCCGACACCACCCTGACCATCGGCACGCCCGAGATCCAGGTGGCCCTCGAACTGTCCGGACTCATCGACGAGATACCGTTCCGCGTCGAGTGGGCCAACCTCAGCGGCGGGCCGCAGTGCTCCGAGGCGTTCCGCGCCGACGCGCTCGACATCTGCTCGGCCGCCGAGATCCCGTCGATCCACGCGCACTGGACGGGCCTGGAGACCCGCCTCGTCGCCGCCGCGTTCCGCCAGGAGCCCACGGCGCACCCGATCTACCAGCTCGGCATCGCGCCGGGCGCGGACGTCGCGACGCTGGAGGACCTGCGCGGCAAGCGCATCGCCTTCAGCCCCGGACAGGCCCAGGGCGCGCTGATCCTCCGCGTCCTCGACGCCGCCGGGCTCACCAGGGACGACGTCGAGCTGGTCGAACTGCCCAGCACCGGCGACGTCTACCCCACCGCCCTCGGCAGCGGCCAGGTGGACGTCGCCCCCATCGGCGGCGTCCACATCCGCCGCTACGTCGAGCAGTACGGCGCGGAGGGCGGCACGATCATCGAGCACGGCCTGCGCGACGACCCGTCGCACCTGTGGGTGCCGGTGTCCGCCGTGTCCGACCCGCAGAAGGCCGCCGCCGTACGGGAGTTCGTCGAGCTGTGGGCGCGCGCCCTCGTCTGGGTGGAGGAGCACCCCGAGGAGTGGATCGCCGGGTACTACGTCGAGGACCAGGGCCTGACCGAGGAGGACGGCGCCTACCTCGTCGAGCAGAGCGGCACCCCCGACATCCCCGCCGACTGGTCGGGCGCCATCGAACGCCAGCAGCAGACCATCGACCTGCTCGCCGCCGAACTCGGCAACGAGTCCTTCGACGCGGAGACCCTCTTCGACCGCCGCTTCGAGTCCGTCGCCGCCGACGCGGCACAGGCGGCCCTGGCAGACGGCGAAGGCGGTGACACGCCGTGACGACCACCGACGCCCCGCGCGCCGCCGCCCCCACGCCCGCTGAGGCCCCCGCGCCGCCGCCACCCCTGCGCCGCGCGCGCCGCCTCGGCCCCGGACGGCCCATCCCGTTCGGCTGGGCCATCGGCCCCGTCCTCCTCCTCGCCGTCTGGTCGATCGGCTCCGCCACGGGCTGGATCGACCCGCGCAACCTCTCCGCGCCCTGGGACGTGGTGCGCACCGCCGCCGACCTGATCGAGGAGGGCCGCCTCCAGGAGCACCTGTGGGCCTCCGCCAGGCGTGCCCTCGCCGGACTCGCCATCGGCATCGCCGCCGGACTCGTTCTCGCGGTCGTCTCCGGCCTCAGCCGCCTCGGCGAGGGCGTCATCGACGGGCCCGTGCAGATCAAGCGGTCCATCCCGTCGCTCGCGCTGATCCCGCTGCTGATCCTCTGGTTCGGCATCGGCGAGTCGATGAAAATCATCACGATCACGCTGGGCGTCCTCGTGCCCGTCTACATCCACACGCACAACGGCCTGCGCACCATCGACACCCGCTACGTCGAGCTGGCCGAGACGGTCCGCCTTGGCCGCGCCGCGTTCCTGCGGCACGTCGTCCTGCCCGGCGCGCTGCCCGGCTTCCTGCTCGGGCTGCGCTTCGCCGTCACCACCGCGTGGCTGTCCCTCGTCGTCGTCGAGCAGGTCAACGCGACCAGCGGCATCGGCTACATGATGGAACTGGCGCGCACCTACGGACAGACGGACGTCATCGTCGTCGGCCTGGTCGTCTACGGGCTGCTCGGCCTCGTCTCGGACGGACTCGTCCGGCTCGTGCAGAGGAGGGCCCTCACATGGCGCCGCACCCTGGCGGACTGACCGGCACCCGGCGCGGACCCGCCGTCCGGGCCGAGGCGCTCACGCGCACGTACGGCGGGCGGCGCGTGCTCGACGGGCTCGACCTGACGCTGGCGCCCGGCGAGTTCGCCGCCCTCGTCGGCCGCAGCGGCTCCGGCAAGAGCACGCTGCTGCGCGCCCTCGCCGGCATCGACCACGGCACCGGCGCCGCCGGGACACTGTCCGCGCCCGAGGACATCTCCGTCGTCTTCCAGGACGCGCGCCTCCTGCCGTGGAAACGCGTGCTCGACAACGTGACGCTCGGCCTGACCGCCCCCGACGCCGCCGCGCGCGGCAGGACGGCGCTCGCCGAGGTGGGCCTCGCCGGACGCGAACGCGCCTGGCCCACCGAGCTGTCCGGCGGCGAACAGCAGCGCGTCGCCCTGGCCAGGTCCCTCGTCCGCGATCCGCAACTCCTGCTGGCCGACGAGCCGTTCGGCGCCCTCGACGCGCTCACCCGCATCCGGATGCACGCCCTGCTGCGCCGCCTGTGGGACCTGCACCAGCCCGCCGTCCTCCTCGTCACACACGACGTGGACGAGGCGATCGCGCTCGCCGACCGCGTGCTCGTGCTGGAGGAGGGCCGCATCGCCGCCGACCTGCCCGTCGAACTGCCCGCCCCGCGCTCGCCCGGCAGCCCCGCGTACGCCGAACTGCGCGCCCGGCTGCTGACGTTGCTCGGCGTCACCGACGAACAGTCCGCCACCGCCGTCCCGGGAGACCCCGCATGACCACCCCCGCCCGCCAACTGCACCTGAACCTCTTCATCTACCCGGGCGGCCACCACGAGGCGGCCTGGCGCTACCGCGGTTCGGACCCGGCCCGGCTCCTCGACATCGGCTACTACCAGGACCTCGCCCGCCGCGCCGAGGCCGCCACGTTCGACGGCGTCTTCCTCGCCGACGGCCCCTCCCTGCCCGACAACGTCCGCTACGCCAGCCGCTTCCGCCTCGAACCCTTCACCTGGCTGTCCGCGCTCGCCGCCGCGACCTCCCGCATCGGCCTGATCGCCACCGCCTCCACCACGTACCTGGAGCCGTACAACCTCGCCCGGCTCTTCGCGTCGCTCGACCACCTCAGCAAGGGCCGCGCCGGGTGGAACATCGTCACCACCGGCGCGCCCCAGGCCGCCCGCAACTTCGGCCTGGAGGAGCACCCGCCGCACGCCGAACGGTACGCGCGCGCCCACGAGTTCCTCGACGTCGTGACGCGCCTGTGGGACAGCTGGGAGGACGAGGCGCTGGTCGCCGACCAGGCCTCCGGCGTCTTCGCCGACACCGACCGCATCCACCCCATCGACCACGAAGGGCCCTACCTGCGCGTACGCGGACCGCTCAACACGCCGCGCACGCCGCAGGGCAGGCCGGTGTACGTGCAGGCCGGGTCGTCGGACGACGGGCGCGCGTTCGCCGCGCGGCACGCCGAGGCCGTGTTCACCGCGCACCAGACGCTCGCGTCGGCGCAGGAGTTCTACGCCGACCTCAAACGCCGCGCCGCCGCCCTCGGCCGCGACCCGGACGGCCTGCTGATCCTGCCCGGCATCAGCCCGTTCATCGGCTCCACGGAGGCCGAGGCGCGTGCGCTGCACGACGAGTTCAACGAGCTGACGCAGCCCGCCTACTCGCTCGACCTGCTGGAGCGGATGCTCGGCCTGCGGCTGACCGCCGACCGGCTCGACGAACGCCTGCCGCGCGAGCTGATCGACACCGGCGGGGAACGCGGCGCCGGCAGCCGCTTCCAGGTGATCCTCGACATCATCGACCGCGAACGGCCCACCGTCCGGCAGCTGTTGCACCGCCTGGCGGGCGCGCGCGGCCACCAGGTGGTGTGGGGCACGCCGGAGCAGATCGCCGACCGCGTGCAGGAGTGGTTCGAGAACGGGGCGGCCGACGGCTTCAACATCATGCCGCCCTGGCTGACCGGCGGCTTCGACGTGTTCGCCGACGAGGTCGTGCCGATCCTGCGGCGGCGCGGCCTGTTCCGCACCGCGTACACGGGGACCACCCTGCGCGAGCACTACGGACTGCCGCGCCCGCGCAGCTCGTTCAGCACCCCGTCGCCCCAGCGGCCCGAGCCCGCCGCCACCGCGCGCTAGGACGCGCGGAGCGCCGCCCGCCGTCCCCGTCACCCTGCTGACGGGGACGGCGGGCGGCGCCGTCGTCGGGTCAGGCCTCAGGCCGCCGCGCGCTGGAACCCCGCGTGCAGCTGCGCCGAGAAACCGTCCACGATCTCCTCAAGCGGCCCCGCCGCCCCCGCCTCCACGGCCACCGCGCCGTCCGCGCCCACGACGATGTCGCGGTCCAGCACGAACCAGCCCGGCGTCACATGCGAGGCGCCCATCGACGACAGAACGGGCCGCAGCGCGTAGTCGATCGCCAGCACGTGCGCGACCGTCCCGCCCGTCGCCAGCGGCAGGACGGTCTTCCCCGCGAACGCGTACTGCGGCAGCAGGTCGAGCAGCGACTTGAGCAGCCCTGAGTACGCCGCCTTGTAGACGGGCGTGCCGATCACCAGGCCGTCCACCCGCTCGATCAGCCGCGCCACCTCCACGATCGCCGGATGCCGCACGTCCGCGCCGGTCAGCGCCTCGGGCGGCAGCGACCGTACGTCGAGCGGTATGACGTCGTGCCCCTGGAGCGCGAGCCGCGCGTCCAGGTGGCGGAGCAGGCGGGCCGTACGGGAGGTGGGGGAGGGGCTGCCGGAGAGGGACAGGACGACGGACATGCGTCACCTCGGGTCTCGGTGGTCGGGTGAGGACCGCGCCGCGCCGTCGGGGGAGCGGCCCCGGGGACGGCGGCCGGTCACGGTCCAGAGCACGGCGGCCACGGACACGGCCGCTCGTCCAGCCATGCTGGCAGCCGAACATTGACGGCACCCGTCCATCCGTGTCGGTCGTATGTCACCTCGGCGCGGCGGACGCCGCCCGGCCTTCGAGGACCCCCGCCGTCAGCAGGATCACCAGGCCCGCCAGCGGCACCGCGACCAGCCCGAGCCGGATCGACTCCGCGTCCGCGACCAGGCCGACCAGCGGGGGCGGCAGCAGGAAACCGATCCGCAGCAGGAACGCCGTCACCGTGATCCCGGCTCCCGGCCACAGGCCCGGCAGTTCGTCCGCCGCGTGGAACGCCGCCGGGATCACCGTCGCGATGCCGAGACCGGCCAGTCCGAAGCCCGCGACCGTGCCGGGCACCGAGGGCCACAGCAGCGCCGCGCCCATGCCCGCCAGCACCAGCGCGCCGCCGAGCCGCGCCGTCAGCCGGTCGCCGAGCCGCCGCACGACGCGGTCGCCCAGCAGGCGGCCGACGGTCTGCGCGCCCTGGAGCGAGGCGAACGCCAGGCCGCCGACGAACGCGTTGGCCCCCAGCTCGTCCCGCAGGTACAGCGAGCCCCACGACGCGCCCGCGTCCTCGACGGACGCGGCGGCGGCGCTCACCAGGCCGAGCAGCGCGAGGAACCCGGCGACGCGCAGCACGGGCCGCCGCGCGCCGCGCCCGTCCCGTTCCGCCTCCCCGTCGGCGGCCCCGGCGCGCTCGGCGTCCTCGGGCCCCGGCAGCAGGTACCGCAGCGCGACCAGCGCGGACGCCGCCGTGAGCGCGCCCGTCACCACGAGGTGGGCCGTCAGCGACAGGCCCGCCTGCGCCGCGCCCGCGCCCGCGAAGCCGCCGAGGACGGCGCCGATGCTCCACACGCCGTGGAACGAGTTGAGGATCGAGCGCCCGTAGCGCCGCTGCACGCGCAGGCCGTGCGCGTTCATCGCGACGTCGGTGACCGCGTCGAGGCTCCCCGCGACGAACAGCGCGGCGCACAGCAGCCCGAAGCCGGGCGCCGTGCCGATGAAGACGACGTTCACGCCCATCAGGGCGAGCGCGATCGTCGACGTCCGCGCGGAGCCGAACCGCTTGATCAGGGGACTGGCCAGCAGGCCGACGAGGATCGCGCCCAGCGGCATGGCGGCGATGGCGGTGCCGAGCTGGGCGTTGGACAGGTCGAGCGCGGCCTTGATCTCGGGATAGCGGGGCACGACGTTCGCGAACACGAAGCCATTCCCGAAGAACAGCGCCGCCACCGCGACCCGCGCGCGTATCACCGCGCCGGTCAGCTCGGCCATCACACCTCTCCCGTCCCTTCAGCCACCCACGCCACGGTACGCGGAACCACGGCGCGCCGGGGAGCGTGTTCTCGCGGGAACGATCGTGGACAACCGCCGGTGTCCTGGCAGCGACGGGACGAGGGGCACAGGCACCAGGGGAACGTGGGGTGAACATGGCGCGGCCGGCTGACTGGTCTCCGGTCGGGATGGACTCGGACCCGACGCTGGGTGACCCTGAGGAGCCCTCTGTTCCGGGGCAAGGGAGACTTCATGGTGGCCTTCCGGAAACCGGAGGGCGCGTACTTCCGGCAGGGGGAGCAGCCCAACGAGGTGATCCACCATGGCGGTCTCAAGATCCCGATGGAGGACATCCTCTTCGCCGGAAGGAATCCGTTCTGATGACGACCGTCTCCTTCGATACGCCGGTCGCCGCCGAGGCGTTGCTCCGGGCGGCCGTCCTGTTCAAGTTCGACGGCGGTGGCGACGCGGAGCCGTACGCGGGCAGCCCGCCGTACGCCCACGCCGTCCGCCGGCTGCTGGCGGCCGTGGCCGACGCGCACCGCGCCGCGGGCCGTGCGGGGACGGCGCAGCGCTGGCTCGACCTCTACCGGCTGGGCAGCCACGAGGAACGGCTGTCGTTCGTACGGGAGTTCGCGCGGCGTCACCCCGACTGGGACTCGCTGGACGCCGAGGCGCGGCGGGCCTGGGTCGAGGTCGTCGCCGCTCCCTACTCCGTTTCCGACGACGACCTGGCCCGCGTCACCGACTGACGGCGCGGGTTCCGGGACCGGGGGGCCCTGGCCGAGATTTCGACCGCCTGGTAGAAATTCTGCGCGGGGCGAGTCGGGAAGAGGGTCAGGGCGTGGAGAGCATCACGAAGAACCGGCAGACGCCGGAGGCACTGCGGGCGATGGTGGAGCGCGCCTACGGGCCCGCCCGCGTCCCGGAGGGCGACGGCTGGGCCGAGGAACTGGGCCACGGCTGGTTCAACGTCGCCTACCGCATACGGCTGCGCGACGGCGAGGACGTCGTCCTCAAGATCGCCCCGCCGCCCGGCGTCGAGGTGATGACGTACGAACGCGGCGCCATGGGCATCGAACTGGCCACGCTCGACCTCATCCGCAAGCACACGGACGTCCCCGTCCCCGCCGTGCACTTCGCCGACACCAGCCGCGAACTGTGCGACGCCGACTGGTTCTTCATGCCGTTCGTCCAGGGCGACAACCTCGGCATCGTCGGCGACAGCCTGCCCGAGGCGGAGCGCGCCGCGTACATGGAGCAGGTCGGCGCCGCCAACCGCGCGCTGAACGGCATCAGGGGCGACGCGTTCGGCCCGCTCGCCGGCCCCGGCGACCCCAGCTGGCGGCGGGTGTTCACCGGCATGGTGGAGACCGTGCTGCGCGACGGCGAACGCCGCGCCGTGGACCTCGGCTGGGACTACGGCACCGTGCGCGCCGTCCTCGCCGAGCACGCGGACAGCCTGGACGAGGTGACCGAGCCGTGCCTCGTCGAGTGGGACCTGTGGGACAGCAACGTGATGATCCGCGACGGCCGGATAGCGTGCGTCATCGACCACGAACGGGCCTTCTACGGCGACCCGCTGATCGAGGCGGGCTTCACCGCCACGCAGCTTGGCGCGTTCGGCGACGCCACCGCCTTCATGCGCGGCTACGGGCACGGCCCGCTGACGGAGACCGAGACCGTGCGCCGCCGCCTCTACTGCCTGCACCTCGTGCTGATCATGGTCATCGAGACCGTCTACCGGGGCCACACCGACAGCACGCAGTACGACTGGGCGCGCGAGCGGCTGACCGAGACGATGGGGCTGCTGGGCCGCACCCGCCCGTGAGGACACTCGGCACCGCCCGGTTCGCCCCCGCCGACCACGCCGCACGCCTCGGCACCCGGCCGGTCGGCCAGCTGCTGTGGCGCAACTGCCTCCAGACCACCGCCGCGGTCGGCGTCTACGGCGTCTACGCGCTGACGAACGCCTGGTTCGTCGGCCGCGGCGTCGGCGACACCGCCATGGCGGCCGTCAACCTGGCCGCGCCGCTGCTCCTCCTGCTCGGCGCCGTGTCCACCACGGTCGGCGCGGGCGGCGCCTCCCTCATCTCCCGCGCCCTCGGCGCGGGCGACCACCGGGCCGCCGCCCGCGCGGCGGGCAACGCGTTCACCCTCTTCTGGATCACCGCCGCCACCACGACCGTCCTCGGCCTACTCTTCCTCGACCCGCTGCTGATACTTCTCGGCGCGCAGGGCCCGCTGCGCGACGACGCCCGCGACTACGCGTTCATCCTGCTGTGCGGCGCGCTTGTGTCCACCGGCTTCTCCAGCCTCGTGCGCGCCGAAGGACGCATGGGCTACTCGATGATGGTGTGGGTCGTCGCGGTGGCCGTGCAGATCATGCTCGACCCGCTGCTGATCTTCGGCCTCGGCATGGGCGTGCGCGGCGCGGCGCTCGGCACGGTCGGCGGGCAGGCCGTCTCCGTCGCCATGACCCTGTGGTTCTTCTTCCTCCAGCGCGACCGCCCCTACCGCGTCCCCGCGCGGGCGCTGCTCCCGCACGGCCCCACGCTCCGCGCCCTGGTCGGCGTCGGCCTGCCGTCCTTCCTGGCCGGTACGGGCGTCACGCTGCTCGCCGTCCTCGTCAACGCGACGCTGGCCGCGTCCGGCGCGGCGGCCCTCGCCGCGTACGCCGTCTGCGCCCGCCTTCAGACGTTCGCGATGATGCCCCACACCGGCATCGGCCAGGGCATGCAGCCCATCGTCGGCTTCAACGCGGGCAGCGGCCTCACCGCCCGCGTCGCCCGCACCCGCGCCCTCGCCCTGCGCGGCTCGCTCCTGTACGGGCTGACCACCGCCGCCGTGTTCGCGCTGCTCGCCGACCCGCTCGTGGGACTGTTCCTCAACGATCCCGCCACCGCCGCCGAGGCGGGCGACGCCCTGCGGATCATCGCGGCGGGCCTCGCGGTCGCCGGGATCGCGCCCCTCGCCGCCGCGTACTTCCAGGCGCTCGGCCGCCCCCGGCCCGCGTACGTCCTGTCGATCGGCACCCTGCTGCTGATCAAGGCGCCGCTGGTCGCCGCGCTCGGCCCCACCGGCACCACCGGCGTGTGGATCGGCCTGGCCGCCGGGGAGATCGCCACGGCGGCCGTGGCCCTCGTCCTGCTGCGGGTGCTGCGCTGACCACCGCCCGCTACTCCGGCGGCGCCACCATCAACTGCCCGACGAAGAACCGCAGCGAACCGACCATGTCCACCTCCGCGGGACTGGTCAGCCACTGCACCTGCAGCCCGTCCATCAGCGCCACGAGACTGACCGCCGCGGCCCACGCGTCGATTCCCCGGCGCAGCAGCCCCTGACGCTCCAGCTCCAGCAGCGCGGAGTGCGCGAAGCGGCGTACGTCGGCGTAGTGCCGCGTGAAGTACCCGTGCGCGGGATGGTCGGGCGCGAACGCCTCGGCCGACAGCCGCACGTACAGCTCGACGATCCCCGGATTCCGCGCGTTGTGGCCCGCCAGGTCGAGCAGCCGCTCCACCAGGGCCGTCGGCGAGGCGTCCCCGGGGCCGAACCGTGCGGCGTCCCGCTCGTCCCGGCGTTCCAGCACGGCCGCGAGCAGGGCCTCGCGGCCGGGGAAGTAGTAGAGCAGTCCGGCGTGGCTGATGCCCGCCCGCTTGGCGATCTCCCGTACGGACGCCCCGTGGTACCCGGCCTCCGCGTACACCTCGGCCGCGGCGGCGACGATCCCTTCACGCCGCGCACGCCCCTTCGCATACCCCTCGGGACCAGCCCCCGCGTCCGAGCCGACAGCGGACATACGCACCCCTCCCTGCGCCAGACCGAGAACTCTACGGACGCCCGCGCCCGCACACGACGGAATCCGCCCCTCGGCGGCGACGGGCACGCAGGACGGCAAACGCCTCCGCCTGGCCACGCACGGGAACGCCCCACTCGCGGAACCGCTGCGTCAGCCACGTACCCGACACCTGCCAGCGGCGGCAGAGGGAGTTCAAACTCTCCCCGTCACGGTACGCGGCGACGACCTCCTCCTTGTTCTCCACGACCCGCGTACGGAGCGCCACGCCCCTCTGCGAACGACTGCTCACCATGCGATCTCCCCACTCACCGACATACGACTGCACGGCACGACCGGCCGCATCGCTCCCCGAACGCCCGCGCCCCGCGCGTCCCGCTCAGCCACGGCCGTCCCAGGAACGCGCCCACCGGCTGTACGCGTTCAGCTCGCGGAGACGCGCCATCAGCCGCCCGTCACCACCGCTCCCAAGCACCGGCCGCACACGGTCGGCGGCCACATCCCACTCACACCCGCCGCCCGGCGGACGCAGGAACACGGCACCGGCCTCGACAGCCATGACCCGCCCGACACGCCCCTGGTCGTCCACCGCCAACAGGCCCGGCCGGAGGACCGGTGCGGCGTCCTCTCCGGCTCCCGCCGCCTCGACCTCGTCCATCCTCGTTCGCCTCTCCCTGTCAGTTGCCCCGGTCCCGGGCCGCCGTCGGCCGACCCGGGAAGCCTCCGTCCGGAACGCGACCGCTACCGCGCCGCGCACTGCTGGGTGGAGGCGCGTTCGCGGGCGGTGAGCGGCGGCAGGCCGGGCCGCTCGGCGGTGGGCACGTGCATCCCCACGCCGTCCGTACGTCCCGTGCCTGGCCGGTTGTTACGCGTCGGGCCGTCCTGCTCAGGCGATTCCGTCATGCCACGCTCCTCTCGTTCCACGGTCACTCGTTGCGCATCAAGCACAACGCAGCGCACCCGTGGCCCGGTAGCGTGGGACGAGCGGTACGTCATGAGAGTCATAAGAGTTCGGGGGCACCATGGCCGGACGTCGGCCGAACGCTGCATTCGCCCGGGTCTTCGCCGAGTCGCGATGGAGCGGTACACAACTTGCCCGTGCGGTGAACCGGGTAGCACGTGAGGCAGGGGTATCGATCCGGTACGACCAGCCGTCGGTCAGCCAGTGGCTCGGGGGGACGATGCCCAGGCCGCTGGTACGCCCGTTCGTCGCCGAGGCGTTCGCACGGCGGCTGGGCCGTCCGGTGACCCCCGGCGAGCTGGGGTTCCCCACACCCCGGACGCCCGCGCCGGATGCGCCGTCGTACGTCGCCGAGTTGATGGATCTGGTGAGGAGTGACATGGACCCGTCCCGTAGGGGAGTGATCGGCGCCGGGCTGTACTCGGTCGCGATGACGATCCCGGCGTGGCCCGATGTCGTCGGGCGGATGGAGGCGGCGGGCTCCGGTCGCGCGCGCCGTATCGGCATGGCCGACGTCACCGCGGTACAGCTGATGACCGACCGGCTCGCCGAGCTGGACGACCACTTCGGGGGCCGCTACGCGCGTCCCATGGCCGCCGCGTTCCTCGCGAACAACGTCGCCCCCTACCTGCGGGCGGACGCCCACGGTGAAGTCCGCAAGGCTATGGTCTCGGCGGCGGCCTTCCTCTGCTACGTCACCGGATGGATGGCGGTCGACGAAGGACTGCAAGGGCTCGCGCAGCGGTACTACGCCAAAGGCCTCGAACTCGCGGGCGCCGGTGAGGACCATGCCACCTACTGCCACATCCTGCGGGGCATGTCCGTCCAGGCGGCGGACCTCGGCCACGGCGCCACGGCCGTGCGGCTGGCGGACGCCGCAGCGGCGGAGTCCCGGGATCCGGGACACCGGGTGCGTGCCTTCCTCGCGGGACAGCAGGCGTACGCCCACGCCGTCGCCGGGGATCGCGTCCGGGCCCTGCGCAGCCTCTCCGAGACGGAGAGGGCCCTGAGCAGGGCGGACAGCCGCCCCTCCCCCTACGGCGGATTCTCCGCCGCGACCCTGGCCTACGCGACATCCCAGGTGCGCCACGGGATCGGGGACCTCGCCGGCAGCGTGGCGTCGTTCCAGGCGCACTTCCGGCTGAGGGACGAGACCGACAGCAAGCGGTCCGGGGTGCGCTTCAGGGCGATCCTGGCCGAGCGCCAGCTCGGGACCGGTTCCCTCGAAGCCGCGTGTGCCTCGTGGAACAGGATGCTGGACGACTACCCGGCGGTGCAGTCCGGCCGGGTGGACGAGCAAGTCGCGCGGATGAAGGGCCTGTTGCGGCCCTATCTGGGGAACGGCCTGGCGCGGGACACCTATGACCGTGCGCGGCAGGTCGCCGGGTGAAGAGTGGCGCCCCGCAGTGGGGTCGGCTGCGGGGCGCCGGTGGGTCAGCGGGTCACCAGCACGCTGTCCAGTGCGACCGAGGCACCCACGCTGGCCGGGTTCCTGCCCTCGGCCACGGTGATGACGACCGTGTGCGGACCGCGCGGCAGCCTCGGACTCGTCCAGACGGACGACTGGGCCCGCCGTACCGGGAGGTAGTTGTCGATCAGCGTGGGCGGTGAGCCGTCCACGCTGACGAGCATCCGGGCCTGGTCCACGTCACGGACGGCGAACAGCGACAGCTGCGTCCCGGCGAAGCGCACGACGGCCGTCGAGCCCGGCTTCCAGCTCCAGTTGGCCGTGCCCTGGTACATGTCCGGCACGCCGTCCGTACGGCCCCAGTTCACGCCGTACGTGAAGTCCGCGGTGTCGGCCGGTGCCGTCACCGCCGCGTCGCCCGTCACCTGGGCGCTGTAGGGCGTCACCGTCACGAAGAACGCGTCCTGCGCCGCCTGCCCGGCGAACGACAGCTCGACCGTGTCCTGCCCGGCGCCCACGAACTGCGAGGTCACCGTCTCCGGCTGGCCGAGCGGCGACGCGTCGGGGATGCGCTGTACCGTCACCTGCGAGAGGCCGGGAATGCCCGCCGCGGTGAGCCCGTCGAGCGTCAGGTTCACCTCGGGGACGTCACCGCCCGAGTCGCCGATCAGCACAGCGGCCCGGTGGCGCGCCGGGTCCACGGCGGCCACCGCGTCCGTGGTGCCGGAACCGTCCGCCCGCACCAGGTCGCCCGTCAGCTCGGCGTACGACCGGTACACCCACCACCGGCCGGTGGGCCGCAGCGCGCCGTCGCCGCCGCGCGTCAGCAGGCCGTCGAGCAGACCGGCCGCGCAGCACTCGTCCCAGATCGCGTGCGACGCCGAGTCGATGCCCGACCTGGCGATGCGGGCCAGGTACCAGGCGGAGAACCCGGCGTGCTGCTCGTGCGCGTGGATGTACTCGTTCATCGTCAGCCCGACGCCCGTGATGCCGCGCTCGGACAGCAGGCCGCGGGCCGTCTGCGCGTCGGCGGCCGGGTCGTTGCTGAAGTGCCAGTTGAGGATGGTCGGCAGCGTGCCCGCCGCCTTCGTGTGGTCGAGGAACGGCGCGATGTTGTTCGGGCTGAAGTCCCACAGGGACGGGCCGACGATCTCCGCGTCCGGCACGACGCGGCGCAGCGTCCGCACCGCGCTGTCCCACATCCGGTAGTACTGCTCGGTGTTGAAGCCGGGCGGGAAGAACGCGCCCGCCGGCTCGTTCCAGATGTCGAAGCGCACGTCGAGCCCCGAGGCCGTCACGTCGCGGGCGAGGCGTTCGACGAACTGCTCCCAGTTCGCGCAGTCCCCGTTCGTGCACGGGTAGACGGTGTCGGCGGCCTGGGTCGTGTCGGCGCCCCACACGTCGCTGACGAGCAGGTCGTACGTCGCGTCGTACGGCGGCGTGCTGAGCCGCCGTGCCTGGTCGAGGGCCGACTCGACGCGCCGCTGGTATCCGGACCCGGCCGCGTAGCCGTCCCCGGCCCAGCCGCCGCCGTCGAGGCGGGCGCCGCCGCCGCGCGCCGAGCGGGGCGCGAGCGGCGCGAGCAGGCTGTCGTCCGGCCCGGCGCCGTCCTCGGTCAGCCCGTACAGGAAGCCGGAGCCCACGCCCTCGGCCGGGCCGACCGACGCGGCGAAGTCGACGGTGACGGTCCGCGGTGCGGCGGCCTGTGCGGTGCCCGGCCCGCTCACGGCGACGGCCAGCGCGGTGGAGAGGAGGGTGAGCAGGGTGGTGGTGGCACGGAGTCGTCGCTTTCTCGCTGGTGGTCGCGGCAAGACGTCATCCCTTCCGGCGGCGCCCCGGCGCTGACGCGGGGACGCACGAGTCGGGCCGCCATCGTGGGCGCGTGACCCCCGGGCGTACCCGGCGGCGCGCCGGCCGTCCTGCCCGGCGGCTCACGGGCAGGCGGCGCTGTCGAACCGGTTCGCCAACCGCTTCGAAGAGAGTTAAAGGCGTGGCGGGAGGGCGGTCAAGGGGAAGGACGGAACCGGTTCGCCGCGCCGGGCCCGGCCGTCCCCCGCCCGCTGACGCAAGTCCGCGCAAGGGTGTTGTGCTCCGGGGGAGGCGGTGCTAGGTTCCGTCGAACCGGTTCGACGAACGTTCGACGACGAGCGAGGGCACACAGATGGCGACCATCGGGGACGTGGCACGGGCGGCGGGTGTCTCCCGCAGCACCGTGTCGTACGCACTCTCCGGCAAGCGCGCCATCTCCGACGAGACCCGCCGCCGCATCGAGCACGCGATCACCACCCTCGGCTTCACCCCCAACGCCGGGGCGCAGGCGCTCGCGACGTCCAGGACCAAGGTCATCGGGCTGATGCTGCATTTCCACGAGGACGAGTTCGCCCCCGCCGTGCTCCAGTACCTGCTGCCCATCACGGACACCGCCCGCGACCTGGGCTACGACATCCTGATGGTCACGGACGTGGACGGGCCCGAGGCGCTGCGGCGCGTCACCAAGACCGGCATGGTGGACGGCGTCGTCCTGCTCGACGTCACGCACGACGACCCCCGCCTCGAACCGCTGCGCGCCTCGGGGAAGCCCGGCGTCCTCGTCGGCCTGCCGAACGATCCGGCGGGACTCGACGTGTTCGACCTCGACTTCGCGGCCGCCGCGCGCGTCCTGCTCGACCACCTCCACGGGCTCGGCCACCGCCGGATCATCCTGATCACCCCCGCGCAGGAGGTCTTCGACCGGGGCGTCTCCTACAGCTGGCGCTTCCGTGACGCGGCCGTCGAGCACGCCGCGCGGCTCGGCGTCGAGATCCACACCCACTACGGCGAGAACGAGCAGCCCTCCAGCGGACGCGCCCTGCGCGCCGTGCTGGACGCGCACCCCGACGCGACCGCGCTGGTCGTCCACAACGACGGTTCGGCCGCACCCCTGCCGATGACGCTGCACGAGCACGGCGTGTCCGTGCCGGAGCGGCTCTCCGTCGTCAGCCTCTACTCGCGGGCGTTCGGGCGGGCGTTCTCCCTGCCGTACACGGCCGTGGACACCTCGCCCGCCGAGCTGGGCCGCCTGGCGATCCACCAGCTCGTCAAGCGCATGGAGGACGGCGAACGGGCGGGCCCGTACGGGGTCCACCTCGCCGCCCCGCACCTCACCGACCGGGCCAGCACCGCCCGCGTCTGATCCCGGCCCCGCCCGGCACCGCACGACCCCACCGCACCGGAGGAGCCGCCGGCCCTTCCCTGGCCGTCGAACCGGTTCGACACGACACACCACTGGCACCACGAACGTTCGGAGACACCCGTCATGAGACGACACCTCACCTTCCGCTCCGCCGGGGCGACCGCCATGGCCATCGGCGTGCTCGCGGGCGTCACCGCCTGCTCCGACTCCGGCTCGGGCGGCGGCTCGGACTCCGCGTCCGGCACCTTCACCTTCTGGGACCCGTACCCCCAGTGGGACGAGGACAGCGCGTGGGGGCAGCAGGTCCAGCACTGCGCCGAGGAGACGGGCGTCACCATCGACCGCACCGGCTACGACACGTCCGACCTCACCACCCAGGCCCTGCTCGCCGGCCAGCAGGGCAACTCGCCCGACATCATCGTGCTGGACAACCCGGTCGTCTCGACCCTCGCCGAGGCGGGCCTGCTGACGAGCACCGACGACCTCGGCCTGGACACCTCCGCCTTCGCCGAGAACCTGCTCGCGCCCGGCCAGAGCGA
This sequence comes from Streptomyces sp. NPDC049879, assembly GCF_044461265.1. Taxonomy (NCBI): domain Bacteria; kingdom Bacillati; phylum Actinomycetota; class Actinomycetes; order Kitasatosporales; family Streptomycetaceae; genus Streptomyces; species Streptomyces sp. NPDC049879. The sequence continues at coordinate 157,810 of NZ_JBITKT010000003.1, read as the reverse complement.
CGGCGCCTCCTACGGCGTGCCGATCGGCGCCAACACCACCGCCCTCTACTACAACGCCGACGTCCTCGCCGACGCCGGTGTCGACCCCGCCTCGGTCACCGACTGGGAGTCCCTCACGGACGCGCTGGAGCAGGTCACGGCGGCCGGGCACAAGGGCATCACCTTCGCGGGCATCGGCACCGAGGAGGGCTCCTTCCAGTTCCTCCCGTGGCTGTGGGGCGCCGGGGCCGACCTGCACGACATCGCGTCGCCCGAGGCCGTCTCCGCGCTGGAGCTGTGGAAGGGCTGGCTCGACGCCGGCTACGCGCCCAACTCCGTCATCAGCAACAGCCAGCAGGTCAGCTGGCAGGAGTTCGAGACCGGCGACTACGCGTTCGCCCAGAACGGCACCTGGCAGCTCGCCGCCGCCGAGGCGTCCGGCATCGACTACGGCGTCCTCACCATCCCGTCCGCCGCCGGCGGCCCCGCCCCCGGCGCGACCGGCGGCGAGTTCGTCACCGCCCCGGTGCAGGGCGACGACGGTCGGTACGAGACGACCGCCGCCATCGTCGACTGCCTGGTGAACCCGGAGAACCTGCTGGAGACCGACACGGCGCTCTCCTACATCGCGCCGATCGAGGACCTGCGCGCCCAGCAGGTCGAGGACAACCCGGCCCTCGCCCCCTGGGTCGAGGCCGTCGGCGCCGCCCGCGGCCGCACCACCGACCTGGGCACCGACTACCCGGTGATATCCGAGCAGCTGTGGACCGCCGTGCAGAACGCGCTCTCCGGCAGCCAGAGCCCGCAGGACGCCCTCGAAGCCGCCCAGCAGGCCGCCGCGTCCGGCACCGGCGACTAGGGCGCGTCTTCCGGGTCTTGCCGGGGCCGCGCTGCCGGCTACGGCACCTCGCTGCGTTGTCGCATCGCGCGAGTACGACCGAGTACGAGCTGCGATGCTCCGCCTTGCGAGGCACCGCATCCGACAACGCGGCCTGACCCGACAAGACCCGAAAGACGCGCCCTGACACGGCGAGCCGGACAGCGCACGACAGCGAGGAAAGACCGATGACAGCCGTACCGGCCACCGGAAGGTGGCGAGACAGGCGGGGGAACGGGCGAGGGCGCCGCGGCCCCACGGCGACGGGCGTGGTCGCCTGGTGCTTCCTGGCACCGCTGGTGATCTACCTGGTGACGTTCTACGCCTACCCGCTCTACCGCAACATCGAGCTGAGCTTCAAGGACTACACCGTCGCGTCCTTCGTCCGGGGCGACGCCCCGTTCGTCGGCTGGGACAACTTCGCAGAGGTGCTCGACAGCCCCACGCTCGGCCCGGCGCTGCGCAACACCCTCGTCTTCACCCTGGCGTCCCTGGTCTTCCAGTACGGCATCGGGCTGGCGCTCGCGGTGTTCTTCCAGAAGAACTTCCGCCTCGCGGGGACACTGCGGGCGCTGTTCCTCGTCCCGTGGCTGCTGCCGCTGATCGTGTCCGGGTCCGTGTGGTCCTGGATGATGAACAGCGAGTCGGGCGTCGTCAACGCCGCCCTGGAGGCGTTCGGCATCGGCCAGATCAACTGGCTGACGTCGCCGCACTGGTCGCTGGTCGCGGTGGTCGTCGCGAACATCTGGATCGGCGTCCCGTTCAACCTCGTGCTGCTCTACAGCGGCCTCCAGAACATCCCGCACGAGCTGTACGAGGCCGCGTCGCTCGACGGCGCGTCCGCCTGGCAGCAGTTCCGGCGCATCACGTTCCCACTGCTGCGCCCGGTGTCGGCGATCACCGTGCTGCTCGGACTCGTCTACACGCTCAAGGTGTTCGACATCATCTGGATCATGACGCGCGGCGGCCCCGGCACCTCGTCCACGACCCTGTCGACCTGGTCCTACGAGCTGGGCTTCGGCTCGCTGCTCCCGCACTTCGGCCCCGGCGCCGCGGTCGGCAACCTGCTCATCGTCATCGCGCTGGTCTTCGGACTGGTCTACATCCGCGTGCAGAAGCGCCAGGAGGAATGGTGAACACGACACGGCGCCCCTCCTGGCGGACCGCGGTCGGCCTCGTCCTGACGGCGGTCATGCTCTTCCCCGTGTACTGGATGGTCAACGTCTCGCTGACCAGGTCGCAGGACATGCGGAAGGACCCGCCCGACTGGTTCCCGCTGCACCCCACGTTCGACGGCTACACGGCGGTCCTCGACGACCAGCTGCCGTACCTGCGCACGAGCCTGCTGATCGGCTTCGGCACCGTGGCGCTGACCCTGCTGATAGCCGCTCCGGCGGGGTACGCGCTGGCCAAGCTCCGCCCGCGCGGCGGCGGCCTGCTCAGCTTCCTGCTGCTGATCGCGCAGATGATCCCCGGCATCATCATGGCGATGGGCTTCTACGGGATCTTCCTCAACCTGGGCATCCTGAACACCTGGTGGGGCCTGATCGTCGCGGACTCCACGATCGCCGTCCCGTTCGGCGTGCTGATCTTCACCGCGTTCATGGCGGGCATCCCGCAGGAGCTGATCTCGGCCGCGAAGATCGACGGCGCCGGGCCGTGGCGGACGTTCCGCTCGGTGATCCTGCCGGTCAGCAGGAACGCGATGGTGACGGTCTCGCTGTTCGCCTTCCTGTGGGCGTGGTCGGACTTCATCTTCGCCAGCACGCTCGACGGCGGCGGCGACAGCCGGCCCATCACGCTCGGCATCTACCGGTACATCGGCAACAACAACCAGGAGTGGAACTCCATCATGGCCACCGCCGTGGTCGCGTCCATCCCGGCCGCCGTACTGCTGGTCGTCGCGCAGCGCTACGTCGCGGCGGGCGTCACCGCCGGGGCCGTCAAGAACTGACGGACAATCACCCTCCTTGCCCTGTCAGGCGGTACGACGCCGTGCCGCCCGTTCCACCACGCACACGTTCGGAGAAAGTTCCGTGGTCACCTTCCGTACCACCGACGGCGTCCTCGAGGTCAGGCACCGGCACGAGGTCCTGCGCATCGCCGCCTGGGGGGCCGACAGCGTCCGGGTCAGGGCCGCGCAGTACCGGATACCGGCCGAGAGCCACGGCGCCCTGGACGACGTCCCGCCGCCCGGCGGCGAGCCCCTGATCACGGCGGAGGCGCACCGCGCCACGCTCGTCAACGGCGGCCTGACCGTCACCGTCGAGCACGACACGTCGGCCGCCTACCCGGAGCCGCTGCTCACGTTCAGCAGGACCGCGACCGGCGAGCCGCTGCTCGCCGAGAGCCGCCAGCACTTCTGGATGCCGGGCGCGCGCTCCTACCAGGGCAACCGCTCCGGCGCGTACGGGATCACCGCGCAGTTCGCCGCGTACGACGGCGAGCGGCTGTACGGCCTCGGCCAGCGCACGCACGGGCGGCTCGACGTCAAGGGCCTCGGGCTCGACCTGGTGCAGCGCAACGCCGAGGTGAACATCCCGTTCGTCCTCTCCAGCAGGGGCTACGGCTTCCTGTGGAACGTCCCGGCCGTCGGGCGCGTCGAGTTCGGCGCGGACGCCACCCGCTGGCACGCCGGGCAGGCCCGCGAGATCGACTACTGGGTGACGGCCGCGGACACGCCGCGCGGCATCCTGGGCCGGTACGCGGACGCCACCGGCCACAGCCCCGAACTGCCCGAGTGGGCCAGCGGGTTCTGGCAGTGCAAGCTGCGCTACCTCGACCAGGAGGAGCTGCTCGGCGTCGCCCGCGAGCACAAGCGGCGCGGCCTGCCGATGTCGGTGATCGTCGCCGACTACTTCCACTGGACGGCGATGGGCGACTACGCGTTCGACCCCGCCGAGTGGCCGGACCCGCGCGCGATGGCGGACGAACTGGCCGAGCTGGGCGTCAAGCTGATGGTCTCCATATGGCCGACCGTCTCCCCGCTGTCGCGGCACTTCGCCGAGTACCGCGACCGGGGGCTGCTCACCGGCACCGACCAGGGCGTCGAGGTGCACCAGATGATCCAGGACAAGGGCATGGCGACGCCGATGCCCGTCGCGTTCTACGACCCGACGAACCCGGACACCCGCGCGTTCGTCTGGGACCTGGTCCGCCGCAACTACCTGGAGCACGGCATCGACGTCTTCTGGCTCGACGCCTCCGAGCCCGAACTCGCCCCCGCCCACCCCGGCAACCTCGTCCTCCACGCCGGTCCCGGCGCCGAGGTGGCCAACATCTACCCGCGCGAGAACGCCCGCCTGTTCGCCGAGGGCATGGCCGCCGAGGGGCGCGCGCCGACCGTGCTGCTCAGCCGCTCGGCATGGGCCGGTTCGCAGCGGTACGGGGCGGCCGTCTGGTCCGGCGACATCCCCGCGACCTGGGAGTCCCTCGCCGTCCAGGTCAGGGCGGGGCTCAACGTCGCCGTCTCCGGCATCCCGTGGTGGACCACCGACATCGGCGGCTTCCACGGCGGCGACGCGAGCGACCCGGCATACCAGGAACTGATGGTCCGCTGGTTCCAGTACGGCGTGTTCTGCCCGCTGTTCCGCCTGCACGGCGACCGCGAGCCGCGCACCCCCACCGGCCACGCGCAGACCGGCGGGCCCAACGAGGTGTGGTCGTACGGCGAGCGGGCGTACGGCGTCATCGCCGAGCAGCTCCGCCTGCGCGAGCGTCTGCGGCCGTACATCCAGGAGCAGATGCGGGTGGCCGCCGCCGAGGGCGTCCCGCCGATGCGCCCGCTGTTCGTCGACTTCCCCGACGACCCGGCGGCGTGGGAGGTGGAGGACCAGTTCATGTTCGGCCCGGACATCCTCGTCGCCCCCGTCACCGAGCCCGGCGCGACGGAGCGCACGGTGCGGCTGCCGCTGGGCCGCACGTGGACCGACGCGTGGACGGGCGAGGTGTACGCGGGCGGCACGACGCTGACGGCCGCCGCGCCGATCGAGCGCATACCGGTGTTCACCACCGAGGGCGCGGACCTGCCGCTGCGCGCCCCCGCCGGGGACTGACGGGCCGCGCCGGGCGGGCCCGCGCGCCCGCCCGGCGGCGCCCGCCGTGCGCGCCGCCGGGGGCCGTCCTACCGTGGCGGGGACGGCCAGGGGCGCGGAGGCGAGGACCGGATGCAGACCAGGAAGATCTTCGAGGCGAACGGACTGCGGACGTATCTCCTCGTCCTGGCCAAGGGCGACGAGGCGTTCGCGGAGATCTCCGCGTTCGCCCGCGCCGAGCGCGTCACCGGGGCTGGCCTCACCGCCGTCGGGGCCTGCCGCGAGGCGACGCTCGGCTGGTTCGACCCGGAGGCCGCCGACTACCGCGCCACCTCGTTCACCGAGCAGATGGAGGTGCTCTCCCTGCTCGGCGACATCGCCCTCCAGGACGACCGGCCCGCGCTGCACGCCCACATCGTGCTCGGGCGCCGGGACTCCTCGGCCGTCGGCGGCCACCTCCAGCGGGCCGTCGTCTTCCCGACGATGGAGGTCATCGTCACGGAGACCCCCACCCACCTGCGCAAACGCGTCGATCCCGAGACAGGGCTCGCGCTGATCGCCCCTCACGCGTCCTCCGACGGCCCGGCCGCCTGACCGGCACGGGCGGTGCCGGGAACTCCGCCGCCGCCCCGCCCGACCAGTGGAGTGTGCCGCAGCACGGCACGCCGCCACCGGGAGGGACGCCCATGGAGCAGCACGGACCGGAGACCTACGGCGAGCTGAACGCCGACGTCTACGACGAGTGGCACCGGATCGACCCCACCCCCGCCGTCGACCTCCTCGCCGCGCTGATCGGCGAGGGCCCGCCGGGACCGGTCCTCGAACTGGCCGTCGGCACCGGCAGGGTGACGCTCCCGCTGGCCGCGCGCGGCGTGGAGCTGCACGGCATCGACGCGTCCGAGGCGATGGTGGCGCGGATGCGCGCCAAGCCGGGCGGCGAGCGGATACCGGTCACCATCGGCGACATGGCGGACGTCGCCCCGGACAGCGGCGACCGGTTCGCCATGGTCTTCGTCGTCTTCTCCACCTTCTTCTTCCTGCAGACGCAGGAGGAGCAGGTCCGCTGCTTCGCGAACGCCGCGCGGCGGCTGGTGCCCGGCGGCAGGTTCGTCCTGGAGTGCCCGATGCCCGACGTGGCGCGGTACGACCGGAACCAGCGCGTCGAGGCGCATCAGGTCGGCCTCGGCCACGTGCGGCTCACCGCCGTCCGGCACGACCCCGTCGAGCAGCGCTTCGAGGGGCAGCACGTGCTGATCGGCGAGCAGGGCATCCGCCTGGCACCGGCGTTCATGCGCTACGCGTGGCCGGGCGAACTGGACCTGATGGCCCGCCTCGCGGGCCTGGAGCGCCGCGACCGGTGGGGCGGCTGGCGGCGCGAGCCGTTCCGCGCCGAGGGCATGTATGTGACGGTCTACGAGAAGCCCGCGCCGCCGCCACCCTCCTGACCGCCCCGGCCGCGCAGCGCCGCGAGCACCAGCGGCGGGAGGACGAGGCACTGCGCGGCCACGGCCAGCCAGAACCCCGGGAGCGCGCCCGCCCGTTCGAACGCCCCGTACACCGCGCCGCCGGCTACGCCGCTCAGCATCGCCCCCACCCCGACCGCGAGGCGCTGCTGCCCGAACGTCACCGCCGCCGACCGCCGCGACAGCGCGAGCGCCTCCAGGTCGTTCTTCAGGAACAGCACGGCCGTCCCCGCGCTCATCGCCAGGGCACCGGCCGCCACACCGGCCGTGTGCCCGCCGGCGAACGCGGCCGTCCCGGCGGCCATGCAGGAGAAGCCGACCGCCATCGCCACCGTGTGCCGCGCGCGGCCGACCCACCCGGCCAGCAGCGGCTGGAGCACGGCGAGCCCCAGCGAGTACCCCATCATGATCACGCCGAAGACGGCCGTGGCCAGCCGCCCTTCCGTGAACAGCGCGAGGTACTGGTAGAACTGCATGTACAGGTAGTGGGTGAGCACGGTCACCGCGAACGGCACCCGCGCCAGCCCGCGCAGCACCCGGCGGAACGGCTCGACGGCCGCCCCGTCACGGGCGGGCCGTTCGGGGCGCAGCAGGAGATGGCCCACCGCGAGCACGGCGTACAGCCCCGTGGTGAGCGCGAACAGCGTCCCCGGGTCGTCGCGGAACAGGGCACCGGCCACCGGGCCGCACGCGATGCCCACATTGCCCGCCGCGCTGCCCGCCGAGACCAGGCGCGGCCGCTGCGCGGTGGACGCCGAGTGCACCAGGTAGGCGCGGTAGGCGGGGGAGTAGAGCGCGCCCGCGAGACAGCTCAGGAACAGCGCGGGCACCATCAGCACCGGCCGCCCCACCGCCGCCAGGTAGGTCACCGCGCCCAGGAGGTACAGGCAGGTGGCGAGCACGAGGGACCGCTTCAGCCCGGCCCGTTCGGCGAACGCGGCGGTGAACGGCGCGCTCGCGAACTGGAGCAAGGTGGCCGCGCCGAGGACGACGCCGACCGCCGCCATGCCGATGCCCATGCGCTCCCGCAGCAGCACGGCCAGGTACGGGTAGACCGCGAACGTGCCGGTGTTCACGAGGAAGCCGCCCGCGAGCAGCGCGATGTGCGGTCCCGTCAGCGCGGCCCGCGGCCCTGCGACCGTACCCGCACTCATCCCGCCTCCGTTCCTCCCGTTCCCCGAAAAGGGGAGTTCCGCCACCGGACCTGTCGCGCTGGGCGGGCGTGGAGTTCCCCGGTGCGACGGAAATCGGGCCGTGCGGCGGGGCGGCCGCAAAACCGGTGGCCGCGCATTCCGCCCGCCAATTCGGGCCGCGTCGCGGCCATTTCGTCAACCCGCTGCGCATTCCCGGGAACCGGAGCCCGTTCGCGGACGACTTCTCTGCGGGAAACCATATCCCGGCCCGGCCGGACCGTATTTCCCCGGCCGCCGTCCCTCTGTCTCACACGCGGTCGGCCGCCCGCCCGTCCGCCGCCGCCGCGTCCCTGGCCCCGCCCCTCGGCCGCAGCCGCACGACGACGGCGACGACCGCCGCGACGAACAGCAGCAGCCCCAGCCACAGCACCCACTGGTCCGGCCACGGCGGCGCGGACGCCCCGTCCCTCGGCCGCCCGCCGTCCACGCCGGTCACGACGACGGCGACGAGACCGACGAGCGTCGCGGCCACCACGAGCCTGCCCACCAGCCGCGCCGGCACCGGCAGCGCCCGGTCCCGCTTCGCCCCGCCGCGCTGCCTCAGCCGCTCACCCGGCCGCGCTGGCGCCATCAGGCGCGCCAGCAGCAGGGCGGCGAGCGGTATCTGGAGCAGCCAGATCATCGTGCGGAACGGCCCGTCGTACCACGCCTGGCTGCTGTAGAGCAGCGTGTGCCAGGCGCTGAGGATGTAGACCACGATCACGAACCGGTGCAGCGCCAGCCACATGCGCGCCCCGGTGCGGTGCCGCAGGTAGAAGGCGAGGCCGAGCGGGATGGCCAGGTAGAGGGCCAGCAGCCCCACCAGGATGGCGACGCGCCCGGTGCCCGTGGAGTAGCCGCCCGGCACGAAGACGTCGACGAACGCGGTCCACAGGCTGCGCCCGAACGACCAGCGGGTCCTGTTGTCCCTGATCTGGTCGGTGAAGAAGAACAGCGCGTGCATGAACATCAGCCCGATGGTCGTCAGGCTGGTGGTGCGGTGCCACTTCTCCAGCCGCGCGGCCGGCAGCCAGTTCCAGCGCGGACGCGGCCCGGAGCGCAGCAGGCCGAAGACCACCGTCACGTACGCCCACAGCATCGCCGTCCAGCCGAACGCCTGGGACATCCAGTACATCCAGAACAGGTCGGCGTCCGCCAGCATCGGCATGATCCGGGTCGTCGCCGACGAGCCGTTCTCGACGCGCGCGTACAACAGCCAGTAGATGAGCCCGGTGAGCACCAGGGCGATCGTGGCGTCGGGCACCGCGCCGCGCAGGTCGGCACGGAGACCGGCCCAGTCGAAACCCTCCCCGCGCCGCTTCCCCTGCCGTGGAGGGGACACCGCCGGACCGGAGACCTCTGCCATCACACCACTCCCGTTTCGGTACGGCTCGCCGACGGGCCGCCAACTGCCGGACGGCCCCTGGCGACTTCGTCGGTCAGGCGCTCCCTGCGGTGGAGGGTAACGACAATTCACCCGGCGCGGAAGACATTGTTTCCGTTCCGGATTCCGGTATCGGGGAAAGGACGTCCGGCGTTCTCGCGGCAGCTCGCGGTACGCGCCGACGGGATTCGCCGTACGAAATGCGCGCGTTTCCCTTCGCGGAGGAAAACCGGGAAATTCCGCTGCCGCCGGGAACTCACCGGCCCTTCCGCGCGACGGCACGGGCGGTGGTGGCGTGCCGGGGGCCGGACCCCGAGCAGTCCGGCCCCCGGCCGCCGGTCAGGCGCCGCGCCCCGGCAGTCCGGCGCGGACGGTACGGGCGGCGGCGACCAGGTTCTCCAGCGACGCGCGGGTCTCCGGCCAGTCACGCGTCTTCAGCCCGCAGTCCGGGTTGACCCACAGGCGCTCCGCCGGGATCGCGTCCAGGCCCGCGCGCAGCAGCGCCGCCGCCTCCTCGACGCCGGGCACGCGCGGCGAGTGGATGTCGTACACGCCCGGCCCCGCCTCGCGCGGGTAGCCGTGCGCGGCCAGCTCGCGGGCCACCTGCATGTGGGAACGGGCGGCCTCCAGGCTGATGACGTCGGCGTCCAGGTCGTCGATGGCCCCCACGATGTCGCCGAACTCGGCGTAGCACATGTGCGTGTGGATCTGCGTGGCCGCCGCGACCCCCGAGGTGGCCAGGCGGAAGGCCTCGGTGGCCCAGGCGAGGTACGCCGGGCGGTCGGCGGCGCGCAGCGGCAGCGTCTCGCGCAGCGCGGGCTCGTCCACCTGGATCACCGCCGCGCCGCCCGCCTCCAGGTCGGCCACCTCGTCGCGCAGGGCGAGGGCGACCTGCCGCGCGGTGTCGCCGAGGGGCTGGTCGTCGCGGACGAACGACCACGCCAGCATCGTCACAGGGCCGGTCAGCATCCCCTTGACCGGGCGGTCGGTGAGGGACTGCGCATACTGCGTCCAGCGGACCGTCATCGGCTCGGGGCGGGAGATGTCGCCGGCCAGGATCGGCGGGCGGACGTACCGGGTGCCGTAGGACTGCACCCAGCCGTGGTCGGTGGCCAGGTAGCCGGTGAGCTGCTCGGCGAAGTACTGGACCATGTCGTTGCGCTCCGGCTCGCCGTGCACGAGGACGTCGAGCCCCGCCTCCTCCTGGAAGGCCAGCACGTCGCGGATCTCCGCCTCGACGCGCTCCTCGTACGCGGCGGTGCCGATCCGCCCGGCGCGCAGGTCGGCGCGGGCCGTGCGCAGGGCCGTGGTCTGGGGGAACGAGCCGATGGTCGTCGTCGGCAGCAGCGGCAGGCCGAGCGCGGCACGCTGCGCGGCGGCCCGCTCGGCGTACGGCGCGGAGCGGCGCGCGTCCGCCTCCGTCACGGCGGCGGCACGGGCCCGTACCGCCGGGTCGCGCGTGAGGGGGGACCCGGCGCGGGAGGCCAGGTCGGCGCGGTTGGCGGCCAGTTCGGCGGCGATGGCGTCCGTGCCGTGCGCCAGGGCGCGGGCGAGCGTCACGGTCTCGGCCGTCTTCTGCCGGGCGAACGCGAGCCAGCGCAGCAGCTGCGGGTCGATGGAGCGCTCGGCCGACGTGTCCAGCGGCACGTGGAGCAGCGAGCAGGAGGGGGCGACGTCCACCCGGTCGGCCAGGCCCAGGAGGGTGCCCAGCGTGGTGAGGGACTTCTCCAGGTCGTTGATCCAGATGTTGCGGCCGTCCACGACGCCCGCGACGAGGCGCTTGCCCGGCAGCCCGCCCGCGGCGGCGAGCGCGTCCAGGTTCGCGGCGGCCCGTCCGGTGAAGTCCAGTGCCAGGCCCTCGACGGGCGCCTTCGCGAGCACGGGCAGCGCCTCGCCGAGGCGGTCGAAGTAGGAGGCGACCAGCAGCTTCGGCCGGTCGGCGGCCCCGCCGAGCACCCGGTAGGCGCGGGCGGCGGCGTCCAGTTCGGCGGGCGTGCGGTCGGCGGCGAGCGCCGGCTCGTCCAGCTGCACCCACGCGGCGCCCGCCGCCCGCAGGTCGGCGAGCACCTCGGCGTAGACGGGCAGCAGCCGGTCGAGCAGCGAGAGCGGCTCGAAGCCGTCGGCCACCCCGGGCGCGGGCTTGGCGAGCAGGAGGTACGTGACGGGGCCGACCAGCACCGGGCGCGCGGCCAGGCCGAGGGCGAGGGCCTCGCGCAGCTCCGCGGTCTGCTTGGCGGAGTCGGCGGTGAACGCGGTGTCGGGGCCGAGTTCGGGGACGAGGTAGTGGTAGTTGGTGTCGAACCACTTGGTCATCTCCAGCGGCGCCACGTCCTGCGTGCCGCGCGCCATGGCGAAGCAGCCGTCCAGCGCGTCCGCCCCGACGGCGGCGCGGTGGCGTTCGGGGATCGCGCCGACCATGACGGTCGTGTCGAGCACATGGTCGTAGTACGAGAAGTCGCCGGTGGGCACCTCGTGGATGCCTGCGTCGGCGAGCTGCCGCCAGTTGGCGCGGCGCAGTTCTCCGGCGGTGGCGCGGAGGGCCTCGGCGGTGACGCGGCCCTTCCAGTAGCCCTCGATCGCCTTCTTCAGTTCCCGGTTCTGCCCCTGCCTGGGGTAGCCGTGGACGGTGGCCTGCGGTGCCGCGGCTGCGGACTCGGATGTCACGGATCTCTCCTTCGCGAGCGTGTGTCCTGACCATCCCGGCGGGGGAGGGGCGCGAAGGGGTGACGACCTGGCGGCGACGGTGTACCGCGTGCCATCGCCATGGCACGGCCGTCCGCCTGGTGTGCACGCCGACCCGCCCTCGGGGTCACCGGGATGTCCGCGCGCGGCGGGCCGCGCACGGGCAGCGGGCAGGTCTTCGGACTCACGGGCGCGTCCTCACGGGGAGGACTCCTACTGGCCGTCGCTTCCCGGGCCCGGGGGGCCCAGTGCTGTATGACGGCGGTCGTTCCCGTTCACCGCTGCGGGGCAGTCCCGGATTCCCACCGGGTTCCCTCTTACGACGCGCCTGCCTGGCGGGCAGGGCGGACCAGCTGCTGCCGCCAGCCTAGAGGGCCGCCGGGGGCCGCGCACCACACCGCTCGCATCGCGGACACCGCCCGGCGCCAGGGCCGGTTGTCCTGCGAATCGGAGTGTGCCACAGTGACATCCGTTCGATTCGACGGTCGGTTGACGATCGGACCCGCGCAAGACAGCCCGCGCGACGGTCAGTTCACGGTCACCCCCGGGTACCGCCCGGCCATCGGAACGGACATGTGGTGCCATGCCGTGGGAGAAGCCGGTCGAATTCCGGCACTGTCCCGCAACCGTGGGCATCCCGCCGTCCCGGCGGGGTGCGAGTCGGATCGCCCTCGGCGCGGTGATGCTTCGTCGACATCCGTCGTGGACTGCGGACAGCGAAGACGCCCGGCCGCCCCCGCGCCGGATGCCTTCCCTCCTCCCCGGGACACGCGCGGCGCACTCGGGAGGGGACCCCCATGGACGGACCGGCCGCACGAAGACTCGACCGCGCCCCGGCGCGGCGACGGGCCCTCCCGGCCGTCCTCCTCCTGCTGCTGCTCGGCCTCCTCGTCCAGACCGTCCCCGCCACGGCCGACACGGGCACCGCCGCCGAGTGCGCGCCCTCCGGCCGCGCCGGGCTCGTGATCGACTTCGGCACCGTCGCCGACCCCCTGGCCGGCGAACGCCCCGCCCCCGCCGTCACCTGGTCCTGCGTCAGCACCGCGACCGGGGGCACCGGCCGCCCGCCCACCGGCGCCGAGATGTTCACGCTGACCGGCCACACCGTGCGCTTCCACACCAACGGCCTCGTCTGCGCCATCGACGGCTACCCCGCCACCGGCTGCGGCGAGACCCGCCCGGACGGCACCACCCGCTACTGGTCCTACTGGGCGCACGACGCCTCCCGCGGCCCCGGCTGGGCCTACTCCGGCGTCGGCCCCGGCACCCGCCGCCTCGCCAACGGCTCGGTGGACGGCTGGCGTTACGTCGAGACACGCGGCGCCGAGGCCCAGGCCCCGCAGCCACGGCAGGCCCCCGACTGGGACGTCCTGTGCTGCGAGGCACCCCCCGCGAGCGTCCCCGCCGCCCCCACGGGCGTCCGCGCCGCCGCCGGGATCGCCGCCGCCACCGTCACCTGGGACCGCCCCGCGGGCACCGCGCCCGTGACGGGCTACTCCGTCGAGGCCGCGCCCGGCGGCGCGCGCGTGGAGGTGCCCGGCGACACGACCACCGCCACCGTGCCCGGGCTCACCCCCGGCACCCCGTACACCTTCCGCGTCCGCGCCCTGAACGGCGCGGGCGAGTCCGCCGCGTCCGCCCCCAGCGACCCGGTCGTCCCCGCCGCGCCGGGCACGACCGCCCCCGCCGCCCCCGACCAGGTGCGGGCGCGCGGCGGCGTCCGCGAGGCGACCGTCACCTGGCGCGCGCCGGGCGACGACGGCGGCGCGCCCGTCACCTCGTACACCGTCCGCGCCGAGCCCGGCGGCGCCACCGCCACGGCCACCGGCACCACCGCCACCGTCACCGGCCTCGACCCGGCGGACGCGTACACGTTCACCGTCCTGGCGGTGAACGCCGCCGGGGCGTCCGCGCCCTCGGCGCCCTCCGCGCCCGTCGCCGTCACCGCGGCAGACCCCCACCTCGTGCCCGGCCGGATCACCACCCTCGCCGGGACCGGCGCCCAGGACTTCTCCGGCGACGGCGGCCCGGCGGCCGACGCGGCGCTCAGCAACCCGTTCGGCGTCGCCACCGACGCGTCGGGCGACATCTGGATCGCCGACACCGGCAACCAGCGCGTCCGCCGCGTGGACGCCGCCACCGGGACCGTCACCACCGTCGCGGGCAACGGCACACGCGGCTACGGCGGCGACGGCGGCCCCGCCACCGACGCGTCGCTCCGCGACCCGAACGCCGTCGCGATCGGCCCCGACGGCGACCTGTGGATCGCCGACACCGGCAACCGCCGCGTCCGCCGCGTGGACGCCGCCACCGGCACCATCACCACCGTCCTCGGCACCGGATCGCGCGGCGACACCGGCGACGGCGGCCCCGGCACCGACGCCAGGATCGGCTCCCCCAGCGGCATCGCCGTCGCCCCGGACGGGACGGCGTACGTCAGCGACACCAACGCGTCGCGCGTCCGCGCCCTCGCGCCGGACACCGGCGTCGTCACCGCGTTCGCCGGAACGGGCCGCGCCGGGTTCTCCGGCGACGGCGGGCCCGCGACCGAGGCCGCGTTCTCGTTCAGCTCGGCCGCCGCGCTGGCCGTCGACGCGTCGGGCGGCGTCCTCGTCACCGACCCGGGCAACCAGCGCGTCCGCCGCCTGGACACCGCCACCGGGACCGTCAGCACCGTCGCGGGCGACGGCACCGCCGGGCACGGCGGCGACGGCGGCCCCGCCACCCGCGCGCAACTCCTCTCGCCCGGCGGCGTGTCCGCCGGTCCCGGGGGCGAGCTGTACGTCTCGCAGCCGGGCGCCGTCCGCCGGATCGACCCGGACGGGACCATCACCACCGTCGCGGGCGACGGCACACCCGGATACGGCGGCGACGGCCTCCCCGCCACGCGCGCCCGCGTCCAGGGCGGCTACGCCGTCGCGGCCGACCCCGCCGGGAACGTCCTCGTCGCCGAGGGCCAGCAGCACCGCGTCCGCCGCATCACCGGCCCCGACGACGAGGCGCCGACCGTACGCCTCACCGCCGTCCCCGCGCCCCGCGGCACCGAACGCGACGCGACCGCCGAGTTCACCGTGGACGACCCGGCCGCCACCACCGCCTGCGCGCTCGACGGCGCCGAGCCCGCCCCGTGCACCTCGCCCTGGCGCGCCGAGGGCCTCGGCGACGGCACGCACACCCTCACCGTCACGGCCACCGACCCGGCGGGCAACTCCGGTACGGCGCGGGCGACCTGGGAGGTCGTGCCCCTCACGGGCACCGACCCCGACGCCGCCGACGCCCTCGCCTGGCTCACCCGCGAACTCCAGCGCGGCGGCCACATCCTGGACCGCGCCGGTACGCCCGACCCGGGCCTGACCGCCGACGCGCTCCTCGCCCTCGCGGCGGCCGACCCGGCGGGCGCCACCGCGCAGCGCACCGCCGACACCCTCGCCGGGCACGCCGCCGGCTACGTCACCCCCGCCCCCGGCACGCTGCTGTCGGGACCGCTCGCCAAGCTCACCCTCGTCCTCGCCGCCACCGGCCACGACATCCACGACGCCGACGGCCTCGACCTGGAGGCCGCCCTGCGCGGCCTCATGGTCACCTCGGGACCCGACACCGGCCGCTTCGCCGACCGCGCCCCGGGCGGCCAGGACAGCGGCAACACGTTCGGCCAGTCCTTCGCCGTCCTCGCCCTCGCCCGCACCGGCGACGGCGTGCCCGAGGCGGCCGTCGCCGACCTGACGGAACGCCAGTGCCCCTCCGGCGGCTTCCGCCTCACCCCCGACACCGGCGGCGGCACCTGCGCCGGCGACACCGACACCACCGCCCTGGCCGTCCAGGCCCTGCTGACCGTCCCGCGCACCGAAGGGCTCGACCGCGTCCTCGGCCGCGCCGTCGGCTGGCTGCTCTCCCGCCAGGACACCGCCACCGGCGCGTTCGGCGGCACGGGACCCACCCGCGAACCCAACGCCAACTCCACCGGCCTCATCGCCCAGACCCTCGCCGCCACCGGGCAGACCGGCGCCGCCGACCGCGCCGCCGACTGGCTGCGCACGCTCCAGCTGACCGGCGGCGACGACGCGGGCGCCCTCGCGTACAACCCCGAGGCGTACGACGACGGCCGCCGCTACGGGCTCGACGGCACCGTCCGCGACGAGTGGCGCCGCTCCACCACCCAGGCCGTCCTGGGCCTCGGCCTGCCCGCGATGGGCGCCATCGGCATCGCGGAGCCGCCGCCCGTCGACCCGGTCGACCCCCTCGAACCAGGCCCCGAGGACCCGGGCGGCCCCGACCCCGTCACCGAACCCGCCGTCACCGCCACGCCCGCCGCCGTCAGGCCGGGCGAGACCGTGACCCTCGGCGGCGAGGGCTTCACCCCGGGCCGCCCGGTGGCCGCCGGACTCAGCGGCGCGGCCACGGCCCAGCTGCCGGACGGCACCGCCGACGAACGGGGCCGGGTGACGTTCACCTGGACCGTCCCCGCCGACGCCGCGCCCGGCACGGTCACCGCGGGACTGGTGGACCTCGCCAACGGCGCGGCGGCCTGGGCCGCGTTCGAGATCGTCACCGACCCCGCCACGGGCGGCGGCGGTCCGCCCGGCGGCGCCCCGGGCGGCACCCTGCCCTCCACCGGCGCCGACCCCGCGCTCGTCCTGCTCCTGGCCGCCGCGCTCAGCGCCCTCGGCCTCCTCCTGCGCCGCTCCCGGCGGCGCGGATCACCGGCCGCACGCACTCCCTGACACCCCCCGACACGACCCCCCGACACCGGGGCCACACCGGCCCCGGGCCACCCATCACAGGAGAACACGTGTCCATACGCGCAGCGATTCGTCCGCGTAGATCCGTTTTCACCGCGCTCGCGGCAGGTGTCGCGCTCGCCCTGTCCGTCCCGGTCGGCGCGGCGCACGCCGACCCGCCCACCGACGACCCGCAGACCGCCGCCGACTACGCCGCGGGCTGGCTCGCCGACCAGTTCGCGACCGACGCGGACGGCGCGTACATCCCCCTCCCCGCGGGCGGGGCCAACGTCTCCGACACCGCGCAGTCCGCGCTCGCGCTCGCCGCCGCGGGGGCCGAGGAGGCCACCTTCGACGACGCCGTGGACTGGCTCACCGCCAACGCGGCGGACATCATCGCCGTCGGCGGCGCCGACGACCCCGGCCGCATCGGCTACCTGCTGCTGCTCGCCGACGCGGCGGGCGAGGACCCCACCGACTTCGGCGGCGTGGACCTGCTCGACCGCCTCGACGGCACCCTCACCTCCAGCGGCCTCTACGGCACGGCCGATCCCACGTGGGACGGCGTGTTCCGCCAGTCCCTCGCCCTCCTCGGCCTGCGTGCCCACGGCGAGACCGTCCCCACCACCGCGCGCAACTGGCTCGCGGACCAGCAGTGCGACGCCGCCTCGCCCGCCGCCGCGGCCGGGGGCTTCCCGTCCTACCGCGCGGACACCACCGTCGCCT
Source organism: Streptomyces sp. NPDC049879 (assembly GCF_044461265.1). Taxonomy (NCBI): domain Bacteria; kingdom Bacillati; phylum Actinomycetota; class Actinomycetes; order Kitasatosporales; family Streptomycetaceae; genus Streptomyces; species Streptomyces sp. NPDC049879. The sequence goes on along the minus strand of NZ_JBITKT010000003.1, from coordinate 140,775 downwards.
GCACCGCGTCCGGGCCCGAGACCAACTCGACGGCCCTCGCCGTCCAGGCGTTCGCCGCCGTCGACGCGACCGCCTACGGCGCGGCCGTGGACGACGCCCTCGACTACCTCGCCGGGGCCCAGGAGGCCGACGCGGGCTTCCCGTTCGCCCCCGGCTACGGCTCCGACCCCAACTCGACCGCCCTCGTCGTCCAGGCCATCGCGGCCGCGGGCGAGGACCCGGCCGGGACCGCCTGGCAGGTCGGCGGCAGCACCCCGTACGACTCGCTGCTGAGCTGGCAGATCGGCTGCGACGCCCCCGCCTCGGACGTCGGCGCGTTCGCCTCGCCGTGGAGCTCCGGCGCCCCCGACCAGCTGGCCACGCAGCAGGCCGTCTGGGGCGCGGCGGGGACGCCGTTCCCGCTCGACCCGTCCTTCACGTCCCCGACGCCGGTGCCCTGCACCGCCTGACGGACCGCGCGCCGTCCGCGCCCGCGCCGGGACGCCCCCGGCGCGGGCGCGGCTACCGGCCGGCCGTCATGTGGTCGGCGACGCGCAGGGCGTTGGCGAAGATGGTGAGCACCGGGTTCACCCCGCCGTTGGTCACCAGGGCCGAGCCGTCCACCACGCGCAGGTTGTCGTGCCCCCAGACGCGGCCCCACGGGTCGGTCACCGAGGAGGCCGGGTCGGTGCCCATCCGGCAGGTCCCCGCCTGGTGCTGCCCGCCGCTCGGCCCGGCGTCCGGCGGCGTCAGCCCGGCGCGTACGGCCCGCCGCGCGCCGGAGGCGGTCAGCCACTCCACGCACCGCTCGGCGAGGAACGCCTGCCCGCGCAGGTCCTCCGCGTGCGGGTGCCCGCCCAGCACGGCGACGGGGATCCCCAGCCGGTCCCGCGTCCCCGGGGCCACGCGCACGCGGGCGTCCGCCGTCGTCACCTCCTGGATCGGCGCGGCGAGCCGCAGCATCCGCAGCGACAGGTCCCGCATGCCGCGCTTGGCCTCCGCGCCCCACGGCGGGATGATCCCGGTGTCCGCCAGGTAGTGGTACGTGGCGGCCGGGGTCGGCACGAACTCCCGCGCCAGGATGCCCCCGCCGACGATCCCCGGGTTGTCCTGCCGGAAGTCGGTCACCGCGATCGACGGGCCGGGGCCGACCATGTCCTCCACCGGATCGGCGAAGATCCCCACGGCCGACGCGTACAGGTGCCCCTGGAGGTGGCGGCCCACCTGGTCGGCCGCGTTCCCGACGCCGCGGGGCTCGCCGTCGTGGGCCGAGTTGAGCAGCAGCCGCGCCGTCTCGACGGCGCCGCCCGCCAGGACGACCTCACCGGCGCGCACCTCCGTACGCCACACGGCGCCGTCCCGCAGCCCGGCGACCGCCACGCCCTCCACCCGTCCGCCGCGCCCGACAAGCAGCCGGGCCGCCGTCGCCTCCGTGAGGATGCGGCACCTGCCGGTGGCGAACGCGCGGGCGAGCAGGGTGTTCCTGCTGTCGTTCTTGGCGTCCACGCGGCAGGCGAAGCCCACGCAGAGCGAGCACTGCGCGCAGCCCGAACGGCCCTGGTAGGGCTGTGAGTTGATCAGCAGCGGCACCGAAACGGGGGACAGCCCGAGCCGTCCCGCGCCCGCGCGCAGCACCTCGTGCGCGGGCCCGGTGGGCAGGGCCGGCATCGGCAGCGGCCTGGCGCGCGTGCCGCCGTGCGGGCCGGCGTCGGCGCCGCCGCTCACCCCGATCTCCCACTCGGCCCGCTCGTAGAACGGCGCCATCTCCTCGTACCCGAAGGGCCAGTCGGCCAGGGCGCTGCCCTCGGGGACGCCGTAGTGGGACGCCATCCGGAAGTCCACGGGGCCGAAGCGCCACGCCTGCGCGCCGTAGACGCGGGTGCCGCCGCCGACGGTCATGGCGTTGTTGCTCCACCGGGGGTCGGTGGGGGAGAGGGGCAGCAGCCGGGTCCCGTCGTCGAGGAGCCGGGGGTTGCCCTCGGGGGCCGGGCCGCTGAGGGGCGGGAAGCCCCAGGTCGTACGGGGGTTGCGCAGGTGGTCGGCGGCCAGCTCCTCCGCGCCCGGCCAGGCGCCCGACTCCACGACCAGCACGCTGCGGCCCGACTCGGCGAGGCGGCAGGCGGCGGCGCCGCCGCCCGCGCCCGAGCCGACGACCACGGCGTCGTACCGCGCGGCGAGCCCGCCGGGGGTGACGGCGGCGTGCCGCGGCTCGGGGGCGGGGCGCGCGGCGAGGTAGGCGGGAGGGCCGGGCCGCCAGCCGGTCATGGCCCAGGAGGCGGCGCCCGCGTTGCCGCCGTTCGCCTCGTCCGCGAAGTAGCCCTCGGCGGCGAGCCCGGCGAACCACCTGAGGTCCGGCTCACCGGCCAGGCCGTCGAGGAGGGCGGCCCGTTCCGTGTCCGTCAGAGCGGCGAACTCCCGGCCGTGGCGGGCGCGGGCGCGGGTGGCGACGAGGGCGAGGACCCGTCCGGCGCGTTCCCTCCTGGCGGGGTCCTCCGCCAGCGCCCGGCGCAGGAACGCGAGCCCCCCGGCGTCCACCGCCGAGGGATAGCCGTCCCGGGGGAGGAGCGTGTCGAGCAGCGGCGCGTAGGCGGCGGACTCGGACGGCACGGGTATCGGGGACTCGCTGGCGGGCACACGTGCTCCAGGGGGGTGGGACGGCGGCGGGTGGGACGATACGGGCGCCGCCCCACCCGGTCAATCGCCCCCGCCCCCGACCGCGCAGGTCAGGCGTCGCGCAGCGCGGCCACCCGCTCGGCGAGCGCCTCGTTCATCGCCTCGAACTGCGGCAGGGTCTCGCCGTGGAGGACGCCGCGGTAGAACGGGACGGCCACGCCCGTGAAGTCCTCGCTCTGCGTGAGCCGCACACCGCCGCCCTCCAGGGGCTCGATGGTGAAGCGGTGTTCCGCGTCGAACAGCAGGCCGGGGCCGATGCTTCCCCGCCAGAGGAGTTCCCGGCCGGGGTCGGCGGTGACCACGGTGGGGGTCATGGTGCCGTCGCCGCTCTCGCCGTGCATCAGCAGCCGCAGGCCCGCGTCCTCCTCGATCACACCCTCGGCCTCCGTGATGTAGGGGTTCCACTCGGGGTACGCGGACAGGTCGGCGAGGACCGCCCAGACCTCCTCGGGGGTGGCGTCGATCTCCAGCGAGGCGGACAGCTCGTAGGCGTCCGTATTGGTCCAGACGGTGTACGCGGTGAGGACGGCGAGTGCGGCGCCGAGTCCGGTGAGCAGCCGCCGGCGTCCGCGGCCCCGGCGGGGCGGACCGTCCGCCGGGATGTCCTGCGCGGGGGTGTGCGCGGTGTCGGTCACCTGAAGCGTGGTCATCTGTTCTCCTGGTGGGGAAGGGCGCCGTCGAGCGCGCTTCTGACGAGGCGTTCGGCGTAGGCGCGGTCGATGGGCCGGCCGGTGATCAGCAGCCGGTAGTAGAGCGCTCCGGCGAGCTGGTCGAAGAGCAGTTCCGGGTCGGTGTCCGGGCGCAGGGCGCCGCGCCGCCTGGCCCGTTCGAGCAGGCCGATGGCGAGTCCGTTGCGGCGGGCGAACAGGTCGCGTACCAGCTCTCCCGTGTCGGGGTGCCGCGCGGCGGCGGCGACGAGTTCGCCCACCACTCCGGACGAGAGGGGGTCCTCGTCGCCGTGCCGTCCGGCGCGGCGCATGCGGTGGAGACCGAGGGCGATCTGCTCCAGGTAGTCGGTGAGGTCGGCGGCGATGTCGCCGGTGTCGGGGACGGCGACCGCGTCCTGCATACGGGCGACCACCGCGATGGCCAGGTGGTCCCTGGTGGGCCAGCGCCGGTAGAGCGTCGTCTTCGCGACGCCCGCCTGCTCCGCGACCCTGTCCACGGTGAACCCCGCGTATCCGTGGGCCATCAGCTGGTCGAGGGCGGCGCGGAGGATCCGCGCGTCCGCGTCCGCGTCGCGGGGCCTGCCGGGTTGTGCCGCTGCCACGTCCGCCTCCTTTTCGCTACTGCCGTTTCGAAAAGGAGGCTACGCCCGGCGCGCGCATTGCGCAACTGTCGTAGCGTAAATGGCCGCCAGGCCTGCGGCGCGGAGCCGTCCGCACCGCATGGGCACAACTCCGACCCGTATGTGGGCGGCCTGTCGGCCTCGTGCCGTGAGGGTCCGTGCGAGTCCTGGGGATCTCGTGCACGCCCTGCGCGAAGCGTTGACAAGTGCGTGACATGCTTGAAATCTTGACCCGAACCGCAAGGAAGCGACTGGACGACTCAAATTCTTGCGCAAAGCAACGCAACTTTTCGGCAGTCCGGCTGTCGGTACCTCAGTCCACCCCCACACCCCGTCAGCCCCACAGACGGCGAACCGCACCACCACCACCCCCACACCGGCGTCTCCGCGTCCCGTCGTCCCGCGGCCGCGCCCCGGCCCACCGCCCCGCGGCAACCGCGCGGCGCGCGGCCGGTCCGATCGGAGCGGCGTCCCCACACGGCGCTCCCACGGAAAGAGGACCCCCACATGACACGACACCACCCCGGGCGGCGGCTCGCCGCCGCCGTCCCCCTGGCCGGCCTGGTCGTCCTCGGCCTGGTGCCCGCCGCCCCGGCATCCGCCGGTGACCGTGCCGCGCCCACCGCCGCCCCCGCCGCCGAGGCGACCGGCGCGGCGCTGCCGTACACCGAGTACGAGGCGGAGGACGGCGACTACGAGGGCACGCTGCTCCAGAGCGACCCCGAGCGCACCTTCGGGCACACCAACTTCGCCACCGAGTCCTCGGGCCGCGAGTCGGTCCGCCTCGACAGCACCGGCCAGTTCGTGGAGTTCACCTCGACGAACGCCACCAACTCGATCGTCGTGCGCAACTCCATCCCCGACGCCCCGGGCGGCGGCGGCCAGGAGGCGACGATCAGCCTGTACGCGGACGGCGAGTTCGTGCGGAAGCTCGACCTGTCGTCCAAGCACAGCTGGCTGTACGGCAACACCGACGACCCCGAGGGCCTGACCAACAACCCGGGCGGCGACGCGCGGCGCCTCTTCGACGAGTCGCACGCCCTGCTCGCGGAGACCTACCCGGCGGGCACGACGTTCCGGCTCCAGCGGGACGCCGACGACAGCGCGGAGTTCTACATCGTCGACCTCATCGACCTCGAAGAGGTCGCGCCCCCGGCCGAGCAGCCCGCCGAGTGCACGTCCATCACCGAGTACGGCGCGGTCCCCGACGACGGGAACGACGACACCGACGCCCTCCAGGCCGCGGTGACCGCCGACCAGAACGGCGAGATCGACTGCGTCTGGATCCCCGCGGGCCAGTGGCGGCAGGAGCAGAAGATCCTGACCGACGACCCGCTGGACCGCGGCCAGTACAACCAGGTCGGCATCCGCGACGTCACGATCCGCGGCGCCGGGATGTGGCACTCGCAGCTCTACACGCTCACGCCGCCCCACGAGGCCGGTGGCATCAACCACCCGCACGAGGGCAACTTCGGCTTCGACATCGACGACAACACCCAGATCTCCGACATCGCCATCTTCGGCTCAGGCACCATCAGGGGCGGCGACGGCAACCAGGAGGGCGGCGTCGGCCTCAACGGCCGCTTCGGGCAGAACACCGCGATCACCAACGTGTGGATCGAGCACGCCAACGTGGCGGTCTGGGCGGGGCGCGACTTCGACAACATCCCCGACCTCTGGGGCCCCGGCGACGGCGTCGAGTTCAGCGGCATGCGCATCCGCAACACCTACGCCGACGGCATCAACTTCACCAACGGCACCCGCAACTCGACCGTCTCCGACTCGTCGTTCCGCAACACAGGCGACGACTCACTCGCGGTCTGGGCGAACCGCTACGTGCGCGACCCCTCCACCGACATCGGCCACGACAACACCTTCCGCGACAACACCATCCAGCTGCCCTGGCGCGCCAACGGCATCGCCGTCTACGGCGGTTACGGCAACTCGATCGAGAACAACCTGATCTCCGACACCATGAACTACCCGGGCATCATGCTCGCCACCGACCACGACCCGCTGCCCTTCTCCGGCGAGACCCTGATCGCGGGCAACGAACTGCACCGCACCGGCGGCGCGTTCTGGGGCGAGGCACAGGAGTTCGGCGCCATCACGCTGTTCGCCGCCGGACAGGACATCCCCGGCGTGGTGATCCGCGACACGCAGATCCACGACTCGACGTACGACGGCATCCAGTTCAAGTCGGGCGGCGGCGCCGTGCCCGGCGCGCAGATCAGCAACGTCACCATCGACGGGTCGCTGAACGGCGCGGGCATCCTCGCCCACGGCGGCGCGCGCGGCAGCGCGACGCTCACTGACGTCACCATCAGCGGCACCGCCGACGGCGACGTGGTGGTCGAGCCCGGCTCCCAGTTCGTCATCACGGGCGGACCGGCACAGCAGCAGGCCCGCTGACCGCACCCGCCCGGCACACAGCACCGTACGAGGGGGCCCGCCGTCCGGCGGGCCCCCTCCGCGCGTACGCCGCCCCCCGCGCCGGACGCCCCCGTCCCCCCGCGCACACAACGGACCGCCGCCGGGCGAATGCCGGGTCCCTTCCCCTGGGCATCCTCCTTCCGTACCCCGCCCACCGGGCGCGCACTCGAACACGGTAGAACGCACAGGAAACGGATGAACCACCAGGAAGAAGGAGCCCATGCCCCGTACCGCACCCAGACCCACGCCCGCGCACGCCCCGCGCACCGGTTCGCCCCGCCCCGCCGGAGCCGCCCGGTGACCCGGGAGGCGACGGCCCGCCAGGCCGTCACCGCCGAGGCGTACAAGGCGGTGTTCCGCCGGCACCCCGCCGGGGTGGCCGTCGTCGCGTTCGCCCACGAGGGCGGTCACACGGGCTTCACCGCCACGTCGGTCATATCCGTCTCGGCCGACCCGCCGCTCCTCGCGTTCTCCATCGCCTCGTCGTCCTCGTCCTGGCCCGCGCTCGCCGCCGCGCCCACCGTCGCCGTCAGCTTCCTCGCCGACCACCAGGACGACGTCTCCGCCCGCTTCGCCACCAGCGGCATCGACCGCTTCGCCGCGGGCGGCTGGACGCCGCTGCCGACCGGCGAGCCGGTCATCGACGGCGCCGTCTCCTGGCTGCGCGGCGCCGTCGAGCAGCGGACGGCGGTCGGCAGCAGCTACCTCGTCTCGCTGCGGGTCCTGGAGACCCGCACCCGCCCGGACGGCGCCATGCCCCTCGTGTTCCACGACCGCACCTACCACCGCATAGGCTCCGGCACGGCGATATGACGGCCGGGAGCCGGGGGCGCGCGCACCGGGCGCACAATGTGACGGCACACGACCACCGAACCCCGGAGCACACGATGCCGCAGAGCCCGCACAGCGCCAGCACGCTCAGCATTCCCCCCGGCTCCACGGTCCTCTTCCAGGGCGACAGCATCACCGACGCGGGGCGCCGCACCGGCCTGGGCGACGGCCTCGGCGACGGGTACGCCGCCCTCGCCGCCCGCCTGCTGACCGACCGCCACCCCGGCAGCGGCCTCGTCTTCCTCAACCGCGGCGTCGGCGGCGACCGGGTGGCCGACCTGCGGGCACGCTGGACCGACGACGCCGTGGCGCTCAAGCCCGCCCTCGTCTCGGTCCTCGTCGGCGTCAACGACACGTGGCGCCGCTACGACTCGGGCCTCACCACGGACATCGCCGCGTACGAGGCCGACTACCGCCACCTGCTCACCAGGACGGCCGACGAGACCGGCGCCCGCCTGCTGCTCGTCGAACCGTTCCTCGTGCCCGTCACGCCGGAGCAGTGGACATGGCGCGAGGACCTCGATCCGCGCATCCAGGCCGTCAGGCGGCTCGCCGAGGAGTTCGGCGCGGGCCTGCTCGCGGCGGACGGGCTGCTCAACCAGGCGGCGCGCACGGCCGGGGGCGCGGCGCGCGTCGCGGCGGACGGCGTGCACCCGACGCCGTACGGCCACGAGGTCCTGGCACACGCCTGGGCCCGCCTGGTCACGGTCGGCGGCGTCTAGACCCGTACGTCGCAGGTCATCGATTCGGATGATCTGGTCGTCGTAGCGGGCGTGTGTCGATGAATGCCCGGTCTCCGCGTCCACGGTCTGGGGGGCAGCGTCCGGAGTGCGTGGTGACGTCCGTGGTGGAGAAGCGTCTGGGCGCTCTGCCTGTCGGTGCCGAGTTTCCACCGGCCCGGCCTTGAGGATCTGAGGATTCCGCAGCCGGGGGCCGGTCGATGCAGGTTCTGTGACCTCCGGTCATGGCCGGAAGGAAAAGCGCCTGGTCCGAAGATCGATACTGGGCGGCAACGGAATGCCGGCGACAATCTCTCCGCCTCGGGTCACCGCCCGCCAGCGCCGATGGTCGAGGAACCGCAGATAGCTCTCTACTCGCGCCGGATCGGCGGCCTTCCACGGAGCGAGCCAGGGGTCACCCTCGTACATGTCGTCCTCAAGGCCCTCGAGCTTGGTCAGCGCCTCGGCGTACCTGGCAAGGTCTGTCTCCTCGTAGGGTCCTTCGTCCGGATGGTGCGGACAGTAGTCGAACTCGAGGTCGGCTTCGTGGAACATCTCGACAAAGCCCCGCCAGCGCTCGAGAGCGGGCCCGTCGACGATCGTCCCCCCGTACCAGGGGAAAGTGTCCTGCACGGCATCGAGTTCAACTCCAGCGAGCAGCTCGTCGTCGAAGTACACCAGCACATCAGCCTGCTGGCCGCCCGGCAGCTCTGGCGCTCTCATCACGGCCTTCCATGCGCTCGCTCAGCGCTGGGGCAACACGGGGTCTCAGGGTACAGCGGGGAAGAGCCCCCGGGCTCACCTCAAGATCAAAGCAGCAGGGAACAGCGGCGTCGGCGAGGTGAGCCGGACCGCGAGGCCCCGACGCTGCCTGCCGACACAGCCCGGATCAACGCGGCACACTCAGCGTCCACGCCTCGGATCCCGCCTCGACGCCCAGCCCAACCGATCCAACGACGAGCGAAGTTCAGGTCTGGACCGCAGGCGGCGCGCCGGCCAGCACGGCGGCCATGGACTCCGGGGCGACGGACGGGTGCAGGTCGCTGACCTGCCCGTCGCCCACCTCCACCACCCGCCATGCGCCGTCCGCCCGCAGCGCCAGATCGGTGGTCACCCACCGCGGGCCGAGCGCTCGTACGGCGGCCCGCACCGCGTCGAGCGCGGGCGCGCGCACCGCCTCCACGGGGCTGTCGGGATGCGGCGTGACGAGCACCGGCTCGCCGTCGAGCCACCACACCCGCACCTCGTGCGCCGCGCCGTCGGGCCGCGTGAAGGACTCGAAGGCGCGCAGCACCACCCCGCCCGCCAGGAAGTCGTCCTGCAACTCCACGAACCGCCGCACGACGCGCAGCACGCCCGGGGTGTCGCGCAGGTCGGGCAGGTAACAGGCCTCGTCCCACTCGTGTTTGCGCGACTTCACGTAGTCCTTGACGATGCCGGGCCCGGGCGGCAGACCCGCCGCGAGCGCTGCCAGCGCCCCCGCGGACGGCACCTCGCCCGGCGCCGAGGGCAGCCACACGCCGTGCGGCGTCAGCCCCTCGAACGCCGCGTACCAGCCCGGCAGTTCATGCGCCGCGCGGTACGCCTCCGGGCCGACGAGCAGCGCGGCGCCCCGCCCCGCGAGCGCCGCGTCCAGCGCGGCGTACCGGTCGGCGGGGATCATCCAGCCCCGGTACCAGGCGGTGCCGAACCCTGCGGGGACCCGCGCGACCGCGCGTTCGGCGTCTCCGGCGAGCAGGGCGTCGTGGTCGATCAGCGCCACCCGGGCGCCGCACGCCCGGGACGCGGCGGCCTCCGCCGCGAAATGCGGGTCGGGACGGCGGGGCGCGAGCGGGTCGGCGCAGTGGAGGACCGGCACAGTCATGGGACCCACGGTACGGAGGCCCGCGCCCGCGCCGTCGGGCGGCCGGACGGGTGAGGTCCCGAAGTCCGCGCGGGAACCCCCTTGCGCAATGGTCAAGAATCGTTGACCATTGCTCGCATGCCCGACGACGATCTTCCCGAGACGTTCCACGTCACCACCGACGAGCAGCTGCGCGCCGTCTCCAACCTCACGCGCCACCGGATCATGGCCGTCCTCCGCTTCGCACCGGCGACGATCACGCAGATCGCCGACCGCGTCGGCCTCGCGAAAGGCAGTTCCAGCTACCACGTCCGGCTGCTGGAGCGCGCCGGCCTCGTGAAGGTCGTGCGGACGCGGAAGGTGCGCGGCGTCACCGAGCGGTACTACGCCATGGCCGCGCGGTCGATCGTGCTGCCCGACCCCGGAGAGGGCGGCCCCGACATGCTGATGCGGCACGCGGTGGCCGACCTTGAGGCGTCCCCGGCCGACGCCGAGCGGCACGTGCGGATGGCGCATCTGCGACTCACCGACGAGCAGTTCACCGAGCTGGGGGCGCGGCTGGACGCGCTGGCCGACGAGTTCCAGGCACTCTCCGACCCGTCCCTGCCCGACGTGTCGCTGGCCTTCGCCCTCTTCCGCCCCGCACCGCGCGACCAGGCCCAGGGAGGCGCCGAATGACCTCGGACATCAGGAAGCTGCCGACCGGCTTCGGACGACTGTGGACCGCGCAGACGGTCTCCTCCCTCGGCGACGGCGTGACGCACGCCGCGCTGCCGCTGCTCGCGCTGACCCTGACGCGGGACCCGATGGCCCTCGCCCTCGTCACGGCCGCCGGGACCCTGCCGTGGCTGCTCTTCGGGGTCCTCGGCGGGGCGCTGGTGGACCGCTGGGACCGCAGGCGCACGATGTGGACCGCCGACATGGCGCGCGCCGTGCTGCTCGCGATACCCGCGGCGGCGGCCCTGCTCGACCTCCTGAGCATCCCGCTGCTCGCGGCCGTCGCCTTCCTCCTCGGCCTCGGCGGACTCTTCTTCGACACGGCCGCCACGGCCTACCTGCCGGACCTGCTCCACCGCGACCCGGCACTTCTTGAACGGGCCAACTCCCGCCTGCGCGGCGCCCAGACCGCCATGTCCGGCTTCGCCGGGCCGCCCGCGGGCAGCGCGCTGCTCACCCTCGGGCGGGCGGTCCCGCTGCTCGCCGACGCCGTGTCGTTCGCACTCTCCGCGCTGCTCGTACGGTCGCTGCCCGCCGTACCCCGGCCCGTGCCGGAGACGCGCGAGCCGCTGCTCCGGCAGGCGCGGGCCGGCGCCTCGTACGTCTTCCGGGACCGGCTGCTGCTCGGGCTCGCGCTGCGCCCCGCGGTCGGGAACATCGCCTTCCTCGCCGTGGAGACCGTCCTCGCCCTCTTCGCGCACGACCGCCTCGGCATCGGCACCTCCGGCTTCGGCCTGCTGCTCACGGCGGAGGCCACCGGCGGCCTGCTCGGCGCGGCCATCGCCTCCCACCTCGGCAGGCGGCTCGGCACCGGCACCGCGCTGACCTGCACGGCCGCCGTCGAAGGGCTCGCCATCCTGGGCCTGGCCGCCGCCCCGAACCCGTACGCGGCCGGGCTGGCGCTCGCCGTCTGCGGGGCCGGGATGGGCGCCACGATGGTGCTCGGCCCGTCCCTGAGGCAGGCGATCGTCCCGGGCCACCTGATGGGCCGGGTCGCCTCCACCTCCCGCATGCTGGCCATGTGCGCCGCCCCCTTCGGAGCCTTCCTCGGCGGCTGGCTGGCGACCGCCTACGACGTGCGCACCCCGCTGTACGCCGCCGGTTGCCTCCTCCTGACGATGACGGCCGTCACCGCGTCCATGACCAGCAACCGCCGGGTCGAAGCGGCGCTGCGGGCCACCGCCCCGGAGGCCCCGGCGCCCGGGAGCCCCGTTCACGAGGAAGCGGCCGACGTGCGGTGACGCCTGCCGCGAAGGCGTCACCGCACGTCGGATGTCCTGCCCCCGACGGGCGCCCCGGCGGGGGCGTCACGCCCGGTCGGCGATCCGGTGGCGCGCGGCGGCGACCGTGACGCCCCCGGCCAGCGCGAGGGCCGCCAGGACGGCGGCGAAGACGGTCGCCCCGACCGCCGTCCCGGCCGCGTCGCTGAGGTAGCCGGCGGCGACGGGCAGCGTGCCCGCCAGCAGGTAACCTCCCGCGTTCAGCGCCGCGTTGGCCTCGGCGAGCCGCGTGGGCGGCACCGCCTGGTTGAGCAGCGACAGACCGCCGAGCTGGCCCATGCCCTGGCCCGCCCCCGCGAGGACCGCCGAGAGGTAGAGCGCGGGCGCGGACGAGGCCTGCACGGCGACGGCCAGCGCGCCCATGCTCAGCAGGGTCGCCCCCGCCCCCGCCGCCAGCACGGCCGACCGCCGCAGCCCGCGCACGGCGGACTGCGCCCCCGTCGCCGCGAGGAACATCACGAACGCCGTCACCCCCGCGACCGTCCTGCTGCTCGTGCCCAGCACGTCGGCGAGCAGCGTCGGCCCGAGCGACAGCACGAACGACGTCGCGGTGATCCCAGGACCGAACACCGCGACGCCGAGCAGCAGCGGCGTCCCCGCGCCGCGCGGCACACGCGGCAGCCGCACCCACGCGCCGCCCCCGCCGCCCCCGGGCCGCGGCAGCGGCATCCGCAGCACGGTCACCACGGCCGTCACGAGCACCACCGCCTCCACCAGGAAGACGGTCACCGTCGGCGCGGGCGCCACGTCGGACAGCACCCCCGCGAGCAGCGGACCGAGCCCCGCCCCCACCACCATGGCGCACGACGCCAGCAGCGCGGCCAGCCTGCGGCGCGGCGCGCCCGCCACATCCGTCACGGCCGCCATCCCGGCGGACACCACCGCCCCGACCGCGACGCCCGTGAACAGCCGCGCCACGGCCAGCGCCGCGACCGACCCCGCGGTCGCGAAGATCGCGCAGGCGGCCAGGCCGAGCCCGAGCGCGGGGAGCAGCACCGGCTTGCGGCCGAGCCGGTCGGACAGCACGCCCGACACCAGCAGCGAGCCCAGCAGCCCGGCGATGTAGCAGGCGAAGACCAGGGTGAGCGTGCCCTTCGAGAAGCCGATGTCCCGCTGCCACAGGACGTACAGCGGCGTGGCGGCGTTCGACAGCGTGAAGACGGCGGTCACCGGCCACGCCGCCGCCCACACCCACCGGTCGGGTGGCGGCGGGTCGTCAGGCCGCGTCCGCAGGGTGCCGGTGGGCGGCAGGGGCAGGCGGGTCGAGGACATGGCGGTTCCCTTCACTCACGGTCGGCCCAGGTCGGGGCCTGTACGAGTGAAGTCGAACTTAGCACGTGCAGTACGAGTCGAGTCGTACAATGGGGGCTCTACGATCGGACGACCCGACAGGGTCGGGGGCCAGCGCGAGGAGATCCCATGCCGTCCACGACGACGCGGCAGGACAGCCGCATCAAGGTGCTGCCGGAACCGGCGGGACTGCCCGCCCCGCTCCCGGAACCGGTGGTCGACGACCTGCGCCTCGAAACCGTCATGGGCGCGCTCAGCGATCCGCTGCGGCTGCGGATCGTGCGGACGCTGCTCCTGGAGCGCGAGGAATTCGACCACCCCTGCGGCTGGTTCGGGCTCGACCGCCCCAAGTCGTCGCTGACGCACCACTTCCGCGCCCTGCGCGACGCGGGCGTCCTGCGGCAGCGGCAGTACGGGCTCGAACGCCGCAGCGAGGTGCGGATCGCCGACCTGGAGGCACGCTTCCCCGGCCTGCTCGCCCTCGTCGCGGCCTGGACCCCCTGACCCGCGCGCCGCTCACGGCAGCCGGGCCCGGCATCCGCCTCGGCGGTTGTCGCACCGAACCGCCCCCCGGCGTGCGGACGTTCCGCACGACCCGCCCCTGACGGACGCCAGGTCCGGCTGCCATCGGGCATGCGCCCGGAGCGCGCCGCGCTCCGGTTCCTGGCGGACCGTGCCGTGGCCGTCCCCGGCCACCGGCCGCCTACCGCCCCAACCGCTCCGGCCCGGTGCCCGGCTCGACGGAGCGGGCAGGGGGCCGTCAGGGGGACGGCACCGGCCCCATCGGCGCGCGGCGGCGTTCCGCCCGCCCGCCGTCCCGAGGCGGGCTGCGGGCCGCGTCCGGCCGTAGACGGCGGACCGATCCCCGGTGCATGGGCGTGCCGCCGACGGGCGGCCGGTGCGTCCGCCGCCAGGCATGCCCCGGTTCCGGAGTCCGCTCCACCCGTCGGCGGAGGGCGTGAACAGCCGGACGGGGGAGGGGCGCGAACCGCCCGGACCGTCACGCGGACGGCGCCGGGGACGACGTACCCACCGCCCACCGCCCCGGGCCGGAGCCGACGCCGGCCGGCCCGGTGTCCGGCCGGGCATGCGCCCGTCGGCGGCGGCCCCTCCCCTTCGCCTCAGCGCGTCACGGTGCCCGCCTCCGCCTCGGCGGACGCGAGACCGGCCAGGTCGGGCAGCCCCTCCCAGTCGCCCTGCGTCGCGACGCAGACCGCCCCGACCGCCGTCCCCCGCGCCATGCGCGCCGCCTCGTCCAGACCGGACAGCAGCCCCGACAGATACCCCGCCACGAACGCGTCGCCCGCCCCCACCGGATCGACCGCGCGCACCCGCAGCGCCGCCGTCCGCACCGTGCCCGCCGCCGACACCGACACGGCCCCCGCCGCCCCGCTGGTGACCACCACCGTGTCAGGACCCATCGCCCGCAGCGCGTGGCACGCCTCCTCCGGCGTCGCCCTGTCGTCCCCCGTCAGCATGGCCGCCTCGTCGTCGCTGGCGAACAGCACGTCCGTCAGCGGCACCAGCGACAGCAGCGTCTCCCGCGCCCGCTCGCGCGGCCACAGCCGCGCCCGGTGGTTCAGGTCGAACGAGACGATCCCGCCCGCCGCCCGCACCCGGCGCGCCGCCTCCCGCACGGTCTCCAGCGCCGTCGCGGACAGCGCGGCCGTGATGCCCGAGGTGTGCAGGACGCGCGTCCCGTCCAGCAGGTCGTCCGGCAGGTCGCCGGGGGACAGCCGCGAACCGGCCGATCCGGCACGGTAGTAGTGCACCCGCGCCTGCCCCGCGACCGGCTGCTCCTTCAGCATCAGCCCGGTCGGCGCCTCCCCGTCGGTCACCGCCCGCACGTCCAGGCCCTCCCCGCGCAGCCGCGTCCTGACGAGCGCCCCCAGCTCGTCGTCCCCGACCCGGCCGACCCACGCCGCCCGGTGCCCGAGCCGCGCCGCGCCCACCGCCACGGTGGACTCCGAACCGGCCACCGACAGGCCGAGCCCCCGCGCGTACCGCAGCGGCCCCACATGGTCCGCCGACAGCGTCGCCATCGTCTCCCCGACGACCGTCAGCTCCACGCCGTTCCCGCCGCTCATGCCGCGTCCTCCCCGGCGAGCCGGACGAACTCCGCCGCCCGCTCCCGCAGCGCCCCGAGCGGGCCGCCCGCCAGCGCGTCCCCCAGCAGCGGCGAGCCGACCCCGACCGCGACGGCGCCCGCCGCCCGGTACGCCGCGACGTCCGCCGTCATCACCCCGCCGGTCGGCACCAGCGGCACGTCCGGCAGCGGCGCCCGCACCTCCGCCACGTACGAGGGCCCGAGCCGCGTCGCCGGGAACAGCTTCACCGCCGTCGCCCCCGCCCGCCAGGCCGCCAGGATCTCCGTCGGCGTCATCGCGCCGGGGAACGCCCCGAGGCCCGCCTCGCGCGCCGCGCCGATCACCTCCGGGTCGGTGTGCGGCGAGACGACGAACCGCCCGCCCGCCTCCGCCGTCGCCCGTACCTCGTCCACCGTCGTCACCGTCCCGGTGCCGATCCACAGCCGGTCGCCGAACTCCCCGGCCAGCGCGCGGACCGCCGCCAGGCTGCCCGGCGTCGGCACGGTGATCTCGACCAGGCGCACGCCGCCCTCCGCCAGCGCCCGTACGGCGTCGACGAGCGGAGCGTCCGCGCGGGCGCGCAGGATGGCTATCAGTCCGTGGCGGCGCAGCGCCTCGCCGAGTGACTGTCCGTCATAGGTGGTGCTCACGGGGTCTTCCTTCCCAGTGGTGCGTTCGCGCGGGGCAGGATACGGGGGAAACGGGGGAAAACCACGATCCGTTCCCCGCCGCACCGCGCTTATCGACAACGAGATGCGTTTTCGCTCCATCGGGTGATGTTCACGACCGGGTCTCGTACGGTCCGCCGACCCGGCACACCCTGAAGGGACAAGGCACGCCTGCGCTCCCCCCACGGAAGGGCACCACCGCCATGTCCGAGCAGAACGAGCCCCTCTCCTTCCCGTTCGAGGAGACCGGCGGCATCGCCATCCACCCGCGCTACGCCGAGCTGTACGACAAGCCCCTCGTCCGCGTGCGCATGCCGTACGGCGACGACGCCTGGCTCGCGACCCGGCACGCGGACATCCGGCAGGTGCTCTCCGACCCGCGCTTCGGCATCGTCGCGACGCGCGGCCAGGACCAGCCGCGCGCCCGCCCGGGGGCGCGCGTCGGCGACGGCCTGTTCTCCATGGACCCGCCGGACCACACCCGAGTACGCCACGCCGCCGCCCGGCACTTCACCGCCCGCCGCATCCACCTGCTGCGCGAACGCGTCCGCGAGATGGCCGAGGGGCTCCTCGACGCCATGGCCGCCGCGGGACCGCCCGCCGACTTCATGACGGCCTACACGATCCCCCTGCCCACCATGGTGATCTGCGACCTGCTCGGCATGCCGCCCGAGGACCACGAACGGGTCTGGGCCTGGGGCCACAGCATCATGTCCAACACCGCGACGGCCGAGGAGGTCGGCGCGCACTTCGCCGCGTTCATGGCCTACATGAAGGACGGCGTCGAACAGCGCAGGCGGTCGCCCGGCGACGACCTGCTCACCACCCTCGTCCAGGCCTGCGACGAGGACGGGCAGATCACCGAGCGCGAACTGCTCGGCCTCACCGCCGACCTGCTCGGCGCCGGGTTCATCACCACGACGAGCGAGCTGACCGACTTCCTCTACGTCCTCCTCACCCACCCCGACCAGTTCGGCCTGCTGCGGGACAAGCCCGAACTCGTCCCCGGCGCCGTCGAGGAGCTGATGCGGTTCGTCCCCGCCCTCACCGCCACCTCCCTGCCGCGCTACGCGACCGAGGACGTCGAACTCGGCGGCGTCACCGTGGCGGCCGGCGACCCGGTGCTGGTCGCCATCTCGGCGGGCAACCACGACCCCCACGCGTACGACGACCCCGGCCGCTTCGACATCCGCCGCGAAGGGCCCGCGCACCTCACGTTCGGCCACGGCGCGCACTACTGCATGGGCTCCCACTTGGCGCGCATGGAGATGCAGGTGACGCTCGAACTGCTCGTCCCCCGCTTCCCCGGCATCCGCCTCGCCGTCCCCGACGAGACCCTGCGCTGGCAGCCCTCCCGGCTCATCAACTGCCCCGAGGAACTGCCCATCGCCTGGTGAACGCCCCGCCCCCTCCGAGACACGAGGAGGAACGCCCCCGGTCCCCGCCGCAGCGGCGGGAACCGGGGGCGTCGCCCGTGGCGCGGCCCGTCAGGGCGTCACAGCTTCACCAGCACCTTCCCCCGGTGCGCCGCCGGATTGACGTAGATGTTGCGGTACGCCACCGGCAGGTTGTCGAAGCCCTCGTAGACCGTCTCCTCGAAGGCGATCTCCCCGGCACGCACCAGGCCGCCCACCTCCTCGTGCAGCGCCGCGAGGTTCTCGTCCGTGTACCACTCCTCGGCGAACACGCCCCGGATCGTGGTCCGCGGGAACATCACGTACGGCAGCAGCCGCGGCCCGGTCCAGTCGCCGTTGACCGTCGTGGACCACTGCCAGCACACCGCCACCCTGCTGTGCACCCGCAGCATCCGGAACACCGCGTCGGTCACCGCGCCGCCCAGGTTGTCCAGGTAGCGGTCCACCCCGTCGGGCGCGGCCGCCGCCAGCGCGCGGTGCACGTCGTCCACCGCGTCCCCGTGCCGGTAGACCACCACCTCGTCGAAGCCGAGGCGCTTCAGGTACGCCGCCTTGCCCTCCGAACTGGTCGTCCCGATCAGCCGCGCCGCCCCCGCGCGCTTCGCCAGCTGCCCGGCCAGGGTGCCGACGATCCCCGTGGCGCCGCTGATGACCACCGTGTCCCCCGGCCGCACGTCGAGGAAGTGCCGCATCGTGCCCCACGCGGTGATCCCCGGGCTGCCCATGATGCCCAGCGCCGTGGACAGCGGCAGCCGGTCGTCGTAGTGCGCCGGGTCCAGCTTCCGCAGCGGGGGCAGCCGCAGCGGGAACTCGCCGCCGTCCCACGTCCACGACTTCCCGTCGCTCACCAGGTGCGTGCGCCAGCCGCCGAAGCCGCGCACCAGGTCCCCGGGCCGGAACACCGCGTCGGGACCGGCCGTCACGACCTCCATGATCGAGTCGCCCACCGCGTGGGAGCCGATCGGCAGCTCGTGCGAGAGGCCCACCAGGTACGGGTCGATGGACACGTACCGCGTCGCGAGCAGCATCTCGTCCGCCGCGAGGGACGACGTGTCGAGGTCCTCGGCGACCTTCGCGTACAGCCGGTCGACGTCCGGCACGCCCGGGACGCGCTCCCGGATGGCCCACTTCTGGATCTTCATGGTCACGCGCTCCTCGATGTGGTGCCGACGGTGGCAGGGCTCGTGGGGGGCGGGCCATCGGCGGACGGGGTGCCGCCCGGCACCCGGGTGGCGTCCTCGGACGGCGGCTTGGGACCGACCGCGATGATCCGCTGCGTGGGGAGCGGCAGGCTCTCGTCGATCTCCGCCCGGAACTCCTTGCCGTCGTCGCGGCAGACGAACTGCATCACCTGCCGCCCCGCGGCCACGGCCCGGATGAGGCCGCCGACCGTGACCCACACGCCCGACATGTAGAAGTCGGACAGGCCAGGCAGCACCGGCCCGTTCTTCTTGATCTCGACCTCCAGGGTCTCGCCGCCGTCCATGAACGGCTGCCAGCCCGGGAACGCGCCGTTGTACACGCCCGTGTAGCGCACCTGCGTCAGCGGCGTGGACACGTCCCGCACCGCGATCGCGTCGCGCATCCCGGGATACCGCTCGTCGAGGAACTTCTCGACGGTCATGCGGACCTGCCGCTTCGCCAGCGTGTACCCCTTGCCGTGCCGCACCGGCAGCGTGTGCAGCGTCCCGCCGCGCCGCTGCCGGCTGGCCCGCTCGGGGCCCTCCCGCAGCTCCCGCCACGGCGCGGCCTCCGAGAAGTACGTCGCGTAGATGACCGTGGTCTCCTCCGGCGACAGCTCCGGGTAGTGGATGCTGCGGAACTGCACGTTCATGCTCGGGTGCCGCATCCCCACCATCTTCGCGGCCGTCTCCTCGTCGAGGAGGTGCGTGGTGCACGGATCACCCTCGGGGAACGGGCGCCGCAGCCCCAGGAAGACGCTCACGTACCCGGGCGACAGCATGCCCGGCTCGTCGATCGTCTCCGTGTACAGGCGGCGGTACGTGTCGTTGAGGTAGCGCCCGTCCAGCATCTCCAGCACGGTGGCGCGCCCGTCCGCCGCCGACACGACGATGTCGGCCCGCAGTTCGCGCCCGTCGCTCAGCCGCACCCCGACCGCGTGGTCGTCCTCCACGAGGATCTTCTCGACCAGCGCGTTGTACGTGATCTCCCCGCCGAGGTCCCGGTAGCGGCGCTCGATGGACCGCGCCAGGCCCATCGACCCGCCCTCGGGCACCCCGGCGGAGCCGCACGCGTGCGACGCCAGCTGGAAGTAGAACGGCAGGACCGGGAAGTCGGCGTGCCGCTCGTACAGCATGTAGTTGAACGCCTCGCGCAGCAGCGGGTGTTCGAACTTCGCCGAGTAGTCCGTCATCAGCTCGGTGAGGGACTTGCGGATGGTGTTGAAGTACGGCGTGAACGACGCCATCATCCGCCACCGCTCCCGGCGCCCCATCAGCCCCACCGGCTTCAGGAACGGGTAGACGGCCAGCGCCCGTTTGAAGGTCCGCAGACCGTCGCAGAAGTGCTTGATCCGCCGCCCGTCGCGGGGCGAGATCTCCCGGAGGTGGGCCTCCAGGCGGTCCGGGTCGGAGTAGAAGTACACCGACTCCCCGCTGCGCGACCGCACGACGTTGAACACGTCGAACTGCCGCATCTCCTTGCCCTGCAGCGCCCCCAGCTCCAGCCAGACCTGGTGCATCTCGTTGCCGGGGCCGCTGCCGAGCAGCCAGCTCACGCACCAGTCGAACGTGAAGTCGCCCCGGTCCCAGGAGGTGCAGGACCCGCCGGGGATCTCGTGCATCTCCAGCACATGGGTGCGGTAGCCGTTCATCCGGGCGTAGCAGCCCGTGGCGAGGCCGCCCAGGCCACCGCCGATGATCAGCATCGTCTCGCGCGGGCGCCGCGCGGCGCCCCCGGTCTTCTCAGTCGTCATGCGCACCGTCCGTCAGGATGTCCAGGGTCAGCCGGGCGTTGGCCGCGGCGTGGTCGGCGTCGAGCAGTTCGGCGTGGGTGCCCGAGCCGCGCAGCACCGCGGTGCCGCCGGTGGCACTGCCGTGCCAGCCGCGTTCGAGGCCGGGCGCGTACAGATCCGTCTTGTCCTCGTCGGCGATCACCGTCAGGGCCGCCGCGACCGTGCCGGTGTTGGGCGTGGCGGCGGCGAACTCCAGGTACTCGCGGGCCTGTTCCATCGTCTCGGCGGCCAGCTCGTCACTGCCGGTGTGCCGCCGCAGGTGGTCCCGCAGCTCCTCCTCGAACGCCGCGACGTGCTCCGGCCCGAGGTCGTACGCCTCCGGGGTGCGGAACGTGTCGAGGATCACCAGGTGCCGCACCTCGCGGCCCCGCCGCTCCAGCTCCCGCGCGACCTCGAACGCCAGGTTGCCGCCGAGCGAGTAGCCGAGCAGGTCGCACGGCCCCTCGGGCTGGAGCGTGCCGACGAGGTCCGCGTACGCCGCGACCTTCCCCGGGCCCGCGACATAGTTGAACGCCACGACCTGCCGCCCCGCGAGCCCCTGCGCGAAGCGCCGGTAGACCAGCCCGTGCCCGCCCGCCGGGGGGAAGGCGAACAGCACCCGCTCGCGGTCCTGGTGGAAGCGCAGGAACGGCTCCGCGCCGTCGAGCCGCCCGGTGATGACGTGCTCGAGGGTCCGCGCCATGCCGTGCAGCGTGGTCACCTTGAACAGCTCGCTCACCGGCACCGACACGTTGAACTCGCCCCGCAGCCGGTGGATCAGCTCGATCAGCCGGATCGAACTGCCGCCCTCGGCGAAGAAGTCGTGCCGCAGCCCGGCCCGTTCGAGGCCGAGCAGCGCGCACCAGTGCGCGGCCATCCGCTCCTCGTACAGCGTCACCGGCTCCTCGAACTCCGTGCCGCCGCTGTCCGGGTCCGGCTCGGGCAGCGCCGCCACGTCCACCTTGCCGCTCGGCGACAGGGGCAGGCGCGGCAGCGCCACGAAGCGCGCCGGGATCATGAAGGTCGGCAGCTCCTCCTCCAGGCGGTTGCGCAGCGCGCGGCTGTCGAGCGCGGTCCCGGCGGCCGGGACGCAGTACGCGACGAGCGCCCGCTCCCCGCCCGCGTCCTCGCGCACGGTCACCACCGCCTGGTCGAGCCCCGGCCAGGCGGCGAGCCGGGTCTCGATCTCGCCGATCTCGATCCGGTGCCCGCGCACCTTCACCTGGTTGTCCGCCCGGCCGATGAGGTGCACGCAGCCCTCGTCGTCCCAGTGCGCCAGGTCACCGGTGCGGTACAGCCGCACGGGCGCGGCGTCCCCGCCCCGGCCGAGCGTGCGCGTGACGAAGCGCTCGGCGGTCAGCGCGGGGTCGGCCGCGTACCCGAGGGCCACGCCCGCGCCGCCGATCCACAGCTCGCCGGTCACACCGGGCGGCACGGGCACGCCGTGCGCGTCCAGCACGTACAGCTCGCTGCCGGGGAACGGCCGCCCGATCGGCACCATGCGGCTCGGCTCCAGGTGCCCGGCCGGGCCCTCGAACCAGGCGCTGTCGACGGCCGCCTCGGTGAGCCCGTAGCTGTTCACCACGCGCGTGTCAGGACCGGCCAGGGCGCGCAGCCGCTCGTACTCGGCGACCTTCCACGCGTCCGAGCCGACGACCAGCAGCCGCAGGAAGCCGAGCCCGGTGCCCTCCTGTTCGCAGTGCGCCATCAGCGCCCGCGCCACGGCGGGCACGAACTCGCCGCAGTCCACGCGCTCGTCGCGCAGCGTCGCGTACAGCCCGGCCGTGTCGAAGAGCAGGTCGCGCCCGATCAGCACCAGGCGGCCGCCCGAGCACAGCGCGCGCACCAGGTCGCCGGTGAACACGTCGAACGGGAACGCCGCCAGCTGCGCGTGGCACCGCACCTCGGTGTCCAGCCGGTACTCGCGGCGCCATCCCTCGTACACCGACGCCAGGTTGCGGTGCGCGACCCGCACGCCCTTCGGCCGCCCCGTGGACCCCGACGTGAACACGACGTACGCGGGGGAGTCCATGCCGGGGAAGCCGTCGGGCTCGCCCGGGTCGGCGCCGCGCGGCGTGTCCAGCCGGGCGGGCGGGATCGCCGGGCCCGACAGCCACGCCGGGTAGTCGCCGTCCACGACGGTCAGCACCGCGCCGGCCGTCTCCACCATGTACGCCAGCCGGTCCGCCGGATGGCCCGGGTCGAGCGGCAGGTAGGCGCCGCCCGCCTTGAGGACCGCGAGCAGCGTCACGATCAGCTCGGGCGACTTCTCCAGGCACAGCGCGACGACCGCGCCGTTCCCGATGCCGTGCTCCCGCAGCCGGTGCGCCATCGCGTTGGCCCGCGCGTCCAGTTCGCCGTAGGTGAGGTGCCTGGCCGCGCCGCGTCCCGTCGCCGGGACCGTCACGGCGACCGCCTCCGGCCGCTCGGCGGCGGCCACGGCGATCAGCCGGTGCACCGGCTCGTCCGCCGCCACCGGCCGCCCCGCGCCGCTGAACTCGCCGAGCAGCCGGTCGTACTCGGCCCCGCCCAGCATGTCGAGCGCGGCCACGGGCCGGCTCGCCCCGGCCCGCGTCAGCGAGTCGAGCAGCCGCCGGTAGTGCTCCGCCATGCGCCGCATCGTCGCGGCCACGAACAGGTCGGTGTTGTACTTGAACACGCAGTGGAACCGGCCGTCGGCCGCCTCCTCGTACGCCGACAGCGTCAGGTCGAACTGACCCTCCTCCTCCGGCAGTTCGATGTACTCCAGCCGGTAGCCGTACTTCTCGGTGGCCACCTTGTGGTGCAGCAGGATGAACATCGCCTGGAACACCGCCGACCGGCTCGGGTCGTGCTGGAGCCCCAGCTTCTCCACCAGCAGCGTGAACGGGTACTCCTGGTTGTCGAGACCGCCGAGCACCACCGTGCGCACCTGGTCGAGCAGCTCCGCGACCGTCGGCCCGCCGGACAGGTCCACGCGCAGCGGCAGCGGGTTGACGAAGTAGCCGTAGACGGAGGCGAACTCCTCCTGCGTCCGGCCCGTCACCGGGCTGCCGACGACGATGTCGTCCTGCCCCGACCAGCGGTGCAGCAGCAGGTAGTAGGCCGACAGCAGCACCATGAACACGGTCGTGTTGTGCTCGCGCGCCAGCGCGTGCACCCGCGCGCTCAGGTCGCCGTCCAGCGTGAAGAACTCCGACGCGCCGTTGTGCGTCTGCACCGCCGGACGCGGCTTGTCCGTCGGCAGCGTCAGCACCGGCACCTCGTCGGGCAGCCGCCCGCGCCAGTACTCCAGCATGCCGTGCGCCTCGGGACCGGCCAGGAACCTGTTCTGCCAGTTGAGGAAGTCCAGGTACCGCGCGGTGACGGGCGGCAGCTCCGGCGCCTCACCGGCCCGCAGCCCCTCGTACAGCGCCAGCAGTTCCTCGATGAACGTGAACGTCGAGATGGCGTCCGAGACGATGTGGTGCACCGCCTTGGTGATCACCCACCGGTCCTCGCCCCGCCGGAACAGCCGGAACCTGACCAGCGGGTCGCGCTCCAGGTCGTACGGCTCGCGGTACTCCCGGATGATCATGGCGTGGATCTCCTCCCACGCCCTGCCCTCCACGTCGAACACCTCGAAGTCCGGCACGGCCTCGGCGGAGATCCGCTGGACGGCCTGCCCGTCCTCCAGCACGAAGTTCGCCCGCAGCACCGGGTGGCGTCCCAGCAGCCGCCGGAACGCCTCGGCCATCAGGTCCGGCCGGAGCGCGGTCCGCACCTCGACGGCGCCGCCGATGTTGTACGCGTACCCGTCCGGATGCAGGTGCCGCAGGAACCACAGCGCCTTCTGGTTCTGCGTCAGCGGGAAGCGCGTCTCGTCGGTGTGGACCTCGACGGCCGCCTCGCCGCCGCCGTCCGCCCCGGCCGCCACCAGCGCGGCGAGCCCCTCCCCGAGCCGGTCGATCAGCTCGTCGGCGGGCGCGCCGCTCAGCAGCGTCACCACCGGCAGCGACACCCCCAGGTCACTGTGGACCCGGGCGCGCAGCTCCATCGCCAGCAGCGAGTCGAGCCCCAGCCTGCTCAGGCTGACCGCCGGGTCGAACCGCTCGGCGTCCACCCGCAGCACCGCCGCGACCAGCGCCGTGAACCGCGCGGTCAGCAGCCGCCGCCGCTCGCCCTCCGACGCCGCCCGGTACGTGTCGAGGAAGCTGTCCGCCGCCCCGGCCCCCGGCGCGTCCCCCACCACGGCCAGCTCCGCCGTCAGCGGCGGCGGCTCCGGGTACCAGGCGAGGAACGTCGGCCAGTCCACGATGGACGCCACCAGCAGCTGCGCCCTGTCCTGGCCGATGACGCGCTCCAGCACCGCCATGCCCGCCTCCGGCGTGAGCGAGCCCATGCCGCGCTGCCGCCGGTAGTGCTCGATCAGGCCCAACTCCTCGATCATGCCGGTGGCCCAGGGCCCCCAGTCGAGGCTGAGCGCGGGCAGCCCCCGGGCGCGCCGGTGGTGCGCGAGCGCGTCGAGGAACGCGTTGCCCGCCGCGTAGTTGGTCTGCCCCGCCGTCGTCAGCACGGCCGCGACCGACGCGAACAGCACGAAGTGCTCCAGCGGTTCGTCCGCCAGCTCCCGGTGCAGCAGCCAGGCGCCGACCGTCTTCGGGTCGTGCACCGCGCCGAACGTCGCCCGGTCCATCTGCGGCACCATCGTGTCCCGCACCTGCCCGGCGAGGTGGAACACCCCGCGGACCGGCGGCCCCGCCTCGGCGCGGTACGCCGCGAGCCAGCCCCGCAGCGCCGCCTCGTCGGTGACGTCCACCGGCGCCACGATCGCCTGCGCGCCCAGCTCCTCCAGCTCGCGCACGAACGCGACCCGCCCGTCGTCCGCGTGCTCGCCGCCCCAGCCGGCGCGGGCGGGCAGCGGCGTGCGGCCCATCAGGACCAGCCGCCGCGCCCCGCGCCGCACGAGGGTGCGGCACAGCAGGCGGCCCAGCGCGCCGAACGCGCCGGTGACCAGGTAGCTGCCGTCCGCGCGCAGCCGCAGCGGAAGCGGCCGCGTCATCCCCTCGGCGGGCACCAGCCGGCTCGTCAGGCGCCGTCCGGCGCGCAGCGCGATCTCCTGCTCGTCCCCGTCCGCCTGGCCGGACATCTCCCGCAGCAGCGCCTCGGCGTCGGCGCGCGGGTCACCGGAGGCCGCCGGGTCGAGATCGACCAGCTTGCCGCGGTGCGGCGTCAGCTCCTGCTGCCACAGCACCCGGCCGATGCCCCAGGCGCGTGCGCCGAGCGGCGCCACGTCGTCCCCGGGCGCGACCGCCTGCGTGCCACGGGTGGCCAGGTGCAGCCGCGCCCCGCCCCCGCCGTCCAGCAGCGCCTGGGCGAGTGCGACGACCGAGTACGCGCCCGTGTCGGTGTGGAACGCGGTGCCGCCCGCGCCCGCCTCCGGCAGGCCGAGCCCCAGGTTCCACAGGTGCGCCACCGCGTCGAACCCGCCGCCGGTGTCCGCCAGGACGGCCCGCAGGTCGTCGGCCGAGCCCGGCACCACCGCGGACTCGCCCGCCGCCGCGTCCGTCCGGTACGCCGCGCCAGGGCGCACCAGGTGGCAGCGGCCGCCGCGTTCCCGCACCAGCGCCGCCAGCGCGTCGCCGACGCCGCCGGGCGGGTCGGCCAGCACGAGCACCGAGCCCGGCGGGTCCTGCGCCGCCTCGCCGGACTCCGGCAGCTCGCGCCACACCGGCTCCGTCAGCCAGCTGTCGACCGTCGCGAGGCCGACCGCCGTGGACGCCTGCTCGACGTCCCCCGCGCGGAAGCCCTCGACCCGGCCGAGCGGCAGGCCGTCGGCGCCGTGCAGGGCGATGTCGCCGGTCAGCGCGTCACCGGTCTCGCGGGTCACCACCGCGTGCGCCCAGATCTCCTGGTCGCCCACCGGCCCGAGCCGCACCTCCCCGATGGACAGCGGCAGCCGGATGCCGTCGCCCGCCGTCCCGTCCTTCAGCAGCGCCGGGGTCAGCAGCGCCTGGAAGCAGGAGTCGAGCAGCACGGGGTGCACGTGGTGCCCCGCCGCGTCCCCGGCCAGCACCTCCGGCGGCCGGATGCGCGCCAGCGCCTCACCGGGACCGATCCACACCTCCTCGATGCCCTGGAACGCGGGCCCGTAGTGGTAGCCGAGCCCGGCCAGCGCCGCGTAGCACTCGGGCCCCGACAGCCGCCGCGCGCACCGCGCCCGTACGGCGTCCGCGTCCAGCGGCGCGCCGCCGCTCCGGCGCTGGCCGGCGCGGACCACGCCCGTCGCGTGCACCGCGGGCTCCGGCAGCGCCGCGCCCGCCTCCCGCACGGTCGCCACGCGGAACGCGGCCGTCCCCGTCGAGAACGACAGCTGCACCGCCTTCGGCGCGTCCTCCGGCAGGAACAGGCCCTTGCGCAGCTCGACGTCGGCGAGCGCCGCCGAGGCCGCGTCGCCGGTCAGCGCGCGGACCGCCTGCGCCGCCATCTCCAGGTAACCGGCCGCGGGGAACAGCACGTTGCCCTGCATCCGGTGGTCCGTGAGGTACGGCAGCCGCTCCGGGTCGAGCGCCACCTCCCAGGCGGGCTCGGCGCCGTCGAGACGTCTGCCCAGCAGGGGATGGTCCACCCGGCCGAGACGCACCCGCTCCACGGGCGCGGGCTCCGTCCAGTAGCGGTCGCGCCGCCAGGGGTAGCGCGGCAGCGCCACCGGGCGGCCCTGCGGCTGGAGCACGTGCCAGTCCGGCTCTACGCCAAGCGAGGCCAGCGCCGCGAGCGACAGCGCGAACCGCTCCCGCTCGTCCTCCTTGCGCCGCAGCGACGGCAGCACGACGCCCTCCGCCTCCCGGCTCTCCAGGCACTCGCGCACGGAGTGGCCCAGCACCGGGTGCGGGCCGATCTCCAGGAACAGCTCGAACCCGTCGTCGGCCAGCCGGTCCACGGCCGCGCGGAACCAGACGGTCTCCCGGACGTTCTCCCACCAGTAGTCGGCGTCCAGCTCCGGCCCCAGCGCCACCGCGCCCCGCCGCGCCGTCAGGTACAGCGGCACGCGCGGCTCCTGCGGCTTGAGGCCCTTCAGCGAGCTGAGCAGCTCCTCGCGGATCGGGTCCATCGCCGCGCTGTGGTAGGGCACCTCGACGGTCAGCTGCCGCGCGAACAGGCCCTCCGCCTCCAGCTCGGCCGCCAGCGCGGCGAGGTCGTCGGGGTCCCCGGCGAGGGTCAGCGAACGCGGGCCGTTCACCGCCGCGAGCGACACCCGCCCGTTGAACTCCCGGACGCGCTGCGCCGCCTCGGCCTCGCTGAGGTCGACGGCGAGCATCGTGCCCGTGCCCGCCAGCCG
This sequence comes from Streptomyces sp. NPDC049879, assembly GCF_044461265.1. Classification (NCBI taxonomy): domain Bacteria; kingdom Bacillati; phylum Actinomycetota; class Actinomycetes; order Kitasatosporales; family Streptomycetaceae; genus Streptomyces; species Streptomyces sp. NPDC049879. The sequence continues at coordinate 113,302 of NZ_JBITKT010000003.1, read as the reverse complement.
GTGCTGGAGGCGGCTGCGGTGGACGGCGATGCGCACCGCGTCCTCGAAGCTGTACACGCCAGCCTCGTAGAACGCCGCGATCTCGCCGGTGCTGTGGCCCACGATCGCGTCGGGCACGACTCCCCGGCTGCGCCACAGGGCCGCCAGGCCGATCTGGAGCGCGAAGTTCGCGGGCTGCGCGAGCCATGTCTCGCCCATCCGGGACGCGGACTCGTCCGCCGCCAGCTCGGCGGCCAGGGACCAGCCGGTTAGCGCGGCGATCTCGCGGTCGCACCGGTCCACGACGTCGCGGTACACCGGCTCGGTCGCGTACAGCTCGCGGCCCATGCCCCACCACTGGGGGCCCATGCCGGTGAAGACCCACACGAGACGGCCGCGCAGGCCGTCGCGCCGCGTGCCCGCCAGGACGCGCGGGTGCGGCGCGCCGCGCTCGGCGGCGGCCAGTGCCTCGTCCAGCGACGCGCGGTCCGTGTAGACCACCGACAGGCGGGACTCCAGGTGCTGGCGGCGGTGCGCCAGGGTGTGGCCGAGGTCCTCCAGCGTGACGTCCGGCAGTTCGCGGCGCACACCGGCGGCGATCTCGGGCAGCGCCTCGGGGGCGCGGGCGGTCAGCGGCAGGACGCTGTACGCGGGCCGGTCGGGGGCGTTTCCGTCCGGGGCCTCGCGGGCGGGCGGCTCCTCCAGCAGGACGTGCGCGTTGGTGCCGCCGAAGCCGAAGGAGTTGACGCCCGCGCGGGCCGGTCCCTCGTGCGCGGGCCACGGCGTCGCCTCACGCGGGACGGCGTAGCCGAGTTCGTCGGGGTCGAGCGCCGGGTTGAGCGTCTCCAGGTTGATGTGCGGCGGGATCACGCCGTGCCGCAGGCTCAGCGCCGTCTTGATGAGGCCGGCGATCCCGGCGGCGGACTCGGTGTGCCCGATGTTCGACTTGACCGAGCCGACGTACGGCGTGCTGCCCGGCTTGCGCCCGATGGCCAGCGCGCGGCCGAGCGCCCCGGCCTCGATGGGGTCGCCGACCGGGGTGGAGGTGCTGTGCGCCTCCACGTACTGGAGCCCGCCGGGTTCGATGCCCGCCTCGGCGCAGACCTGCTCGATCAGCCGGACCTGGGCGTCCGCGCTCGGCACGGTGATGCCGTTGGTGCGGCCGTCCTGGTTGACGCCGCTGCCGATGACCACCGCGTGGATCGGGTCGCCGTCGCGCAGCGCGTCCTCCAGGCGCTTGAGGGCGACCATGCCGACGCCCTCGGCGCGCACGTACCCGTTGGCCGAGGCGTCGAGCGGGCGCGAGCGCCCGTCGGGGGAGAGGAAGCCGCCCTTGGTCTCGGCGATGGTGTACTGCGGCGTCATGTGCAGGAGCGTGCCGCCCGCGAGCGCGAGGTCCGTCTCGCCGTCGCGCAGGCTGCGGCACGCGAGGTGCACCGCCACGAGGGACGAACTGCACGCCGTGTCCAGGGAGACGCTGGGGCCGCGGAAGTCGAAGCAGTACGAGATGCGGTTCGACACCATCGTCATCATGGTGCCGGTCGCCGTGTGCGCGGCGAGCGTCTCGAAGCTCAGGTCGGAGAACTGGAGGATCTTCCAGTCGAGGGTGAACGCGCCGACGAAGACGCCGACATCGGTCCCGGCCAGCGCGGCGGGCCGCTGCCCGCCGTCCTCCAGCGCCTCCCAGGCGACCTCCAGCAGTTTCCGCTGCTGGGGGTCCATGTGCTCGGCCTCGCGGGGGCTGATGCCGAAGAACGCGGGGTCGAACTCGTCGAAGCCGTCGATGTAGCCGCCGCGTCCGCCCACCAGCCGGCCGGGCTTGGCCTTGTCGCGGCTGCCGAGGGTGGCGACGTCGTAGCGGTCGGGCGGGGTCGGGGTCAGGCAGTCCCTGCCCTCGATCAGATTGCGCCAGAAGGAGCGGTGGTCGTTGGCGCCGCCGGGGAAACGGCAACCGATACCGACGATGGCGAACTTGCCGGGTATGGGCTGGGGGACACGTGAACGGTCCGTCATCAATTACCTCGCGTGAAGGCGCTGGGAAATGCTGGGGAGAGCGGTCCCCTTCTCCGGCGTTCTCCGGTGCCGGGCGGACGGCCCGGGGTGACGATGCCGGAACGGGGTAATCAGTAATTCCGATTGCCTTACCCATGCATGTCCGACGGCCGCACCGCCCCGGTTCCGCGGGGGACGGGGTGGCGGGCGGCATGAATCATGCATATGTGCGACCGAATCGCCGTTGATCGGTCGTTGGGATTGTGTGCTCCCCCCGCACTTTCCATGCGCACTGGGAATGACTTTGCCCGTTGATTGACTCATGTGAGGGGCGCGTGTGCGGCTCTTCGTCTCACTGTCATACCAACGGGTGATGGTTCAGATGTCTGTGCGATTTTCCGAATGGTGAAAAGTGAAAGGGGACGGACGGCAACTGCCGCGCCGGGAAAGGGAAAAGGCCGCGCCGGAGGAAAGGCGCGGCGGCGCGGTCCGGTATGGCGCCGGACGGGCGGAGAAAGCCGGGAGACGGCCGGGGGAGGGCCGGGAAAGGGCGCGGTGACGGCGCGGGTGCCACCCCGGCGGCGCTCGTTGCGCGGGCACGGGGAGGGCGTACGGCGTGCGCGCCGTGCCGCGCGAGCGGTATGCGGACGATGCGCGGCCGCTCACACCAGGGCGCCCCGGAGCGCGCCTGCGGAAGCCGCGGCGTCCCGGGGGCGCGGCGGAGCCTGGGGGTGGGGGAGGAGCGCGGGCGCGGCCCCGTGGGCCGCGCCTGGCGCCCCGGTCAGCGCGTCTGGGCGCTCTGCGGCGTGATCCCGACCTCGGACATGTAGGCCGACAGCACCAGCCTGCCGATCGCCGGGTAGGCGCCCAGCGGCTGCGCGGTGGGGCAGCCGGCCTCCTCGGCGGCGGCCTCCAGCAGCCCCTCGGGGATCTCGGGGCCGATCAGGCAGGGCGCGAGCGCCAGTTGCTGCGACCCGGCCTCCGTGAGCTTGCGCGCGGTCTCCGTGACCGCGCCCTCCTGGTCGAGCGCGGCGGCCAGCACAGGCACCGCCAGCCGCGCCGACAGCAGCATGCCGGTGATCCCGGCCGCCTGCACCGCCTCGTCACCGCCCGCCGTCGCGAGCACGATGCCGTCCGCCGCCGTCGCGACGGTGAACAGCCGCGCCCGGTCGGCGCGCGCGAGCCCCGCCTCGGACAGCCGCACGTGCACGGCCTCGGCCAGCAGCGGGTGCGGTCCCAGCACGTCGGTCAGCACCGCTCCCGAGCCGCTGCCGAGCACCTCCTGCCGCAGCACGCGCAGCCGGGCGCCGTCCGGCCCGGCGAGCAGCGGCACCACGACCGCCGACGGCTGCTGCTCGGCGGACTCGCCGCGCTCCGCCGCCACCCGCGAGAGGACCCCGGCGAGCGTGGGGAACTCCCCGGCCTCGCCGTCCGCGCCGCCCTCACCGGCGGCCCCGCCCTCGGTGAAGCCCAGCCTGGCGTCCAGGCCCGGCAGCTCCGAGCGCGCGATGCTCAGCACCTCGTCCGCGAGGGAACGGGCCTCCGCCGACGGCCCGCCGGGCACGGCGAGCACCAGCGCGGGCGCGTCCTCGGGCGCGGACACGGGCTCCGGCCGGCGGTGGCGTCCGGACTGTCGGGGACGCGGCATGCGTACGGGAAGGCCGTGGGACGGCGCAGAGGGGGAGCTCATGCCGCCGCATGTTAATGCCTTGATGTGCTTGGCTGTTCTTCCGGGGGGACACGGGGGAGTTCTGTCCGGAAATATCCCGCGCGTCGGTGTGGGCGTCCCCGGCGGCGTGTTTACGCGCTCCCTGGTCACGGGCCCGCGCCGGTGACGCGGAGCAGCGCCGGGTCGCGGGGCAGCCGCAGCCGTCCCGCGGCGAGCCGCGCGGCGATCAGCAGGGCGCCCGCCAGCGGCTGCCCGGCCGCCTCCCGCACCGCCGCGCCCGGCAGGCGGCGCGCCAACTCCTCGCGCAGCGGCCCGAGAAGCGGCTCGCCGAGACCCTGCAGCCCGCCCGTCAGAGCGACTTCACCCCCGCCTCCACCCTCGCTCTCGCTTCCGCCGCCGTCCGCCGCCGGGCTGACGGCAGCCGCCGTTCCCGCGATCTCCCGCGCCGCCGCCCGCAGGATGCCGCGCGCGACGGGATCGGGCGCCGCGGCGGCGGCGCAGCGCGCCACCTCCGGCGCGAAGGAGGCGAGCACGGCGGGCCGGTCGCTCCGCGGGTACAGCCTCCCCGGCAGGCCCGCCGCCGGGCCGAACACGGCCTCGGCCCGCGCCAGCAGCGGCGCCGAGCCGCCGTCCCTGCCGTCGTGCGCCCGCAGCGCCGCATCGAGACCCGCCCGGCCGATCCACGCGCCACCGCCGCAGTCGCCGAGGAGGTGACCCCAGCCGTCCGCGCGCCGCCAGGCCGTCAGGTCCGTGCCCAGGGCGATCAGTCCGGTGCCCGCCGCGACGACCGCGCCGGGCCGTTCGCCGACCGCGCCCGCGTAGCCCGTCACGGCGTCGGCCGCCAGCGCGACTGCCGCGGCGCCCACGGCGTCCCGCAGCGCGCCCGGCAGCCGTTCCCGCAGCTCACCGCCCAGCGTGGCCATCCCCGCCGCCCCCACGCACACGGCGGCCACCCGCGGCACGGCACCGGCGGCCGCGCGCAGCGCGCCGAGCGCGGGCAGCAGCAGGTCGAGCAGGTGCCCGGCGTCGATCCCCGCCTCACCGGTGCGCACCGGCGGCGCGGTCACCGGCTCACCGGCCGGGACGGGCGCGCCGTCCGGGCCGACGCGGGCGAGCGCCACCCGGAGCCCGGAGCCGCCGGAGTCCACCCCGGCGACCCAGGTGCCCGCCCCGGGCGGCGCGGCGGTCACGGCAGTTTCCAGTCCACGGCGGCCGCGCCCTGCTCCTCCAGCAGCGCGTTCGCCCGGCTGAAGGGGCGTGAGCCGAAGAAGCCGCGGTCGGCGGACATGGGGGAGGGGTGCGCGGATTCCACGCTCGGTACGGCGCCCAGCATGGGACGCAGGTTACGGGCGTCGCGCCCCCACAGGATCGCGACCAGCGGCCCGCCGCGCGCGACGAGCGCCCGGATGGCCTGCTCGGTGACCTCCTCCCAGCCCTTGCCGCGGTGCGCGCCCGGCCGCCTCGGGGCGGTGGTGAGGGCGCGGTTGAGGAGGAGGACGCCCTGCTCGGTCCAGGGCGTCAGGTCGCCCGTCGAGGGGCGGGGGAGGCCGAGGTCGCGGTGCAGTTCGAGGAAGATGTTCTCCAGGGAGCCGGGCAGGGGCCGGGTCTCGGGCGCCACCGAGAAGCTCAGCCCCACCGCGTGCCCCGGTGTGGGGTACGGGTCCTGACCGACGATCAGGACCCGTACCTCGTCGAAGGGTTGCTGGAAGGCGCGCAGGACGTTCGCCCCGGCCGGGAGGTATGTGCGCCCGGCCGCGATCTCCGCGCGCAGGAAGTCCCCCATGGCGGCGATGCGGTCGGCCACCGGGGTGAGAGCCGTGGCCCAGCCAGGCTCGAGGATCTCGTTCAAGGGTCGTGCTGCCACGGTCGGTCACCCTACTGGCGCAGCACGTGCCCCGTCCTCCCGGCCGCCCGTCAGGCCGCCCTGCGGTACTGGAGCGGCAGCACCTCGCCCGTGTGCCCCAGCTCGCGGGCGGCGCGCAGCGGCCAGTACGGGTCGCGCAGCAGCTGGCGGCCGAGCAGCACCGCGTCGGCCTCGCCCGCGGCGAGGATCTTCGCGGCCTGCGCCGGTTCGGTGATGAGCCCGACGGCGGCCACGGGCATGTCGGTCTCGGCCCGCACGCGCGCCGCGAACGGCACCTGGTAGCCCGGGTCCGACGGGACGGCGACGCCGGGCACGTTGCCGCCCGTCGAGACGTCGAGCAGGTCCACGCCGTGTGCGAGCAGGTCGGCCGCGAACCGCACGGTGTCGTCCGGCGTCCAGCCGCCCTCCTCCAGCCACTCGGTCGCGGAGATCCGGAAGAACAGCGGCAGTTCGTCGGGCCACACCGCGCGCACGGCGTCCACGACCTCCAGCGGGAAACGGGTGCGGCCCGCGTAGTCGCCGCCGTACGCGTCGGTGCGGCGGTTGCTCACGGGGGAGAGGAACTGCGCCAGCAGGTACCCGTGCGCGCCGTGCACCTCCGCGACGCGGAAGCCCGCGTCCAGCGCGCGGCGCGCGGCGTCCGCGAACTGCTGCGCGATCTCGCCCATGCGGCCGGTGGTCAGCTCCTCGGGCAGGAGGTGCCCCTCGGCGAACGGCACGGGGCTCGGCCCGACGACCGGCCAGCCGCCCTCGTCCTGCCGCAGCGGCCCGCCGCCGTCCCAGGGGCGTCCCGTGGACGCCTTGCGCCCCGCGTGCGCGAGCTGGATCCCGGGGACCGCGCCGTGCTCCGTGATCGCGCGGGTGACGCGGCGCAGGGCCTCGGTCTGCCGCCCGTTCCACAGCCCCAGGTCGTACGGGCTGATCCGGCCCTCGGCGCTGACCGCCGTCGCCTCCGTGAGGACGAGGCCGCTGCCGCCGACCGCCCGGGTCGCGTAGTGGGTGTGGTGCCAGTCGGTCGCCACGCCCGCGTCCTCGCCCGACGCGGGCGACGAGTACTGGCACATGGGGGCCATCCACACGCGGTTGGGAAGGGTCAGCGAGCGCAGGGTGAGGGGCTCGAACAGCGTGGTCATGCGGCGTTCCTCCGGAAGAGGGAGCGGGAGCGCGGGCTTGTACGACATCTATCGTACTACCTGGCGGGCAGCCGCCCCGGCCCTCGTACACTTGGCCGCATGACGACCTCCCCCGGCGCCGGCACCGCGACGACCGGACGGGACCTCCCCCATCCGCCGGGCGACGCCATCCGGCTCGACCAGGTGCTCCACGCCCTCGCCGACCCGGTGCGGCTCGCCATCGTCGCCGCGCTGGCGGCGGACCCCGGCGAGGCCCTGCCGTGCTCCGCGCTGCCCGTGCCGGTCACCAAGTCCACCGCCACGCACCACTTCCGCGTGCTGCGCGAGAGCGGCGTGATCCGCCAGTGCTACCGCGGCACGGCCAAGCTCAACGAGCTGCGCCGCGCCGAGCTGGCCGGCCTCTTCCCCGGCCTGCTCGACGCGGTCCTCACCGCCGCCGCCCGCGAGGGCGAACGCGGACGGCAGGGCGCCGCGACCGCCTGACCCCCGCCGCCCCGCTCAGCCGAGGCCGCGCATCCGGTCGATCTCCACCGACTGGTCGGCGATCATGTCGGTGGCCAGCTGGGCGACCTCCACGTCGTTGCCCGCCGACAGCAGATCGGTCGCCATCGCCACCGCGCCCTCGTGGTGCGCGACCATCAGGTCGAGGAAGAGCGCGTCGAACTCCGCACCGCGCGCCGCCGCCAGCTCCGCCAGCTCCTCCTCCCCGGCCATCCCGGGCATGGCGTGATCCGCGTGCGCGTCGTCCCCGCCGCTGCCGTCGTCCGCGCCGGTGCCCGCGTTCCGCGTCACCCAGGCGTTCATCACGTCGATCTCGGGGCCCTGCGCCGCCTCGACGCGCGCGGCTATCCGCCGTACCGCCTCGTCCTGCGCGTTCTCCGCCGCCAGCGCCGCCATGTCGAGGGCCTGCTGGTGGTGGACGGGCATCATGCGCATGAACGCGAAGTCCGCCGCGTTCGGCTCGGTGCCCTCCTCGGCCTCCGACCGCGCCTCCTCGGGCGAGAGCGTCCGCGCCGGGTCGCCCGGTCCCTCCGGCGCGATGACGCCCGGGGTGCCCCCCTCGCCCGAGCCCCCGGCGGAGCCGCCGCCGTCCGGCGAGCCGCCGGAGCAGGCGGCGGTGACCGCGAGTGCCAGCGCGGCGGCGGACAGGGCGGCGATCCGGATCCTGGTGGTGCGGCGCTGCGTCAACGGTCCTCCTGTGAACGGGGTGTTGCCGGTTCCGGCGACCCTTTTGATATGTACATGCGATGGGCAGGTATCGGAGGATCTCTTTCTTTCCAGATCTGTTCCGATCAATTCCGCCCGGCCACCGGGCGGATGACAGGGAGGACGCGTGACCACGTTGCGCAGGCACCCCGTGCCCCGCAGACGACTCGGCGTGACGGCGGCCCTGGCCGGCCTGCTCGCCGCCCTCTGCCTCGCCGGCCCGGCCGCCGCCGTCCCCGGCCCCGGGGACACCCCGGAGCGGGCCGCGACCGAGGCCGCCGCCGGGAGCGCCGAGATCCCCGGCGTCGGCGAGATCGCGCACAGCGACAACATCACGCCGCTGGCCAACATCCCGCGGAGCGCCGCCCTCACCGGCACCAACTCCGACATCGCGTTCCAGGACGACTACGCCTTCGCCGGCAACTACGACGGCTTCGTCGTCTACGACATCCGCCGCCCCTCGTCGCCGCGCATCGTCAGCCAGGTCCTGTGCCCGGGAGCCCAGAACGACATCTCCGTCTCGGGCGACCTGCTGTTCCTGTCGGTCGACTCCTCGCGCAGCGACGACTCGTGCTCCAGCACGGCGCTCCCCGCGACCGAGAAGGCCGCCTGGGAGGGCATCCGCGTCTTCGACATCAGCGACGTGCGCAACCCGGAGTACGTCGCCTCCGTCGAGACCTCCTGCGGCTCCCACACCCACACCATCGTCCCGGAGCGCCGCGACGTGTGGGTGTACGTCTCCTCCTACTCGCCCAACGCGGCGTTCCCCGACTGCCAGCCCCCGCACGACGGCATCTCCGTCGTCCGGGTCCCGCGCAGCCACCCGGAGCGCGCGGCGCTGACCAGCTTCGAGGTCGTCTTCCCCGACGGCGGCTTCCCCGGTGACTCCAACAGCTCCGCCACCACCGGCTGCCACGACATCACCGCCTACCCGGCGCTCGACCTCGCCGCCGGCGCCTGCATGGGCGACGGCGTCCTGTTCGACATCTCCGACCGGGCGCGCCCCGAGGTCATCGACCAGGTCGAGGACGCCGAGCACTTCGCGTTCTGGCACTCCGCCACGTTCAGCCAGGACGGCCGCAAGGTCGTCTTCACCGACGAACTCGGCGGCGGTGGCGGCGCGATGTGCAACGAGGCGACGGGCGACGAGTTCGGCGCCGACGGCATCTACCACGTCACCGGGCGCGGCGACCACCGGCGCCTGGAGTTCCAGAGCTACTTCAAGATCCCCCGCCACCAGGCCGACACCGAGAACTGCGTCGCGCACAACGGGTCCCTGATCCCCGTCCGCGGGCGCGACATCATGGTCCAGGCGTGGTACCAGGGCGGCGTCTCCGTCTGGGACTTCACCAACTCGCGGCGCCCCGTGGAGATCGGCTACTTCGAACGCGGCCCGATCACCGACGACGTCCTGTCCTTCGGCGGCTCCTGGTCCGCCTACTACTACAACGGCTACATCTACTCCAACGACCAGGCGGGCCTCGACGTCCTCCGCATCGACGACCGGCGCACCGACAGCGCCGCCCGCGTACGGATCGACGAGCTGAACGCCCAGTCACAGCCGCAGTACCGCTGACCCCTACCGCTGCGGCAGCAGGTACGGCTCCTGCGCCCCGCCGGACGGCTTGCCGCCCGGCGGGGCGCCCATCTCCCAGTCCAGCCCGTACCGCGTGAACAGTTCGGCCCGCAGCCGCGCCAGCGGCATCGGCGCCCCGGGCAGCAGCTGGGCGACCACCGCGCCCATCAACAGCGCGCGCAGCAGCCGGTAGTCGGTCTCCGCGTCCGCCGACCCGTAGCGCTCCACCGTGTCCCGGAGCAGGAACGCGAGCCGCTGCTGCTCCACGCACTGGATGAAGCCCGTCTGCTGCAGCAGCCCCGCCATGTGCGCCCGCATCAGCACCGGGCGGCTCTGCGCCAGCCCCAGGATCGCGTCGACGGCGCGCGCCAGCCGTTCGCGCCCCTCGGAGGGCCCCGACGGCTCGGGTTCCCGGCCGAGCGCCTCGTCGAGCGTCAGATGCATCATCCGGTGGACGGCGGACTGGAGCAGCTGGTGTTTCCCGGAGAAGTAGTACGAGATCAGGCCGCGCGCCGAACCGGCGCGTTCGGCGATGTCTCCCAAGGTCGTGGCCTCGTAGCCGCGTTCGGAGACCAGGTCGACCGTCGCCTGGAGCAGCCGCTCCCGCGAGCGCCGACGCATTTCTTCATTGACCGATGCGCGTCGAGGCGACATGCTGGACTCCCGTTGACTGGCTCACAGTCAATATACTCAGCGGGCAACCGGACCTCCGCTCGACCGGCGGGGGGTGCTCCGGTGTGCGGTATCGGGCGGCGCGGGGGACCGCCCGATACCGCCGTCCCCGTACGGCCGCCGCACGGCCCGCGTCCTCACCGGCCGCCGCGCGCCGGCGACAGCACCGGCCGCAGCCCGTCCGGCCGCCGTTCCACGGGCAGATGCTCGACGAAATGAACGGCGCACCCGAGCGCCGCAGCCCCGCCGTCGGCCCGCCTGTCGTCGCCCACCATCAGCGCCCGCACGGGCGGCACCCCCAGCGCGTCGCACGCCATGGCGAAGATCCCCGGTGCCGGTTTCTGCACGCCGTGCTCGAAGGACAGCACATAGGCGTCCACGAATTCGTCCAGCCCATGGGCGCGGAACACCGGGCGCACATCCCACCCGATGTTGCTGACGACCGCGACCGGCACGCCCCGTTCCCGCAGCCCGCGCAGCACATCCGACGCGTCCGGGTACGGCTGCCACGCCGCCGGTTCCCTGTGCCGGTCGTACAGCACGTCGTACACGTCCGGGCCCGTCTGCGGCTGCGGCAGGGGAACGCGCCGCGCGAGCGCCGTGTACACCGCACGGTGGCTGTCCGCGTCGCGGTCCCGCACCGCCCACAGCCCGGCCAGCCCGGGCGGCACCACGTCCGGCGCCCGCCCGCCGGGCAGCGCGCCCGCCGCGTCCAGCGCCGCCGCCAGCCGCCCGGTCTCCCCGGCGGGCAGGCGGACGCCGACCCGTTCGAGCCCCGCGCGCAGCCACGAGGCGGCCGGCTCGACGCGCATCAGCGTCCCGGAGAAGTCGAAGAGGACGGCCTCCGCCGCCGCGTCACCCACCCAGCGCCCGCAGTCCCGGGAAGAAGGCGACCACCAGCGGCACGAACGGCAGCAGCGTCGCCACCGCCGTCAGCCGCGCCCTGCGCGACACGGGCAGCCGTCCCGCCGGGCTCAGCAGCCGGTGCACCCGGTGCGGCACGTGCGCGTGGTGCGAGGTCGGCGCGAAGGCGCCCCGGTCCTCGTTCAGCCCGACGAGCGCGAGCGCCGTCGTCAGCCGCCCGAAGCGGCGCGACGCCACGTCGTCGGCGGCCAGCTCCACCAGCCGGTGCACCTGCTGCTCGAACGCGGCGAAGACCGGCACCCGCGGGAAGCCGTTCGCCAGCGCCCCCGCGCAGTTCAGCAGCCAGTGGTGCCTGGCCCGCAAATGGCCCTGCTCATGGGCGACGACGGCGTCGAGCTGCCGCCCCTTCAGCCGCCGCAGCGCCCCCGAGGTGATGACCAGCCGCAGCGGCGTCCCCGGCAGCAGCCACGCGTCGGGTCTGTCGTCCTCCAGCACCACCAGCCGGTCGCCGGGCTCCGCTTCCTCGCCCGGCAGGGTGGGGGACCGCTCCAGCAGCTCCGCCCGCGCCCGGCGGCGGCGCAGCCGCGCCAGCCGCACCTCGCGGGTCAGCATGACGGCGGTCCACGCGCCCCCCGCCGCCAGCAGCACGGCCGTCACGGCGGCCCACCAGCGGTCCTCCGAGTGCAGGGCGTACGCGTCGATGACGCCCGCCGGGGCCGGCGCGAACACCTGCCCGCGCACCGCGTGCCAGGCAGCGGCCGCCGACAGCGCCATGGCCAGCACGCAGCACATCAGCACGGCCGCGACGACGCACTGCCACACCCACAGCGCGAGCACCGGTTCCCGGTCGGGCCACGACCAGCGGGCCAGCAGGCGCGGCGCCGTCGCCGCGGTGAGCGCGCCCAGCACCAACAGCGCGATGGCGATCCCCATACCGCCAGCCTAGTGCCACGCCGGTCGACGCGTGCCCCGCCGCCACGGGCGGCACGGCACTCCGCGGTGCCGCCGAAGCGCCCAAGTACGCCCGATACCAGGGCGATCCGGCGCCTCGCCCCGCACCGGCCCGCCCCCGCCGGCCGCTCACAGCGACAGCAGCATCACGAACATCCCCGCCGCGAGCGCGCCCCGGCAGGCCGCCGACAGCTCGGGCTCCGCCACCGCGGGCCTGTGCCCGCCGCCACCCGCCCGCGCCGGTACCAGCAGCGGCCCGCAGCGCAGCGCGTACAGGCCGAAGTAGAGCAGCAGCCCGCCCGTCAGCGCGGGCACCCCCGAGGGGCCGTGCGCCCCGCCGTGCCCGCCGCCCGCGGCCATGGCGACCGCCATGTACGCCATCGCCGCGCCCTCCGCCACGTGATGCGCCCGGTGGGGCGGGGCCGACGGCCCCGGCACGCCCGCCCACAGCGCGACGCCGCCCGAGACCGCCCCCAGGGCGAGCGCCACGGCGGCGGACGCGGGCAGCCCCGGCAGGGCCATCACCGCCATCACCACACCCATCGCCCCCTCCACGCCCGCCGAGCGCCGCGCCGCCCCGGCCGTCCCGTGCAGCCGCAGCAGGCAGTACGCGCCCGTGCCGCCGCACAGCGCCACCAGCAGCCAGCCGACCAGCACCGGTCCATGCACCGCCGCACCTCCCGCGCCGCCGAGCCCCGTCGCCCGCCCGGTACCTCCCCCGTGCGGGAGGACGGCCCGCACAGCGCACGGGGGCGCGGGGGAGCACGGCCGTTACCATCCGGGACATGACGACACGCCCACTGACCTTCCGCGACGCCACCGAGTCCGACGTCCCCGCGCTCGTGGTCCTCGTCGAGTCCGCCTACCGGGGCGACGCGAGCCGCGCCGGCTGGACCACGGAGGCGGACATCCTCGAAGGGCAGCGCACCGACCCCGAGGGCGTGCGGGAGATCCTGCGCGACCCGGACAGCCTCGTGCTGGCCGTGGAGGAGGGCGGCGCGCTCACCGCCTGCTGCCACATCCAGCGCCGCGCGGCGGGCGGCCCGGGGGAGGCGGCCGCCGCGTACTTCGGCATGTTCGCCGTCAGGCCGGGCCTCCAGGGCGCCGGGCTCGGCCGGGCCGTGCTCGCCGAGGCGGAGCGCAGGGCGGCGGCCGACTGGGGCGCCGGGCGCATGGAGATGCAGGTGATCTCGGTCCGCGACGACCTCATCGCGTGGTACGAGCGGCGGGGCTACGTCCGCACCGGCCGCACCAGCCCGTTCCCCTACGGCGACGAGCGCTTCGGCCTGCCGCTGCGCGCCGACCTGGAGTTCGAGCTGCTGGTCAAGCCGCTGGACTGACCGCCCGCACGATCTCCGGCGTGTCCGTCACCACGCCGTCGAGCCCCAGCTCCCGCACGCGCGCCAGGTCGGCGGGGGTGTTCACCGTCCAGCTGATGACGCGCAGCCCCGCCGCGTGCGCCCGCGCCACCACGCCGGTGTCCAGGTGGGCCAGCTCGCAGGAGATCATCGAGGCGCCGATCTCCACCGCCCGCTCGGGCGCGCCGGGCGTGGAGCGCCCCGTCACCAGGGCCAGCGGCACGTCCGGCAGCAGCGCGCGCGTCTCGCGCAGCGCCGCGTCGTGGAACGAGATGACGGTGATCCTGCCGCACAGCCGCAGCCGCTCGATCTCGCCCGCCAGCACCCGCGCCGCCGCCGCGTCCTTGATCTCCGCCTGGATCGGCCCCGCGACCGCGCCCGCCGCCTCGGCGAAGACGGGGACCCGCTCGCCGCCGCCCGCGTCCAGGGCCCGCAGCTCCGCGAGCGTCAGGTCGGCGATCAGCCCCGTGCCGTCCGTGGTGCGGTCCACGGCGGCGTCGTGCATCACGACCAGCGCGCCGTCCTTGCTCAGGTGCACGTCCAGCTCGACCTCGTCCACGCCCGCCTCCTCGGCGCGGCGGAAGGAACGCAGCGTGTTCTCCGGCTCGACGGCCATCAGGCCCCGGTGTCCGACGGTCAGCAGCGGCATGCGGCCAGCGTAGACCGGCGCCCGCGCGCGCCCGGCCGCCGGGGGAACGCCGCGACACACCGGTTGAACGGGCGATCCCCTCCGGATACCGTGAGGCCATACCGAAAAATCTTCTGTGGAGGGTGGGTCATGGCGGAAAACTTGGCGTCGATCGCCTCGGGCGGCGGCAGGACGGCGGTCCCCCGGGCCGCCGGCGAGGGGTCCGGCCGTGTGGTGGACCACCCCGCCTGGACCGTCCTGAAGCGCGCGGTCGAGGAGCTGCGCCCCGCCCAGGCGAAGGACGGCTCCGTCGACTTCTCCGCCGACGGCGCCCCCACCCGCGCGGAGGCCGCCGCGCTCACCGGCCGGATCGTCGCGGCGCTCGACGAGCTGTCCCCCCTGCTGCCGCACGACGCGGCCTACCACCGCGCCCTCGCCGCCGACCTGCGGCGCTGGGCCGGCGACGGCTTCGGCGTCCCCGACTTCCTCGACTCCCTGCTCGCCTTCCACCCGGCGGCCGACCGCACGGACGGGCGCCAGCACCTCGTCGTCTTCCCCATGTACACGCAGAACGGCAACCCGGACCGCAACCTGGAGGCGCTCGTCCTGCGCGTCGTCTGGCCCGGCTGGCTGGCCGAGCTGGAGCGCACCCGCTACGACAACCCGCTGTTCCTCGGCATCACCTTCGAGGACTTCACGGCCGGGTACGACACCAACTCCGCCGTCCTCTTCCCCGAGACCATCGCCGTGCGCGAGGCGCCGGAACGCTTCACCTGGGGCGGCATCTTCTGCGACCGCGAGGCCGCCCGCTTCCGCCGCGTCGCCGGGGCGGCCCGCGACGTCACCGGCCTGCGGCTGCCGGAGGAGGCCGAGGGCCTGCTCACCGACCAGCAGCGGTGCCAGGAGACCTTCGTCCTGTGGGACATGGTCCACGACCGCACGCACAGCCACGGCGACCTGCCGTTCGACCCGTTCATGATCAAACAGCGCCAGCCGTTCTGGATGTACGGCCTGGAGGAGCTGCGCTGCGACCTCACCGCCTTCCACGAGGCCGACCGGCTCGCCGCCGAGGGCCGCCCGCAGGGCCGCGACGTCCAGTACGCCGTCATCCTCGACCGCATCTTCCGCTTCCCGGTCACCGGCGCCCGCGTCCGCAACTACGACGGGCTCGGCGGCCAGCTGCTCTTCGCCTACCTCCACCGGCACGACGCGCTGCGCTGGACGGACAACCGCCTGTCCATCGACTGGGACCGCGCCCGCGAGGTCACCGCGCGGCTGCGCGAGGAGATCGAGACGCTCTACCGCCTCGGCATCGACCGCCCCAAGCTCGTCCACTGGCTGAAGGCGTACGAGCTGGTGTCCACCTACCTCGCGCCGCACCCGGGCTCCACCTGGGCCAAGGGCCCCGACGCGCTCGACCTCACCCTGCCGCCGCGCAAGCTGGTGGACGCCGTGCTGCCCGACGAGTTCCCCCTCAGCCTCTTCTACGAGGCCCTGGCCAAGAAGCTGCGCGGCGTCGTCGAGTCCACCCGCGGCATCACCGCGCAGGCCCAGGAGGCACAGGCGGCGTGACGCCCTCGGACACGCACGGCATCATGGACGCGGACGGGAAGGCGGCGATCATGGACGTGACCAGGCAGGACGGCGAGGAGCAGGCGGGACCCCTCGGCGGGACCGTCGTCGCCGTGGCGGGCGCGGGCGGCCCCGCCGGAGCGGCGGCCCTGCGGGCGCTGGCCGCCGCGGGGGCCACCGTCGCCGCCGCCGACGCGGACGCCGTACGGCTCGCCGACGCGGTGCACGGCGCCCGCGAGGCACGGCCGGACGCCCGCGTGACCCACACGGTCGTCGACCTCCTCGACCCCGCCGCGACCCGCGACTGGGCGGAGCGCGCCGAACGCGAGCACGGCCGGATCGACGGCCTGGTCCACCTCGTCGGCGGCTGGCGCGGCTCCCGGACGTTCGGGCAGACCGACCTCGCCGACTGGGACCTCCTGCACGGCCTGCTGATCCGCACCGTCCAGCACACCTCCCTCGCCTTCGAGGAGCCCCTCGTCCGCTCGGGCAACGGCCGCTTCGTCCTCGTCAGCGCCGCGGGCGCCACCCACCCCACCGCGGGCAACGCCGCCTACGCCGCCGCGAAGGCCGCCGCCGAGGCGTGGACCCTCGCCCTCGCCGACAGCTTCCGCCGGGCGGCGCCGCAGGACGGCCCGCCCCCGGCGGCGGCGACCGTCCTCGTCGTCAAGGCGCTGCTGACGGACGCGATGCGCGCCGAGCGCCCGGACCGCGCGTTCCCCGGCCACACGCATGTCACCGACCTCGCCGACGCCCTCACCGCGCAGTGGTCGAAGCCCACCCCCGACGTGAACGGAACCCGCCAGTGGCTCACCCCCCGACCGTGACGACCGACGCCCGCCGCCACCACGACCCGGAGCGGCGCGGCTTCGCCAGCGACAACTACGCGGGTGTCCACCCCGAGGTCCTCGCCGCGCTCGCCCTCGCCAACGGCGGCCACCAGCCCGCGTACGGCGCCGACGACTACACCGCCCACCTCCAGGACGTCTTCCGCCGCCACTTCGGGCCGCGCGCCGAGGTCTTCCCCGTGTTCAACGGGACGGGCGCCAACGTCGTCGCGCTCCAGGCGGTGACCGACCGCTGGGGCGCCGTGATCGCACCCGCCGGCGCCCACATCAACACGGACGAGTGCGGCGCCCCCGAACGCGTCGGCGGCCTCAAGCTCCTCACCGTCCCCGCGCCCGACGGCAAGCTCACGCCGGACCTGGTCGCCCGCGAGGCGTGGGGCTTCGACGACGAGCACCGGGCGATGCCGCAGGTCGTCTCGCTCACCCAGTCCACCGAACTGGGCACCGTCTACACGCCCGACGAGATCCGCGCCGTCACCGACGCCGCGCACGAGCGCGGCCTCACCGTCCACATGGACGGCGCGCGCCTCGCCAACGCCGCCGCCTCCCTCGGCGTCCCGCTCGCCGCCCTGACCACCGACGCGGGCGTGGACGTCCTCTCCTTCGGCGGCACCAAGAACGGCCTCCTCTTCGGCGAGGCCGTCGTCGTCCTCACCCCGGACGCCGTGCGCGCCATGCCGCACCTGCGCAAGCTGTCGATGCAGCTCGCGTCCAAGATGCGCTTTGTCTCCGTGCAGTTCGAGGCGCTGCTCGCGGGCGACCTGTGGCTGCGCTCCGCGGCCCGCGCCAACGCCATGGCCGCCCGGCTCGCCGAGGGCGCCCGCGCGGTGGACGGCGTGGAGGTCCTCCAGGCGGCCGAGGCCAACGCCGTGTTCGCGCGGATGCCCCACGACGCGGCCGAGCGGCTCATGAAGCGGTACCGCTTCTACTTCTGGGACGAACCGGCGGGCCACGTCCGCTGGGTCTGCTCCTTCGACACCACGGAGGAGGACGTCGACGGCTTCCTCGCCGCCCTCGGGGAGGAGCTGGCCCGCTGAGGGGCCGCCCCCGTCCCCGGCCCCGCCGTCACCCGGCGGCGCGCGCCGGGGGCGGCGCGCTCCCGCCCAGGTGCGCCGGGAGCCACCAGGTGTCCTCCGGCCCGCTCGGCTTGGCCGGATACGCGCGCTGCGCCGCGTCGAGCAGCTCCTCCATGCGCTCCCGCAGCCGCCGCGTGAGGCGCATCGCGTACTCCTCGGAGTCCGCCTCGATCGGCTCGCCGACGCGGATCGTCACCGGGAAGTGGTTCCGCCCGAAGTCCCGCTTGCGGCCCTTGGTCCACAGCCGCTGCGTCCCCCACAGCGCCATCGGCAGCAGCGGCACACCGGCCTCCTGCGCCATGCGCGCCGCGCCCGACTTGAACTTCTGCAGCGTGAACGACGGCGAGATCGTCGCCTCGGGGAAGACCCCCACGATCTGCCCGTCCCGCAGCGCCTTCACCGCCTGGTCGAACGCCCCTTCGCCCTGCGCCCGGTCCACGGGTATGTGCTTCATGCCGCGCATCAGCGGCCCGGAGACGCGGTGGCGGAACACCGACTCCTTCGCCATGAAGCGCACGAGCCGCTTCGCCGGCCGCGCCGCGAAACCGGCGAAGACGAAGTCGAGGTAGCCGATGTGGTTGCTCACCAGCACGGCGCCGCCCCGGCGCGGTACGTGGTCGCTGCCGTCCACGTCGAGGCGCAGGTCCAGTGCCTTGAACATGGTCCGCGCGACGGCGATGACCGGCGGGTACACGAACTCTGCCATGCGGGGGGTGCCCTTCTTCCATGCGGTGGACCTACGCAACCGTAACTTGCGGCACCGCAGGATCGTGCCCGAAAGCCGCCCGGAGCACCAGCCCTCCCGCCGGGACAGGGCCCGCCGCCGCCCCGGAACCGGGAATGAACGCCCGGCGGACGCGCTTGACCAGGGGAGGAACGCGCCCGCCCCGCCGCCCGTTCCCCGAATGACCCCGGCGCCGCGCGGGCAGGACAGCGACGACGGCACGGCGACAGGAGGACGGCCATGGACGGACAGCGGCTCACCGCGGCGGACCTCGGCCTGGACGGCCTCGGCCGCCGCGCGACCCTCGTCCAGTTCTCCTCCGCCTTCTGCCGCCCCTGCCATGCCACCCGCCGGGTGCTCGGCGAGGTGGCCGCCATGGTGGACGGGGTCGTCCACGCCGAGGTCGACGCCGAGTCCCACCTCGCGCTCGTCCGCGGCCTCGGGGTGACCGCCACCCCCACCGTCCTCGTCCTCGACGCCGGGGGCCGCGTCGTGCGCCGCGCCGCGGGGCAGCCGCGCAGGGCGGACGTCATCGCCGCCCTCGGCGCGGCGATACCCGGCTGACGCGGCCGGGCCCCGGGGCGTGCCCGGAGAGCCACGTCACAGTGCGGCATGCTTGCGCGCGGGGCGTACCCTTGTATGTACTGGCGAGTAACAATCCGGGCCGATCTTCGCGGTGCCTCGATCGCGGACCGGGTACGCGGACCGGAAGTGCGGATCGAAAGCAGGAGGAGCCGGCGTGAGTCTGAGGATCGTTGTCTGTGTGAAGTACGTGCCCGACGCCACCGGTGACCGGTCCTTCGCCGAGGACCTGACCACCGACCGGGAGTCCGTGGACGGACTGCTCTCGGAGCTGGACGAGTACGCCGTCGAGCAGGCGCTCCGGATCGCGGAGGAGGCGGACGACGCGGAGGTCACCGTCGTCACCGCGGGCCCCGAGGACGCCACCGACGCGCTGCGCAAGGCCCTGTCGATGGGTGCCGACAAGGCCGTCCACATCGAGGACGACGACCTGCACGGCACCGACGTCATCGGCACCTCGCTCGTCCTCGCCAAGGCCGCCGAGCACATCGGGTACGACCTGGTGCTCTGCGGCATGGCCTCCACGGACGGCGGCATGGGCGTCCTGCCCGCGCTCCTCGCCGAGCGCCTCCAGGTCCCGCAGGTGACGCTGCTGTCCGAACTCTCCGTCGCCGACGGCAAGGTCACCGGCCGCCGCGACGGCGACGCGGCCACCGAGCGCCTCCAGGCGCCGCTGCCCGCCGTCGTCTCCGTCACCGACCAGTCGGGCGAGGTCCGCTACCCGTCCTTCAAGGGGATCATGGCGGCCAAGAAGAAGCCGGTCGAGACGCTCGACCTGGAGGACCTGGACATCGAGGCGGAGCAGGTCGGCCTCGGCGGCGCGTGGACCACCGTGCTGTCGGCCACCGAGCGCCCGGCGCGCACGGCGGGCGAGATCGTCACCGACGAGGGTGAGGGCGGCAAGAAGCTCGCCGCCTTCCTCGCCGAGCGCAAGTTCGTCTGAGCACGCGCCCGCCCCGCCCACCGGCCCGCACGACCCGGGCCCCCTCGCTTCAGGGCCCCCTCGATTCCAGGAAGTGACCGATACCCATGACCGAAGTCCTCGTCCTCGTCGACCACCAGGACGGCACCGTCCGCAAGCCCACGCTCGAACTCCTCACCCTCGCCCGCCGCCTCGGCGACCCCGTCGCCGTCCACCTCGGCCCCGGCGCCGACACCGCCGCGCCCGTCCTCGCCGAGCACGGCGCGACGCGCGTACTCGCCGCCGACGCGCCCGAGTTCGCCGACTACCACCTCGTGCCGAAGGTGGACGCGCTCCAGGCCGCGTACGACGCCGTGTCCCCGGCCGCCGTACTCGTCGCCTCGTCCGCCGAGGGCAAGGAGATCGCCGCCCGGCTCGCCCTGCGCACCGGCTCCGGCCTCATCACCGACGCCGTGGACATCGAGCCGGGCGACGAGGGCCCGGTCACCACCCAGTCCGCGTTCGCCGCCGCCTACAGCACGGCCTCCCGCGTCACGAAGGGCACGCCGGTCATCACCGTCAAGCCCAACTCCGCGGCCCCCGAGCCCGCCCCGGCCGCCGGGACCGTCGAGGAACTCGCCGTCACGTTCGGCCCGCTCGCCACCGGCACCTCCGTCGTCTCCCGCACCCCGCGCGAGGCCAGCGGCCGCCCCGAGCTGTCCGAGGCCGCCATCGTCGTCTCCGGCGGCCGCGGCGTGGGCGGCAAGGAGAACTTCGCCGTGGTCGAGGCGCTCGCCGACGCGCTCGGCGCCGCCGTCGGCGCCTCCCGCGCCGCCGTGGACGCCGGCTGGTACCCGCACTCGCACCAGGTCGGCCAGACCGGCAAGACGGTCTCCCCGCAGCTGTACGTCGCCGCGGGCATCTCCGGCGCGATCCAGCACCGGGCCGGCATGCAGACCTCGAAGACCATCGTCGCCGTGAACAAGGACGCCGAGGCGCCGATCTTCGAGCTGGTGGACTACGGCGTGGTGGGCGACCTGTTCGAGGTCGTCCCCGCGCTGACCGAGGAGGTCAAGGCCCGCAAGGGCTGACCGAGGCCACCGGACGGGCCCGTCAGCGTGGACGGGCCCGTCCGGCGCACCCCTGCCCGCCGAACGGGAGCGAAGCCGCATGCCGCAGCCCGAACGTGTCGCGACCACCCTGCCGCCGTCCGTGCCCGCCGCCCTCGCGGCCGAACTCGCCGCGGTCGACGCCGACCTCGCCCGCCGCTACCCGGGCGACCCCGGCACCCGCCAGCCGGTCCACACCGTCTACGTCCCCGCCGACCGGTACGCCCCCGACACCCCCCGCGCCTGGGGCGACGAGGCACTCGCCCTGCTCGACCGGCACGCCCCTGGCGCCGCCGCGTTCGCCGCCGTCCTCGGCCTGCCGGACCACCTCGCCGCGCCCGTGCACGAACGGGTCCGCGCCAAGCTCGCCCGCGAGCCCGTCGAGGACCTGCGCATCGACTTCGAGGACGGCTACGGCCACCGGCCCGACGCCGAGGAGGACGCCGACGCCGCCCGCGCCGCCCGGCTGCTGGCCCGCGCCGTCGCCGACGGCAGCGCCCCGCCGTACGCCGGGATCCGCCTCAAGAGCATGGAGGCGCCGGTCCGCGACCGCGGCGTCCGCACCCTCGACATCTTCCTCACCACGCTCCTCGAAGCGGGACCGCTGCCCGCCGGACTGTGCCTGACGCTGCCCAAGACCTCGTACGCCGAGCAGGCCGCCGCCATGGCCGGGCTGTGCGCACGCTTCGAGGAGGCGGCAGGACTGCCCGCGGGCCGCCTGCGCTTCGAGATCCAGATCGAGACCACCCAGGCCGTGCTCGGCGCGGACGGCCGCGCCACGGTCGCCCGCATGATCGACGCCGCGGGGGGCCGCGTCACCGGCCTGCACTACGGCACGTTCGACTACAGCGCCGCCTGCCAGGTCAGCGCCGCCCACCAGTCCGCCGACCACCCCGCCGCCGACCACGCCAAGGCCGTCATGCAGGCCGCCGCGGCGGGCACCGGCGTACGGCTCAGCGACGGCTCCACCAACGTCCTCCCGGTCGGTCCCACCGACCGCGTGCACCACGCCTGGCGCCTGCACCACGACCTCGTACGCCGCGCCCTCGCCCGCGCCTACCACCAGGGCTGGGACATGCACCCGGGCCACCTCCCCACCCGCTACGCCGCCGTCTACGCCTTCTACCGCGAGGGGCTGCCCGACGCCGCCGCCCGCCTGGCGGCCTGGGCCGGGGGCGCGGACGGCTCCGGCGGCGTCCTCGACGAACCCGCGACCGCCCGCGCGCTCAGCGGCTTCCTCCTGCGCGGCCTCGACTGCGGCGCCCTCGACACCGCCGAGGTGACGGCCGCCTCCGGGCTCGACCGCACCCACCTGCACGCCCTCGCGGGCCGCGCGTCGCGCACCTCACCACCACCGGACTGGACAACTCAGGGCACGACGGACCAGGCTTCCTGGTCATGACCACTGATCTTGTCGCCGCCGTGGACATCGGCGGTACGAAAATCGCCGGCGCGCTCGTGGACGGGACCGGGGAACTGCTCCACCGCGTCCAGCGCCCGACCAGGGCCGGGGAGTCGGCCGGGAGCGTCCAGGGCTCCCTCACCGAGGTGGTCACCGCGCTGACCGCGCACGAACTGTGGCCGCGCGTCGCCGCCGTCGGCGTCGGCAGCGCCGGGCCCGTGGACGCCCGCACCGGCACCGTCAGCCCGGTGAACATCCCCGCCTGGCGCGACTTCCCCCTCGTCGACAGCATCACCGCGGTCGCGGGGCCGCTGCCCGTGACCCTCGTCGGCGACGGCGTCGCCATCGGCGCGGGCGAGCACTGGCGCGGCGCCGCGCGCGGCCGGAGCAACGTGCTGTGCATGGTCGTCTCGACCGGCGTCGGCGGCGGCCTCATCCTCGACGGCAGGCTCCGCCCCGGCCCGAGCGGCAACGCCGGGCACATCGGCCACATCAGCGTCGACTTCGACGGCGAGCTGTGCCCCTGCGGCGGGCGCGGCTGCGTCGAACGCATCGCCAGCGGCACCAACATCGCCCGCTACGCCTACGCCTCCGGCTGGCGCCCCGACGACCCGGACGGCGACGTCACGGCGGCGGGCGTCGCGGCGGCGGCGGCCAGGGGCGACGTGATCGCCCTGGAGGCGTACGAGCGGTCGGCGCGCGCCCTCGCCGCCGGCATCGCCGCGACCGCCACGCTGATCGAGATCGAGACCGTGGTCATCGGCGGCGGCGTCAGCCAGGCGGGGGACATCCTGTTCGCCCCGCTGCGCCGGGCGCTGTCCGCGTACGCGACCCTCCCGTTCGTCCGGAACCTGGAGGTCGTCCCCGCTCAGCTCGGCACGGACGCGGGTCTGGTCGGCGCCGCCGCGGCCTGCTGGCACTCGGACACGTTTTCGGAGCGGGCCCAAGTGGGCAACTGATTCCAGGGGCACGAAGGAGGGGGCCACGTGATCATCTGGCTGAACGGCGCCTCCGGCGCGGGCAAGACCGCGGCGGCGGCGGAGCTGGTCCACCTGCTGCCGGGGAGCACGCTGTTCGACCCCGCCGTGGTCGGCGAGGGGCTGCGCGCCCTGCTGCCCAAGCAGCGGCTCGCCGAGGTGGACGACGTGCAGGACCTCCCGGCGTGGCGCCGCCTCGTGGTGGACACGGCGGTGGCCCTGCTCGCGGAGCTGCCCGGCCCCCTCGTCACCCCGATGACGCTCCTGCGCCAGGAGTACCGCGACGAGATCTTCGGCGGCCTCGCCACCCGCAGGATCGCCGTGCAGCACTTCCTGCTCGACGCGGAGGAAACGTTCCTGCGCGCCCGGATCGACCAGTGCGCCGCCGTGGACGGCGAGGCGGCCCGCAGCCGCCGCCTCGGCCTGCTGCCCGGCTACACGGCGGCCCTGTCCTGGCTCGCGGGGGACACCCACCGCCTCGACACCTCCGGACTCACCCCCCGGGAGACCGCCGAACGCCTCGCCGAGGCCGTCGGCCGCGGCGACGGCATGTGCCCCATCGTGCAGACGCCGCCGCCCCGCGCCGAGACCCTGGCGGCCGGGGTGCTCTTCTTCGACGACCAGGACCGCGTCCTGCTGGTCGACCCGACCTACAAGCCCGGCTGGGAGTTCCCCGGCGGCGTCGTGGAGCCGGGGGAGCCCCCGGCCCGCGCCGCCGTCCGCGAGGTCGCCGAGGAGCTGGGGCTGCACCTCGCGCAGGAACCGCCGCTGCTCGTCGTCGACTGGGAACCGCCCCGGCCGCCCCGGTTCGGCGGGCTGCGGCTGCTGTTCGACGGCGGCAGGCTCGACGCCGACAGGGTGGGCGACCTGCTGCTGCCGGGCGAGGAACTGCGCGGCTGGCGGTTCGCGGCCGAGGACGAGGCCGAACGGATGCTGTCGCCCGGCCGGTTCGCCCGGCTGCGCTGGGCGCTGCGGGCCCGCGCCGAGGGCCGCGCGCTCAACCTCCAGGCGGGCGTGCCGGTCGGCGTCTGACGCGCCGCCGGATCGCGGAGCGCCGGGTCCCGATCTAGCGTGGCCGGTGATGGCCCCGGACCGGGGAAGGCCCCCTTCCGTGAGCGGTGACCGCGATGCGCATACCGGAGTACGTACCGGACCCCGCCGACGAACGGCGCGGCTGGACCGTCCACGCCGTCCTCGGCACCACGGGCGCCGCGCTCGTCCTCGGCGTCTCCCTCGTGCTGGCCCCCGGCGGCGGCGGGGGAGCGGCGGCCGGCCCGCCGCCCCAGCCGTCCGGCGCCGCCGGGCGCGGCGCCGACGTACCCGGCGCGGTGCTGGAGCCGCTGCCGCCCGCCGTGCCGACCTGGGTGTCCGTCCCGGCGATCGGCGTCGACGCGCCCCTGACGCCCGTGGGGCTCGAACCGGACGGCTGGATCGAGTCGCCGCCCGAGGACGTCCCCGGCCTCGCCGGCTGGTACCGGGACGGCGCGGCGCCCGGCGCGGACGGGACGGCGGTCGTCGTCGGCCACGTGGACAACGCGGCGGGCCCCGCCGTCTTCTACGGGCTCGGCGCGCTGAACCCGGGCGACCGCGTCGAGGTCGTCCGCGAGGACGGCCGCGCCGTGGGCTTCACGGTCTACGACATCGCCGTCTACGACAAGGCCGACCTCCCCGCGCACGTCTTCCGCGCCACGGGCCAGGCCGAACTGCGCCTGCTCACCTGCGGCGGCGGCTTCGACGAGGACAGCGGCTACACGGGGAACGTCGTGGTCTTCGCACGCATGTCGGACGCGACCTGACCCCGAATGGCCCCGCGAAACAACCCGTTTGTCACACTCCGGCGGGTACGGGTGCTTCTGTCGGCCTAGGGTCGCGGTGCGGGGCGGCCCCACCCCCACAGGCCCCGACAGACCCCGACAGAGGGAGCCATCCGATGAGCACACTGCGTACCGCCCTGGCCGGCGCCGGTCTCGGAGCGATCCTGCTGGGCGCCGCCGCGCCCGCGACCGCGGCGCCGATACCCGCGCAGGCCACCGCGTTCGGCTTCAGCGTCTCCCCGGCGAGCGTCCGGCCCGGCGGCACGGTCACCCTGACCGTCACCGGCTGCACCGGCTCCGGCGCCTACGCCGAGTCGGCCGTCTTCGACCGCGTCAGCCTCGGCGCGGCGGGCCAGACCCAGACGGCCCGTACGGCGGTCGACTCCGACGCCCGCGTCGGCGCGCAGTACGACGTGGTGTTCACCTGCGGTACGGAGACGGGCACCGCCACCCTGACCATCGCCTCGGCGTCGGCGTCGCCGACCGCCACCGCGAGCGCGTCCGCCACGCCCACCCCCACGGCGACCACCAGCGCCACGACCCTCCCGACGCGCGGCGCCCAGGCCGGTGTCGGCGGCACGCAGCCGGGCGGCGGCGACGGGAGCGGCACCCTCGTCCTGCTGGCGGGGGCGGGCGTGACCGCGCTGGCGGCGGCGGGCGCCGCGTTCGCCTTCCGGGGCAGGACCGGTCGCGGCCACTAGGGTCCGCCCGGCGGGTCCTGTCGCGGCCGGTGCATCGCAAGGCGCCGGATCGCAGCTCATGCCCGGCCGTACGCGCGCGATGCGGCAACGCGGCGAGGTTCCCCCAGGCCCGAAATGCGCGGGAGGTCCCCCCTCACGCCGGGCGTCGTGAGACGGGCAGGATCCGCCGGACAGACCCCAGCCTGGCCCCCGGCGGGGGCCGCCCCGCTCACGCCGCTCCCGGCCCGGCGGCCGGACACCCCCGCGTGCGCACGGGCCCTGGCCGCCGGTCCCGCACCTCGCGTCAGACGGCGGCGCTCACCGCGTACCGCTGGAGGAACAGCGCCTCCGCCACCGCCATCCGCTCCAGCTCCGCCGGGGACACGCTCTCGTCCACCGCGTGGATCTGCGCGGCGGGGTCGCTCAGCCCGGTCAGCAGGATCTCCGCGTCCGGGTAGAGGCCGCGCAGCGTGCTCGTCAGCGGGATCGAGCCGCCCTGCCCCACCACCGCCATCTCCGCCCCGTCGTACGCCTCGCGCATCGCGGCGGCCATCGACGCGTAGGCGGGGCTGGTGGTGTCCGCGCTGAACGCCTCGCCCTCACCGGTCGGCCGCACCTCCACCCGCGCGCCCCACGGCGCGCGGGACGTGAGGTGCGCGGCCAGCAGCTCGCTCGCCGCACCCGCCGCCACGCCCGGCGGCACCCGCAGGCTCACCAGCGCCTCGGCGCGCGCCTGCACGGACGGCGTCGCGCCGACGACCGGCGGGCAGTCGATGCCCAGCACCGTCACGGCGGGCCGCGCCCACACGCGGTCGGCCACCGTGCCCGAGCCGGTCAGCCGCACCCCGTCGAGCACCTTGGCGTCCGCGCGGAACGTCTCCTCCGGATACTGCGTGCCCTCCCACACCGCGTCGGCGGCCAGCCCGTCGACGGTCGTCGAACCGTCCTCGGCGCGCAGCGAGTCCAGCATCCGGATCAGCGCCGCCAGCGCGTCGGGCGCGGCGCCGCCGAACGCGCCGGAGTGCAGGTTGCCCGCCAGCGTGTCCACGCGGACGCGCACCATGGCCATGCCGCGCAGCATCGCCGTCACGGTGGGGACGCCGACGCGGAAGTTGCCCGTGTCGCCGACCACGATCGCGTCGGCCGCCAGCAGGTCCGGGTGCTTCTCGGCGTACCGCTCCAGGCCGCCGGTCCCCTGCTCCTCCGACCCCTCGACGATCACCTTCACGCCCACCGGCACGCCGCCGTCCGCGCGCAGCGCCCGCAGCGCCAGCAGGTGCATCAGGACACCGCCCTTGCAGTCGGCGGCGCCGCGCCCGTACCAGCGCCCGTCGCGCTCGGTGAGCTGGAACGGGGGAGTGGTCCACGCGGCCTCGTCGAGCGGCGGCTGCACGTCGTAGTGCGCGTACAGCAGCACGGTCGGCGCACCCGCGGGGCCGGGCAGGTGACCGTAGACGGACGACGTGCCGTCCGGCGTCTCCAGCAGTGCCACGTCCCCGAACCCCTCGGCCCGCAGCGCGGCGGCGATCCACTCGGCCGCGCCGAGGCACTCGCTCGCCGGGAACTGCGCCGGGTCGGCGACCGACCGGTAGGCCACCAGCTCCGCCAACTCCTCCTTGGCCTGCGGCATCAGCGCGGCGACGGCGGCAGCGATCGCGGCATGCTGGGCACTGTGCTCCATGAGACGCTCCTTGTGCGGGCACGCCGGCGGCCACGGCGATCGGCAGGACAGCGCGTGCCTTCGAACGGGAATGCGTCCGATGATCCCACAGCCGTGTTCCGTGCCCGAGGCTGCGTAGGATGCCCAGCGGTGACCGACGGACGGAACGCAGCGGGGAGCTACAGCGCATCGTGAGCAGTGAAGAGGGAGCCGGGACCGGCGAGGTGTGGGACGTCGTCGTCGTGGGCGCCGGACCCGCCGGAGCGTCCGCCGCACGGGCCGCCGCCGAGGCGGGACGGCGGGTCCTGCTGCTGGAGAAGGCGGAACTGCCGCGCTACAAGACGTGCGGCGGCGGCATCATCGGCCCGTCGCGGGACGCGCTGCCGCCCGGCTTCGAACTGCCGCTGCGCGACCGGGTGCACGCGGTCACGTTCTCGCTGAACGGCAAGCTGTCGCGCACCCGCCGCTCCAAGCGGATGCTCTTCGGGCTGGTGAACCGGCCCGAGTTCGACCAGCGCCTCGTCGAGGCCGCCGTCAAGGCGGGCGCCGAACTGCGCACCGGCGCCGCCGTGTCCCGGGTCGAACAGCACGGGCCCGCCGTGCCCGACCGGCGCACGGTCGCGGTCGTCCTGTCCGGCGGCGAGATCCTCCTGGCCCGCGCGGTGGTCGGCGCGGACGGCAGCGCCAGCCGCATAGGAGCCCATGTCGGGGTGCGCCTCGGGCAGGTGGACCTGGGTCTCGAGTCCGAGATCCCGGTGCCGCCCGAGGTGGCCAGGGACTGGAGCGGTCGGGTCCTCATCGACTGGGGACCGCTGCCCGGCTCGTACGGCTGGGTCTTCCCGAAAGGGGACACGCTGACCGTCGGCGTCATCTCCGCGCGCGGCGAGGGCGCGGCGACCAAGCGCTATCTGGAGGACCTGACGGCGCGGTGCGGGCTGTCCGGCTTCGAGCCGTCGATCTCGTCGGGACACCTCACCCGCTGCCGTACGGACGACTCGCCGCTGTCGCGCGGGCGGGTCCTCGTCTGCGGGGACGCCGCCGGGCTGCTGGAGCCGTGGACGCGGGAGGGCATCTCGTTCGCGCTGCGGTCGGGCAGGCTGGCCGGCCAGTGGGCGGTCAGGATCGCCGAGGCGGGAGACGCCGTGGACGCGCGGCGCCAGGCGCTCAACTACACGTTCGCCATCAAGAGCGGCCTCGGCGTCGAGATGGGCGTGGGGCGGCGGCTGCTCGACGTCTTCTCGCGGCGGCCGAGGCTGCTGCACACGGCGCTCGTCGGCTTCCGCCCGGCGTGGACGGCGTTCGCCCAGATCACGCGGGGGTCGACGACGCTGGCGGGCATCGTGCGGACGCACCCGGTGGCGCGGCGGGCGCTCTCGACGCTGGACCGGGCACCGGAGGAGACGGCGGCGCCGGGCGACGACGCACCGGCGACGGAACCGGGCCGCGCCTGACGCCCGCTGTCCGCCCGGCGGTCGGCGCCCACGGCCCGCCTGCGGCCGGTCGTGCGCCGCCGCAGCCCTACCGGTCCGGCCGGGCCGCCTGTTCGGACCGCCCGGCTCCGGGCGGCCGGGGGCGCTGATGGGGGACCGGACGATGGCCGCCGCAGGCGGGTCCGGAGCCCGTCATCTCGTCGCCGTCGGGTGCTCCCCGCTGCGCGTCTCGCCGGGCGGTTCCCACCGCCTTGCGCCGAGCGGCCGGCACAACTCCCGGGCGCGTGCCGGGATTCGCAGGCCGATGGCCGTTGCGGGTCGGTGAGCGGAGCCGGCCGGGCGGACGCGGATGCCACGGTCCACAACGCGGGTCGTCTGCTTCGAGGGATACGGGCGCACGTCGCCGACAGCCGCTCCCCGCCATGGCGGCCGTACCGGTCCGCGAGCCGGAACGCGTCCGCTCCGCCCGGCTCGGCCGTGCGGTCCGGTGCTGGTGAACTACCACCGTCCTCAGCGGAGTTCATCAGCACCGATGGCTGTCGCAGGCCGGTAGGCGGGGCACGCCGGGCCGCTTCGCGGAAGAGGGTGCCGTGGTCCCCGCGCGCGGCTCGTGCTGCCGCCCGAAGAAGCCAGGCCCCGCCGAGGCGGTCGTGCCGGTCCGCGAGCCGGAGCGCGTCCGTTCCGGGTTCCGGATATCCGCCGGGGTTTGCCGGTCGACGGCCGTCGCGGGCCGGTCCGCGCGAGGCCGCCGAGCTGATCGGCGATCGGGCCCGTCGTGCCGGTCCGGGGGACGGATCCGGTCATGGCCGTGCGTCCCGCGCGCGGGCGGCCGTCGTACGAGTCCCCGGCCCCGGCCCGGTCGCGGCATCCATCCCGCGTGCGGGCGATCGCCGCCGCCGCGTGCCCTGGCGGTCCGCCGGTCGCGCCGGTCTACGCGGTGGGGCTCGTCCGCTCCGACCGCTCCGGCCGTGCGGCGGGCTCCACCGCCCGCCGTACGTACAACTGCTTCCGCACGCGCGCCACGACCGTCCCGTCCGCCGCCGTCACCACGCAGTCGAACCACGGCAGCGCCTTGCCGCCGTCCGCCGTCTCCTCCCGTATCCGCGCGACCCGGTCCTCCGTCAGCCGGAACTCGGCGAACACCGCCGCCCGCCCGGGAGAGACGTACTCGATCTCGGCGGCCTTGTCCCACACGACGTAGCCGCCGCCGAGCCGGTGCAGGACCAGCAGCGCCCAGAAGGGATCGCACATCGAGTACAGCGAGCCGCCGAAAGCGGTGCCGAACCAGTTGCGGTTGAGCCGCCCGAAGCGCAGCGTCACGCGCGCGCTGCTCCAGTCGTCCGCGATGTGCAGGACCCGGATGCCCGCCGACCGGTACGGCGGCCACCAGCGCATGAGACGGCGCAGCGTCCTCGGACTGACGGAACGTGCCATACCGGCGAAGCTACCACGCGGCATTACCGGCCGGTAACCCGCCCGCGGCGCCTCCCCGTCAGCCGACCGGCCGCACCGCGTCCCGCGTCGCCCAGGCGATGACGGCCGACGCCCCGGCCAGCGCCGCGACCGTCGTCAGCGCCACCGGCATCGAGAACCAGTCGGCCAGGAAGCCGATCGCGACCGGCCCCAGCAGCATCCCGCCGTACCCCAGCGTCGAGGCGGCCGCGACCCCCCGCGGCCCCGCCACCGCCCCGGCCTGGCCGAGCGCTATCGGGAAGATGTTGGCCAGCCCGAGACCGGTGAGCACGAAGCCCGCCAGCGCGAGCCACACCGTCGGCGCCAGCGCCCCGACGAGCATCCCCACCGCCGCCGTCGCCCCGCCGAGGACCAGGCTGGTGCTCTGCCCGAGGCGCCGCAGCATCGCCGATCCCGTCAGCCGGCCCACGGTCATCGCCCCGGCGAACACCGAGTACGCGACGGCCGCGACGCCCGCGCTCGCGTCCAGCGACTCCTTCAGGTGCAGCGCGCTCCAGTCGGCGAGCGCGCCCTCCCCGTACGCCGAGCACAGCGCGATGAAGCCGAGCACCACGACGAGGCGCCGCGCGTGACTCCCGGCGGAACCCGGTTCGTTCCGCCGCACCGCGGGCCCGTCCGCCGCCGGTCCGTCCCCGGCGTCCCCGGTGTCCCCGCCCACGACGGGCAGCGTCCCGCCGACCAGGACGCGTCCGGTCGCGAGGGCGACGACCACCCCGATCGCGGCCAGCGACCCCAGGTGCACGGACGCCGTGAGGCTCCCCGCCACCAGTCCGCCAAGACCGGCGCCCACCATGCCCCCCAGCGAGTACGCCGCGTGGAAGCCCGGCATGATCGGCTGCCGCGTCGCCGTCACCAGATCGACCGCCACGCTGTTGGCCGCGACGTTGACCGCCCCGAACGCCGCCCCGAAGAGCAGCAGCACGCCGCCCAGCAGCAGCGCCGAATGCGTGTGCGGCGGCAGCGCGACCGTCAGGGCGAGCAGGACGAGACCCGCCACCGTGACCACCCGGCTGCCGAACCGCTGGCACAGCCGCCCGGTGAGCGTCATCGTCACCACCGCCCCGGCGGACGTGCCGAGCAGCGCCAGGCCGAGCGCGCTGGCCGACGCCCCCGTCTGCTCCTTCACATCGGGGATGCGGACGACCCACCCGGCGAAGAGGAAGCCGTCGAGCGCGAAGAAGACGGTGAGGGCGATCCGCAGGCGGCGCAGCGCGGCCTCCGCCGAGCCGGACGGCGCGACGGCGCGCGGGGCCGGTCCGGTCAGCGCCGACCGGCGTTTGTTTATCGGAGGCACAAAGCCACAATAGGCACGTGACCTCCCCTCGCACCAGGCTCGACAGAGGCCGGAACGCCCTTGGTCCGGCACTCGAACTCGTCCACACCGGCCGGGCGCCCACCCGCTCGGTCCTCACCACCGAGCTGGGCGTCACCCGCGCCACGGCCGGTGCCGTCGCCGCCGAACTGCAGACGCTCGGCCTCATCACCGTGGACGCCGGCCCCGGCGCCGCCACCGGCGGCCAGGGACGCCCCTCCCACCGCCTGTCCATCGCGGACGACGGGCCCGTGGCCCTCGCCGCCCAGGTGCACGCCGACGGGTACCGCGCCGCCCTCGTCGGCCTCGGCGGCCGCCTCGTCGCGACCGCCCCGCCGTCCCCGACCGTGGACGCCGACCCCGCCGAGGTGCTGCGCGCGGTCGTCGCGACGGGCGCCGCGCTGCTGCGGGACAGCGGCAGGACGTGCATCGGCGCCGCCCTCGCCGTGCCCTCCGCCGTCGCCGAGCCGGACGGCACCGCCCTCAACCCGCTGCACCTCGCCTGGCCCGTCGGCGCCCCCGTCCGCCGGATCTTCACCGAGTGCCTCGCCGAGGCGGGCATCACCGCGCCCGGCTACTGCGGCAACGACATGAACCTCACCGCCCTCGCCGAACACCGCCACGGCGCCGGGCAGGGCGCCCGCCACCTGCTGTGCGTCGCCACCGGCCACCACGGCGTCGGCGGCGCGCTCGTCGTGGACGGCAGGCTGCACAGCGGCAGCGCCGGACTCGCCCTGGAGGTCGGCCACCTGACGGTCGATCCGGACGGCAGGCCCTGCCACTGCGGCAGCCGCGGCTGCCTCGACATCGAGACCGACCCCCGCGCGCTCCTCGCCGCCGCGGGCCGCGAGCCCGGCCCCGAAGGCATCCTCCTCGACCAGGCGGGGGACCTCGTACGCTCCGGCTACCCGGCCGACCCCACCGTCCGCGACGCGACCAGGACCGTCATCGACCGCCTCGGACTCGGCCTGGCCGGTCTAGTCAACATCCTGAACCCCGACCGCATCCTCCTCGGCGGCCTGCACCGCGTCCTGCTGGAGGCCGACGCGGAACGGCTGCGCGCCGTCGTCGAGGAACGCAGCCTGTGGGGCCGCAGCGGCAGCGTCCCCGTCCTGCCGACCAGCCTGCACCACGGCGGCCTCGTCGGCGCGGGCGAACTCGCCTGGCAGCACGTCCTCGACGACCCCCTCACGGCCCTCACCGCCACCGCCTGACCCCCGCCGCCGTACGGGCGTCCCCCGGCGCCGTCACACCCCTCCGACCGCGGGCGGGCCCTCCACCGCCGGGGACGGGCCGTACACCGCCCCCCGCCGCTCCGGCAGCAGCGCCAGCACGGCCCGGCGCGCCGACTCGTCCGCCGCCTCGTCGTACGGGTCGGGCGTCGCCGGGACCTGCAGGCGGTACACCGGCCCGGCGCCCAGCCGTGCCAGCCCCCGCCCCGGCGCCATCGGCGGCGCGGCCCGCCCCGGCGCCGCCACACCCAGCACGGCCCCCGCCTGCGCCCCGTTCACGGTGCCCAGGACCACCCTTGCCCGCGCGCAGCCGGGCACCAGCGGCCCCAGCCGCTCCACCGACTCCGCCTGCTCGCCCACCACGACGGTCACCCGCCCCGCCCGCCCGTAGCGCAGCGGCACTTCGAGCAGCGCCAGCGGATCCCCGGCCCCGCGCACCCGCGCCAGGTGCCCGATGAGCGCGGGCCGGTCGACGACGAGCCAGAGCGTACGCTCCGTCCGCCCCGCCGCCAGCAGCCGCCGCTCCGTCTCCCGCATGGCCCACTCCAGCGCCGTCACCGCGCCGTTCGCCGTCGACTCGACGGCCACGACTCCCGACCGGCCCGCGAAGCACGCGAACTCCCCGCCGCCCGCGCCGTCCACGAGCAGGACCTCGTCGCCCTGTTCGAGCGCCTGGAGCGCCACCGACCGCAGCAGCGACGACGCCCCCGCCCCCGGCGCCGACACCACCAGCAGGTGCGGTTCCGCCGCGCGCGGGCCCGTACGCCACACCACCGGCGCCGCGTCCAGCCGCTCGCCGTAGTCCACCCCGCCGTGCACCGGCACCGTCCGGTCCACGGCCCACTCGTCCGTGAAGCCGAGCACGATCTCGCCCGGCCCCGTCACGAACCGCTGCGCCCCGATCCCCGACGGCAGCGGCTGGAGCACGACGGTCTCCAGCTCGTTGCGCTCCTCCGCCCACCGGAAGCGGACCTCCCGGTCCCGCCCCGCCTTGCCCGCCAGCACGCGCTCCACCCGCGCGCGGGCCTCCGGGTCCCCGTCGGGGAAGAACGCCGGGTAGACGAGCCGCAGCCTGGCCAGCCGCCCGTCGCCGCCGAACTCGTAGGCGGGGAAGCACCGCTCCCAGCCGCCGCCCGGCGTGTACAGCGGCTCGGGGGAGGGGTCGGCGGGCACCGAGAAGTACGGAACCAGCGCCTCGTACAGCAGCGTCAGCCGCGCGTCGGCCGCCGCTGCGGACGCCCGCGCAGCCGAGTCGGCCCGCCGCCCGGCGACCAGCGCCGCCGCCAGCAGCAGCCCGGCCGCCAGCCACCCGCCGTACGGTACGAGCGCCACGGCCGTCACCAGCGCGAACGCGCCCAGCGCCAGCGGCACGCGCCGCTCCCTGGGCGTACGGGCCCACCGCGCGCGGGCCACCAGCACGAGACGCATGAGGCCGCGCCCCACGACTTCCCATCCGTACACGATTAGAACGAGATCCCGCCCAGCAGCTCGGCCAGGCTCTGTCCGCCCGCCGCGATGCTCGGCGCGACCGCCGTGCTCGACAGGTAGAAGCCGAACAGTCCGCACACCACCGCGTGCGAGACCTTCAGCCCGTCCTTGCGGAAGAAGAGGACCACGATGACGCCCAGCAGGACGACCCCCGAGACGGACAGAATCATGTGCACTCCCGATGTACCGGCGGCGACGGCCTTCACTGTGAGCACTGTAAAGCTCACAATCGGTGACAGGCTGCCCGCCGGTGCATAAGGGTGAAAGTGTCGGCACGGCGCCCGCCGCGGCCAACGGGCGCCGTACGAGGGGCGATGCGGTGCGGTGTCCGCCGTGGATCTGGATAGGGTGGCCACGGTCGAGGGACAGGTGCAGGACACGCCCTGGGCGACAACGGGCGACGACGCGCAAGCGCGAGGAGGAGCGAGGACGATGGCAGAAAGCACCCAGCCGTTGTCGGCGCGGGCCAAGCTGGCGGTGACGGCGGGACGGGCGGCGGCGGCCGTGTCCCGGGCCGCGGGCCGCGGCAGCGGATCGGTGATCGGCGGCAAGGTCGCGCTGCGGCTCGACCCCGAGTTGCTGTCCCGGCTCGCCGGGCACCTCGACGTGGTCCTCGTCTCGGCGACGAACGGCAAGACCACCACGACGCGCCTGATCGCCGAGGCCCTGCGCGCGGGCGGCGAGGTCGTCTCGAACGCGCTCGGCGCCAACATGCCCGCGGGCATCACCTCCGCGCTCTCCGGCGGCGCCACCGCCCGCTACGGGGTCATCGAGGTGGACGAGAAGTACCTCGCCGGGGTCGCGCGCGACGTGTCCCCCAAGGTCATCGCGCTGCTCAACCTCTCCCGCGACCAGCTCGACCGCGCGGCCGAGACCCGCATGCTCGCCGAGCACTGGCGCGAGGGCCTCCAGGGCGTGAAGGCCACCGTCGTCGCCAACGCCGACGACCCCCTCGTCGTCTGGGCGGCCTCCTCGTCCGGCGACGTCGTCTGGGTCGCGGCGGGACAGGAGTGGAAGGACGACGCCTGGTCCTGCCCGTCCTGCGGCGGCGTGCTCCACCGCAACGGCGACGACTGGCGCTGCGCCGGCTGCGGCTTCGGCCGCCCCACGCCCACCTGGGTCCTGTCGGGCGACCACGTCCTCGACCCGCACGGCTCCGCCTGGCCCATCAGGCTCCAGCTGCCCGGCCGCGCCAACAAGGCCAACGCCGCCTCGTCCGCCGCCGTCGCCGCCGTCTTCGGCATCCCGCCGCACGTCTCGCTGGAGCGGATGCAGGCCGTCACGGCCGTCGCCGGGCGCTACGACATCGTGTCCTACCAGGGACGGGACGTGCGGCTCCTGCTGGCGAAGAACCCGGCGGGCTGGCTGGAGACGTTCTCCCTGATCGACCCGCCGCCCGCCCCCGTCATCCTGTCCGTCAACGCGCGGGGCGCCGACGGCACGGACACCTCCTGGCTGTGGGACGTGGACTACACCCGCCTCCTCGGCCACCCCGTCGCCGTCATCGGCGACCGCAAGCTCGACCTCGCCGTCCGCCTCGACGTGGCCGGGGTCGACTTCCGGGTCTGCGCGGACGCGGCCGAGGCCGTCGCCACCCTCCCGCCGGGGCGCATCGAGGCCATCGCGAACTACACCGCGTTCCAGGACCTGCGCCGCGTCGTCGGCAACTGACCCGGCCCGCCCGCCACTTGAACCGCCCCGAGAGGAAAGCGACCGCCACATGACTGCCTCTGCCCTCCGGCTGGTGTGGGTCTACCCCGACCTGCTCAGCACCTACGGCGACCAGGGGAACGTCCTGGTGATGGAGCGGCGCGCGCGCCAGCGCGGCCTGCACGTCGAGCGGACGGACATCCGGTCGGACCAGCCCATCCCCACCTCGGCCGACATCTACCTGATCGGCGGCGGCGAGGACCGCCCCCAGCGCCTCGCGGCGGAGCGGCTGCGGCGCGACGGCGGCCTCCAGCGCGCCGCCGACAACGGCGCCATCATCTTCTCCGTGTGCGCCGGCTACCAGATCCTCGGCCACGAGTTCATCAACGACCTCGGCCAGCGCGAGCCGGGCCTCGGCCTGCTCGACGTCGTCAGCACGCGCGGCGAGGGCGCGCGCTGCGTCGGCGACGTCCTCGCCGACGTGGACCCCGGACTCGGCCTGCCCCAGCTCACCGGCTTCGAGAACCACCAGGGCGTCACCCACCTCGGCCCCGGCGTGCGGCCGTTCGCCCGGGTCAGCGTCGGCCGGGGCAACGGCACCGGGGACGGCACGGAGGGCGCCTGGCGCGACACCGTCTTCGGCACGTACATGCACGGGCCGGTCCTCGCCCGCAACCCGCGCATCGCCGACCACATGATCAAGCTGACCCTGGACGTCGGCGCGCTCCCGCCGGTGGACGAGCGCTGGTTCGAGGCGCTGCGGAACGAGCGCATTTCCGCCGCACTCAACTCCGCGGCCTGAGGACACACGGGAAAGGGCCCCTGACCGCACCGCTGTCAGGGGCCCTCCCTATCGTGGTCACGGAATGCCTTTCCCGGCGCGCCGGAAAACCGGCGTCCGGGCCGCCAGGACAGCGAGGACGCGATGGAACACGACGGCCACGGCACGGACCTGCCGCCGCTCACGGTGGCGCGGGCCCTCGCCCCCGGCGGCGACACCGTCTTCCTGGTCGGCTGCGCCGTCGTCCTCGCCCTCTACCTGTGGGGCGCCGTCCGCCTCCACCGCAGGGGCGACCGGTGGGCCGCCGGGCGCACGATCTCGTTCGTCCTCGGCGTCCTGAGCATCGCCGCCGTCACCTGCACCGCGCTGAACGACTACGGGATGGCGCTGTTCAGCGCCCACATGCTGCAGCACATGGTGATCAGCATGGTGTCGCCGATCCTGCTGCTCCTCGGCGCCCCGGTCACCCTCCTGCTGCGCGCCCTCCCGGCGGGCGGCACCAGCCGCCGGGCCGTCGTCCGGCTGCTGCACAGCCGCTGGACGCGCGTGGTCACCAGCCCGCTGTTCACCATCACGCTTTTCATCGCCAGCCTCTATGCGCTGTATTTCACACCGCTTTTCGATTTCCTGATGGAATCGCGCATCGGCCACCTCGGCATGATGCTGCATTTCGTCGCGGTGGGCCTCGTCTTCTTCTGGCCCATCATGGGCGTCGACCCGGGACCGCACCGCCCGGGACACCTCATGCGGATGCTGGAACTCTTCGCCACCATGCCGTTCCATGCCTTCTTCGGCATCGCCCTCATGATGGCGAGCGGCCCGATGGTCGACACCTTCGCCGACCCGCCCGCCTCGCTGGGCACCGACGCGGTCTCCGACCAGTCCGCCGCCGGCGGGATGGCCTGGGCGTTCAGCGAGATCCCCACCGTGATCGTGCTGATCGCGCTCGTCATCCAGTGGTACGTGTCCGAGCAGCGCACCGCCAAGCGCCTCGACCGCACGGCGGACCGCGACGGCGACCGCGACCTGGAGGCGTACAACGCCTACCTCGCGTCGCTGCGCACCCGCTGACCGGCGCCCGCCGCACGGCCCCTCCTGTATTCTCCAGAGCATGCCCGCCGTCGCCCCGTCCTCGTCACCGGGCCGCGCCGCACCCCAGCAGAGAGGGCTCCTCACCGAGCGCATCGCGCGCCAGCTGGAGCACGACATCAGGTCCGGGCAGATCGCCGTCGGCACCAAGCTGCCGTCCGAACGCGAGCTGGCCGGCCAGTTCGGCGCGAGCCGCAACGTCGTCCGCGAGGTCCTGCGGCGGCTGGAGGCACAGCACCTGATCGAGGTCGCGCCCGGCCGCGGCTCGTTCGTCGCCGAGCAGTCGTCCGGCCAGGCCCGCAGCTACGACGCCCTCTACCGCGCCGGGCGGCCCACCGTGCGCCAGCTCATCGAGGCGCGCATCCCGCTGGAGGTCGAGATCGTCGGCCTCGCCACCGAGCGCGCCACCGACGCGCACCTCGCCGCGATGCGCCGGGCCAACGACGGGCTCCTGCACGCCACCGACGTCGTCTCCAAGGCCAACGCCGACCTGGCCTTCCACGACGCCATCGCCGAGGCGAGCGGCAACCCGGTGCTGCGCATCATGCTCTCGTCGATCAGCGGCATGATGTTCGAGATGATGCTGCGCTCCAACTCGGACCCGTCCATCGGCGAGCCCGGCGTCCCGCACCACCCCGAGATCCTGGAAGCCGTCCTCGCCCGTGACGTCCCCGAGGCCAGGCGGCGGATGCGCGAGCACCTGATGCTCGGCCTGCGGACGTACGGCGCCGATCTCGACCTCAGCGTGGACCTCATGGCCAGGCAGCACATCGACGCGCTGCTGCGCCAGTCGCACCCCCACGGCTGACCGGGCGCCTCCCCGGCCCGACAGGGCGTCAGGATCCGGGGGTGGTCATGTCACGCTTCCCCCTGTTATGGTCCGACTGGTCCTACCAGTTGGACCAGCGGATCGGCCCGGCCCGTCACGCCGGGTGACCCGTAGAGCCGAAACAGAACAAAACGGGCGTATGCACCAAGAAAGTCGAGGACGCGGATGTCCACGAGCAGCCAGTCCGTCAGCCGCCGCTCGTTCGGCCGGCTGGCCGCCGCCACGGCGATAGCCGCCGGGGGAGCGAGCCTGCTCAGCGCGTGCGGGCCCGGAGGCGGCAAGCCGTCCGCGGACACCCCGCTGCGCGTCATGGCGATCAACCACGTCTGGTCACAGGCGATCGCGGACCGGATCGAGGAGTTCGAGGACCGCATCAAGCGCCGGGTCAGCATCACGATGCTCACCGCCGACCAGCTCTCCAACAGCTACAACGTCAAGCTCAACGCGTCCGGGACCGACGTGGACGTCATGATGGTCCGCGCCCTCCAGGAGCAGCTGCTCTTCGCCCACAACGGCTGGCTCGCCGACCTGACGGGCTACGTCGAGGGCGACACCGGCTTCCGGTGGGACGACTTCCAGGAGGCCCCGCGCGGCCGGTCCGTCACGGCGGGCAAGGTCCTCAGCGTCCCGGTGGTCACCGAGCGCCCCGCGCTGTACTACCGGCGCGACATCGTCGAGCCGCTCGGCGGCCCGCCCGCCACGCTCGACGCGATGATGGACATGGCGCTCGACCTGTCCGACCGGGGCAACGGCTTCTTCGGCTACGTCGGCCGCGGCCAGCGCAACGGCGCGGTCAGCACCTGGTCCAGCTTCCTGTTCTCCTTCGGCGGCGCCTTCACCCGCGACGGCCGGTCCGCGATCGCCGAGCGCGAGGCCGTCACCGCGTACGAGTACTACGGCAGGCTCCTTCACGAGGCGGGCCCGCCCGGCGCCACCAACATGAGCCTCGAACAGGCCATGCCGATCTTCGCCCAGGGCAAGGCCGCGTTCTACATCGACGCGGACGCCATCTACACGAGCTTCCTCGACCCGGCCGTCTCCACCGTCCAGGAGACCGTCGGCTTCGCGCCCTTCCCCGCCGGGCCCGCCGGGTCCAAGCCGAGCAACGTCCCCTCCTGGAGCCTCGGCATCAACGAGTTCTCCCGGCTGCGCGACGACGCGTGGGAGTTCATCCGCTGGGCCGCGGGTCCCGAGATGTCCGCCGAGATCCAGGCCCTCGGCATCCCCGGCGCCCGCGAGTCCGCCTGGTCCGACCGCGAGACCCTGGCCACCTTCCCCTCCGACCTCGCCGACGCCATGCGGCAGGGCACGCAGAACGGGATCGGCGCCGACCGGCCCGACGTCCTCCAGGTCGGCCGCGCCCGCGACATCGTGGGCCGCCCCCTGGTCGCGGGCATCCTCGGCCAGTCCGTGCCCGGTGTGGCGCGCGACGCCGACGCCGAGTTCGCCGACTTCCTCGTCCGTGACAACCGCCACCGGGAGAGCTGATGTCCACCACCCAGGTCCCCCCGGCCGAGCGGACCGGCACGGCCGGCCCCCGCCGCGCCGGACGGCGGCAGCGCACGTTCGAGCAGGCCAACCGCCGCCTCAAGTGGGCCATGCTGGCCCCCGCGCTGATCTTCGTCGGCGCCATGATCGTCTTTCCGCTGCTCTTCACGCTGAACCTCAGCCTCACCGACGCCTTCGGCGCCGTGAACGCGAAGAAGGGCTACGTCGGCCTCCAGAACTTCGTCGACGCCCTGGAGGACTCGCGCCGCTTCTGGCCCGCGGTCCGCCGCACCGTCGTGTTCACCATCGGCGCCGTGCTCGTCGAGACCGTCCTCGGCCTCGGCCTGGCCATGCTGATGCGCAAGGCGTTCCGCGGCATGCGCTGGGTCCGCACGATCCTGATCATCCCGCTGCTCACCACCCCGGTCGCCATCGGCATCCTGTGGCTGCTGATCCTCGACCCGACCAACGGCATCGCCAACCACCTGCTGGAGTCGGTCGGCCTGCCCCGCCAGGAGTTCCTCGGCTCGGTCGGCCAGTCCCTGCCGACGCTGATGTTCATCGACATCTGGCAGTGGACCCCGATGATGACGCTGCTGCTGCTCGCCGGCCTGTCCACCCTGCCGGACGAGCCGGAGGAGGCGGCGCTCGTCGACGGCGCCAACGGCTGGCAGCGGTTCCGCTACGTGATCCTGCCGATGCTGAGCACGACGCTCGTCACCGCGCTGGTCCTGCGGTCCGTCGACGCGCTCAAGACGTTCGACATCCTCTACGCCACCAAGGGTCCAGGCGGCGGCTCGAACTTCGAGGTCGAGACGCTCAACGTCTACTCGTACGGACTCACCTTCGACTACCAGGAGTACGGGCTGGCCTCCGCCGTCCTCGTCCTGTTCACGCTCTTCATCATCGGTGTCGTGATCCTCCTCCGGCGCCGCGGAAGGAAGTCCGCATGAGTGCCGCAGCCCCCTC
This sequence comes from Streptomyces sp. NPDC049879, assembly GCF_044461265.1. NCBI lineage: Bacteria > Bacillati > Actinomycetota > Actinomycetes > Kitasatosporales > Streptomycetaceae > Streptomyces > Streptomyces sp. NPDC049879. Next base: position 72,324 of record NZ_JBITKT010000003.1, on the reverse strand, counting down.
CACCCCCGCGCCCTCCACCGCGCCGGCGGCACCCGTGCGCCGCGTCCCGTCGCCGCGCGAACGCCGCCGCCGGATCCTGGGCGGGGTCCGCGTGGCCGCCGTGATCGTCGTGTCGCTGGTCTTCGCGCTGCCGCTGATCTGGATGTTCGCCGCCGCGTTCAAGACCAACGTGCAGGTGACGAACCCGGACGTCGGCCTGATCTTCAAGCCGACGCTGGACAACTTCCGCGGCATCATCGACGACGGCGCCGTCTTCAGCTCGATGAAGAACTCCCTGATCGTCGGCGTGATCTCCACGGTCCTGTCGGCGGTCATCGCCGTCCCGGCCGCCTGGGCGGTGGGCCGCTTCCGGATGCACCGCACGGGCTCGCTGATCCTCGTCGCGCGCATCATCCCGGCGATCTCGCTGCTCGTGCCCTGGTACTACCTGTTCGCGCAGGCGGGGCTGGTCGGCAGCTACACCGTCCTGGTGCTCAGCCACATGTTCGTCTCGGTGCCGCTGATCCTGTGGATCATGATCGGCTTCTTCGAGCGCCTGCCGGTCGAGCTGGAGGAGGCCGCGCGCACCGACGGGCTGTCGGCGTTCGGCGCGTTCTGGCGCATATCCCTGCCGCTGGCCGCGCCCGGCACCGCGACGGCCGCGCTGCTCGCGTTCGTCTTCAGCTGGAACAACTTCATGTTCGCGCTGATCTTCGCCGACGAGGACACGCAGACCGTGCCGGTGACGCTGTTCAACTTCATCTCCTACGCCAGCACCGACTGGGGCGGCCTCATGGCGGCGGCCACCCTGATCACCGTGCCGGTCGTGATCGTCGCCGTCCTCGGGCAGAAATACCTCGTCGCCGGTCTCACCGCGGGTGCGACCAAGGGCTGACCGCCCGCTCCCGCACCCCGCCTCACCCCCATCCCCACCCAAGGGAAGATCCTTTCCACCATGAAGATCACCGACGCGAAGGTCGTCGTCACCAGCCCGGGGCGCAACTTCGTGACCCTCAAGATCACGACCGACGAGGGCGTCACGGGCCTCGGCGACGCGACGCTCAACGGCCGCGAACTCGCCGTCGTCAGCTACCTCACCGACCACGTCGCGCCCCTGCTGATCGGCAGCGACCCGCACCGCATCGAGGACACCTGGCAGTTCCTCTACCGGGGCGCGTACTGGCGGCGCGGCCCCGTGACGATGGCCGCCATCGCCGCCGTGGACGTCGCGCTGTGGGACATCAAGGCGAAGGTCGCCGGGCTGCCCCTCTACCAGCTGCTCGGCGGCGCGAGCCGCGAGCGGGTGCGCACCTACGGGCACGCCAACGGCCGCGACCTCCCCGAGCTGTTCGACTCCATACGCGCCCGGCTCGCCGAAGGCTACAAGTCGATACGCGTCCAGACCGGCATCCCGGGCCTGAAGGCCGTCTACGGGGTCCACAGCGCGCCGGACGCCGCCAACCCCACGCGGCTCGACCAGCGCGTCCGCCCGCACGTCGAGGACTGGGACACCGACGCGTACCTGCGCCACATCCCGGGCGTCTTCGAGGCGGTGCGCAACGAGTTCGGCCCCGAACTGCCCCTGCTGCACGACGCCCACCACCGCCTCACCCCCCTCCAGGCGGCCAGGCTCGGCAAGGAACTCGAACCGTACAAGCTCTTCTGGCTGGAGGACTGCACCCCCGCCGAGAACCAGGAGGGGCTGCGCGTCGTGCGCCGCCACACCACCACGCCCCTGGCGATCGGCGAGGTGTTCAACACCGTCTTCGACTACCAGACGCTCGTGCAGGAGCAGCTGATCGACTACGTGCGCTCCGCCGTCACCCACTTCGGCGGCGTCACGCCGCTGCGCAAGCTGTTCGACTACGCGGCGCAGTACCAGATCAAGAGCGCGATCCACGGCCCCGAGGACATCTCGCCGGTCGGCATGGCCGCCGCCGTCCACCTGGACCTGGCGATCCACAACTTCGGCATCCAGGAGTACTCGGGCCACACCGACCTGACGAACGAGGTCTTCCGGCACGCGTACACGTTCAGCGACGGACACCTCCACCCCGGCGAGGCCCCGGGCATCGGCGTCGAGCTGGACGAGGAACTCGCCGCCGCCCACCCGTACGCGCAGGGCTACCTGCCCGTGAACCGCCTCCAGGACGGCACCGTCCACGACTGGTGACGCGTCCCCTCGCCGCGGTTCCGCCGCGGCCGTCTCAGCGCAGGCGCGCCGAGATGGCCGCGGCGGTCGCGCGTACGGTGTCCGCCAGCGCCAGCAGCTCGTCGCGCGGCACGAGGAAGGTCACCGTCGAGACGCTCACGCCGCCGATGACCGCCCCGGCCGCGTCGCGCAGCGGCGCCCCGAGGCAGCGGATCGTCGTCTCGTTCTCCTCGTCGTCCAGCGCGAAACCGTCCGCCCGCACCCGCGCCAGCTCCCGGCGCAGCGCGTCGCCGTCCGTCAGCGTGCGCGGCGTCCTGGCGGGCAGCCCGGCGCGGCCGATCAGCGCGGCCAGCTCGTCCCCGGGGAGCGCCGCGAGGACGCACTTGCCGATCGCCGTCGAGTGCAGCGGCATGCGCATGCCTACATGCGAAGCCATCTGCACGGCGTGCGGGCCCGAGACCTTGTGGGTGTACGCCGCCCCGTCGCCGCTGCGCAGCGCCGCGTGCACCGTGTGGCCCGTACGGTCGCGCAGCGCCGTCAGCTCGGACTGGACCAGCTCGTCGCCCGCGCCGTCCGCGTGCACCTGCGCCGCCAGTGCCCGCAGGCGGGGACCGGTCGCGTAGCCGCCCTCGCCGTCGGGGACGAGGAACGCGTCGTCCACCAGGCTGCGCAGGATGCGGTGCGCGCTGGCCTTGGGCACCCCGGCTGCCGCGGCGATGGCGCCGAGGCGGTGGGGGCCGCCCGGCGCGGCGGCGGCCTCCAGCAGGCGCAGCGCCTTGGCGGTGGCGTTGCCCGCGTCCGACGAACGGCCCGCCCGCGCGCCCGTGGCCGTGCTCGTGTCCGGCATTGACAGCTCCCCGTGGGCTCGTTAGCGTCAGTGGCGTTTCATTCAACAGAACAGCATTCTACGTAACGGAACGGCATGTCAGCAACGAGCCCCCTCCTCGCCGCCCTCGGCGCCCAACGCCTCCTCCCGGTGCTGCGCTCACCGGACGTCCCGGCCGCCGTCGCCCGCGTCACGGGCCTGGTCGAGGCGGGCTGCCGGGCGGTCGAGCTGACCACCTCGACCCCCGACTGGCACCTCGCCCTCGCCGCCTGCCGCGACGCGCTCGGCGACGGCCCGCTGCTCGGTGTCGGCACCGTCACCACCGCCGACCAGGCCGTCGCCGCGATCGACGCCGGGGCCGCGTTCCTCGTCTCGCCCTACCCGGCCCCCGCCGTCCGCGCGGTCGCCGCCGAGCGCGGGACCGTCTTCATCGAGGGCGGCTTCACCCCCGCCGAGGTCGCCGACGCCGCGAGCCGCGGCCCCGCGAAGGTGTTCCCCGCCCACGTCGGCGGCCCCCGCTTCCTCTCCTCCCTGCGCGCCGTCCTGCCGCACGCCGTCCTCATCCCGACCGGCGGCATCGCCGTGGACGAGGCGCCCGCCTACCTCGCCGCCGGGGCGCTCGCCGTCGGCATCGGCTCCGGACTGCCCGACGACCACGCCGCGCTCGCCCGCGTCTTCGGGGGCGCGTGATGGCACGCTTCGACGTCGTCCTCATCGGCGAGATCCTCGTCGAGCTGTACTGCGAGGGCCCCCTCGGCGACGGCACACCCGTCCGGCTGGGCTTCTCCGGGGACACCCTGAACGCGGCCGCCGCCTCGGCCGCCGCGGGGGCCCGCACGGCCGTGCTGACCGCCGTCGCCGACGACCAGCTCGGCGACGCCCTGGTCCGCCGCGTCGCCGGCCTCGGCGTGGACACCTCGCTCATCCAGCGCGTGCCCGGCAGCAACGGCGCCTACATGCTGCACGGCGACCTCACCGGCGAGCGCGAGTTCACCTACTGGCGCACCGGCAGCGTCGCCTCCCGCCTGGACGCCACCGACATCGAGCGGCACGCGGCCGTCCTCGCGGAGGCGGGCGCCCTCGTCGTCACCGGCATCGGCAGCGCGCTGTCCGACACCAGCCGCCAGGCCGTCCTCACCGCCGCGCGGATCGCGTCGGCGGGCGGCGCCGCCGTCGTCTACGACCCCAACTTCCGCGCCCGCCTCACCACCGCGGAACGGGCACGCGCCGCCCTCGCCGAGATCGCCCCGCACTGCGCCCTCGTCACCCCCTCCTGCCCGTCCGACGCCCGCGCGCTGCTCGGCACCGGCGACCCGGAGACGGCGGCCCGCGAGGCACGGGCGCTCGGCGCGGCGGCGGCGGCCGTCACCATGGGCGCGGACCGCGTGGTCGTCGCCGACGCCGACGGCCTGGTCGCCTTCCCCGTGCCGCGCGTCGCGGAAGCCGTGGACGCCACCGGCGCGGGGGACGTCCTGGCGGGCACCACCGCCGCGCGCCTGGCGCTCGGCGACCCGCTGCGCACGGCCGTGAGCCTGGGCATCGGGGCCGCCTCCCTGTCGGTGGCGGGGCAGGGCGGCACCGGCCTCATCCCCACCCTGGCCGACACCCGGGCCGCCGCCCCCACACCGCCCGCCACCTGACCCCGGGCGGGGCCCGCCGTTCGCCCGGTCCCGCGCTGATCGCTGAGACAGCCGTGCCGGGTGCGGCGCGTACGGCGGTGTCCGGATGACCCGCCAGGCGTGCCGGCCCCGCCGAAGCCGTTTCCCGCCGCCACCTGCGTGAGCAGCACCCGGGGCGGCGTCGCGGGTGCACGGCCGACGTGTGTGGACGCCGGGGGACGGAGACCTCCCGGGCCCGGGGACCGTCCAGCGCGCCCCGCGCTCCGGGCCTGGCGGCTGGGAGGGGTCCCGGAGACGGCGCTGTCCGCGTTGCCGCATCGTCGGGTACGCCCGGTACGAGGACGGTCCGGTGTGCCCCCAGCCCGTCAGGCCGGGGGAGCCCCGGGCGGTCCGGCAGACACAGGCGGACAGCGGCTGGGTCCGGGGACCGCTGTGCGTGCGGGTGCCCGCGGGCTCGCCGCCGGTGCGAGGCGGACGGACGTCACCCTCCGGCCGGTGGCGGCGTCCACGCCGGTGTCACGACGTCGCGACACCCGTCGCCAGGGCCAGCACCTCGTCCGCCAGCTCGGCTACCGGGCGCCCGGCGTCGAGATGGACGCCCTCCGCGCGCAGCTCGTCCGCGGCGGCGGTCCACGCCACGTTCTGCTCGCGGCACCAGCGGCGGATCTCCGCGTCCCGCGCCGGGTCGCCCGGGGCGACGCTCCGGCCGTCGATGCGCCTGCCGAGCTCGGCGGGCGGCACCCGCAGGCAGACGTGCAGGACGTCCACGCCCGCCGTCCGCAGCGCGCCGAAGATCTCCCGGGCGTACGCGGCGTCCACCAGCGTCTGCGCCGACAGCACCGGCCGCCCGTACTCCTCGAAGAGCCCGAGGGTGAGCGAGACGACCTGCCTGCGCCACAGCGGCAGGTGCTGGAAGTTGCCACCGGTGACAGGGACGATCTCCCGCAGGAGGTAACCGGTCGACTCCGGGTCGTAGACCAGCGCCTCGGGCCACCTCCGGCTCAACTCGCCGACGAGCGTGGTCTTCCCGCTGCCGAAGGCGCCGTTCACCCAGACCATCCGATGCGTCATGGAGCGACGATAGACGCGCCCGTACGGGGTCAGGGCGCCCCCGGGCGGAAGGATCCGGACGGCGGCGGAAGCGCCCCGCCCGGCTCCCGGGCCACGGCCCGCCCCCGCCGACCTGCGGTTTCCCCCTCACGCGCCCATCGCGGCTCCCGCCGCGGAAATGGCGGGAAAACACCAGGAGTGCTCAAGAAAAGCGGGGGTATCCGAAGGATCGCTGCCCCAAGAACTGGTGGTGCGGAAGGAGAGACCCCCCGTGATGATGGCCCACCCCGCGGTCCTGCGGAACCTCGTGGAAGAGTACGAAGCGCTCGTCATACTGCGGGACGACGCGTCCAGCCCGGACGTGACCAGGCGCCTGGAAGACGTCACGTACACACTGTGCGTGTCCACCGGGACCCGTACCGCCGAGGACGCCCTCGCCGTGGCCCACCGCCAGCTCGCGGGCACCGAGCCCTCCGGCTCCCCGGTGCTCAGCGGCGCCTGACCGCGCCGTCCCCGCACGCACCCGCGTGCGTCCCCCCACAGGGCCGGCCCGCCTCCCCCACGGCGGGCCGGCCTTCTCCCTGCCGGGACCCGGCCCCGGTCAGGCGCCCGGCGCCCGGCCGTCGGACCCGTGTCCGGCGGAGGTGACGGCCGCGGGGACCGCCGTGTCCGCCGCGTTCTCCCGGGCCGCGCCGTCCGCGCCCGGCACCGCGGGTGCGGCGGCCGGCATGTCCAGGCTGTCGCGGAGCGTCGCCGGGGTGAGGAACAGCACGGCGACCACACCGATCAGCGCGATGCCCGCCGAGATCAGGAAGATGTGGCCGGTCGCGTCGCCGTAGGCCGCGCGGATCACGCCCTGGACGGCCGGGGGCATCGCCGCGACGTTCAGCGTGGACCCCGCGTCCGAGCCGCCCGCCGCCGGGTCGATGCCCAGCTCGCGCAGCCCGTTCGCGATCTTCGTCGCGACCTGGTTGGCCAGCACCGCGCCGAGGATCGAGACGCCCATGGTGCCGCCCAGCGAACGGAAGAACGTGATCGCGCCGCTGGCCGCGCCGATCTCGTTCAGCGGCACCGTGTTCTGCACCACGAGCACGAGGTTCTGCATCGACATGCCGACACCGACGCCGACCGCGAACATGCCGGTCCCGACCAGGACCAGGGACGTCTCGTGGTCGATGGTGGACAGGCCGAGGAAGCCCAGCGTCAGGACGATCACCCCGGCCAGGATGTACGGCTTGACCTTGCCCGTGCGGGAGACCATGCGGCCCGCGACGGCGGAGGAGAGCATGACACCGGCCATCAGCGGGATGGTCAGCAGGCCCGCCTCGGTCGGCGAGTAGCCGCGCCCGATTTGGAAGTACTGCCCGAGGAACACCGCGCCGCCGAACATGGCCATGCCCACGGCCAGGCTCCCGACGATCGCCAGCGCCGGGTCGCGGCGCTTCACCACGTGCATCGGCACGACCGGCTCGCGGACCCGGGACTCGACCAGCACTGCCGCGCCCAGCAGGACGACGCTGCCGCCGACCATGACCGCGGTCTGCCACGAGAGCCAGCCGAAGTTGTTGTCGACGAAGGTCACCCACAGCAGCAGCAGGCTCACACCGGCGGCGATGAGGACGGCGCCCACGTAGTCCACGCGCGTCTCCGGGCGGCGCGTCTCGACGAGGTGCAGGGTGCGCGACAGCATCACCAGCGCGATCGCGGTGAACGGGACCGCGATGAAGAAGCACCAGCGCCAGCCGAGCCAGGAGATGTCCGTGATGGCGCCGCCGAGCAGCGGGCCGCCGACGGTGGCCACGGCCATGACGCCGCCGAGGTAGCCGTTGTACCGGCCGCGCTCCTTGGGGCTGATCATCGCCGCGATGATCACCTGGACCAGCACCTGGAGGGCGCCGAGGCCCAGGCCCTGGACGGCGCGGAAGGCGATGAGCTGGGCGGTGTTCTGCGCGAAGCCGCAGGCCAGCGCCGACACCGTGAAGATCACGATGGCGATCTGCAGCAGCAGCTTCTTGCTGAAGAGGTCGGCGAGCTTCCCCCAGATCGGGGTGGAGGCCGTCGAGGCCAGCAGGGTGGCGGTGACCACCCACGTGTACTGGGACTGCGTGCCGTTGAGCGAGCCGATGATCTGGGGCAGGGCCACCGAGACGATCGTGGAGCTGATCATCGCCATGAACAGCACGATGAGCAGGCCGCTCATCGCGCGCAGGACGTGGCGGTGGTCCATGGGCCCGGCCGCTGGCGGTACGGCCGTGTGTGCGCTCACGCGCACCTCCTGTGACGTACGAAGACGGAGAAAGGGGGACTCGGTCCAGCATAACTGCACACTGGGCATCTTTGCGCACAGGGCAAAAATTTGTGATCTGTAGCATCATGGAGCCATGCAGCACCGACCAGACGGCCCCACGGGCCTGCGTGAACGCAAGAAGGCCGCCACCCGGCAGGCCGTCCACGAGGCCGCGCTGCGTCTGACCGTGGAGCACGGGATCGAGAACGTGACGGTCGAGGCCATCGCCGACGCCGCCGGCATCTCGCGCCGCACCTTCTCGAACTACTTCGCCAACAAGGAGGACGCCCTCCTCTTCGGCGACGAGTACCTCACCGGCCTGCTGCTCGCCGCCGTCAGGGCGCGCCCGCGGGAGGAGTCGGCCTGGACGGCGCTGCGCGCCGGGGCCGTCGCCACGTTCCTCCGGCAGGAGCACCTCCCGCTCGAACGGCAGTGGGCCGTCAGGACGCGGCTCGCCATGCGCCACCCGTCCCTGCTGGCCCGGCAGCTCGCCGGGCGGGTCGCCCTGGAGAACGACCTGGCCGACGCCGTCGCCGGGCGGCCGGGCACGGAGGAGGTGCGGCCCCGGGTGATCGCCGCCGTCTTCCTCTCGATGCTCAGGCTGGCCACCGCCGAATGGATCCAGGACGAGGGCAGCCGGCCGGTCATGGAGATCTTCACCGAGCTGCTCGACGAGGCCGCCCGCCCCATGCGCTGACCCCCGGGCGCACGGATGTGCGGGAGCCGCGTCGCGGGTCCCTCGAACGGGTGGTTTGCGCGCGATGCCGCGACCGGGCCGCGCCCCCGCGCGCTTGGGTGAGGGGCGCGCGCCCCGCGGGGGCGCCGCGTCCGTCTCGTGGAGGTGCCCATGGCGACCAGTGCCCCGGCGGGTGACCGGTCCTCGTTCCGCAGCAGTCTGGGCGAACGCCGCATCGCCCTGGTGGCGTGGCGGCTGCTCGTCCTCCAGGTCGCGCACCCGGCGGTCGCCGCCGGGATGGCGGACTGGTCCACGTACCGCGCCCACCCCTGGCGCCGCGTGCAGCACACCATGGACAGCGGCCGCAGGCTCTTCTTCGGCGACCGCGAAGCGCTGCTCCGCGAGGTGGCCCGCCTCGACCGCGCCCACCGGCGCGTCCACGGCACCGACACCACGGGGCGCTCCTACACGGCGGAGGACCCCGAGGTGCGCGTATGGGTCCTGATGACCCTGTACGAGGCGCTGACCGCCATGCGCGCGCTGTCGGGGCGCCCCTTCGCCCCCGCCGAACTCGACGCGCTCTACGGCGAGTTCCGTGCCGCGTGCGCCGCTTTCGGGCTGCCCGACGAGCTGTGGCCGCCCACCGCCGCCGACGTACCCGGCTACATCGACCGCACCATCCGCGAGCGCCTGGAGGACGGCCCCGAGGTACGCCACCTCCTCTCCGGCATCCTCCGCCAGGCACCGCCGCCCAGCCGGCTGCGGCTGCTGCGGCCCGCCTGGCCCGCGCTGCGCGTCGCCATCGCCGCCACCCTGGCCACGCTCACCACCGCCGACCTGCCGCCCGCCTTACGCGAGCGGCTCGGCCTGCGGCGCGGCCGACGGGCCGCCGCCCTGTCCTGGACCCTGCACCGCGGCGCCAGGACCGTCATGACCCGGCTGCCGGACCGCTGGCGCTACCGCGTGCCGCCCACCGGGAGCGCGTTCCCCGCCCCGCGCGCCCCCCGGCACCGGCACCGCGCCCGCCCCGCACGCGGGCGCGACACCCGTCCGGCGCGGCTCGACACGTTCTTCCGGCAGGTGCTCGACCAGACCGGCGACGGGTACATCGGGCTCGCCGACCTGCGCGCCATGGCGCACAACGTGTGCTGGCCGCTCGACCTGACCGCCGAGCGTGAGGCGGAGGTCCGCGCGGCCTTCGACACGTGGTGGCGGCAGATGGCGGAGACCATGGACACGGGCGGGGACGGACGGGTCTCCCGCGCCGAGTTCGTCCGCGCCACGCTCAGCGGGATCGACCGGGACCCCGCCTGTCTGGAACGGGGGCTGCACGTCGCCGTGCGCGCGATGTTCCACGCCGCCGACACGGACGGCGGCGGCCATCTGTGCGCGGACGAGTACCGCGCCCTCTTCGGCGGCACCCGCGTGCCCCCGGCGGAACTCAACGACGGCTTCCGCCAGTTGGACGCCGACGGCGACGGCCGGATCACCGAGGCGGAGTTCGTCCGCGCGTTCACCGACTACTTCTCGGCCCGCGCGGACACCGTCGCGGGCGCCAGGATGCTCGGCCGGGCCTGACCCCCCGCGGCGGGCGGTCAGGCCAGGACACGTCAGGAGCGCGCACCCCCGTGCGGGAACCCCTCCCACGGGTCGCGGTACGCCCGGGGCAGCCGGAAGCCGCGGTCCGCCAGCACCTCGCGCAGCCGGTCCGGGTAGTCGGTGATGATGCCGTCCACGCCGTCGTCGATCAGCTTCTCCATCGTCGCCGGGTCGTCGACGGTCCACGGGATCACCAGCATGCCCGCGGCGTGCGCGTCGTCCACCAGCTCCGCCGTGACGTACGGGACGTACCCGGGATCGCCCACCGCGCCGCCCTGCGGGTCGCCGTGCACCGGCGAGATGGCGTACGCGCCGAACGAGTCGGCCGCCGCCACCAGGCTGCCGCCGAAGTCGTCGATGTCGATGCCGCCCAGCCACGGCGACGCCCCGGGCTGCCCCACCTGGAGGAACTGCTGCCCGTTGGTCAGCGCCACGACCGGCAGGCGCGGCTCCACCTCGCGCATGCGCATCAGCGCGCCCCAGTCGAAGCTCTGGACGGTCACCTGGTCGAGCAGCCCCGCCCGCCGCACCTCGCGCGCCACGATCTGCACGAACTGCTCGCGCGGCGCCGTCTCCTGCGGGGCGGCGGCCTCCACCTTGGTCTCGATGTTCAGCCGCACGCCGTGCGCGCGGTAGCGGTGGACGAGGGCGAACACCTCGGTGAGCAGCGGCATCCGGGCGCCGGGGCTGGCCTGCTGGCCGGGGAACTGCGGCAGCATCTGCGACCCGCAGTCCAGCGTCCGCACCTGCGCGAGCGAGAGATCGACGATGTACTTGCCCACGTACGGGTACTGCGGGTCGCCCCGGAACGCCGGGCGCGTGTCACGGCACTTGGCCCCGGAGACGCGCCGGTCGTGCGTGACGACCGCCTGCCGGTCGCGGGTGATCTGCACGTCGAGTTCGAGGGTGGAGACGCCCAGTTCGAGCGCGCGGGAGAACGACGCGAGGGTGGACTCCACCGTGAGGCCGATGCCGCCGCGGTGCGCCTGGAGGTCGAAACCGGCCCGGCCGTGCCCGTGGCCGTGACCGTGGGCGGCGGCGGACGCCGGGGCCGCGACGGCCGAGGCGGCCAGCGGGACGACGGCGAGCAGCGCCGCCGCGAGCGCCCGCAGCCACGTCCGGCGGAGTCTGCGGATCTGTCCGGTCAGCGGGAGCCGGCTGGGGCGGGGGACCCCTGATGAGCTGGGCATGTGACGCCTTTCTGCGGAAGGACGCGCACGACTATGCGGGCGGCGGGTGGACGGCGGCGGCTCCCCGCGCGTGCCCGCGATGACGTGCGGGTGACGCTTCGGCGTACCCGGGCGCTGCCGTGCGGCCCGGTGGGGGAGCGGCGCTCCCTGGTGAACGGCGAGTGCCCCGCCCCCGACATGGCGCCGGGGGCGGGACACTCCGTTCGACCGCTCCCCCTCGGGGAGGGATGCGTGGCGAGGGGCCTACACGTTGTGCGTCCACTTCTGGTTGGCCGCGCCGGTGCAGGTCCAGATCTGGGCGCGTGTCCCGTCCGCCGACGAATTGCCCGTCACGTCCAGGCACTTGTCGGCCGCCACGTTGACCACGTCATGCGTGGTCGCGTTGTACGTCCACTGCTGCGCGCCCGTGCCGTTGCACGTGTAGAGCTGCAGCTGTGCGCCGTTCGCCGTCGAACCGGCCGCCACGTCCAGGCACTTGCCCAGCGCGCGGATGCTGCCGTCCCCGCCGATCGTCCAGCGCTGCGCCTCGGTGCCGTTGCAGGCGTAGAGCTGGACGGGGGTGCCGTCCGCCGACGAGGCACCGGCCACGTCGAGGCACTTCCCGGCCAGGCCCGTGAGCGTCCCCGCGCCCGGCGTGCCGCCGCCGCCACCGCTCTGCGTACCGGACCAGGTGAAGGTCGCCGTGGTGCGGGCGGGCAGGGTGTAGGTGAACGATTGGTTGCCCCAGTTGACGCGGACCGACTGCGACGACGTGCCGCCGTTGTGCGCGATCAGCGACTTGGTGCCGTTGCTGTTGCGCCACGCGACGTTCTGCACCGTGCCGTTGGCGGTCGAGTCGATGCGCTGCGCGCCCGGCTGCACGAACTTCGTGAGGTGACCGGTCGTGTAGTACTCGACCGTGTAGTCCACCTGGCCGGCGCGCGCACCGCCCTCCTGCACGGTGATCAGGCCGGTGCAGGTGCCGCAGCCGCCGTTGTGCGGGCCCATGTTCTGGTTGAGCGCCAGGCTCCACTTGACCAGGCTGCCGCTCCAGTTGCGGGCGTAGTTGACGATGTCGTTCAGGTCCTCGTTGTGCTGGTTGCCCACCCACGTGCCGCCGGAGTGCTCCGTGCTGAACTGCGGGACGTCCGGGTACTGGTTGTGGACCTGCGTGCCCACCGTCGGGCTGCCGCCGTACCCGTGCCAGGCGACGCCGCCGAACAGCGGGTCGTTGCGGACGGCGGGGTCGGCGAGGATGGCCTGGCCGATCTGGCCCCAGTCCCCGTAGTTCCAGTCGTGGATGAGGACCTTGGTGGTGATCCCCGCCGCGCGGAACGCCGGGTAGAGGTGGTTCTTCGTGAACTCGGCGAGACCGGACGCGTTCCAGCTCATGCCGGGGTAGTTCATCGCCGTGGGGTTGCCCGCCTGGCAGCAGTTGGGCTCGTTCTGCACGGAGACGTAGTTCATGGGGATACCAGCGGCCTGGTAGCTCTGCACGTAACGGACCAGGTACTGGGCGTACATCGGGTAGTACTCCCAGCGCAGCCAGCCCATCTGGTCCATCCGGCCGTTGTCCTTCATCCAGCCGGGCGCGCTCCACGGCACGCCCTTCACGCGCAGCGCCGGGTTCAACTGCCTGGCCTGACCGGTGAGCAGCCGGACGTTGGTGTCGTAGCCGTTGGCGCCGAAGTCGTTCAGGTCGCAGCAGGTGTCGTCCAGTGACACGTGCCCCGGCCGCGACAGGTCCGAGGCGCCGATCGGGTTGCGCACGAACGACAGGCCGATGCCGTCGGTCGGCGAGAACAGCCTGCGCATCACCTCGTCGCGCGTCGCCGCGCTCACGGCGCCGCCGCGCAGGAGGTGCGCGGTCGTGTCCGTGATGGACGCGCCGCCGCCCTCGAAGGTCTGGTAGCGGGTGTTCTCGTCCACCGTGATCGTGTGGTTCGCCGAGCCGCCCGCCGGGCCGAAGGCGATCGGCGCCTGCTGCTGGAGACCGCGGGTGACGTTGCGCCCGCCCGCGTCGGACGTGGTGGTCAGCCAGACGTCGACGCGTTCCCCCGCGGCTGCGGCGGTCGGCGCCATGCCCGGGGCGATCAGCAGCATGGCCGTGGCCAGCAGCACGGCTGCGAGGACGGCGAGCGGATGCCGCCGGGGGAGGGACGTGGGGGCCGGTCTCAAGGCGTCCTGCCTCTCTGGTGTCTCCCGCCCCTTCTCCCCGTGACCGCGCGCGGCACGGCGCGCCCCGGACGGCGAACGCGTGCGTACGCGTTCGCGAAGCATCGACCGGGGAGCGGTGGAGGAGGACGGAAGGCCGGGACGCGGGGACGCGTCCGGCCCCCGCCGCTTTCCTTGATACGCGATTTAAGGGGCGGCGCAGACCCGCGTCAACCCTCCGGGAGCGCCGGAACAAGGGCTTACTGTCTGCGGACAAGGGGCTCTGTCCGTTCCCTTGACGCCCCTGTCGCAGGGCTCTAGCCTCCTGGGGAGGAAAGGTCCAGACCATCGCGCGGCAGGGTGCCCGGTCGTCTCCTCCCGTGGCGCGGTGCGCTGCCGCGTGCCGGGCAATTCGCGATAGCGACGACTCTTGTGGGATCTGGCAGCCCAGGCCGCCCGCCTCCGCCGCACGGTCGCGCCTCCCGGGGTCTGGTGTGGCGGCAGGGGAAGTCGATACCGTCCGGTGAGACCCGCCGGGGCACGGGAACGACCGGTCCGGGTCATCAACTCGCCTGCTCGCGGGCGAAGTCGGCGCATCGTGCCGCCGAGGGACCGCACCTGCCCCCGGCGCGCCGGCCCCGCACGACCCCGTACACCCCCCGCACCTTCCCTCCGCGCTGGAGCCGCCATGTCACGTCACTTGACCGGTTTACTCCTCCTCGTACTGACCCTGGCCCTGGTGGCACCCGTGTCCGCGTCGGCCGACACCGCCACCCCCGCGCCGGCCGTCGCCGACGTGCCGCTGGAGAACGTCACCGCGACCACCACCCAGGTCGCGTTCGGGCTGCGCCGCCCCACGGCGATCGCCGCCCCCGACGACGGCACCGACCGGCTGTTCATCACCGAGAAGCCCGGCACCGTCCGCGTCTACCACCCGGACACCGGCCTCGCGGCGGCCCCGCTGCTCGACATCAGCGACGCCGTGGACATCTCGGGCAACGAACGCGGCCTCCTCGGCATCGCCCTCGACCCCGACTTCGCCGACAGCCAGGAGCTGTACCTCGCGTACACCGCCCTGCCCGACGGCGCCGTCACCGTCGCCCGCTACAGCCTCGCGGACGACTCGCTCGACGTGATCCTGAGCCAGCCCCACGCCGAGTTCGACAACCACAACGGCGGCCAGATCGCCTTCGCGCCCGACGGCTACCTCTACCTCGGCATCGGCGACGGCGGCAGCGCGGGCGACCCGTTCGACACCGGCCAGCGCCTCGACACCCTCCTCGGCAAGATCCTCCGCATCGACGTCAGCCGCGGCTGCGGCGACCTCGCCTACTGCATTCCGCAGGACAACCCGTTCGTCGGCACCGCCGGCGCCCGTGGCGAGATCTGGGCATACGGCCTGCGCAACCCGTGGCGCTTCTCCTTCGACCCCGCGGACGGCTCGCTGTGGATCGGCGACGTCGGCCAGGGCCGCTGGGAGGAGTTCGACCACCTCGCCGCCGACGAGGGCGGCGCCAACCTCGGCTGGTCCTGCTACGAGGGCCCGGAGGTCTTCGACGAGGCCCAGTGCGACCCCGCCGCCGACTACACCGAGCCCGTCTCGTACTACTCCCTCTACACCGGCGGCTGCGCCGTGATCGGCGGCCGCGTCTACCGGGGCGAGCAGTACGCCGACCTGGTCGGCGGCACGTACATCGCCACCGACTACTGCTCCTCCACCGTCTGGGCCATCCGCCCGGACGGCCGGGGCGGCTACGAGACGGCCGAGATCGGCGAGACCCCCACCCAGGTCACCGCCTTCGGCGCCACCGCGGACGGTGAGTTCTACGTCGTCAACGACCTGCCCGGCGGGCTGCACCGCGTCTCGTTCGAGGAGACCGAGCCCGTCTGCCGCGTCAGCCACACGGCGACGACCTGGGGCACCGGCCTCACCGTCGACCTCACCGTCACCAACACCGGCACCGTACCGGTCAACGGCTGGGAGCTGGACTTCACCCTGCCCCGCGGCCAGACGATCATCTCCGACTGGAACACCACCCTCGTCCAGGGCGCCAACGTCGTCACGGCGAGCAGCGCGCCGCACAACGCGACCATCGCGCCCGGCGCGTCCGTGACCCTCGGCTATCTGGCCGAGCACACGGGCGACACCGCGCCGCCCGGCCGCTTCTCGCTCAACGGCACGCCCTGCGCGGCGAGTTGACGGCACGTCCCCGGCCGTGCGCCTGCCGCGCGGCCGGGGACGCGTCCCGGCACGGCGCTGTTCCCCCGCTCCCGGGAACCCCGCCTCCCGCGAAAAGTGATTGACGTCCACGGGCCGCACCGGTGAGGGTGCACCGTACCTGTCACCCAGGGGGCCGGTGACGGCCCTGAGGAGTCCCGTGATCGTCGTCTCCGCAGCGTCCGGCGCGTTCGGAAGCACCGTCCTCGAACTGCTCGCCGACCGGCTCCCCGCCGGTGACATCGTCGCGGCGGTCCGCGACCCGTCCAGGGCCACCGGGCTCGCCGCCCGCGGCATCACCGTACGGCGCGGCGACTACGACGACGCCGACAGCCTGCGCGCCGCCTTCGCCGGAGCGGACAGGCTCCTGCTGATCTCCTCGCCCGAACTCGACCCGGAGCGCCGCACCCGCCAGCACCGCGCCGCGATCGACGCCGCCCGCACGGCCGGGGTGAAGGCCGTCGCCTACACCAGCTTCCTCGGCGCCGACACCCCGCGCCCCGGCATGCCGGACGCCCACCACGCCACCGAAGAGGCCCTGCGTGACAGCGGCCTGCCGTGCACCCTGCTGCGGCACCCGTTCTACAGCGAGGGGTTCCTCGACGCGGCGGTGCTGCGCGAAGCGGCGGCCACCGGCACACTCCCCGACGGCACCGGCGGACGCGGCCTCAACACCGCACTGCGCGCGGACCTCGCCGAGGCCGCCGTCCGCGTCCTCACGGAGGACGGGCACCTGGGGCGCGCGTACGACTTCACCGGCGAGCCGTGGACCATGCCCCGACTCGCCGACACCCTCTCCCGCCTCCTCGGCACGCCTGTCACCACCGCCGAGCGCGCCGAACCGGCGCCCGGCGCGCGCGGGATGCTCGAAGGCCTCGTCCGCGCCGGGGTGCTGGAGCGGACCACCGGCGACCTGCGGGCGGTGCTCGGCCGCCCGGCGACCGGCCTCGACGACGCCGTCGCCCGCGTCCTCGGCATCGCGCGGTGAACGCGGCGGCGGCCGGGAGGCGGCGGACGGTGCCGCCTCCCGGCCGCCGCGCGGGCGGTCAGGCCAGGCCGTCGTGGATGGCGCTCACCAGGTCGCCGTCCGCGCTGTCACCCGAGAACTCCCAGAAGAACGCGCCGCCGAGGCCGCGGTCCCTGGCCCAGTCCATCTTCCCCAGCACCGTCTGCGGGGTGTCGTAGCTCCACCACTGGTCGCCGCAGTGCGCGTAGGCCGTCCCCGCCACCGTTCCGGTCGCCGGGCAGCTCGTCTCCAGCACGTGGTAGTCCTCGATGCCCGCCTCGTACGTCCCGGGCGCGGCGCCGGTCGCGGAGCCCCCGGGCGCGCTCTGCGTCACACCGCTCCAGCCCCGGCCGTAGAAGCCGATGCCGAGCAGCAGCTTGGACGACGGCACGCCCTGGCCGAGCAGGGCCTCGATCGCCGCGTCACCGGTGAACCCCTGCTGCGGAAGGCCGTCGTACGGGGTGAGCGGCGAGTGCGGCGCGGTCGGCCCCGTCGCGGCCCACGCGCCGAAGAAGTCGTACGTCATCACCGCGAGGTAGTCGGCGTGCTCGGCGCCATAGGCGTAGTCCACCGCCGAGATCTTGCCGCCGTCCGACGCGTCCGCCGTGATGGCCGCGGTGACCAGCTGGTCGCCGAACTCGGCGCGGAACGCCCGCAGCATGTCGCCGAAGACCTGCGGACCGCTCGTGTCGCAGGTCAGGCCGCAGCCGTTGGGGTACTCCCAGTCGAGGTCGATGCCGTCGAAGAGCCCCGCCCAGCGGGGGTCGTTGACGAGGTCGTGACAGGACTGCGCGAACGCCTGCGGGTCCTGCATGGCCTGGGTGAAGCCGCCGGACCAGGACCAGCCGCCGAAGGACCACAGGATCTTGATGTGCGGGTAGCGCTCCTTGAGCTGCCGCAGCTGGTTGAAGTTGCCGCGCAGCGGCTGGTCCCAGGTGTCGGCGGCACCGCTGACGCTCTCGGCGGCGGTGTACGTGCGCTCGTAGGCGGCGTACGGGTCGCCGACGGTGCACGCGCCGTTCTGCACGTTGCCGAAGGCGTAGTTGATGTGGGTGATCTGCTCGGCTGAGCCGGAGTCCACGATGTCCTTGACGTGGTAGCCCCGGTCGTAGACGCCCCATTCGGCGAAGTAGCCGAGGTTGACCTGGCCCGCGGCGGCGCGTGGGGCGTCCGCCGTCTCCGTCCCGGCCTGCGCCGGGGTGGTCAGGGCGACCAGTCCGGTGACGGGCAGGGCGAGGGCCGCGAGCAGGGTGACCAGGCGCCGGACCCGGCCGGGCCGCCTGGGACGCTCGGACGAGGAGGATGATCGCAAGGGAGTTCTCCCGGATTCGGTGGAGCGAGCTGTGGGGGAAGCCGCGCCGTCCACCTGAGCGCGTGACGACGAGTGGGGTGTTGTCATGTCGCGCTCATCGCGGCTGCCGCGAGCCTAGAATGGTCTGGACCACGGGGTCAAGAGGTCTGTACCACCACGCCGTTGCCTCCGCCCTCGCCGGCGAACGGATCACCCGACACCCCCGCGAGCCGGACCAGCCCCGCCCGGCCCCGCTCGGAGACGACCGCCCAGACCGTGTACGACCACCCCCGCTCCGCCCCGAACCGAGCAGCCCACACGAGGAGTTCGTCGACGTCCACCTCACTGACGACCTCGTACTCGTACGCCGCCCCCGCGGGCACGTCCCAGAAAGAGACGCGATACCGAGCACGGTCCCGCTCCCAGGCCGTGTCACGCGGATCAACACTCCGAATCTCCACACGGCGAGCCTAGAGCCCACCCCGACGGCCCAGGAAGCTGAATTGACTGGGCCTGTCCACGACCGGTCAGCCTCGTGCCATGCCCGGCAACAGGCACGTCCCGAGGCTCCGTGGCGCGGGCAGGTTCTCCCCCCGGGCGGAAGGTCCCCCCCACTCGCGGGCGTCGCCGCGTGAACCCCCGGGAAGGCGGCAGCCCTCCTCCGTCGCCACCGCGATTTCCGACTGCTCTGGTGCGGTGAGACGGCCGGCAGGTTCGGCGCGGCCGTGAGCGGGGTGGCGATGCCGCTGATCGCCGTGTCCACGCTCGACGCCGGCGCTTTCGAGGCCGGTCTGCTCAACGCCACCGCCTGGGTCCCATGGCTGCTGATCGGCCTCCCGGCGGGCGTCTGGACGGACCGGCTGCGGCGCAGGCCGATCATGCTGACCGCCGCCGCCGTCTCCCTCGTGCTCTTCGCGTTCGTCCCGGTCGCCGCATGGCTGGGCCAGCTGAGCATCGGACTGCTGCTGGTGGTCTCCCTGTTGACGGGGACCGCCGCACTGCACGGCAGCGCCTCTGCCGCCAGCTCGCCGGGCTCGGCTCAGGGGGACTGATCGCGCAGGCGGCGGGGCTGTGAACGGGCTGCTCGCCAACGCCGCGACGTTTCTCGTCTCCCTCCTCTGCCTGACCGGCATCCGCCACCGTGCACACCGTGCCGACAGGACCGGACGCCGTGCCGGATCACTGGCCCGGGAGGTACGCGACGGGCTGTCGATGATCGTGCGCGATCCCTGGCTCCGTACCTTCACCCTCTTCGGAGCCGTCTCCAACCTCGCCCTGATGGAATACCAGTCGGTCCAGGTCGTCTTCCTCGTCCGCGTCGTCGGCCTGGACCCGGGCGCGGTCGGCGCCGTCATCGCGGCCACAAGTGCCGGAGGAGTGGCCGGGGCCCTGGCCACGCGGCGCGTCGCCGACCGCATGGGGACGGCGCGCGCCACCTTGCTGTTCGAACTCGGAACCGCCGTATTCGCCCTGCTCTTGCCCCTGACCACCGATGGTGCCGGGGTCCTGCTCTACGTCACCGGCGGCTTCTGCGTCGCGACGGGCGCAGTGGCGGGAAACGTCCTCAAGACAAGCTCCCAGCAACGCTACTGCCCACCGGCTGTCCTCGGCCGTGTGATCGCGAGCACGGCCTTCGTCAGCTACGGGACGATCCCGCTCGGACCGGTGCTCGGCGGCACACTCGGTACCGTGCTCGGGACCCGTGCCGCCCTGGCGATCATGGCGGCTGGCATCCCGCTTGCCGGGCTGGTCCTGCTGTTCTCGCCGATCCGCCGGGTCCGGGATCTGCCCATGTCCCCCCGCGAGGGAACGTGGCCGACATCCGCTGTCTCCCGGTCGGCGGACCGTCCCAGCCCTCAGCACTGACCCAGGAACAGGCGGACACGTGCCGCACGCCCGCCGCGTGCACGGGTGTGCCTCAGTCGCCCCTTCCCTGCCATGTCGTGACACAGGCCTCGTTGCCCTCGGCGTCCGCGAGGATCCAGAAGGCCGGGACCCTGGCCTCCGACACGAGGCGGCCACCGGCGGCGAGCGTCGCCTCGACCCGGCGGACCGCCTCGTCGTGCGGCACGCACACGTCGAAGTGGACGCGGTTGCGCTGCGGACGCGGGGCGTCCATCTGCTGGAACCACACCGCAGGACCCTGCCCCAGCGGATCGACGAGCGGCGCGCCGTGCCCGTCCGCGTCCACCGAGTCCGCGTAGCCAAGCACCGCCCGCCAGAACGGCCGGACCGCCTGGATGTCCAGCGCGTCGATCGCGATCTCCAACTGCTGGACCGACCGCGGCGCGTCCGGCCCCAGCCCCGGCTCCACCACCAGCCCGCCCTCGCGCAGCGCGGCCGTGATCCCGAGCGCCAGATCGACATCCCGCCGCGTCAGCGACTCACGCGCGAACGTCTGCACCGTGAGGACCGTACGCCCCGCCCGCACGTCCACCCGCAGGTGCTCGTCCGCGTCGCCCCCGCACACGTCCGCCGCCGCCGTCGCGACCCGCACGCCCTCCGCGACGGACGCGACCGGCACCGACGCCAGCAGCGCCCCCAGCAGATACCGCCACCCCGCGCCGCCGACCGCGTCCGACGCTTCCTTCCGGCCCAGTGTCCTCTCCATGCCCGCCATCCTGGCAGGCCCCACTGACAATCCCCCGCGACCGGCACCGCGGCACGTTGGCGAGAAGCCTCCCTGTCCCGCCGCCCCCGCCGCCCCGACACTGACCCGGGCGGCCCCCGCACCACCAGCACCGCCCGCAGCGCCCCACCGTCACCCCGCCCTCCACCGAGAGACGAGGACCCCGTGCGCACACGACTGACCGCCCTGCTGTCCGCCACCCTGCTTGCCCTGACCGGCGGCCTGTCCGCCGCCGAGGCGACCGCCGCCCCCCGCACCGCCGCGTGGGACGACCCGGTCATCTGCTACTCGGCGTACAACGCGTCCCTCGGCTGGGACACGATGGAGACGTGCAACGGCCTGGCCAGCGGCATCCCCGGCCACGAACTCCAGGCCCTGCGGCTGAGCGCCTACGGCGTCGGCACCCTGTGCGCCCGCGCCGACCTGGAGGTCATCGGCTGGCAGGCGTGGCAGTGCTCCGGCACGGACTGGGGCGAGATCCAGATCGGCTCCACCACCGCGAACCGCGGTATCCGCGCCATCGAGTTCACCGTCACCACCGCCACCCTCACCGCCGAGGTCCACCTCAGCGGCGGCAGCGGCTGGCAGGGCCCGGTCCAGGGCACCTCGGTCCGCGTCGGGGCACCCGGCGGCGTCCGCACCGTCGAGAGCATCGGCATCTCCGTGGTCTGACCACCCCGCCGGAAAACGCCGTGGCACCCCCTCCCGCGCGGTGCTACGGTCGCTCCCATGCAGCGTGCCGCGATGATGACGACGACGCCGGAGACCGTCCCGGCGCGCTGACCGATACCCACCAGTGAAGCCCCGGGGCGAGTGCCCCGGGGCTTCGCCGTGCGGTCACTCGCCTCACCACCCCGTGAGGAGACCCCCATGCACGACCACCACCGGCTCGGCCGCGAACTCGACCTCTTCGACACCGACCCCCTGCTCGGCGCCGGACTGCCCTTCTGGCTCCCCGACGGCGCGGCCGTACGCCTCGCGCTGGAGGAGCACATCCGCGACGAGGAACGGCGCGCCGGATACCGGCACGTCTGCTCGCCCGTCCTCGGTAAACGCGAGCTGTACGAGATCTCGGGACACTGGGAGCACTACAGCGACGACATGTTCCCGCCGATGACCCTGGGCTCGGAGGAGTTCGTGCTCCGCCCCAGCATGTGCCCGCACCACGCGCTGATCTACCGGTCGCGCGGCCGCAGCCACCGCGAACTGCCGCTGCGCCTCGCCGAACTGGGCGGCATGTACCGCTCCGAGCCGTCCGGCGTCCTCGGCGGCCTCACCCGCGTCCGCTCCATCCAGCTCAACGACGGGCACATCTTCTGCACCCCCGAGCAGGCCGCCGACGAGGCCGCCGCCGCGCTCGCGATGATCCACCGCGCCTACGAGGCATGCGGCATCGTCGCCGTCCGCCACCGGCTGTCCCTGCCCGGCGCGGGAGGCAAGTACGCCGCCGCGCCCGAGGCGTGGGAACGCGCCGGAGCCCTCCTCGCGGACGTCCTGCGCGCGTCCGGCGTCGCCTACGAGGAGACCCCCGGGGAGGCGGCGTTCTACGGCCCGAAGATCGACGTCCAGGTCGAGGACGCCGCCGGGCGCGAGTTCACCCTCTCCACCGTGCAGATCGACTTCCACCAGCCCGCGCGGTTCGGCCTCGCCTACACCGGCCCCGACGGGGCGAAGCACCGGCCGGTCATGGTGCACCGCAGCGTCATCGGCAGCATGGAACGGGCCGTGGCCCACCTGATCGAACGGCACGGCGGCGCGTTCCCCGCCTGGCTCGCGCCCGTCCAGCTCGTCGCCCTGCCCGTCACCGACGCGGAACTCCCGTACGCCGACGCCCTCGCCCGCCGGGCCGCCGCCCTCGGGCTGCGCGCCGAGGTGGTGCCGGCCGAACGCGGCAGCCTCGGCGCCCGCATCCGGCAGGCACGGCTCGTGCCCTACCAGGCGGTGCTCGGACCGGCCGAGGCGGCGGGGGAGTCCGTCGCCCTCCGGCTGCGCGACGGCCGCCGCCAAGGCCCGCTCCCCGCCGCCGAGGCCCTCGCCCGCATCACCGCCCGCGCGGCGGCCAAGGACACCGCGCTGTGGGAGGAAGCCGCCTGACCGGCACACGGGTGGCGGGGACAACCCGTCCCCGCCACCCGTTCCCCATCACCCCGGGCCCGCCCCTGCCCGGACCGCAACCACTCAGGACATCACGCGCGCGTGCAGCCGCGTCACCACCTTCCGCGCCGACGCGAACGCCCCGTGCTGCCACGCGATCGCATAGCTCAGATGGTCACCCGCGAAGTACACCCGGCCCACCCCCTCGTTCAGCGGCGCGAAGACCGGCGCGTCGGGCCCGCCCCGCAGACTGTGCCACGCCGCCTCCAGATGCGGCGTCTGCCGCCAGTGGTGCGAGAACGACGACGCAAGCTCCGCCCGGTACGCCTCGCCGTGGATCTTCACGCCCTGCGCCACCGCCCGCGCCTCCCGCTCCCGGGGCGCCAGCGCCGCGTACGCGTCCGCCGCCGCACCGGTGTTGTAGTAGCCGACGATCACCCCGCGCCGCTCGTGGAAGCCGTGCGACGGGTACCAGATGTGCGCCAGATCCATATCGGTCTCGGTGATGCCGCCGTATATACGGTGGTCGTTCTCCCACCAGCGGCTGCGGTACTCCAGACCGATCTTCCCCGCCGACGACGGCACGCACGCCTCCAGCGCGGACTGCACGGCGGACCCCAGATTGTGCGCGGTGCGCGCCAGGATGTTGGGCGGCAGCGCCGCGATGCAGTAGTCCGCCGTCAGACTCCGCGTCCGCCCACCGGAACGGTAGGTGACCGTCACCCCGTCCGCGCGCCCCGTGATATCCGTGACCTCCGCGCCCGTCCGTATCCTGCGGGCCCCCACCGCGCGCGTCAGGGCCTCGGGTATGCGGTCCATGCCGCCGACGGGCTGGAACATCAGCATCGCCTGGTCGTAGCCGAACTCGAAGGAGAAGTACCGGCCCACCCCCGACGCGAACACCTCCGACACCCCCGGCACGTCCCCCAGGACCGTCCCCGGTGTCCCCGCCGCGCCCGGGTTCTCCGCGTAGCCCCGCCGCCCACCGCCCGTGTACCGCCAGCCCTCCGTCCGGCCGCCAATCGAACCGTAGCTCCGCAGGAACGACAGCAGCCGCTCCCGGTCCTCCGCCGTCAGCTCCGCGTCGAGCGCGCCCTGGTCCGTCGCCTTGGCCAGCAACTCAGCGACGTACCCGTACACATCGGCCTTGGCGGTGCGGTGGCGCACGGGCGCGGTCATGCCCGCCGACTCGTTGAATATGTACGCGTCCGCGTTGGAGTTGGTGAACACCTCGACCGGCACACCGAGTTCGCGGCAGTAGTCCATCGTCAGCATCCACTGCGCGATCCGTGCAGGACCCGCGTTCAGGTACTGGCCGGGGGAGAAGCGCGCGGTCTGGCGCTGCCCGAGCGTGTCGGTGGTCGTGTCGCCGCCGCGCACCGTGAAGTTGCGCCCGCCCGTGCGGTCGCGGGCCTCCAGGACGGTGCAGTCGTAGCCCGCCTTGCCCAGTTCGTACGCGGCGGTCAGCCCGGCGACCCCGCCGCCGACGATCACCACGCTCGCCGCCGCGCGGCCGGTCAGCGCGAAGTCACCCGGGCTCGGGGCCCGGTAGGCGGCGGTGTCCGCCGCGTGCGCGGTGGGCGCGAGGCCCAGTGCGCCCATGGTCGCGAGCATCGTGCCCGCCCCGCCGCTGACGCCGACCGCCCGCAGGAAATCACGCCGGTTGACACCGGAGTACTGGCTCATGTGCCGCATCCCCTTTCGCAGTTACGCGCGGGGATGCTGGCAGCGCACTGTTTCGGCCGGATCCGGCACGGCATTGCGGAATCGTTTCGGCTGCGGTGGCGGCCCTCAGACCTCGTCGAACTCCATCGCGGCGAAGGCCCGGCGCACCAACGCGTCGGTGGCGCCCGGCCGTTCGACCGCGAAGTCGTGCAGGTCCGCGAGCAGCCACAGCGTGAAGCCCAGCGCCGCGGCCTCCTGCGGCGGGATGCTCCCGAGCCGGTCGCGCCACGCCACCACGTCCTGCCCCAGCACGGCCGCCGTGAGCGCGCCCGCGACCATCGGCACATGCGCCGCGTCCAGCGCCTCGAACGCCCGGAGCCTGCGCAGGACGGCGGGCACGAGGCTCCCCAGCGGATCGCTGCCGTCCGCCGTGTCCTCGGCCAGGACGGTCGCCAGCACGCCGACGAGGAACGCGGCGCCCCGGTACACCTCGTCGCGCCCGTGGACGGCGACGGCGGCCTCGATGCGCCGCCGGGCCAGGCGCCGTTCCTCCGGCGTCGTGCTGTCGTCCAGCACCCGGTAGGAATCCCACGCCGCGCGGACCGCCGCGTCCGCCACGACACCCTCGCCACCGCTCATGCGCCAGACCGTAGTACGGCGACCGGCACCCGCACGGCGCCTTGGCGAAAAGTTGGGCAAGCCGCAGCCGGGCGGAAACCGCGGCACGGGCACGGGCGCGCCGCGGCCTATGATCGGGTCCTGACGCCGCGACCGCCGCCGGCGGCGTCCGCGCCCGTCAGCAGGCGACCGGCGGCGGGAGCGGACGACATGACGACCCCAGGCCCGCCCGAGCGGCTGTACGGCGACCTCGCCCCCTGGTGGCCGCTGATCTCGCCCGTGGACGTGTACGAGCCGGACGCCGCGCTCGCCACCGAACTGTTCGCGCTGGCCGCGCACCCCGTGCGCGAGGTACTCGAACTCGGCAGCGGCGGCGGCCACACCGCGTACCACCTCCGCGACCGCCACGCCCTCACACTCGTCGACCTCTCACCCGCCATGCTCGACATGTCACGTCGCCTCCTGCCCGGCGCCGCCCATCTGCCGGGCGACATGCGGGACGTGCGCCTGGGCCGTACCTTCGACGCGGTGCTCGTCCACGACGCGATCGACTACATGACGACGCACGACGACCTGTCCGCCGTCTTCCGCACCGCGTGGGAGCACCTGCGGCCCGGCGGCATCGCGGTGTTCTTCCCCGACCACGTCGCCGACACGTACGAGCCGGTCACCGACTGCGGCGGCAGCGACGCGGAGGACGGCAGCGGCGTCCGCTACCTGGAGTGGAGCCTGCCGCCGGAGCCGGGCGCGACGACGGTGCGCACCGACTACACGTTCACCATCAGGGAGAAGGACGGCGGCGTCCACACCGTGCACGAGACGCACGTGACAGGCCTGTTCGCCGTCGCCGAGTGGCAACGACTGCTCACCGCCGCCGGGTTCGAGGTCACCACCGCCCGGGAGGACGGCGGTCAGGGCCGCACGCTGTTCGCCGCGCGCCGCCCGCTGCCCTGACCCGCCGCTCCGGCCCCGAGGACGCGGCGGAAGACCGTCGCCCCGGCGAGGAGAACGGCGAGCCAGCAGGCGCTCAGGGCGAGCGCCGACCGGTGCCCCAGGTGCCCGGCGGCGGCCCCGCCCACCGCGTTGCCCGCCGCACCGCCGAGCAGCCCCGCGGCGACCATCAGGGTGTACGCCCTGGTGAGCGCCGGACGCGGGACCAGCGCATCCAGCAGCGCGGAGGCCGCGACCGCGGCCGGGCCCGCGCACAGGCCCACCAGGAACAGCGCGGCGAACAGCGGCACGAGGCCCCCCGACACCCACGCCGCCAGCCCCACGGCCACCGCTGAGGCGGCCAGCGTCGCGAGCACCGTCAGGTCGTGCGGCAGACGCCACCGCACCGCCCCGAAGACCAGCCCCCCGACGACCTCACCGGCCGCCGACGCAGCGACGAGCACGCCGCTGTCCGCGGCGCGGCCCAGCGACAGCGCGGCGGCCGGAACCGCGACGGCGACCGCGCCCGCCGAGACGCCCGCGCCCGCCGTCACCGTCAACAGGACGGCGAGACCGGCGTTCCGGCCCAGGCGCCCGCGCCCGGCGCGGTCCCGCCGCGGCCGCCACGCCCGGGAGGCGCCCGTCGCGGAGAAGAGCAACGCCGCGCCGCCCGCGAGGAGTCCGCCCGCCGACAGCGCCGCACCCGGCCCGGCCACCGCCACCAGCAGCGCCGTCAGCAGCGGCCCGGTCAGCACGGCCAGTTGGAACAGCACGGCCAGCAACGCGTAACCGGCCGTCCGGGCCGCGCCGTCCCCGACCGACCCGGCCAGCAGCACGCGCATGCAGCCGGTCGTCGCCGGGACACAGGCACCCATCCCCGCCCCGGCGACGACGACGAACCCGGGCCAGCTCACCACCGGCGTCACGGCCACGGCGAGGACACCCCAGGCGGCGCACGCCACCCCCGCGACGGAGAGCACCCGCCCCTGCCCGTGGCGGTCGATCAACCCGCCCTGCACACCAAGACCCACCGCGTTGCCCAGGCCGAACGCGGCCGCCGCCAGACCACCGACGGCAAGCGACCCGGTCCGCTCCCGCGCGTACAGCAACAGACCGAGACCCAGCATGCCCAGGGGGAGCGCCCCCATCACCACGGCGAGGAACGGGACGCGCAGGCAGGGGATTCCGAGGATACGGAGACAACTCCGCATGGAGACATGCCTTTCGAGCATGCCCACCCACCCGGGAGCCGGACTCCCCACCGCCCGCCGTCTCCACGACAGCGGCTGACCCGTCCACCTCAGGGCCCGTCTTCCGGGTCTTGCCGGGGCCGGAGCGGCGGCCTCAACGCCCGCGGCGGCCCGTCAGAGCGGCCGTCCCCACGACGCCGGTGCCGCCGCCGCGACGTCCGCCGGGTCGAGCGGGCGCCGTTCGGCGTGCCAGACGGCGGTCAGCGGCACGCCGAAGGGGAACTCGATGTCGCTCCCGTCCTCCAGCGAGACCACCACGTGCGTGTCCGGGCCCGCCGGGTGGTTGTCGACCCACTGCACGTGGACCACCACCGCCGTCAGCCGCCCGCCGGGGCCCACCAGCCGGTAACCCTCGTCCACGTCCTGCGACTTCACCGGCAGCAGTGCCGGGAGCCGTCTCGCCGCCCGCTCGTCGCGGTAGAACGCCATCACACGCCCCACGGTATCGCCGCGCACGGAACCCCCGCCGCGAACCGTCGAGGAGAGGAACGTTCGTGCGCCGGAAGTCGGTCGTCCTCCGGTACGGGCGGGCGCCCGCCACCGCCGCCGGACCTCAACGCGCCGTCCCCAGCGCCGCGTCCAGGTCCCGCAGGTACGCCGAGACCGGCCCGAGCGTCACCATCCCGCTGCCCGCTCCCGCCAGTTCCCCCGCGGCGGGCGCCAGCGCCCCGGCCGCACGCCGCATCGCCGCCCGGTGGCCGAGCGGGACCGCCGCCCGCGCGACAAGACACCACAGCGCCTCCAGGAGCAGGTCGTGCGGGGGATCGGGCACGCGGTCGAGCGCCGCCCCCGCGGCGGCCCGCCGCCCCTGCCCCAGCAGCAGCACGGGACGCACCCACGGCCCGTACGGCCCCCAGCCCTCCAGATCCCCGGTCAGGTCCTCCCGCCCGTGCGTCAGCCGCACGCACAGCAGCGCCAGCGGCAGCAGCCCGTCCCGCAGGCCCGGCATGCCCGCACCCTCCAGCGCGTCGGCCGCCCTGCGGTACCCCGCCTCCAGTGCCTCGACCGGCGCCGCCCCCGTCGCAGCCGCACGCATCGCCCGGTACCACCGGGTGAACACCCCGACCAGCGGCAGCTCGTTGCGCTCCGCCAGCCGGTCCGCCGCCTCGGCGTGCCGGTCCGCCCCCGCGAAGTCCCCCAGCGCGCCGAGCGCCTGCACGCGTACGAGACGCCCGAGCACCTCGTACGTCACCAGGTCGTGCCTCGCCGCAAGCGCGACCAGCTCCGCCCCGATCGCGTCCCGGCGCGGCGCCAGCCCCGCCCGCCAGAAGCTCTGCATGAACACCCCGTTCAGCGCGAACGTCAGCAGCGCCGGATCGTCCAGGCCGCGCGCCACACGCTCCGCCTCCCCGGCCGCCCATCGCGCCCGCTCCGACCCGCTGCCCCGTGACTCCAGCGCGACGGTGGCCAGCAGCCGCACCCGCGCCGCCTCCCGTTCCCCGCCCGGCAGCCGCGCCACGGCCCGCTCGGCAGCCGCCACCACCCGCCCCGCCTGCCCGGGATCGTCCACCCGCGTCCACACCGCCGGGACGTCGTACATCCCGATCACCCGGGCCGTCAGGTCTGCGTCACCCGACTCCTCCGCCGCGCCGATCGCCGCCATACGGTGCTCCCGCGCCGCCGCCAGCCCGCTGCCGCCCGTCACCGCCAGATTCCGCAGCAGCCCGACCGTCGACTCCAGCCGGGCGCGCGTACCCGGCGCGACTGTCCGGTCGTACGCCTCGGCCACCGTGGCCCACACCCGGTCCGCCGCACCGCCGTCCCCCGCCACCAGCCGCTCGTCCTGCCGCAGGATGTCCTCCTCCAGCCGCCGCAGCCCCGGCCCCGGATCCACCCCCAGCCGCCCCGCCAGCATCGCCCGCGCCCGCCGCAGGACCGCCAGCGCGTCCCCCTGCCGCCCGGCGCGGTACAGCGCCAGGGCCAGCAGACCCCACGCGTCCTCCCGCCACGGATGCTCAGCGACGTGCGCGTCCAGCTCGGGCACGACCTCCTCCGCCGCGCCCAGCGCGAGCCGCGCCTCCGCCAGCCGCTCCACCGCGAGCAGCCGCAGCCCGGCGAGCCGCGACCGCTCCGGCCCGGCCCAGGGCGCGTCGGCGAAGTCGGCGTACGCGGGCCCCCGCCACCGGCCCAGCGCGTCCGCCAGCCGCGCCGCGGCCTCCCCGTGCGGCAGCGACGCGGCGGCCGTCAGCTCCCGTTCGAAACGCCACGCGTCCACCGCGTCGTCCCCGGCCCGCAGCGCGTAGCCGGGCC
The DNA here is from genome assembly GCF_044461265.1 of Streptomyces sp. NPDC049879. Lineage (NCBI taxonomy): Bacteria > Bacillati > Actinomycetota > Actinomycetes > Kitasatosporales > Streptomycetaceae > Streptomyces > Streptomyces sp. NPDC049879. The sequence goes on along the minus strand of NZ_JBITKT010000003.1, from coordinate 42,862 downwards.
CCTCGGTGACCAGCAGCCTGGGCGCCGCGCGCGGCGCACGCTCCGGCTCCAGTGCCCGCCGCAGCGCCGCCACGAACGTCCGCACCGCGCCCACCGCGTCGCCCGGCGGCTCGTCCGGCCACAGATCGCCGACCAGGCGTCCGACCGGCACCACGCGCCGCCGCGCCACGACCAGCCGCGCCAGCACCGCCCGGTGCCGCGGCCCCCGCAGCGCGACCGCCTCCCCGGTGCCGTCCCACGCGGCAACGGGCCCCAGCACGCCGAACGTGACCCGCACCATCCGTCCCTTCCGTCCCGCCACCGCTCACCGGCCACGCTATAGCGCGCTCATCCGATGCTCATCCGCACCCGGCAGGCTCGGCAGCCCGGTCACCCCACCGAAAGGACCCGCGCATGACCCCCGCCATCGCCGGATTCGACCACCGGCGCGTCCCCGTCGCCGACGGCGTCGAGCTGGCCACCGCCGTCGGCGGCTCAGGGCCGCCCCTGGTGCTGCTGCACGGCTTCCCGCAGACCCACCTCATGTGGCGGCACGTCGCGGCCGACCTCGCCACCGCGTACACCGTCATCTGCCCCGACCTGCGCGGCTACGGCGCCAGCGGCAAACCCGCCGCGACCGACCCGTCCGTCTACTCCAAGCGCACCATGGGCGCCGACGTCGTCGCCCTCGCCCGCGCCCTCGGCCACGAGCGCTTCGCCCTGGCCGGACACGACCGCGGCGCCCTCGTCGCGTTCCGCACCGCCCTCGACCACCCGGCCGCCGTCACCCACCTGGCCTGCCTGGACGTCCTGCCGACCCTGGACATGTGGGAGGCGATGCACGGCGCCACGGCCGCCGTCGGCTTCCACCTCTACCTGATGGCCCAGCCGCCCGGCCTGCCGGAACGGATGATCGCCGCCGACCCCGACACGTTCTTCGCCCACTTCCTCGACCAGTGGACCGCCGACCCGCACGCGATCCCCGCCGACGTCCGCGCCGCGTACCTGCGCGCCTGCCGCGAGGCGATCCCGTCCATCGTGGCCGACTACCGCGCCTCGGCCGGCATCGACGCCGACCACGACCGCGCCGACCGCGAGAACGGCACGGTGCTCCGCATGCCCGTCACCGTGCTGCAGCAGGACTGGGGCGCCGCCCTCGGGTACGACGCCGCCGCGCTGTGGCGCGCCTGGGCGCCCGACCTCGACCACCGGACCGTCAGCAGCGGCCACTTCATGGCCGAGGAGGACCCGGCGGGCGTGGCGGCGGCGCTGCGCGCACTGCTGGCCAGGTGACCCCGGCGGGTGCGCGCGCCCCGGGACCGGCTCCGCCCGTGCTGGGCCCGCACGGTGCGGAGTGGTGCCGGTCCCGGGACGCGCGCCGGTGGCCCGGGTTGGCTCAGTGGTGGCCGTGCCCCTGCGGCGCGGCCGAGGGGGACGTCCCGGACGCCGCCGCCCCGTGCGGCATGGGCCCGCCGGGGACGTTCCCGTTCCGGTCGGTCACGGTGAAGATCCCCGCCATGCCCATGTCCGAGTGGCTCTGCACATGGCAGTGGTACATCCAGTGGCCGGGCCCGACGTTCTCCCCGGCGATCACCTGGAAGCCGAACGAGTCGGCCGGTCCCGTGATCTTGTTGTCGATGACGCGGCTGACGTCGTCCTCGCCGGCCAGCAGCCCCGTGCGGTTGTCGGCCCAGCGGTGACCGTGCATGTGGAACGTGTGGTAGAACTCGCCGTGCGTGATCATGATGATCTCGCAGCGCTCGCCGATCCGCGCCGTGAAGTGGGGGGCGTCGTCGGCGGCCCGGTTGTTGATCGTCATGTCGTTGAAGACGATGGTGAACTGCTTGTCCGGCAGGACGTCCCCGCGCCGCCGGACCACCAGCGGCCCGTACAGCCCCTGCCGCAGGCCGCCCGTGCCGTGGTCGGTCCCGACGACATGGTCGTGGTAGTGCCAGTAACCGGCGCTGCCCGGCCGCCAGGTGCCGTCGTTCCGGCGGCCGGGGGCGTGCGTGTTCCACGTGTACGTGCGGGTCCCGCCCGGCTCCACGATGCTGCCGGTCATGCGGGTCCCGTCCGAGTCGATGGCGTAGTCCACGCCGTGGACGTGCAGGCTGACCGCCACGTCCAGCGTGTTCACGAGGTCGATCACCAGCGTGTCGCCCTCGTACATCTCCAGCAGCGGCCCGGGGACGGTGGCCCCGCCGCGCTCCAGGCCGTAGCCGAGCAGCCCGCCGGGCAACTCCTCGGCGTACAGGGTGATGCGCCGGACCTCGGCCGCCGCGCCGCCCGCGGCCTGCGCCCCCGTCGTGGCCAGTCCCGGCGCGGCCAGCGCGGCGGGGGCGGCGAGCGCGGCGGCCGCGCCACCGGTGAACGAGCGTCGGGAGAATCCGGGTTGCCGCATGCGAGGCGTCCTCCTCGGTCATCGGTCGGCATCGATGGCGCCTCATGGTATGTGCACGACAATAGTTTTCCCACTGCCAGGACAAAGTTTTTTTCGTTCCGTCCATAGTCATTGGCGATACGGCGAAAGCCGTCTACCTTCCTGGGCGTCGCTGCTGTCACCTGAGAGGGCGGACGAGCCATGAAACGCAAGCCGCAGGTATTGGCAGTCGCAGGGACGCTGCTGATCACCCTGCTGGGCGGGGCACCCGGAGCGGCGGGCGACACCGCCGCCGCCCGGGACCCCGACCCCATGCCCGGCGGACGCAACGCCCGGGTACTGGTCTTCCACGGACAGGACGCCCCCGCCGACCGCACCCGCGCCGGTGTCGAGGCCGTCCGGACGCTCGGCGCCGAAGGCCCCCGCTCCGAACGCTTCCAGGTGGAGGACACCGACGACCCCACCGTCTTCGACCCGCTGGGCCTGCGGGACTACAACGCGATCGTCCTGCTGTCCACCGACGGCACCACCCTGAACGAGCGCCAGGAGTCCGCGCTCGAGAACTACGTGCGCTCCGGCGGCGGCTTCGTCGGCATCCACGACGCCGCGAACGCGCTGCCGGACTCCGACTGGTTCACCGGACTCGTCGGCGCCCGCCCCGAGAACGCGGACGCCACCACCCCGGAGACCGGCGTCGTCGAGGTCGGCGACCGCGCCCACCCGGCCACCGCCGGACTCCCGCTGGAGTGGACCCGCCGCGACGTCTGGTTCGACTGGCAGGAGAACCCGAGCGGCGACGTCCACACCGTCGCCCGCCTGCGCGAACGCGGCCCCGACGCCGCGGGCGACGGCTGGGACCACCCCGTCTCCTGGTGCCGGGACTACGACGGCGGCCGGTCGTTCTACACCGGCATGGGCGGCACGGCGGGCACGTTCACCGAGAACAACTTCCGCAAACACCTCCGCGGCGCCCTCCTGTGGACGTCCCGGCTGACCCGCGCCGACTGCCAGGCCACCATCACCGGCAACTACGCGGCCGAGCGCCTCACCGAGCCCAACGCGCCGGGCGAACTCGACCAGATCGGCGAGCCGCACGGCCTCGACATCGCCGACGACGGCCGCGTCTTCTACATCGGCCGCGGCGGCGAGGGCCCCAACGCCCCCGTCGTCACCGACTGGAACGACCCGGACGTCGGCCTCGGCCCCGGCACCCTCCACGTCTACGATCCCGGCACCGGCGAGGTCTCCATCGCCGCGACCCTGGAGGTCTTCGGCAACAAGGGCGGCGGCGGCGAGCTGGTCAAGAACGAGGAAGGACTCCTCGGCATCGCCCTGGACCCCGACTTCGCCGACAACCAGCGCGTCTACCTCCACTGGACGCCCCACGACCGGATCGACCGCGTCAACCGCGTCGCCGAACGCCGCGTCTCCCGCTTCACGTTCGACGAGGCGTCAGGAACGCTCGACCTGGCCTCCGAAGAGGTCCTGCTGTCCTGGCCGGTGCAGATCCACAGCTGCTGCCACGCGGGCGGCGGCATGGACTTCGACTCGGACGGCAACCTCTACATCGCCACCGGCGACAACAACTCCTCCGGCTTCTCGGACGGTTACTCGGGCAACAACCCGCAGCCCTCCTTCGCCGGGATCTCCTTCGCCGACGCCCGCCGCACCGCCGGCAACACCAACAACCTCAACGGCAAGATCCTCCGCATCCACCCCGAGGACGACGGCACCTACACCATCCCCGAGGGCAACCTCTTCACCGGCGAGGAGGAGGGCGGCGGCAAGACCCGCCCGGAGATCTACGTCATGGGCGTGCGCAACCCCGCCCGCATCGCCATCGACCCGGAGACCGACTGGCTGTACGCGGGCTGGGTCGGCCCCGACGCCGGCGCCCCCAGCACCACCTGGGGCCCGGCCAAGTACGACACGTTCGCCGTCATCACCCAGGCCGGGAACCGCGGCTGGCCGTACTGTATGGGCAACGCCCAGCCGTACCGCGACCGCAACCTGCCCGACCCCACCCAGCCCCTCGGCTGGTACGACTGCGACAACCCGCGCAACGAGTCCCCGAACAACGACGGCCTCGTCGACCTGCCGCCCGTCTCCCGCAACAACATCTGGTACTCCCCCCAGGGCGGCGCCCCCGACTACCCCCGCGACGCCGACGGCATCCCCACCTACCGCGAGCAGGACCAGACCCTCCTGCTGCCCTGGCTCACCGGCGGCGGCCAGGCCACGATGAACGGCCCGCTGTACCGGTACGACGAGGACACCGCCACCGACGTCGCCTGGCCGCGCTACTGGGACGGCAAGTGGTTCGTCGGCGACTTCTACGACGGCACGCAGCCGCGCCACGCCGTCGTGATGGACCCCGGGTCCGCCCCCGGCGGCGGCCTGCCGGTCCACGCCGAGAGCCTGGACGCCATCATCCCGGTCGGCGAGGGCGGCATCCGCAACCTCATGGACTGGAAGTTCGCCCCCGACGGCTCCCTGTACGTCCTCGACTACGGCGGCGGCTTCTTCAACGCGGACGCCAGGTCCGCCCTGTGGCGGGTCACCTACGAGGGCGGCCCCGCGACACCCCTGCCCGCCGACCTGGCGCGCCCATGACCACCGGAAGGAAGGAGCGACCGATGAGACGCCGAACGGCACGCCCCGCCCCGCTGCGGCGGGCGACGGTGCTGCTGCTCGCACTGAGCATGGCCGCGCTCGCCCTCGTGGCACTGCCCGCACAGGCACGTGAGACCGATCCGGCGCGCGCGGCGGCGGCACAGGAACTGGTCTGGACGGCGGGCGACGGCATCACCGCCTACACCTCCGCCCCCACGACGGCCGTCGCCGGCGAGACGACGATCGTCTTCGAGAACAGCGCGGCCACCGGCAACACCACCGGCATGCCGCACACCCTGACGTTCGACACGTCCGACCCCGACTACAACAACGACGCCGCCGTCAACATCATGGCGAACCCCAACGACGCCCAGGGCGGACGGCACGAGGTCACCGTCACCCTGACGCCGGGCACCTACCGCTACTTCTGCGCCATCCCCGGCCACGGCACCATGCAGGGCACCTTCACGGTCACCGAGGACGGCGGGAGCGGCGAGGACACCACGGCGCCCGAGGTCGACGCCTCGGTGGCGGGCGAGCAGGACGAGAACGGCGCCTACCTCGGCAGCGCCACCGTCACCCTGACGGCGACCGACACCGGGTCCGGCGTCGAAAGCGTCGAATACGCGCTCGGCGACGGGGAGTTCACCGCCTACGAGACGCCCGTCGTGCTCACCGAACCGGGCGAGCACACCCTCGCCTACCGGGCCACGGACCGCGCGGGCAACGTCTCGGACGACGGGTCCGTCACCGTCGAGGTCGCGGAGGCACCGGGCGGGGACGTGACCCCGCCCACGGTGACCGCCACCGTCGACGGCGAACAGGACGACGACGGCTCCTACGTCACCATGGCCACCGTCACCCTCGCCGCCACGGACGCGGGAACCGGCGTCGCCGCCGTCGAGTACGCGGTGAACGGCGCCGGGTTCACCCCCTACACCGAACCCGTGATGGTCCACGCGGTCGGCGACCACACCGTCAGCTACCGCGCCACCGACAACGCCGGGAACTCCTCCGACGTCGGCTCGGTCTCCTTCACCGTCGTCGAGGACGAGCCGGGCGAACCGCAGCCCGACTGCCCCGAGTCCGACGACCGCCCGCTCGTCGTGGTCGGCGACCGGGTCACCCAGGTCCCCAACCGCACCGACGCGCACGGCTGCACGGTGAACGAGCGCATCGAGGACGAACGCGCCTGGTCGTCCCACGCCCTGTTCACCACCCACGTCCGCGACGTCACGGCCGCCCTCTTCGAGGAAGGCGTGATCGACCAGGAGGGCCGCCGCAAGATCCGCAACGCCGCGGAACGCTCCGACGTCGGCCAGCCCGGCAACCGCGAGGGCTACGAGCGCATCTTCACCGGCACCCCCGAGTCCCGCGACCGCTGGGCCCACGTCGGCGGCGGCGCGTTCGAACTGAACGGCGACGGCTCCATGACCAGCAGCACCACCGTCGCCGGCATGGGCATGCTGTGGTTCCCCGAGGTCAGGTACGAGGACTTCTCGCTCCGCCTCAAGTTTCGCGACGACTCGACCGGTTCCGGCTCGGCCAACAGCGGCGTCTTCGTCCGCTTCCCCCGCGTCCACAACCACCCGCAGGAGACCCGCCCCGAGTGGGTCGCCATCAAGTACGGCCACGAGATCCAGATCCTCGACGGAGCCGCCGGCGACCAGTACAAGACCGGCTCGGTCTACGGCTTCGACCTCGTCACCCGCTCCGAGGCGATGCCGACACCCCGAGGCGTGTGGAACGACTACGAGATCCGCGTCGTCGGCCAGCACATCTCGGTCTACCGCAACGGCCTGCTGATCAACGAGTTCGAGAACTCCCCGGGCCAGCTGTTCTCGCCCCCGCGCTCCGACGACCCCGGAACCGACGGCCGGCAGAACGACTCCGGCTACATCGGCCTCCAGACCCACAGCACCACCGACACCATCTCCTTCCGCGACATCCGCATCCGCACCCTCTGACCCCCGTCCCCACCCCGGTCGCCCCCGGGCCCTCCCCACAGGGCCCGGGGGCGACCGCCCCCCACCGGCCCGTTCAGCCCTTCACACAGACCACCTGCCGCAGCTGGGCGACGACCTCCACCAGGTCCCGCTGCCGCTCCACGACCTGCTCGATCGGCTTGTAGGCCGCCGGTATCTCGTCCACGACCCCGGCGTCCTTCCGGCACTCGACCCCCTCCGTCTGCGCCACCAGATCCTCGGTCGTGAACCGCTTCCTGGCCGCGTTCCGGCTCATCCGCCGCCCCGCCCCGTGCGACGCCGACCGGTACGACGCGGTGCTCCCCAGCCCCTTCACCACGTACGAACCGGTCCCCATCGAGCCCGGGATGATCCCGTACTCGCCCGACCCCGCGCGGATCGCCCCCTTCCGCGTGATCAGCAGGTCCATCCCGTCGTACCGCTCCTCCGACACGTAGTTGTGGTGGCACGAGATGACCTCGCCGAACCGCGGCCGCGCCGCCGCGAACTCCGCCCGCAGCGCCCCCTGCAGCAGCGCCATCATCACCGCACGGTTGTGCCGCGCGTACTCCTGCGCCCAGAACAGGTCGTTGCGGTAGGCGGCCATCTGCGGGGTGCCGGAGACGAAGACCGCCAGATCACGGTCGATCAGGTCCTGGTTGTGCGGCAGCCGCTGTGCCACACCGATGTGGAAGTCCGCCAGCTCCTTGCCGATGTTCCGGGAACCGGAGTGCAGCATCAGCCAGACGGCGCCCTCCGTGTCGAGGCACACCTCGATGAAGTGGTTCCCCCCGCCGAGCGTCCCCATCTGCCGCGTCGCCCGCTCCCGCCGGAAGGCCACGGCGTCGGCGACCCCGTCGAAACGCGCCCAGAAGTCGTCCCACCCAGCGGTCGGCACGCCGTGCAGCCGCGCCGGCCCCACCGGATCGTCATGCTGCCCCCGGCCCACAGGTATCGCGCGCTCGATCCGCGACCGCAGCCGCGACAGGTCGTCGGGCAGGTCGTCCGCCGTGAGGGACGTGCGGACCGCCGACATGCCGCAGCCGATGTCCACACCGACCGCCGCGGGGCAGACGGCACCCTCCATCGCGATCACGGAACCGACCGTCGCGCCCTTGCCGTAGTGCACGTCCGGCATCACGGCGAGCCCGCGGACCCACGGCAGCGTCGTCACGTTGTGCAGCTGGCGCAGCGCCACGTCCTCCACCTCGGACGGATCCGCCCACATCCGGATCGGCACCCGCGCGCCGGGCAGCGTGGTGTACCCCATGAGACCCTCCCCCATCGGTGACGTTGAGTAACTATTGTGTCGCCAGGGACGCGCCGGAGGGCAACAGGTTTTCCCGCGCCCCGTCGGCAGACGGCCCCCGACCCCCTGTCCCACCGGACCGGTCGGAAAGTCTTTGACGCCCACAGGCGCGGGGCCGCGCGGCGGGGGAGCGGCCCACCCTCCCGACGGCCCGTCACACCGCCGCCTCCCCCCGCGCGAGGGTGCGCAGGCGGGGCGCGAAGGAGGCGTGGAACACCCCCGACGCGGCCCCGACCGCCGCCGCCGAGTCGTTCAGCACCGAATGCTCCACCCGCACCCGCCGCAACCGCCTGGCCAGCGGGAAGCGGTTCACCGCGGCGGAGATCTCCGTGAGGAACACATCGGCCACCGGCGGCGGCACAGCCGGCCCGCCGACGATCAGCAGCGTCGTGTCCAGCAGGTCGACCATCCCCGTCGCCCCCCTGGCCAGCACCTTCGCGACCTCACGGATCGCCGCCACGGCCCGCGCGTCACCCCCGGCCGCCGCCGCGCACAGCCGCTCGTACCGCCCCGGCCCCTCGGGCAGCCCGAGCCCCGCCGCCGCGGCGTTCGCCAGCGCCGCCGACATCGGGGCGCACTCCGGCACCCTGACCCGCTCGCCCCCGGGCACCGCGAGACCGAGCGACAGCGCGCACAACTCGCCGAACTCGCCCGCGTTCCCCGTACGCCCCCGGTACACGTCGCCGTTCAGGAAGGCCCCGGCGCCCGCGCCCGTGCCCAGGTAGAGGTAGACGAAGTCGCCCGTGCGCCCTGTCGCCCCGACCCACCGCTCGCCGATGGCCGCGGCGGTGGCGTCCTTCTCCACCGTGACCGGCACCCCGAGCCGCTCGGTCAGCGCGGCCCGCAGCGGCACGTCGTGCCACCCGTCGAACAGCGGCGGGTCGCACAGCACCCCCGCCGCCGCGTCCAGCGGCCCCGGCACCGCCACACCGATGCCGAGCAGCGTCCCGGGGATCACCCCGGAGGACATGGCCTCCCCGGCCAGCCGCGTCATGCTGTCGACGACCGACGCCGGGTCGGCCCTCTCGCGCAGCGGCAGGACCCGCTGGTCGAGCACCCCGCCGCACAGGTCCACCACCACCTGCGTGATCATCTCCGGGTCCAGGTGCACGCCGATGGCACAGGCCGCGTCCGCGCGCAACCGCAGCGGCACCCGCGGCTTCCCCTTCACACCCGGCCGCACCGAGTCCTCCACCAGGAACGCCGACGTCAGCAGGTTCCGGGTGATGCGGGAGACCGCCTGCGGCGTGAGCCCGGTACGCCCCGCGATCTCCACGCGGCTGAGCGAACCGGCCTCCCGGATGCTCTCGATGACCAGCTTCTCGTTGAACGAGCCGAGCGCCAGCTGGTCGAACGCGCGCGGCGCAGGCGCCAGCGGCTCGGCCACGGTCCCGCCGGTCGGACGCCGCCACACCAGCGGCCCGCCGTCGCGCGCACGCAGCGCCTCCAGCAGCGAACGGTGCGCCACGCCCGCCGACACCTGCCCGTGCCGCAGCTGCAACTGGCAGACGACGCCCAGGGTCGCGGCCCACCCCATCGACTCACCCGCCACGTGCCACGACTCGGCGCGCCCCGCGCGTACGCCACCCCGCGCCGCCGCGCCGGGCGCGGCGCCGCCGAAGGTCACCGCCCTGACCGCCAGGCCCGGGTGCTCGTCGCGCACCGCGGCCAGCAGTCCCGCCAGCTCTCCGCCGCCCCCCGCCGCGCCCGCGCGCACCGCCGGGCCGTCGCCGTCCCCCAACGCGTCGGTGAGCGCGGCGTCGAGCGCCAGGCGCTCGTCCGCCGGCGCGCGCACGAAGGACGCGCCGGTCCCGCCGCCCGCCTGGCCCGAGGGGACCTCGGCCAGCAGGACCACCGCCGCGTCGCCCTCCTGCCACACGCCGAGCAGCAGCGGTTCGCGGCAGGTCAGCGGCGGTGTGGTGGGCAGGGTGACCGGCGACGTGCCGTCCCCGTCCACGCCCCAGCGCCGCCAGACGGCGCTGAGCGTCGTGTGCGACATCCCCAGCCGTCCCGCGAGAGCGCGGGCCGACCACGACGGACGGGGCGGCGGCGGCCCGGCCAGTGTCGAGGCGACGACCCGCGCCTCGTCGATACGGGGCGGCCGTCCGGCGCGCGGCCGGTGCTCCAGGCCGGGCAGCCCCTGGGCCGCGTACCGGGCGCGCCAGGACGCCACCGTCGGCCGCGAGACCCCCAGTGCCCGGGCGCTGTCGGAGACCGGGACGCCGTCCGCCGCGTCGAGGACGATCCGCGCCCGGACGTCCCGGCCCGGCCGCTCCCGCGACCAGCGGCGCAGCGCCTCCCGCTGAGCGGGCGTCAGGACCACGTTCGGAAGGTCATGCATGGGGACATCCAACACCGGTCCCGGCCACGCGCGAAAGGACTAACTGGCCATTTCTAGTCGCCCACCACTGTCCGTCGCGCATCACGTGACCGATATCCGACGATCAACACCCATTGCACGCACGGCCATCGCCCTGATTGTAAAAATCCGGAGTCCGAACCATTGACGAGAGTCAATCCATTGGATTTACATGACCGGCGCGTGGCACCGGTCACGCAGCGCACGCCGCGAACCGAAGGGGACGGCATGACCACCATCGACCGCCCGGCCGGACGCCGCGCCCCCGACACGGAACGCGCCGCCAGGCGCCCGCCACGCAGACGCCGCGACCTGGCGCTCTTCTGGTTCGTCCTCCCGGGCACGGCCGTCCTGCTGCTGTTCCACTACGTCCCGCTCCTCGGCAACGTCATCGCGTTCCAGGACTACCAGCCGTTCATCGGCATCGCCGACAGCCGCTGGGTCGGCCTCGACAACTTCGACATCATCTTCAACGGCGACGACGCCTTCCTGCGGGCCCTGGCCAACACCCTGCAACTCACCCTGATCCAGGTCGTCTTCGTCTTCCCCGTCCCCATCGCCCTCGCGCTGCTGCTCAACAGCGTCGTCAGCGAGCGCGTCAAGCGCGTCGTGCAGAACATCCTCTACCTGCCGCACTTCCTCTCCTGGGTCGTCGTCGTCGCGATCTTCCAGCAGATGCTCGGCAACTCCGGCCTGCTCAACGTCTTCCTCCAGGCCCGCGACATGGGCACCTGGAACATCATCGGCAACCCCGACCTGTTCATGGCCCTGCTGACCTCCCAGGTCATCTGGAAGGACGCCGGCTGGGGCATGATCCTCTTCCTCGCCGCCCTGTCCCGCGTCGACAGCGAGCTGTACGAGGCCGCCGCCGCCGACGGGGCGAGCCGCTGGCGGCAGACATGGCACGTCACCCTCCCCGCCCTCCGCGGCCTGATCGTGCTGCTGCTGATCCTCCGGCTCGGCGACGCCCTGAGCGTCGGGTTCGAGCAGATCATCCTCCAGCAGACCGCGATAGGCATCGAGGACAGCGACGTCCTGGACACCTACGTCTACAACAACGGCCTCGTCGCCGGGCAGTGGGGCGCCAGCGCCGCGGTCGGCCTGGTCAAGGGCGTCGTCGGCATCGCCCTCGTCCTCGGCGCGAACAAGCTCGCCCACCTCATGGGCGAGGAAGGGATCTACCAGAAGCGATGAACCGTCCCACGGCCGCCGCGCCGGGCCTCGCGCCCGCACCGCCCGCCTGGCGCGCGCTGAAATCCGTCGTCCTGCTGGTCTGCTGCCTCCTCGTCGTCGTCCCGTTCGTGTCCGTCGTCGCGACCTCCCTCGCCGACGCCCAGCAGGTCAACGCCACCGGCGGCTACGTCCTGTGGCCCGACGACCCCTCCCTCGACGCCTACCGCGCCATCCTCAACGGCGGAACGGTCTCCCGGGCCATGGGCGTCAGCGTCGGCATCACCCTGGTCGGCACCCTCCTGAGCCTCGCCGCCAGCGCGTCCCTCGCGTACGGGCTCAGCCGCCCAGGCTCGTTCGGACACCGCCCCGTCCTCATGCTGCTGATCCTGTCGATGCTGTTCGTCCCCGGCGTCATCCCCAGCTACCTGCTCGTCAAGGAACTGGGCCTGATCAACAGCTACTGGGCGCTGATCCTGCCCATGGTGATCAACGCGTTCAACGTCATCGTCCTGCGCTCCTTCTTCATGAGCGTCCCCAGGGAACTCCTCGACTCCGCCAGGATCGACGGCGCGGGCGAACTCCAGACCCTCTGGCGCATCGTCCTGCCCCTGTCCAAGGCGTCCCTCGCCGTCGTCGGCCTCTTCTACGCCGTCGCCTACTGGAACTCCTTCTTCCAGGCGATGCTCTACATGAACGAGTCGGCCAAGTGGCCCATGCAACTCGTCCTGCGCACCTACGTCGTCAACAACGCGGCGATCGGCGCCGGCGAAGCCTCCGCCGCGGGCGCCGCACTGCCCCCCTCCTACGCGCTGCAGGCCGCGATCCTCGTCCTCTCCGTCGTCCCGGTCGCGCTGATCTACCCCTTCCTGCAACGCCACATGAACAAGGGCGTGATGCTCGGGGCGGTCAAGGGATGACGACGAACCGCCCCCGCCCACCGGCCCGCCCCACCCCCACGGCCACCCACGGAAGGAACCCGTCATGCGGCACGGCCTGACCCGCCGGTCCCTCCTCGGCAGCGGCCTCGGCCTCACCGCGGGACTCGCCCTCTCCGGCTGCGGCAACGGCCCCGAACTGCCGCCCGCCTCCCTCAACGCCGACGTCCGACTGCCCGACTACATCCCGTTCGAAGGCATCGAAACCCCCCTGCCAGGCACCCCCGACGGCGTCCCCAACGGATACCTCCACTACCCGGCAGAACCCGCCGTCGCCCACCCCGACGGCCCACCCGCCCGCGGCGACGGCATCTCCGTCATGACGCTGATCTTCAACCCCGTACCGCCACCGCCCGACCGCAACACCTACTGGCGCGCGCTCAACGACAGCATCGGCACCGACCTCTCGTTCGAGATCGTGCCCGTCGCCGACTACGCGAACAAGACAGCCGTCGTCGTCGCCGGCGGCGACCTGCCCGACGCCATGGCGGTCGTCCCGCAGACCGGACAGCGCCCCGCGATGTTCCACGCCCTCTTCCAGGACCTCAGCGAACACCTCTCCGGCAGCGCCGTCCGCGACTACCCCAACCTCGCGAACATACCGACCCGCTCCTGGGCCACCACCGTCTACAACGGCGGCATCTACGGCCTCCCCATGCCACGCGCCGCCGCCGGATCCGTCATGTTCTACCGCGCCGACCGCGTCCGCGAGCTGTCCCTCAACCCGCAGCCCGCCGACTTCGCCGAGTTCGAGGAACTCTGCCTCGGCCTCACCGATCCCCGTGACCACCGGTACGCCGTCGGCGACCCCCTGACGACCTTCTACTTCGTCCTCGAAATGCTCGGCGCCCCCAACAAGTGGCGCGAGGAGAACGGCCGCTTCCAGTGGTGGCTGGAGCACGAGACCGTCGGCCAGGCCCTGGAGTCCATGCGCCGCCTCAACGAGGCCGGCGTCATCCACCCCGACGGCTTCAACGTCGTCGGCCGCTTCAAGGACTGGTTCGGCAACGGCCAGATCGCCATCAACTACGACGGCAACGTCGCCTGGAACGACTACTACCGCGCCTACGCCGCCACCACCGACGGCCCCTTCGAGATCGGCGGCATGGTCGCCCCCGGCTACGACGGCGGCCCCGGCACCCACTGGGCCGGCCTCTCCAGCTTCGCCACCCTCGTCCTCAAGAAGGCCCCACGCGACCGAATACGGCAACTGCTGTGCGCCTTCGACGCCCTCGCCGCGCCGTTCGGTACGGATGCTTATCTTCTGCGTAAGTATGGTGTCCGTGGCGTTGACCATGAACTCGACGGCACCGATCCCATCCTGACCGATACCGGTGCTGTCGAGACCACCCTGCCGACCCTCTTCGTCACCGACGCCCCCAGCGCCCTCTACCTGCCTGAATGGCCCGACGTCGTCCACCAGCAGCACCGTTTCCACCAGCGCGCCGTCGACGTCCTCACCCTCAACCCCGCTGAGGGGCTCTATTCCGACACTGCTGTCAGCCGCGGTGACCAGCTCGAACTCCGTGTCCTCGACGAGGTGAAGGCCATCATGCGGGGCCGTGCCTCCGTCTCCTCCTTCACCGGCGTCATCGCCGACTGGCGCCGCGAGGCCGGCGACCGTATCCGCGCCGAGTACGAGGAATCCTGGGAGAGCTTCCATTGAGCACCGCAGCCGGCCGCCCGGCCCCCCGTTCCCACGCCTGGTGGACCAGCACGGCCGACACCCTCCTGCGCGCCCCGCGCACCCACGCCACCGAACGGCACGCTCTCCTCCACCTCCCCGGCCCCGCGAGCGCGAACGGCCGCTGGAGCGATGGCCTGGAAGGCTTCGCACGTACCTTCCTGCTCGCCGCGTTCCGCCTCGCCGGCGCGGACGGCGCCGACCCCGGCCACCTCGCCGAGTGGTACGCCGAAGGCCTCGCCGCCGGCGCCGACCCCGACAGCCCGGAACGTTGGCCGCGTTTCGGTGAGTGTAATCAGGCGAAGGTTGAGGCCGCGTCCATCGCCATTGCCCTGCACGAGACGCGCCCGTGGATCTGGGACCGCCTTACTCCCCGTACCCGGCAGCACGTCCTCGACTGGCTCGGCCACATGGTCGGCGACTCCATGCCCGGTAACAACTGGATCTGGTTCCAGGCTGTCACCGAAGCCTTCGCGCGCACCGCTGGTGGCTCGTGGTCCCAGGACGACCTGGACCGCACTGTCGCGCTCACCGACCAGTGGTATGCGGGTGAGGGCTGGTACTCGGACGGTCTTTCCGGGGGCGCCCATCGCAACTATGACCATTACAACGGCTGGGCCATGCACTTCTACCCTCTGTGGTTCTGCCGCATCCTCGGTCCCGACGCACCGCCTGGCCTCCTTGACCGCTACCGTTCGCGCCTGCGCCGTTTCCTCGCCGATCAGGCTCACCTCGTCGGCGCCAACGGTTCCCCGCTGATCCAGGGCCGTTCCTTGACCTACCGGTTCGCCGCTCTCGCCCCGGTCTGGGCCGGTGCGCTCTTCGACGCCACACCCCTCCAGCCAGGGCTCACCCGCCGCATCGCCGACGGTATGCTCCAGCACTTTCTGGACCACCGCGCCGTCGATGCCGAGGGCCTGCTCACGATCGGCTGGCACCACGCGTTCCCCCGTATCGCACAGGTCTATTCAGGACCCGCCTCGCCCTACTGGGCGTCGAAAGGCTTCGCCGGTCTGCTGCTGCCCCCCGGCCATCCTGTCTGGACCAGCCCCCACGCGCCACTGCCCGTCGAGCAGTCCGACTTCACCCGCCCGCTCGCCGCCCCCGGCTGGACCGCCGTGGGCACGGTGGCGGACGGCGTCGTGCGCGTCGTCAACCACGGCAGCGATCACGCCGACCCCGGCCGGCTCGTGTCCGACGACCCCGTCTACGCCCGCCTCGCCTACTCCACCCACACCGCCCCCGGCATGCCTCCCGACCCCGCCGGTGGCCCGCTCGACTCCACCGTGACACTCGTCGACGCCGAAGGCCGGGCCGCACACCGCCGCCCCCTTGAACGCCTTCTCGTCACCGACCGGGCGGGCATCTCCCGCAGCCGCGCGCACTGGCCCGCCGACGCGAGCTGGGACCCGTTCGGCGGCCCCGGCACCGACCACCGCCTCGGTCCCTGGCTGACCGTCGCGTCCGTACTGCACGGCCCCGTCGAGATCCGGCTCGCGCGCACCGACCCCGCCACCCCCGGCGACCACCACAGCGCACTCACCCTGCGCATCGGCGGCTGGCCCCTGACCGGCGACGGGCAGTGCCAGGCACAGACTGCCCGGGCCACGGTGACCCGCCCGGACGGCCTGTCCTCCACAGTCGCCGCACTGCGCGGCCTCGGCCACGCCGAGGTCCGGTACGCCCCCGACAGCGACCCCCTCGGCCCCCGCTCCGTGGTCCCCCTGCTCACGACAACCGCCGCCGTACACCACGGAACCATCCACGCGGCAGCCGTACACCTGGGCGACCCCCCACTCGACGCGGCGCAGCTGCCCGTCCTCACCATCGCCCCCGCGCCCGAGGGCGGCCCCGAGACGGACATCACGGTCGACTGGCCGGACGGCACCCGCGACACCCTCGTCCTACCCGCCGCACCCCACCCGACGGAGAGCAGCTGACCGTGCACGACCACCGCCACCTCGCCGAAGAACGCATCAGCACCTTCATCCGCACCCGCCTCACCCCCGCCCTCCACGGCCCACCCGCCCCCTTCGAACTGTCCGCCTGGCGCGTGCCCGGCGAACCCGTGCCCCTGGCCGAAGCACAGGCCGCCCCCTACGAACCGTTCACCCTCGGCGACACCTGGGGCGGGCCATGGGCCACCACCTGGCTGCGCGCCCGCGCCACCGTCCCCGCCGGCTGGGCGGGCCGGCGCGTGGAAGCGGTCTTCGACCTGGACTTCGACTACACCAAGGGCCCAGGAGGCCAGGCCGAAGGGCTCGTGCACCTCGCCGACGGCACGCCGCTCCAAGGCCTGCACCCCTACCACCGCACCGTGCTGCTCACCCCGTCCGCCACCGGCGGCGACCCCGTGGACCTGCTGATCGAACTGGCCGCGAACCCCCCGATCATCGGCAGCGCGGGCATCGGCACCCACTACGGCGACCCCGCCACCGCGGGCGACACCCCCCTCTACCGGCTGCGGACCGCCGAGATCGCCGTACGGCACGAGGACGTCTGGCACCTGCTGCACGACATGACCGTCCTCGACGAGCTGATGCACCAGCTCCCGCAGGAGAGCCCCCGCCGCCACGAGATCCGGCGCGCCCTGGAGAACGCCGTCGACGCGGTCGACGGCCACGACATCCCCGGCACCGCGCACCGCGGCCGCGCCGCCGTCGCCGGTGTTCTCGCCGGCCCCGCCCACGCGTCCGCGCACCGGATCTCCGCGGTGGGACACGCCCACATCGATTCCGCCTGGCTGTGGCCGTTGCGGGAGACGGCACGCAAGTGCGCCCGCACGTTCACCAACATGACGACACTGGCGCAGGAGTACCCGGAACTGGTCTTCGCCTGCTCCTCGGCCCAGCAGTACGCGTGGATCAAGGAGACCCGGCCAGAGATCTTCGCACGCATCCGCCAGGCGGTGGCGGACGGCACATGGGTGCCCGTCGGCGGCATGTGGGTGGAGGCCGACGGCAACCTGCCGGGCGGGGAGTCCCTGGTCCGGCAGCTGGTCTACGGGCGGCGTTTCTTCGAACGGGAGCTGGGGGTCGAGCCGGGAGGTGTGTGGCTCCCCGATTCCTTCGGCTACACCGCCGCCTACCCCCAGCTGGCCGCCCAGGCGGGAGCGCGCTGGTTCCTGACGCAGAAGCTGTCGTGGAACGAGACGAACCGCCTGCCGCACCACACGTTCTGGTGGGAGGGCATGGACGGCACCCGGATCTTCACCCACTTTCCGCCGGTTGACAGTTACAACGCCGAGCTGACGGGCGCGGAGCTGGCGCACGCCGAGCGGAACTTCGCCGACAAGGGCGCTGCGACCCGTTCCCTCGTCCCGTTCGGGCATGGCGACGGCGGTGGCGGACCGACCCCGGAGATGCTGGAGCGTGCGCGGCGTCTTCGCGACCTCGAAGGATCGCCGCGCGTGACGGTGGACTCCCCGGACACCTTCTTCGCCCAGGCACGCGAGGAGTACCCGGACGCGCCCGTGTGGCGGGGCGAGCTGTATCTGGAGACGCACCGGGGGACGTACACCAGCCAGGCACGCACGAAGCGGGGGAACCGGCGCAGCGAGTCGCTGCTGCGGGAGGCGGAGCTGTGGTCCGCCACGGCCGCCGTCCTGCGCGGCGCGGCCTATCCGTACGAGCGGCTGGAGGAGCTGTGGAAGCGGGTGCTGCTCCTCCAGTTCCACGACATCCTGCCGGGCACGTCGATCGCGTGGGTGCACCGCGAGGCGGAGCGTGCGTACGAGGAGATCCACGCCGAGCTCGAGGAGCTGATCGGCACGGCTCTGGACGCCTTCACCACCGACGGCGACGGAGACGAGGTGAGCGTCTTCAACGCGGGCCCATACCGCCGCTGCGGGGTCAGCGCGATCACACAGGACGGAACCGCCCCCGCGGAACTGGAACCCCTGCCGGACGGGCGGGCCGTGGTAGTGGCGGACGTCCCCGCCGGGGGAAGCGCGCCCCTGGGCGCGTGGGGAGAAGACGTTGCCGGACCGGTGCGCGCCGAGGCCCTGGACGAGGGCGGTTTCGTGCTGGACAACGGTCTGGTGCGCGTGCAGCTCGACAGCCAGGGCCTGGTGCGCTCGCTGCTCGACCACGCCGCGGGCCGGGAGGCCATCGCTCCCGGCGAGGCGGGCAACCTCCTCCAGCTCCACGCGGACCGGCCGGTGAGGTGGAGTGCGTGGAACCTGGATCACACCTACCGCAACGCGGTCACCGACCTGACGGACGCGGTGTCGGTCACCCTCGCGGACACCGGCCCTGCCGTCGCCGGGGTGCGGGTGGAGCGTGTGTTCGGTGGTTCACGGGTGGTGCAGTATCTCGAACTCCCCGCCGGGAGCCGCCGTCTTTCCGTGCACACGGACATCGACTGGCAGGAGCGGGACGCCGTGCTGAAGGCGGCCTGGCCCCTGGACGTCCACGCCGATTTCGAGAGTGCGGAGGTTCAGTTCGGTCATGTGCGGCGTCCTACGCATGTGAACACGAGCTGGGATGCGGCGCGTTTCGAGGTGTGGAATCACCGGTGGGTGCATGTCGGGGAGCACGGCTGGGGGGTGGCGTTGCTGAATGACGGTCTTTACGGCCATGACGTGGCCCGGAGCACGCGGGAGGGCGGGGGGACGACGACCACGGTGCGTCTGAGTCTGCTGCGTGCGCCGCACAGTCCTGATCCGGGGGCGGACGGGGGGCGGCACCGGTTCTCCTATGCGCTGGAGGCGGGTGTGGATGTGGGCGGGGCGGTGGCGGGGGGCTATGAGGTGAATCTGCCGCTGCGTGTCCGCCGGGGTGGCGGGGTGGGGGAGGGGCTGTTGTCGGTGGAGGGGGATCAGGTGGTGGTGGAGGGGGTGAAGCTTGCGGATGACGGTTCGGGGGACGTGGTGGTGCGGCTTTACGAGTCGCGCGGGGGTGCGGCGTCGGTGGTGCTGCGGCCGTCGTTCCCGGTGGCGGGGGCGGTGGTGTGTGATCTGCTGGAGAACCCGCTTGCGGGCGCGGACCCGTTGCGGGTGTCGGAATCGGGGGGGTTGGGGTTGCGGGTGGGGGCTTTCGGGGTGTGTTCGTTGCGTCTGGTGGTGGGGTGACCTGGGTGGTGGGGGTGCCGGGGCGGGGGGCGGTGTCGCGTGTGTGTGGGGGGTGGGCAGGGGTGGTGCCCGCATCCCGGGTGGGGGTGCGGGCGCCGTGGTGGTGCTGCTGGGGTTTTCTGCGGCTCGGCTGGGTCAGTACGCGCTGTTGACGTTGTCCATGGAGCCGTAGCGGTCGGCCGCGTAGTTACAAGCGGCGGCTATGTTGGCGACCGGGTCGTAGATGTTCTCGCTGGTGCCGTCCACGTGGTACTGCTCGAACGTCGGCTCGATGACCTGGAGCAGGCCCTTGGACGGAATGTTCTTGTGCGCGTTGGTGTCCCACAGGTTGATCGTCAGGGGGTCACCGCTGGACTCACGCATCAGGTTGCGGTGGATGCCCTCGTAGGAGCCGGGAATCCCGTTGTCCTTCATGACGTCCAGGGCTTCCTTGATCCACTTGTCGATGTCCTGGGCGGAGGCGGGCTTGGCCTTGGGCTGGTCCTCACGCGGGATCGGGATGACGCTGCCGTCGGCGCGGAACTGGGCGCCGCGGCCCGGGTCCTCGGCCGGAGCATGCTCGGGCTGCGCCTGGTCGGCGGGCTTGTCGTCGGTCTTGGGCTTGTCCGGCTTGGCCGTGTCGGCACCGCTGTCGCTGTCGGTGTCGCTGCTGTGCGTGGGCGCGGTCTGCGCCTGCGTGCGGTCGGTGGGGGTGAAGGCGGTGGGGGAGGCGGTCTGTTCGGCGGTCTTGGTGACGTGCTGCGTGGTTTCGTCCGCGCTGGCGTGGGGGGCGAGGGTGGCGGTGAGGGCTGCGCCGGTGGCCAGGATGCCCGCCAGGGTGCCCTTGCGGGTGATGCGGAGGGTGCCGTTGGTGGCGGTCATGGTGTCTACCTCGTTCCTCATGGGGCGGTGCCCGCGAACCGGGCGAAGGGGAAGAGAAAGGGGTGCCGCGTGGTGCGACGTGGCCCAGTGTGGAGACTGGCGCCGGAGTGCCGCAAAGCAGTGCAATACGACCCCGCCTCGTAGGAGGTTCCACCCGCCGCACGGTGTCTCCCCGGGGGCCCGGGCCGCATCCGGAGCGGCGCACCGGTGGGGGCTACGGTCGCGGCTCGTAGGTGACGAAGGTCCCTGTGCCGGGCCTCACTCCGCGCCCCTTCCGGGCTCACGCTGCGGATCGGTGTCCACGACGCTGCGCAACGGCGACGGGGGGTCCGGGAGTTGACGGCGGCCACGGTCCGCATCCGCGCCCACCACACTGCGTTGAGAACCGGGAACCCACCGAGCACCGCACGGCAGCACCTGTTCTCCGGAGCGCTTGTTCTTGTTGCCGAAGGGCGGCCCGCCTGGCCTCCCCGCGCCTGGTTTGCGCGGGCGTTGCCTGTGCTGCTGCGGGGTGTGTGGCGGGGATCCCCCTGCGGGGGTCTCCTGCAGGTTGTCTCTCTCCGGGGGGCGGGGTGCGGGGGTGGTGCTCGCCTGTGCCGCGCCGCACGCCCCGCAGCGGAGCCCGTACACAGCGTAACTGCACTGGGCGGCCCGGTGGTTGACCCGGGCGGGTGCCCTGCGGCCCCCTCCTCTTTGCCGCCCGTCGCGCGGGTGTGCGCCGCACCCTCGGCAGCGGCGCGGTGTCACTGGGGTGGGTCGGCTAGTTGGGTGCCCGTTGGCCGGGCGTGTGCGGGGGAGGGGTGGTGGGGGCGGGCGTCGTGCGGGTCCGCGCCACGCCCTGCAGTGGCGCCTGGCACGCGGCGCAACAGCGGTGGGCGGCCGGGGCGGTTTGACCTGGGCTGGTCTTGCGCGGGGGGATGGGGCGCGGGGCTGCGGTGTCCCGGGGCCGCTCCAGGGTGTGGGCGCAGCCTGCTGTCCCGGGGCGGACGGGGACGGGGGCGGGGGAAGCCCTCAGGGTTTTCCGCCGTGTGTCCTGCGGCGACGCATACGGTGCGCTCGTGAGCAGGGGTGCGGGGATCGCGGGAACCCCGGAGTGCCCGCGTCCCCGCGGGACGGCCCGCCTGGGAGAACAGTGGCCGGACACTGCGGTCGCGGCTGCGTGCCGGTTGCTGGAGCTTGCTCCGGTTCCGGGGCAGTCGCCTGGCTGTCCGGTGCCGTTGCGTGGTGTGCGGGGCGCCGCTGCAGGGTGTGGCGCGGAGCCGCGCGGCACCCCGTTCCCACGGCCTTTCGCGTGCGCCCGGGCCAGGGCGGTCGTTCTGGTGGCCCACCGCAGTGATGCCGCACCGCCCGCACTCCTGCTGCCGGGAGTGCGGCGCAACCCTGCGGCCCCCTGTCCCGCTTGCCGTCCCTCGTACGGGACCGGCCCGGGTCAACTGCCGTGCCGCTCAACGGCGTTGCGCTGTGCACGGGTGCCGCTGCGGTGCGTGCGGCGTAGTGCAGGCGGGCACTATCCCGTTCCTCGTCTTCCCGGGGAGAGAGGACCCGCAGGAGACCCCCGCAGGGCGGATCCGCGGTGTGGGGGTGCCTGGGTTTCCCCGGCGGGGTGCCGGGTCCGCCGGTTCCCCCTCAGGCCTCCCGTGTTCCTGCCCGGGGCGCCGGCACGTGAGCACGCCAGTACGCCTGCAGGTTCTGTGTCCGCGCCCCCGGCCGTGCCGTGTTCGGGCCCGTCACGCCGGGCGGGAGTCGCTTTCTGTGCCCTCGGGTGCCGGCGGCGGAGTCTGTGTCTGCCTCTTCTGCGGTACGCCCCGGGGCTGTGCAGGGTGCTGGCGGGACCCTGGGGTACCTCCGCGCTCTATGCGGGTCTTCTGGACCAGGCTGCGCCGGTGCGGGGCCCCCGCCCCATTCCCGTCCAACCCCGGGACAGCATCCTGGCGCCCCACACCCTTTGGAGCGGGCCCGGGACACCGCGACCCCGCACCCCATGCCCCCGCACAGGACCCGGCCGGGTCAACTACCGGGCCGCCCACCGCTGTTGCGCCGCGTGCCAGGCGCCACTGCAGGGCGTGGCGCGGACCCGCACGACGCCCGCCCCCACCACCCCTCCCCCGCACACGCCCGGCCAACGGGCACCCAACTAGCCGACCCACCCCAGTGACACCGCGCCGCTGCCGAGGGTGCGGCGCACACCCGCGCGAGGGGCGGCAAAGAGGAGGGGGCCGCGGGGTACCAGCCCAGGGCAACTACGCGGGCCACCCAACTGCGTTGCACCGCGTACAGGCCCCGCTGTAGGGCGTGCGGCGCGGCACAGGCGAGCACCACCCCGCACCCGGCCGGTGGGTGAACTGCCTGACGGCCTGCTGGGGTTGCGCTGTGTGCCGGGGGTGCTCCGGAGGGTGTGACGCGGGTCCGGGGCGGCGTTCTTTGGTGCTGTCTTCCGGGGGGCGTTGTCCTGGAGGGAACTGGTCCCGCGATGGTCCGCTCCATGACCGCGAGGACCTCCCGGAGGGGGCTTGGTCCGTCCGCGGGGCGGTGTGTTGTGTGCTGGGGAAGCGGCAGGGGCGCGGATGGCTCCCGGCCGGGGGGGGGGGCAACCGCGGCGGGCCGTGAGGCGGTTGGCCCGGCGCGGAAACGGTGGGTGTATGGGTGGAGGGCTGGGGGTGCGTGGGGGTGTTGTCCGGCCCGGCCCGGCCCGGCCCGGCCCGGCGCGGCCCGGCGCGGCCCGGCCCGGGCCGGGTCGGGCCGCGCGGTCTGTGCGGCCGGTTACGCGGGGGGCTGTGTGCCCCTGGTCTGGCTGGTTCGTGTGGTCCGGGTGTGCCGGGCCGGAGACCCGCCCCGGGCCGGAGAACCCGCGCCCGCCTCGACCGCGCACAGGACGGTGCCGCCGGCGGACACGGAACGGCGAAGCGGTCACGTACCCCGCAGCCGGATCCCGGCAACTCGGTGGTGGCCGGGCCTGCCGGCTGTGCCAGGGGCGCCGCTGGTGGTTGCCGGGCGGT
Source organism: Streptomyces sp. NPDC049879 (assembly GCF_044461265.1). Taxonomy (NCBI): domain Bacteria; kingdom Bacillati; phylum Actinomycetota; class Actinomycetes; order Kitasatosporales; family Streptomycetaceae; genus Streptomyces; species Streptomyces sp. NPDC049879. Next base: position 19,538 of record NZ_JBITKT010000003.1, on the reverse strand, counting down.
TTTCCGGGGACTGGCGCCCGGGGGTGCCGGGTGCCGTTCCGGTTGTCGGGAAGGGGGGCTGGGTGCCGTTCCGGTTGTGGGGGGAGGGGGCATCAGGGTTCGCTTTCCCTCCCGGCCGGGCCTGTTCTCCCCGCCGGAGGCCTCTGCTGGGCCTATCGCGCGGGACGGTCAGCATCAGGCGTCCCTGACTGTCCACGGGTGCGTGACCGGCCTCGCTCTCCACTTCGCTGCGTTCCCCGGGGTGTCCGGGCATCGAGCTTCTCGTGGTGGGGGGCGGGGTGGTGTCCCACCTGGGGGTGTTGCTGTGTGTGTCTGATTGGATGCATAGTGTTTGTGTGGGTGGGTGCTGGGTTTCCTTGTGGTGGCGGGGCCTGGTTCCTGGGTGGCGGGGTTGCGGAGGAGGGCTGGGGAGTGGGGTGTCGTTTTGGCGGGGCGAGGTCTGGCAGGTGGCTGTGGCGGGGTGCCGGCCGGGAGGCGGCCGAGGGGCCGCCCGCGGGGGAGGGCGCCGGTGGCGTGTCCGGGCCGTCGGGCCGGGCTGCTCCCGTGCCCGGTGGGAGAAGGGGTACGGGCGCGGGGGTGGTGTCTGCGCCGGGAGCGGCGTCCGGCGGGGGCGGCGCGTGGGCGGACCCTGTGACCGGCGCCGGTATCGGTCCGGGCGCCGGTGCCGGTGCCGGTTCTGGCGCTGGCGCCGGTGGGGTGCCGGATGCCGGGGGTGTGTGCGGTCCCGGTGCGGGGGAGGGTGTGGTCTCCGGGGGCGGGGGTGTGCGGCGGCCTGGTACGGATGCCGCGTCCGTGGACGGCGCTGCTGTTTCCGCGTCCGGGCGGGTCGCCGGCCGGGAGGCGGCTGAGGGACTGGCAGCCGGGGGTGATGGCGCGTCGGTGTCCGCGGACAGCGACGCTCCCGTCTCCGCTCCCGTCTCCGCTCCCGTCTCCGGTCCGGGTGGCGCGTCGGCGTCCGCCAACGGCCCTGCTTCCGTGGCCGGTCACACTTCCGCTTCCGCTTCTGGTTGTTCTGGTTCGGATGGTGCGTCCGAGGGCGGCGGGGAGTTGGTGGCTCCTCCCGTACCAGCACCTGCACCTGCATCCGCGTCTGCACCGGCCTCTGTGTCTGTGTCTGAGGTTGCGTCTGTGCTGCCTCTTCTTGCTGTTCTTCCTGGTGGTGCTTTTACGGGGGGTGAGGGTGTGGTGTCTGTGCCGGGGTGTGATGCGGGCGGGGCAGGGGATGGGGTTTCCCCGTCTGTTCCGGTGCCGGTGCCGGTGCCGGGGTCTGGGTTGCCGTCGGTCTCTTCGCCCGGTTCCGCGTCCGGTTCCGCCTCCGGGTCCGGGTCTGTGTTCGTCTCCGAGTCTGCGTCTGCGTCCGAGTCCGGGGTTGTGGAGGCCGCTGCTCCTGCTCCTGGACCCGGTCCCGTTTCGGTTCCTGGTCTCGCTTCTGTTTCCGGGTTGGTGTCTGCGGACAGCTCCGTCCCCGTTCCCGCTTCCGCTTCCGTTCCCGCTTCCGCTTCCGCTTCCGCTTCCGGTTCTGTTTCTGCTGCGGGTGGGGGTTGGCTGGTGTGGGTGGGGCGGGGTGTGTATCCGGTGTTGCTGGCGGGGGTGGTGTCGGTAGCGGTGGTGACGATCGGGGCGGGGTGGGAGCCGGGGCTGCCGAGCATGTTGTTCCTGCTGGGAGTGGTGGTGTATCTGGGAGTTCTGGAGAGAGTGATCCCGTATGAGCGGGCGTGGCATCCGCGGGGGCGTGAGTGGCGCTGGTACGGGGTGTATTTCGTGGTGACGGGTGTGGGGGGGAGTCTGGCGCAGGGGGCGGTGTCGGGGGTGGTGGGGATGGTGGCTGCGCCGGAGCCGGTGTGGCCGCTGGGGGTGGAGATTCCGCTGGCGGTGCTGGCGGGGGCGCTGGCGAGTTACGGGGTGCATCGTCTGGGCCATACGAACGCGTGGCTGTGGCGGCTGCACGGGGTGCATCACGTGCCGGAGAAGGTGAATGTCGCGAACAACGGGGTGAATCACGTCCTGGACGTGGCGTTCTCGCAGGGGGCGACGCAGCTGGCGCTGGCGTGTGCGGGGTTCTCCCAGGACAGTGTGTTCGCGGCGGGGCTGTTCGTGGTGGCGCAGGGGTACTTCGTGCACGCGAACATCGATGTGAGGCTCGGGTGGCTCAATCACATCGTCTCCGGTCCTGAGCAGCACCGGCTGCATCACAGCACGGACCTGGCGGAGGCGGGGCATTACGCGGTCGATCTGTCGGTGCTGGACCACGTGTTCGGCAGTTTCACGTGGAAGCCGGGGCGGCGGCCGGAGGCGGTGGGGCTGCACGATCCTGCGTCGTTCCCTCCGACCGGCGCGGTGGGGGCCACGCTGGCGCATCCCTGGCGCCGCCGCGCCGGACGCTGACCCACCCCACCCCACCCCACCCCACCCCACCCCGCTCCACCCCGTCTTGGTCTCGCCTGGCCCGGCGTTCCCTTGCCGTTCTGCTCTGCCGCTGTGGGCCCGTGCGTCGTTTGCCGCCGCAGGGCCGCGCCCGTGGGAAGGCTGCGCCGCGGTGGCGGCCCGCGCGCCGTCCGCCGCCCGCCGCCCGCCGGTAACGGTGCGCATCACGGCCGCCGGCCGCCGGACCGGTCTCGCGGCGCGGGCGAACCTCCGCTGACAGGCGGTCAGGGCAGTCCGGAAGACGTGTATTTCATGGCCGCGATGCTTCTGGACGGCCCGTTCTCCCTGGGCGGGTTTGCCGGCGCATCCGCCGCGGTCCGCCCCGCGCTCCAGGTCGCGCGTGCCCCGTTTTTCCTCCCGGGGCTCCGGAGTGCAGGGGCCGGGCGTGCTGCCTGTAGGGGAGGGCTGCCCTGCCGCCCTGCTGCACCGTCCGTCGCCCTGTCCGCCGCGCCGCCGGGCTGCCCGGGCTGTTCACGGCCGTGTCTGCTCCCGGTGTGGTCCCCCGCCGGGCCTGCCGGGCGGCGGTGGTGTTCGCCGTGGTCTGCCAGTACATCCTCCCCGGGGGCGCTCCGGTTCCCAGGAGGCGAAGGGACGCGAGCCGGCGGTGCCGTCCCAGGCTGGCCCGGGAGCGGGGGCTGAGGGTCCGTGCAGGTGACGGGGGTGCCCTGCCTGGCTGGTCTGTCTCGTTCGGCGGGGGAGAGGTCTTCTGTTCTGTGCTGTCCGTCTGGCCGGGGCGGGCGGGCCGGGGCGGGGTGTTCCGGTAACCGGGCGGTGGGCCGGGGCGGTTGGCGGGAGTACCGGAAAATGCGCCCGCTGTGTCCGGACTCTTGACGGTGCTTCACCGGGCTTCCTACAGTTCCCGCGACGCAGCAAGTTTTTCGAAACATTTCGAGCCGCGGGGGTGACGACCCCCATCCCGCACCCCCCACCCGCCCCCACAACCCTGCATTCCCCACCCATTCCCCCACCGTGTCCAGGGCCTGGGACTCCCCCCGCCCCCCACCCTTCAGGTCCGGCACCGCACCGCCCCCCATGCACTGGTTCGTCCCGCGAATCGCGCTCACGCACCTGTGTCCCGGGGCCTGGACTTCCCGCACCCCCACAAACCCTTCCACCCCCCACCCCATCCCCACCTCCCGTGTCCGGGGTTCCGGGATCCCCACCCCCACCCCCAACCCCACCCTCACCTCTACTTCCTGCTTTCGCCCCCTCTCCGTGTGAGGTCCCGGTTGCCGGGGCTTTCCACCGGGGGTTGTCCGGCAGCCTGCCGGACACCAGCCCCCCCTTTTTCGGGGGCTGTCCCGTCATGCACAGGAATCGAACGCCCGGCAACTGCCGCGGGCGTCCCCCCACTTCTCTCCTGTGAGGAGCCGTGTTGAGAACAGCACAGCATTTGTTCCGGACGACAGCCCGTACCGGCGCGGCCGCCCTGGCCCTGGCCCTGGTCTCCAGCGGTATCGCGGCCGCTCACCCCGGCCACGGCGCGGAAACGTTCAACGCCCTGGTGTTCAGCAAGACCGCCGGTTTCCGCCACGACTCGATCCCCGCAGGGATCGCCGCGATCGAAACCCTCGGCGAGGAGAACGGCTTCGAGGTCACCGCCACCGAGGACGCGTCCGTCTTCAACGACACCGACCTCGCCCGCTACGAGGTCGTCATCTGGCTGTCCACCACCGGCGACGTCCTGAACAACGACCAGCAGGCCGCGTTCCAGCGCTACATCGAGAGCGGCGGCGGCTACGCCGGTGTCCACGCCGCCGCCGACACCGAGTACGACTGGCCCTGGTACGGCGAACTCGTCGGCGGCTACTTCAACGGCCACCCCCAGCCGCAGGACGCGACCGTCCGCGTCGAGGACCCCGCCCACCCCTCCACCGCCCACCTGCCCGCCGCCTGGGACCGCCACGACGAGTGGTACAACTACGCCCCCAGCCCCCGCGACAGCGCCCACGTCCTGGCCACCCTCGACGAAACCACCTACGACGGCGGCACCATGGGCGCCGACCACCCCATCGCCTGGTGCCAGGACATCGACGCCGGCCGCGCCTGGTACACCGGCATGGGCCACACCCCCGAGTCGTTCACCGAACCGGCCTTCCTCGGCCACCTCCTCGGCGGTATCCGCACCGCCGCCGGCGCCGACCCCGCCGACTGCTCGGGCGACACCCCCACCCAGCCCCTGGCGTCCGACTTCGAGAAAGTCACCCTGGACGACAACACCAGCAACCCGATGGAACTCGACATCGCCGACGACGGCCGTGTCTTCTACATCGACCGCAACGGCGCCGTGAACGCCATCCTCACCGACGGCTCCGTCGTCACCGCCGGCCAGATCCCCGTCTACACCGGCCAGGAATTCGGCCTCCTCGGCCTCGCCCTCGACCCGGGCTTCGCCGACAACAACCACCTCTACCTCTACTACTCACCCCCCGGCGACGAACCCGTCGACCGCGTCTCCCGCTTCACCCTCCAGGGCAACACCCTCGACCCCGCCAGCGAAGAGGTCGTCCTGACCGTCGACACCCAGCGCCAGGAGTGCTGCCACGCCGGCGGCGCCCTCGAGTTCGACACCCAGGGCAACCTCTACATCGCCACCGGCGACAACACCAACCCCTTCGCCAGCGACGGCTACTCCCCGCTGGACGAACGCGAGGGCCGCGCCGCCTGGGACGCCCAGCGCACCTCCGCCAACAGCAACGTCCTCAACGGCAAGATCCTGCGCATCACCCCCCAGCCGGACGGCACCTACACCGTCCCCGACGGCAACCTCTTCGCCCCCGGCACCCCTGACACCCGCCCCGAGATCTACGCCATGGGCTTCCGCAACCCCTTCCGCATAGGCCTCGACCCCACCACCGACCAGCTGTTCGTCGCCGACTACGGCCCCGACGCAGGCGCCGCCAGCCCCACCCGCGGCCCCGAAGGCCGCGTCGAGTGGAACATCATCTCCCAGCCCGGCTTCTACGGCTGGCCCTACTGCGTCGGCGCCAACACCCCCTACAACCAGCACGACTTCGCCACCGGCACCTCCGGCCAGCCCTACGACTGCGCCGCCCCCGTCAACGACTCCCCGAACAACACCGGCATCACCGACCTGCCCCCCGCCCAGCCCGCCGCCATCTGGCTCGGCGCCCAGACCAGCACCCCCGAGATCGGCCGCAGCGGCGCCCCCATGACCAGCGGCGCCTACCAGTACGACCCCGACCTCGCCTCCGACACCAAATGGCCCGAGTCCTACGACGGCAGCGTGATCTTCGCCGACTGGAACGACAGCCGCATGTTCACCCTCGGCCTCAACGCCGACCGCACCGCCGTCACCTCCGTCACCCGCGCCTTCGAAGACCTCTCCTTCAACCGCCCCCACGCCCTCCAGTTCGGCCCCGACGGCTCCCTCTACATGATCGAGTGGGGCAGCGGCTTCGGCGGCAACAACACCGACTCCGGCATCTACCGCATCGACTACGTCCAGGGCAACCGCGCCCCCCTCGCCCACATCACCGCCGACCGCACCTCCGGCCCCGCACCCCTGGACGTCGCCTTCGACTCCGCCGGCTCCCACGACCCCGACGGCGGCCCCGTCACCTACTCCTGGGACCTCGACGGCGACGGCACCCCCGACAGCACCCAGCCCACCGCCACCCACACCTACACCCAGCCCGGCCGCTACACCGCACGCCTGACCGTCACCGACGAAGACGGCAGAACCGCCGTGTCCAACCTCGACATCACCGCCGGCAACACCGCCCCCGCCATCGACGTCACCGCCCCCGCCGACGGCGGATTCTTCACCTTCGGCGACACCATCGCCTACGACGTCACCGTCACCGACCCCGAGGACGGCACCGTCGACTGCGACGACGTCATCGTCCAGCCCGCCCTCGGCCACGACGAACACTCCCACGGCTACGAGCAGTACCACGGCTGCTCCGGCACCTTCCCCCTCCCCGGCGACGCCGGCCACATCGGCGCCAACATCTTCGGCACCGTCTCCGTCACCTACACCGACCACGGCAACGGCGACGCCCCGCCCCTGACCACCCAGGAGATCGTCGTCCTGCAGCCCAAGCACCGCGAGGCCGAGCACTACGACACCACCGGCCGCCTCGACTCCGCCGGCGGCGGCGGCGACCCCGGCGTCAGCACCGAGACCACCGGCGACTCCGCCGGCGGCGGCCAGAACATCGGCCACATCGACAACGGCGACTGGTGGGCCTGGGACCCCGCCAACCTCACCGGCATCGACAGCATCACCCTGCGCGCCGCCTCACCCACCCTCGGCGCCACCGTCGAAGTACGCACCGGCGACCCCGACACCGGACCCACCGTCGCGACCCTCCAGGTCCAGCCGACCGGCGACTGGCAGGTCTACGCCGACGTCACCGCCGACACCACCGGCACCCCCGCCTCCGGACCGCTCTACTTCGTCAAGACCACCGGCGAACTCAACGTCAACTGGGTCACCTTCAACGGACAAGGCGTCACCCAGCCCTGACCACCCCGCACCCCCGCCCCGTCCGGCCGCCGCACCCCCACCAGACAAGGAGGGTGCGGCGGCCGGCCGCCCCCGGCCGTCCCGGAAACCCCCGCGACAGCAGACAATGGGCCCCGTGACCGGAAGCAACACGCCCCGCCCCACCCTCGCGCACATCGCCGAGCTCACCGGAGTGTCCGTCTCCACCGTCTCCAAAGTCCTCAACGGCCGCGACGACGTCTCCCCCGACACCCGCGCCCGAGTCGACGCGGCACTGCGCGGACACCACTACCAGCGGCGCGGCACCCCGGCCCCCGACCAGCCCCCCCACACCGTCGACCTCGTCCTCAGCGGCCTCGACGGCTCCTGGCCCGCCAGCGTCGCCAGCGGCATGGAGACCGCCGCCTGGGAAGCCGGCCTCCACGTCGTCATCTCCCGCGCCAGAACCCCCGCCCCCGGCCACCGCACCCCCGACTGGCTCGAACGCATCCTCGACCGCGGCACCGCCGGCATCGTCCTGGGCCTCGTCGAACCCACCCCCCGCCAACTCACCCGCCTCGCCACCGCCCACACCCCCTGCGTCGTCATCGACCCCCTCAGCGACCCCCCGCCCGACGTCACCTCCATCGGCACCACCAACTGGTCAGGCGCCTACGAAGCCACCAACCACCTCCTCCACCACGGCCACCACCGCATCGCCCTGGTCACCGGCCCGCCCCACCACCTCTACACCCGCGCCAGAACCGCCGGCTACCGCTCCGCCCTGACCGCCGCCGGCCTGGACACCGACCCCCGCCTCATCCGCCACGGCAACCACGACCGCGCCAGCGGCGCCGAACAGGTCCACGCCCTCATCACCCTCCCCGACCCCCCCACCGCCCTGTTCATCTGCTCCGACCACATGGCCATCGGCGCCTACGAAGCCCTCGCCCGCGCCGGCCTGCGCGTCCCCGGCGACATCAGCGTCGTCGGCTTCGACGACCTCCCCGAAGCCCGCTGGGTCACCCCCGCCCTCACCACCGTCCGCCAGCCCCTCAAAGAAATGGGCGGCAGCGCCCTGCGCACCCTCACCCGCCTCATACGCGGCGAAGAACTCGAAAGCCCCCGCATCGAACTCGCCACCACCCTCATCATCCGCAACAGCACCGCCCCCCGCCCCTGACACCCACCGGCAACGAGCCCGCAGCCCGCACCACGAAGCAGAAGAAACAGCGCCCCGCCGCCACCGGCCCGGCCCGGCGCGGACACCCCCGGGACCAGCCCACGCCCCGTCACCCACAGCGAAGCGCCGCCCCGGGCATTCGGCGGCAGCAGTCCATGTCACCTGCCGGTCCGGCACGGGAATCGATATGGCTGGACGCGTACGCCGCAGGTGATCATCGGCCAAGGCCACCGGCCCGCGCTCCGAACTGACGGTGCGAGCACCGGCCGACAAGGCGGGCAGGCGCGGGCAGAGCCCGCCGGCAGCTGAGACAGCGGTGCCCAAGCCACAGACACGCGCCGAACGTGAGGCCCGTCGGACCCAGGCCGCCACCGGTGCGGAATGCACGACCGCTCTCCGCCTGTTCGCCCCAGTCAGCGAGTGGCCGTACCTCGCCGCCGCCGCCGAGCTCCCGGACCGCTCCGCGGACGTTTTTCACGGCAAGCGGCATGCGGATCGAGGCGTCCGCGAAGATCCAGGACGAGCTTTTCAGCACCGACCGCGGGAAAGGCGATTGAGGCGTCGGGAAAGGATTCCAGAAGTCCGGCCACGAGCCGGCGGCCGAGGCCTGCCACGCGGCATTCCTCGCCCTGCCCCACGCCTGGCACGTGCCGCGACCGGCGTGTCCGACGGCGATCCCCTGGACTGCTACGGCATCATCCGCGCAGCCGGGCGCTTCCCCTTTCACCTATGCCAGCGCCCCCGGCTCACCGGCCCGCCTGCCCCGGCCGCGGTCGCCGCGCGTGAGGCCGCCCTTGCCATGGCCACCGCCTCCCGGGTCTCCTTTCGCGGCGAGTTCCGGCGCTTCTTCCGGTCCGATAGGGAGGGTTCCCTCCCGGCATAGGCGCCACGCTGCCCGTCGCCACGTGATCCTGGTGCGCCCGTCCGAGCCCAGCCCGGTCAGCCCACCCCCTCCGCAGCGCCGTTCCTCGTCCTGGCCGCCTCTGCCCGATGCCCATCCTCCGGCCGGTCAGATGACACGCACCCCCGCCGGTCCAACCCGCCCGGGCCTGCCGTCTCCCGCCCCTGCCGCAGGCCGGGGACCCCGCGCGCGCCGGTTCCCGGGACCCCGGGTTCATTCCAGGCCCTCCGCGCCCTCCGCAGACGATGCCGCGCAGCTCGCTGTTGCCGTGAGGCCGGTGCGCCTGGACGATGCGGCCGGCGGCGGGGCCTCCTGTGACCGCCGCGAGCCGCCGCGGGGGAGGGGGCCCGGCCGCGTCCGCCTGCGGTCACCGAGCCTGGACGGGAAGCAGACCGCGCTCGGCGAACACCTTCTTGGCGGCGAAAGTGGCGTTCAGCGCCCTGGGCATACCGCAATAGACAGCGGAGTGCAGCAGCGCCTCAACGATCTCCTCGGGGGTGAGACCGACATTGAGGGCGGCGTTGACATGGACTTCCAGCTGCGGCTCGCAGCCGCCCAGCGCGGTGAGCGCGCCGAGGGTGACAAGCTGCCGGTCGCGCGGGCCCAGCGCGGGACGGTCGTAGATCTCGCCGAACGCCCACGCCACGATCTGGTGGCCGAGTTCGGGGCTGATGCCGGCGAGGGCGTCGACGACGCGCCGGCCGCCTTCGCCGTCGACACGGTCGAGGATCTCCATGCCGCGCTCGAAGCGATCCTGGCGAGTGGTGGCGGCGGTGCTGCTGCTCATGATCGTTCCGTTCCCTGCTGCTGCTCGAGCAGCGTCTCGTAGTGCCTGATCTTGCTGTCCAGCGCGGCGGCGTTGCGGCGCAGGCTGCGCATGCGCCCGGCCAGCTCGGCACGGTGCTCACGCAGCACGGCCAGCCGGGCGGCGACGGTGGCGTCCCCGGCGGCCCTCAGCCGGGCATAGCGCCGCATGTCGCTGACCGGCATGCCGGTCTCGCGCAGCCGCAGCAGAAACTCCAGCCACACCAGATCAGCGGCCGCGTAGCGGCGCTGGTTGCCGGGGGTGCGGCCCACCGGCTCGATCAGCCCGGCACGTTCGTAGTAGCGCAGGGTGTCGTGCGAGAGGCCGGTCCGCTCGGCGACCTGAGCGATCGTGAGCGCTGATTCCCGCTGGCGGAAGCCGTTCCCGTCGGTCATGGAAAGACCGTAAAACCTGGAGCGCACTCCAGGTCAAGCCACGACCCCACCCAGCCCCCGCACTCTCCCGGCATACCCGCCCGCTCGCCTGCCCACCCCCACACGCGCTCGCCACGCGGGCCGTACGCGCAGCCGGCTCCCGGCGCTGGTGAAGACATGCACCCGGCCTGTGAGCCCGGGGCAGCCGGCCCGGAATCCCGCCGCAAGCCTCGGAAGCCTCACCTGATCCGCAGTTCGCCCCTCCGGGCGATTCCCACGCTGCCGCAGACGCCGGACACCAGGCGCGAAGCCACCCCAGCGGTGCGCGCGGGTACCCGAAATACCCGGCACCACCAGCAAGTTGAAGACCCGCGCCCCCTCAGGCCGCTTCTCTACCGGCAGGGTCTGACAGCCACAACGCCCCCGGACCCCGCCCGCTCGCACATCCCGCGCCTGCGCTGCTAGCGTCCCACGGCGTGGGGGAAGGCCGGTGAGAACCCGGCCGGGGGATCCGGAAACGCTCACCGCGGCGTGCCGCCCTACACCGCGCGGCCGCCGCCGGGCCCCCTGCCGATTCACATCAGGCCTGACCGCAGTACGGAAAGACACAGGGAAGGGCAGTGAGCCGTGTCAGACACCGAAGACGCAGGACCCCGCCCCGCCGCCACAACGCCCGCCGAAGCCGGAACGGGCCAGTGGCGTACGACACACGCCATCGGCATCCAGGCACCGGACGGCTCACGACGCTACGAGCTGACGTACGAACACACGGCGTCCGGCCGTACTCAGTTCACGCTCATGGGCTGTGACGCGCAGGGCGTGGTGATCGCGGACCTGCAGGCAGACGTACCACGAGACGACCTGCCCCTGATCGCCCGCCTGCTCTCCGGCTTCACCGACCCCCCACCGGCGCCGCCCCCCGCAACCGCCCCGGCCCTCCCCGCGCCCCGCGCCCAGCCCGCCGGGCACACCGGCCAGCCATGGACGGAACGGGACCGCGACACTGTCCGCACCCTGCACACCGAGGGGATCGACGCCGCCGAGATCGCACGCCGGCTCGGGCGCACCGGCAACTCGATCCGCTGGAAACTCTGGGAACTCGGGCTCGGCCCCCGCCCCGGCGCCGATACGGCTCGCCCCCGCCCGGAGCCGTCCACACCACCCGCCGCCGCCAGACCCAGGGCGTACACGGTCGAGGACCTGCGCAAGAACCACCCCAACTCGCACAGGAGATGGACCCCGCAGGAGGACACACGCCTGCTGGAACGCGCCGGCCAGGGCGCGGACCTCACGCAGCTCATGGAAGAGTTCGGCCGCAACGAGGGAGCCATCACCGCCCGCCTGGAACGGCTCACGGGCGCCCCCCAGGCGTTCGAGCCGCCGTTCTAGGACGAGACCCCGCCCCGCCGCCCCGCCGCCCCGTCGGCCGGCCTCACCGGCCGGTACCGGTCAACGTTCACCGGCCACGCGGACGCGCCCTCCGGCAGAAGGCCGGGCCAGAACCGGAAGCCGTGCGCTCTCGGCAGTACACGGCAGCACCCTCCCAGGCACACAGCGGCCCCCGGCGCCCCGCACCCAGGGACCCTGTCCCCGCAGCCGAAGAGCCCGACCACCACGACACACCGAGACCACCCCGCCCGCCGGCGACAGCATCCGGCGGCCCAGACGGACCCGACGCACACCTTCCTGCCCGAGCCCGCACACCGGCACCCTCTGCCAGCCGCCTAGCCTCCGCATGCAGGACGCCCGCCACCCGCCGCAATTACCCGCACGGGTCAAACATCAGGGTTAAACACAAGGTTAAGTGCTGCTAGCGTCAGGGACGGAGGTGACAGAATGCCCACGGAAGAAGAGCTGTTCGCGTCCGTCGACGCGCTGCTCGCGGAAGGGCCACAGCTGCCGCCGCCTGCGGAGCGCGCCCGGCTACGGGAGGCCGCCGGCATCACCCAGGCCCGCCTCGCGACCGCGCTGAAGACGACGACGCAGACGGTGAAGAACTGGGAGAACGGCCGCTCCGAACCGAAGCCGCCGCGTCTGGCGCCGTACCGGCGGCTGCTGGAGAACTGGGCGGCGGAGCACCCCAAGGACGACACCCCCGACGCACCGCCCCCGGCCGCCCTGCCGCAACCGGAAACCCTCTCACCGGCCGCTGCCTCACGACCGGAGGCGCCCGGAGCGGTTCCCAGCACTGCCGTCCCCGAAGCCGCCGTGCCGCTTCAAGCCCCGGCTGCTGCACCGGCCGCCGCCCGGACACATACCCCCACGCTGCCCCAAACCCCGGCCGAGGCCACCGCGCACCGGTCCGCCGCATCGCGCCGCCCAGCGACACCGCTGCCCGCAGCGCGCCCCACGGCGGGAAAGACCACCGTGCCCTCCGCCGGTGCCGATCCGCGGTTCCCCCACGGCCCGCTCGCCGTCCTGGACGGCAACGGCCACGCATACGCCGCCGGAGGGCTGGTACTGGACTGCCCGGCCACCACAGTGGCCGAGCTGGTCGAGTGGACCCTCACCGCCTCCGGCCTCGGCGCGCCGAAGCTCCACCGGCACGGACGGGACTCCGACCCGCTGATCGTCCTCACCGCCCCGGCAACGATGCGCCTCGGCCTCCCCGAACACCTCGAAGGCCACGAAGAACGCCGCTCCCTGCGCCTGGCCGAGCACCACCCCGTAGTGAAGCAGATCCTCAAGGCGAAATGGCAGCTCACCCGCCGCGGATTCGGCCCCTGGCCGCGGATCTACCGCCCCGCCCAGGGCCGCGAACGGCAGTGCGTACAGCTCGCCGTCCTGCCGTGGGACGCCCTCGACGCCCGCTCCTGGCCCGGCGTCACAGCCATGGACCCGCCCCAGATCGCCCGCATCCTGACCGCATACGCCCGCCGCGTCATCACCCCACGCGGCTCCACGGCCGTCACCGGCCTGGAACTGATGACGGCGCTGCGCCCCCCCACCCGCGCCGTCCAGGACCCGGCGACCGGCGCGTGGGTCCCCGGGCACAACCCCGGATCGCTGGGCACCGAGCCGGTCGATCCCGCGCCGCCGGAGGCCATCCCGGAACACCCCGTCGTCGCCGCCTCGGGCTGGACAGGCGGCTTCCTCGACGAGGAGGCCTACCAGTGGGTCCGCGACGTCGACCTCCTCACAGACGAAGAGATGCTGCAGCCCTACGCCGTCGGCCTGGACCTGAACACCGCGTTCCTCGCCGCATCCGCCCGCCTGACAGTGGGCCTGTCCACCCCCGAGCACGTCACCCGCCCGCTGTTCGACAAGAAGATCCCCGGCTCCTGGCTGGTGGACCTGAGCCACGTCCAGGTCGACCCACGCCTCCCCTCGCCGTTCACCCCCACCGGCGAGCACCCGACGGGCCCCGCCTGGTACGCCACACACACCGTCGCCTACGCCCAGGAACTCGGCTACAACATCGCTCCCGTCGAGGCGTACCTGCGCCACACGACCGGCGCCTACCTGGACCCCTGGCACGACCGCCTCAAGACCGCCTACGCCGACACCCTCGCCGACCTCGGCGTCACCAAGGACCTCACCGACACGGAGTTCCTCGCCGCGATGGAACGCCACAAACACGCCGACCCGGCGATGGCCGCCGTCCTCGCCGCGATCAAGGCGACCGTGAAGGGCGGCATCGGGAAGCTCCGCGAACGCCCCCAGGGCAGGAACCACCGCGAGGGCGAGCCCTGGCCGGCCATGACGCGGCCGACCTGGCGCCCGGACATCCGCGCCGCCGTCATCTCCAAAGCCCGCGTCAACATGCACCGCAAACTCGCCAACATGGCCAGGCTGACGGGCCGTTACCCCCTCGCCGTGCTCTCCGACTGCGTCGTCTACCCCAGCCCCGGCCCCTCACCGCTGGACTTCCTCCCCTACGCCGCATCAGGCAAGCCACAGCCGGGCGGCTTCCGCCTCGGCCCCACCCCGGGCCTGGCGAAGCTGGAAGGCGTCCAGGAGATGGCATGGACGGTGGACCTGATGGAGAAGGGGCTGAACCCGGCCCGCCACATCAAGAGCGGCGACGCCGTCCTCGACGAAGGAGAGTAGGGCCGTGGGGGAGATCGACGACGCCATCGAGCGGGCCGACCGCGAGGCGTTCACCAAGAACCCGCCCAAGACGCTGAAGGGCCAGATCGGCTACCTCATGCGCCAGCTGGGCAGCGCGCGGGCCGTCGCCGCCGAACTCGGCGTCACCCCCGCCTCGGTCAACCGCTACCGCCGCGGCGCCCGCAAACACCCGCCCCGCCACATCCAGAACCGGATCGACCACGCCATCCGCTCCCGCTGGCAACCCCGCATCCGCCAACGCCGCCGCCGACAGGCCGCCACCACCACCGGCATCACCATCGAAACCCGCGCCCGCTTCGGCTACACCGCCCCCATCGGCACCACCGACGACGGCCGCTTCCGCCGCCTCACCGTCCACCTCCCCGCCCCCTACGCCAACCGCCTCTTCACCGCCCGCGCCCAGGGCGACGAACAACAGATGCGCACCGTCATCGCCGAAGGACTCCGCGACATCTACTTCCAAAACGGCGGCACCCGCGCCCACGACCTCACCGACGTCACCCTGGGCGACATCGACTACATCGACCTCGCCTTCTGAAACCCGACCCCCAAACCGACGACGAAAGCACCCCCGAAGACCAGCACCAGCCTCCCCCACCACACCACGGATCGCGACGCTGCCGCGCCTTGCAGAGGCGCAACGGCACCCGGACGGGCACACAGCCAAGGCCACGCCACGCCGCCCAGAGCTCCCCGGCAGCCGGACCCAGGGAGGGACGACGACGGACCAGATCCGGCGCCCCACCTCAGGTCCCAGCACACGAGGAAGCCGATGAAGCCGGCGCCTGCACGAGCTGGTGGTCAGCTCACTCCTCGACGACGGGTTCCGAGCAGCTCATGGTCTCGTCGATGTCCGGCCAGTCCGCGCGACAGACGGCGCTGTCCGCGTATTCGCTGAGGACAACACGGACCATGACAGCGGAGGGGCCGTCGATGAAGTCGGCGTAGTCGCGGATGGCGGCCTCCGCCTGCTCAAGGGTCGGATCGGACATGAGGAGGTCGGCGCTTCCGATCGCCCCGTCAGGCAGCTCCTCGTTGATGACGCTGTACGCAAGATCTCCGGTCTCATCGGCATTGCCGCCGTCGTCCTCGTCGCTGCCACACCCGACGAGAGAGGCGAGGAGCGCGGCTGCGAGGGGAAACGCGGAAGCGCCGCGGCGGGCACGGGTACGGGTCATGCCGCCGAGTTTGGCATGTCCGGCACGGCGGACAAGAGTTGAGGTCTCACACGCCCGCAGACGCCGCTGCACCGTCCGCCGCGGCCGACTGGTGCAGTACCGACCTCATCGAGCGTGACCGCGGCGCCCCCAGTCCCGCCAGCGAGGCCCGCCCGGCCACCGAGGCGGCGATGCACGCGGCAGCGACGTCAGCTCAGAGCAATGGCATGGCACGCCGCGACGACCTCGCGCCACTTCCCCTCGGACGCCGCGAACGTGACGGGGTCGAGCTCACGAAGCTCGCCGACCAGAGACTGTGCCCACCCCTCACCAAGGTGACCGGCATCGATGCCGGTCTTCAACCGCCAGACGAATTCGAGGAGCAGGTCGAGCCGGGTGGCGGCCAACAGCACGTTGCCATCGCCGTCCACGAAGTAGCACTCGCCCGAGGCGCCGTCCAAACACAGCAGACCGGCTGTGCTCACCCCGATCACATAGAAGTCCCCGGCCCGGGCCACCGCCGCTGCGGAAGGACCGGATCCGGAGGAGGCCACAGTCACAAGCGGCGTGTCGAGTTCCTCGAACCAGAGAGACTGCTCGACATGCTCCGGCAACCCCACCTCGGTCAGGACACGACGGGCCGTCGGATCGGTCACAGCCACCGGCAGATCGACAAGCGATGCCACAGTGACATCATCGTCAGGAAAGGCCAGCACCAGCGATTCGTACGTCACCATCATGAGCTCGCCGCTTCCTCGTCGTGCCGGCCGCACCTTGCTCAACCAGCGCCTCCAGCCGTGATGACAATAGCGAACCGGCGAGAGGCCCCGCATCGCCGCCCGGCCGCGTAGCGCACGCCCAGCGCCAGCACTCCCACGACGCCCGGCACCCGCCATGTCCACTCTGCCTATTCGAGCCCGTGCATGCCCGGCGTTCCCCGCGTCGCTCTCGCACACGACCGCCTTCTACCGGTCCTGGAACGGCTCAAGACGCCCGCGCAGCTCCGCGCCGAACTGCGCCCCCGCCACCTCGACCCGCACGGACCTCCCCGCACTCCAAGGTCGGCCAGCCACAGCACCAAGACCTTCTCAACCCCCGCGAAGCCACGGCCGCGTGCGCGCCGTCGTGCAGCCTCCCGCACACGCCTCTCTTCCCGTGCGCGGTCACCGCGTCGCTCCTTCCTCGACCGCCCACTCCAGCCCGAGCGCAGCCAACTGCTGGAGCTTGCCAGCGGTCAGCTTCCCGCGCCTGCTCTTGCTGTTGGACAGGAACACCCCGAGTCGGATCTCCGTCCCGTCCGGCAACACCTCCGCGTGCCCCCGCGGGACGGCCAGGGAGCCGGTGCGCGCCTTGTACTGCGCGAGGGCCGCCACGCCGCGCTCGAAGGCGCTCACGGGCGCCGTGGACGCCTCCTCGGACCGGTCCGGCCCGGCCGGAGCCGGAACCACGGCCGCGACCGATGCCGCGGCCTGGGGGAGTGGGGTGACGCCAAGCTGTTTCAGACGTTCGCGCTGCCCGTCCGCCAAGCCCGCCCAGACCTTCGGTGTGCGCTGCCGGGCGAGCCACTTCCCCACGTCCATCCCGTGGACCGTGACGCCGGGCAGAACCTCCGCCCGGTCCTCTTCGCCGCGTACCAACTCGCGCAGCGCGGCGTAGTGCCGCTGCCACCCCGGCGGCCATGAAGGGTTCCAGTCCAGGTCCACCGCCTCGAGCGCGTTCTCCCACTCCGGGTGTCCGCCCAGCGCTCCCGGCCGCCGGAGGTTGGACAGCCACTGCCCGACCGGCCTGCCCAGCGCCACGGCGGACCTCGGAGCACACAGAGTCCAGTACGCATCGAAGTACGCCTTCGCGGCCTCCAGGTTCTCCTGGAAGCGCTCGTCGGCGACCGACCAGACCATGCCGAGCTTCTCCAGCCGCGCCGCGCGCCGGCTGCTCATCTGCCCGGCCGCGAACGCGCGCCGCTGCTCCGCCACCCACTGCCCAAGCGGGAACGCGCCTTCGCGGTGCCCGTACGGCACCCGCGCGTTGCCCTCGCGTTCGACGTACGCCTTCAGCTTCGCCCAGCCGCGCGCCCAGTCCTGCCGCTCGGTGTCGATCACGTTGAAAGAGACCCAGTCCGCGACCATCACCGGATCACGCGGAGCCGCGAACCGCAGCAGCAGCCGGGTCTCCTCCTCGTTCTTCCCGGGAGCGGCGCCGATGTACGGGGAAAACCGCACACTGTCCTTCTGTGACTCCTGCGGAATGGCCAGCAATTCCACGGCCTCTTCGTCGTGAGCCCGCAGACCTTCCAGAACTTTCACCAGAGGCCGGTACGAGCCGGAAGTGAACATATCCTCCGGAGTCTCATCATGCTGAAGAAATACCGGCACGATCAGAGTAGCGAGCTTCCCTTCCCCGGGCCTTTGCCGCAGGGCGCGGCCGACGGCCTGGACGATGTCATGCGGCGCACCCTTGGGGTCAAGCAGCGCGACGGAGTCGACGGCCCGGATGTCGACGCCTTCGCCCAAGACGCGGCAGTTGGAGAGCACGGCCCGCAGCGCCGTGCTCCCGAAGCCACGGAGGATGTCATGCCGGTGTTCGGGTTCGTGCTCGCCACACAGCCAGTCCGCCCAGATCACCGAAGGGTGCGCCTCCGGTTCGCTGCCATGGAGCTTCGCCGCAACCCGCTTCAGGCCTTCGGCGTACGCGGCGGCCTCCACCGTCCGGTGGTGGAAAGTGATGCACGTCTGGAGCCCGTGCTCCGCCATCGCGTGCAGCAAAGCGGCCTGCAGCGCCCCGAGACGCTCCCCGCGGACCTTCTCGCTGTGCCGGTCCTCGCCCCTCAGCCGCTCCGGCGTGACCACCGGGTCCTTCAGCTCCAGGACGACGATCTGGTACCGCGCAAGGAGGCCCCGCGACACCGCCGACGCCAGCGACAGCCTGTACAGGACGGGCCCGAACACGGCCTCGTCGTCCATGGAGGCCGCCATCTCGCGCGGCAGCGCATCCCGCACCCCTTCGGCGACTTCCCAGTGCGGAGGCCGCTCCTGCCAGATCCGAGGTGTGGCTGTCATGTACAACCGGCGCGCCGCCGGGATCTTCGCCTGGTCGTGGATGTCCGCCCACGCCTTCCCCATGCTCCCCGACGTCCGGTGCGCCTCATCCACCACCGCCAGGTCCACCGGCGCGAGCTGCTGCCCGTAGACGCCCTCGAACGCCTCCGTGAGCACACCGAGGCTGGCATAGGTGGCGTAGATGGTCACCGGCCCTTCGCCGTGCCACAGTGCCAGCTGCACGGGGTTCGTCGTGGAGCGCACCCCGAGGTGCCACAGCGCCGGGTCGTCGGTGAGCGAGCACACCGCGACGGCCGGCCCCGCATGCCCGACCCGGTGCCATTCCTTCACCGTCTGCGCCAGCAGCTCCAGTGTCGGCACCAGCACCAGAATCCGGCCCCTCGGGAGCATCTCCCGGACGGCGAAAGCAGCGGTGATGGTCTTTCCCGTACCGCAGGCGGAAATTACCTGTCCACGCAGGCCATCGGCCGGAATACCTCCGGGCGGCACGTCGAGGCCGCGCACAATGGCGGCCACGGTCTCAATCTGGTGGGCGCGCAGGTCTCTTTTCTTCATGACCATAGGGAAAGCTCCTTCTCCACAAATGACGCACAGTCGGAAATGGAGTCCGGCTCAGCGAGCGAGGAGCCGGGGTAGTAGTGTCCAACACCAGACTCTACACAGGAGATACCCGTGATGCATCACTTGTGCGGCAGGTTCGTCCTCCAGGATTTACATGACCGAATCCCCGCCCTCGTGCGCGCTGTCCATGTGCTATCGCGGGCTTGTGTGAGCGCGGATAGCCGAGTTCGAGGGCGGGGACGAGGTTGGGGCGGAGCGCAGCGGAGCCCTTCACTTCCCCCGGCACCGATTGAGTGACTGTCCGTCACCTCGCTTACGGGGTAGCGACCTGGTGGCCCGGCGGCTACACAGGTCCGTTCCCGAAGCACCGCCGCTCGTAGCCAGCCGTGGGAATCCCGCTTGCGGGATTCCCACTATTCGCGCTTGCGCGAATAGTATTCGCTTTTAGAATTCCGCTTGCGGAATTATCGTTCCCGCGCTTGCGTGGGAACGACGCCCCGCTTGCGGGGCGTTTTCACTACCTGGCGCGCCAGCGCCAGGTACCCCGCTCCGCGGG